>DASUHP010000075.1:0-20061 GCA_036273455.1 Micropepsaceae bacterium | reverse complement strand
CAAGACATAATGCAACGACGTAAGTAGGAAAGCGGATCATTGAATTTCCTCCCGTCGCCAGATTAGCACGGGATGGTCACTGCGGTTGCCTCATTGGGATGGCTGCCATAAGGTCTAATCCATGAAATTGGCTCTGGTTTTGGCAATTGCCGCAGCGGTTTTCATCACCCCTCAGGCGGTTGGTGCCGGGGAATCCATCCCCGATCTTTCCGGCCAATGGGGGCGTTTGTCGGTCGATTTCGAGCCGCCCGCCACAGGTCTCGGCCCGATCACAAATCTGAACCGCAAGCCGGACGGCTCCAGCAACGGCGCGCGGCGCGTCGGCAACTATAATGATCCCAATCTGACCCCGGCCGCGGCCGCCGAGATCAAACGCCTCAGTGCCTTTTCGCTGAAGGGCGAAACCTTTCCCAACCCGCAGAACCAGTGCCGGCCGCAAGGCGTGCCCTATGTGCTGTGGCAGCTCGGGATTCAATTGCTGCAACGGCCGGACGAAATCACGTTCCTCTACCTCGTGGATGGCCAGGTGCGGCATGTGCGCATGAACTCATCCCATCCTGCGCATGTCCGTCCCACCTGGTCCGGCGATTCCATCGGCCACTATGAAGGCGACACTTTGGTCGTCGACACTGTCGGCGTGAAGTCCGGGCCATTCTCGATGATGGACCAGTACGGCACGCCCTATGGCCCGGCGCTGCATGTGATCGAGCGCTATCATCTGATCGACGGCATGGCGGCGAAAACCGCCGCCGAACGGGCCGAGCGCGAGAATGGCGGAGTCATGGGCCGCTTTGCCGATCGTTCGGGCAAGGGCAAGGGATTGCAGATCGACGTCACGGTCGAAGATCCGGCGTCGTTCAAACAGCCATGGAACGGCATTGTGACTTACCTGCCGGGCCTTCCGTGGCTCGAATATATCTGTGCCGAGAGTCCATATGATTATGTCACCGGATCGAATCCGCAGCTCCCGACCGCGACCAAACCGGATTTTTGAGATGCTAATTGTCATTCCCGGCCGAGCGAAGCGAGGGGAAGGGAAACCATCAGGCGCGCGTCTGCGCGCCAAGAGAATCTTTTCGCGCCGCCGACGCGGCGCGGATGGGTCCCCTTCCCCCCTTCCCTCGCTGGCGCCAGACGCGCCAGCTCGCCGGGGGCAGGCTCTCGGCGCGTTCCGCGCCTCGCCGGGGATGACATTGTGTGGGTTGGTGCTCGCGGGACTTCCAGCAGTTCCCACACCAGCATCCGCCGCGGACAGCAATTTGTTTAGCGGTAAGACTGTCACCTACATTGTCGCGGTCGGGCCGGGCGGCGGGTACGACACCTATGGCCGCCTCGTCGCGCGCTTCATGCAAAAGCATCTGCCGGGTTCGCGCTTCATCGTGCGCAATGTTCCCGGCGCGGGTCACATCGTCGGCGCCAATACTCTGTATGCCTCCAGGCCGGATGGGCTGACCATCGGCACGTTCAACACCGGCCTGATCTATGACCAGCTCATTCAGCGCGAAGGCGTACTGTTCGACCTGATGAAATTCAGCTGGATCGGCAAGGCCGCGACCGACACGCGCGCCCTGCTGATCGCCAAAAATTCCGGTTTCAAAAGTTTCGAGGATTTGCGCAATTCGAAGACGCCGGTGAAATTCGCCTCATCCGGAGTGGGCGCTGCGGATTATGTCGAAACCCGCATCCTCGCCGATGCGCTGCATATCAATGCGCAGATCATTCCCAACTTCACCGGCAATGCCGGCGAAATGAGCATGATGCGCCAGGAAGTCGCCGCCAAGGTGTCGACCGTCGATTCCATGGAGGACTTCGTCAAAGCAGGCCACGGATTCTGGGCACTGTCGCTGACCGGCAATCCGTCGGCGCTGCCCGGCGTGCCGCGCGCCATGACTTTCGCCAAAGATGAGCGCATGAAGCGGCTGCTCACTTTGGTCGAAACCTTGTCCGAAATCGGCCGGCTCACCGCCGGGCCGCCCGGAATGCCGCGCAATCTGCTCGATGCCGAACGCCGCGCCTATGACGCCGCCGTCCGTGACCCCGAATTCCTGAGCGAAGCGAAACGGCTTCAGCTTCCGATCAGTCCCGCCAGCGGCGAAGTGGTGGAAGCGAAGATCAGGGACGCATTGGCGCAGCCGCCGGAAACAGTCTCGTTCCTGAAATCCGCAGCGCTGGCAAAATAGAACTCCGCGTCATCCCCGGCGCCGCGAAGCGGCGGTAAGGGGACCCCATCCGCGCCGCGTCGGCGGCGCGAAAAGATTCTCTTGGCGCCGCAGACGCGCGCCTGATGAGTTCCCTTTCCTCGCGCTTTCGGCGCTCGCCGGGAATGACACAGGAGAGTCTAAAAATCCGGGTGGGCGGCGGTGGGAATTTCGGTCGCTTTGCCGTGGTAATATTCATAGGCGTTTTCCGCGCAAACTGTCTCCTGCAACGCCCCTGCCGCGTGGCGATAGGTCACCTGCGCTTCGAGCGGCGCTTTCAGATATGTCGGGTCCTCGATTGTCAGCCGAAGCTGCAATCCTTTCGGATATTTCGGATCAATCGGCATCGCGCCGCCCGGTCCGCCGACCCGCCCGCTGACCTTCTCAAAGCTGTCCTGCGCCTTCTTCGCTTCGTCGGCGCCGATCAGGCGATAGCGCTCGACCACATGCAGGCCTTCACTGAACGGCGTGCCAAAACGGTCCATAACGTCGATCCGCCCCGGCTTCACCCCGATGGTGTCGATCACCAGCTCGTCGCCTTCGTAATGCGCAATCGAATCGCCCATCCATGACGGAGTGACATGCGCGGGATGCGCAACGGCGAGGTGAACATGGCGCACCTGGTGATCCTGGTTATAGACAAAGGTGATCTCGTCCGGTTTCTGGAACATCTCCACGCCAAGCTGCATGCCGAAGACAAATGGCGGCTGATAAGGTGCACACTGGTTCGACGGATCGGCAATGATGTCACCGTTGACTGCGGCATCCGAACGTTGGTGCACGATGTCGCGCGCGGCGGGTTTGAGAATGGGATTGTTGTAGTCCCCTGCCGGACGTTCGTAATCGCCGGTCGTGCTGTTCGGTTCATGGATCAGGTTGCCCATCGGGTGGTATTGCGACGGCACCGGCTCCAGCTCGAAGGCGTTGCGGCCCCACACACCAGTGAAATCGGGTATTTCGGATGCGGCCAATGCCGGCGCCGCAGCCGTCATGATCAAAGCCGAAGCGCAGAACGACTGGAACAGCAACTGCTTCATTGCAATACCCCGTATCAGGCGCAGCAGGATACCACCGAGTCCGAGCTTCCGTCACCGTGGTAGAGCGCACTTGCAGAGCAGGCGGAAACGGGTGCAGGCTTCACACCAGAACGACAAAAACGACAAGCATGGGAGGCGGAAATGGCGGCAGTTTCCTTGACCGTGAACGGTAAAACTGTTGGCGCGGAGATCGAGCCGCGCACGCTGCTGTCGGCCCTGTTGCGTGATCACCTGAACCTCACCGGCACCCATATCGGCTGCGACACCAGCCAATGCGGCGCCTGTGTTGTCCATGTGAACGGCAAAGCGGTGAAGTCCTGCACCAGGCTGGCGCTGTCCTGCGAAGGTGCGAAGGTCACGACTATCGAAGGCGTCGGAAGGCCCGGCAACCTGCATCCGATGCAGCAGGCGTTTCAGGACAATCACGCGCTGCAATGCGGTTTCTGCACCCCGGGCATGATCATGTCGGCACTCGATATTGTGCGGCGCAAAGGAACGCGGCTCGACGAGGCAACGATCCGCAAGGAGCTGGAAGGCAATCTCTGCCGCTGCACCGGCTATCACAATATCGTCCGGGCCGTTGCTGCCGGCGCGCAGGCGATGGGGGACAGCAAGCTTCAGGCGGCGGAGTAAAAAGAAACACATTTTTTGCCGCGCAGACGCGCGGCTGATGGGTTCCCTTCCCCCTCGCCCTGCGGGCTCGGCCGGGAATGACAAGAAAGAGAAAGAAATGAGCGATACGGGAATCGGCAAATCGGTCAAGCGGACGGAAGACATCCGTTTCATCACCGGAACAGGGCGCTACACCGATGACATCAATCGCCCGGGTCAGGTCTGGGCGGTGTTCGTTCGCTCACCGCATGCGCATGCCAAAATCCGCAACATCGATATTCGCCGGGCGAGCGCGGCACCGGGCGTGGTCGGCGTATTCACGGGCAAGGATGTCGGCGCCGACAAAATCGGCAACCTGATCTGCGGCTGGATGATCCATTCCAAAGACGGGTCACCGATGAAGGCCGGCGTGCATTCGGTGCTGGCGACCGAACGGGTGCGCTATGTCGGCGATCATGTGGTGGTGGTGATTGCCGAAAGCAAAAACCAGGCGCGCGATGCGGCCGAGCTGGTGGAAGTCGATTACGAGCCGCTTCCGGCTGTGGTGCGGCTGGCGGATGCGCAAACCAGGGGCCAGCCGCAATTGCATGACGAGGCGCCGAACAACACGGTCTATCAGTGGCATCTCGGGGACAAAGCCGCCGTCGATGCGGCATTCGCCAGCGCCGCGCACCGGACAAAGCTGGAATTTGTCAACAATCGCCTCGTACCCAACGCCATCGAGCCGCGCGCGGCCGTCGCCGAATATGACACCGGCACCGGCAGCTATACGCTCTACACCACGAGCCAGAATCCGCATGTCACGCGGCTTGTCATGTCGGCCTTCATCGGGATTGCGCCCGAGAATAAACTGCGCGTCATCGCACCCGATGTGGGCGGCGGATTTGGCTCCAAGATTTTCATTTACGCCGAAGAGGTGGTCTGCACGTGGGCCGCGCGCAAAGTCGGACGGCCGGTCAAATGGGTGTCCGACCGCAATGAATCCTTTCTCGCCGACGCGCATGGCCGCGATCACCTGACCATCGCCGAAGCTGCCATGGATGCCGAGGGCAAGGTCCTCGCGCTGCATGTGCGGACCAAAGCCAATCTCGGGGCCTATCTTTCGACTTTCTCGTCCGCGGTGCCGACCTATCTTTATGCGCCGCTGCTATCCGGCCAGTACGATATTCCGGCGATCTATTGCGAAGTGGACGCGGTCTATACCAACACCACACCAGTGGACGCCTATCGCGGCGCCGGCCGGCCCGAAGCGGCCTTTGTGATCGAGCGCCTCGTCGAAGTGGCGGCGCGCGAAATGGGCATCGATCCGGCAGAATTCCGCATGCGGAATTTCATCCGCAAATTTCCCCACCAGACACCGGTGCTGTTCGCCTATGATGCCGGCAACTATCCGGCCTGCATGAAACTGGCGCTGGAAAACGCCGATTATTCCGGCTTTGCCGCGCGCAAACAAGCGAGCGCCGCAAAAGGCAAGCTTCGCGGCATTGGATTGTCCGCCTATATCGAGGCTTGCGGCATCGCACCGTCACAGGCGATCGGCCAACTCGGGGCGGGCGTCGGTGGCTGGGAATCGGCCGAAATCCGCGTCAATGTCACCGGCACGGTCGAAGTGCTGACCGGATCGCACGCGCACGGCCAGGGCCATGAAACCACCTTCGCGCAGGTCGTATCCGAGCGCCTCGGCATTCCAATCGAACAAGTCACCGTCATTCACGGCGATACCGACAAGGTGCAGATGGGGATGGGCACCTATGGCTCGCGTTCCGGGCCGGTCGGTGCATCGGCGATTTACCGCGCGATCGACAAAGTCATCGTGAAGGCGACAAAGGTCGCGGCGCGCTGCATGGAGGTGCCGGACGACGGCGTCGAATTCGCCGATGGCATCTTTTCCGCGCGCGGAACCAACCGCACCATGAAATTCGGCGAGGTCGCGCTGCAGGCCTATGTCGCGCACAAATTCAATCCGGCCGAAATCGAGCCGGGATTGAAGGAAAGCGCATTTTTCGATCCGCCGAATTTCACTTTCCCGTCCGGCGTTCACATTGCCGAAGTCGAGATCGATCCCGAAACCGGCAAAACCCGGATCGAACGCTGGTCGGCGGTCGATGATTTCGGAAATCTCATCAATCCGATGATTGTCGAAGGCCAGGTGCATGGCGGCGTCGCGCAGGGCGTCGGACAGGCCATGCTCGAGAACACCGTCTATGACGACAATGGGCAACTGCTGACGGCGAGCTTCATGGATTACTGCCTGCCGCGAGCGAGCGATCTGCCCTCGCTCAATGTCGGCATGACCAATACGCCGTGCCCGTCCAATCCTCTGGGCGTCAAAGGCTGCGGCGAAGCGGGCGCGATTGCAGCACCAGCCGCCCTGATCAACGCCATCACCAATGCCATCGGGCATGAAGACATCGACATGCCCGCGACTCCATTTGCGGTCTGGCGTGCGGCGCAGCAGCACGAAAAACAAGCGGCGGAATGAGGAGCAACGGCCATGTATGAATTCGAATATCTCCGCCCCTCGACTCTTGCCGATGCCGAACGCGCGCTTCGGCAACACGCCGGCGCAAAACTTCTCGCCGGCGGCCAAAGCCTGATTCCGGCGCTGAAGCTGAGACTCAATCGCGTCGAATGTCTGGTCGATCTGTCCGGCATTATCGGCATGAACAGCATCGAAAGACGCGGATCATTGCTGGCCATCGGCGCCATGGTGACCCATGCCGAAGTGGCGGAGTCGAGTGTGGTGAAAAAGGCCATCCCCGGCCTCGCGCAACTGGCGGCAGACATTGGCGATCCGCAGGTGCGCAATTGCGGCACGATCGGCGGATCCATCGCCAATAACGATCCGTCGGCGGATTATCCCGCGGCGGTACTGGCGCTCGGAGCCACGCTGAAAACGAACAAACGCGAAATCGCGGCGGAGGACCACTTCAAGGGGCTGTTTGCCGGATTGGGACAGGACGAAATTCTGACCGAAGTGCTGTTCCCAATCCCCAGGTGCTTCGGTTATGCGAAGTTTCCCAATCCCGCGTCCCGTTTTGCATTGGCCGGCGCGGCTGTCGCCGATACCGGCAAGGGCGTGCGGGTCGCCGCAACCGGCGCAGGAATGAATGGGGTGTTTCGGGTCAGGGAACTTGAAGCCGCATTATCATCGGCATTCCGCACTGAAGGGCTGAAGAAGATCAATATCGATTCATCGAATCTGATCAGCGATGTTCACGGCAACGCGGAATATCGCGCCCATCTGATCGGCGTGATGACAAAACGCGCTGTGGATGCCTGTCTTGCCGGATGACCCCCGGATATTCGGCAAATGCGCGTGGCGGCTGATTCCGTTTTTGTCGCTGCTGTTCCTGTTGAACTATCTCGACCGGGTGAATGTCGGTTTCGCGGCACTGACCATGAACCGCGCCCTTGGGTTTTCACCATCGGTGTTCGGCTTTGGCGCCGGGCTGCTGTTTTTCTCCTTCTTCCTGTTTGCCATCCCGTCCGCCGTGATTTCGCAGCGCTTTGGCGCCCGCTGGTGGCTGTTTGGCACTCTCAGCGTTTGGGGATTGCTGTCGTCCGGCACGGGTTTCGTAAGCACGCCGGGCGAGTTCTATGCTTTGCGATTCCTGCTTGGTGCGGCAGAGGCCGGATTCCTGCCCGGCATCATCTATTATCTGACTTTGTGGTTTCCGCCGTCGCACCGCGCCAAATTCATGGCGATATTCCTGGTCGCGGGACCATTGGCATTCATTTTCGGCGGCCCGGTTTCGGGCGCGATTCTTTCCGCCGGTGTGCATGCCGGGCTGCAAGGCTGGCAGTGGCTGTTCCTGATTGAGGGACTGCCGGTATTTTTTCTCGCGCTGATCATTCCCGCAGTGCTGCCGAATTCGCCCAATACGGCGGAATGGCTGACCAAGCACGAGAAGCACCTGATCGCCGAACGTCTGGGCCGGGAGAATGTCGAGGAGCATCGCGATCTGTTGCGCGCGCTGGCGGACATCCGCGTGCTCACGCTCTGCGCCGTGGCTTTCGGCGTGCTGTTCGGAATTTACGGCACTGGCCTCTGGTTGCCGCAGATCGTGGCCGGAATGGGTTTTTCGCTGCCGCAGACCGGTATTGTCGTCGCCCTGCCCTATGCCGCGACCATCGCCGCAATGATCTGGTGGGGCAGATCCAGCGACATGAAGAATGAACGCGTCTGGCACACGGGCGTGCCGCTGCTTATTGCCGGCGTCGCGTGCGCGGTCGCTGTTTTCCTGCATCGGGACGCGGCATCGCTGATCGGTCTCAGCATCGCGGTGATGGCCCTGTATTCGACCCTGTCGCCCCTGAGCGTGATTCCGCTGACGGTGTTTGGCGGCGAAGCCGCCGCAGGCGCCATGGCGCTGGTTTTTGCCGTGTCCAGCCTCGGCGCATTTGTCGGACCCACGATCATTGGCGCGTTGCGGCAGCAGTCCGGCGACTACTACAGCAGCATCGCGGCACTGGCCGTCGTGCTTACCGGTGCCGGCGTGCTGGTGCTTCTGATGGGACGTGTCATGGCACGCGGACGAGCTCGCATTCAGCAAAGCTTGTGACGGCGTTCCGTCGAAGACGCTGCCATCGGTTGAGCATCCGGTGCGCGCCATCCTATAATTTCGGCGCATAACGGGGACCGGCATGCGTCCAACCACGATATTGTTCATTTCCTCGACGGCTATCGCGCTGACCGGCTTTCCGGCGGCAAGTGCGCAGAATAATGCCATTCCCGATTTCTCCGGCTTCTGGTCCCGTGAGACATTCGGCTTCGAGCCGCCCTATTCGGGTGCCGGACCGATCCGCAATCTCATGCGGCGCGCCGACGGAACGGCGGATGCAAGGCGGGTTTTGGGCGATTACCGCAATCCGATCCTTACGCCGGAAGCAGCCGCAGTGGTGAAGAAGCGCGGCGATATTTCGCTCAGCGGTAATGACTACCCGACCCCCTCGAACCAATGCTGGCCGATGGTCGCGCCCTATATATACCGCGTTCAGGGCATGGCGGTGCTGCAGAAGAAAGACGAAGTCATCTTCACATATATGCAGGATCATCAGTTCCGGGTGGTCCGCCTGAATGCACAGCATCCGGCGCATGTCACACCCTCATGGTACGGCGACTCCGTCGGACATTATGAAGGCGGAACGCTGGTCGTCGACACCGTGGGAATCAAACCCGGGCCGGTGCCGATGCTCGACATGTACGGCACCCCGTTCAGCGGCTCACTGCATTTGATCGAGCGCTATCGCGTGCTGAGTTATGACGACGCAAAACGCGCGCAGGATCGCGGGTTACACGAATTCGGCCATCCGGCCACTGAACAGGGTGCGGTCATCGACCCCGACTATCGGGGAAACGGAATTCAGGTCGAATTCACCGTCGATGATCCGAAGGAATTCACCCACCCCTGGTCGGGTCTTGCCACGTATCTGCAGGCTGGTGGCGAATGGGTGGAAAATGTCTGTGCCGAGAACACACATGAGTATTATTCGGCCCACGACACCGAAGTGCCGCAGTCCAAAACGCCTGATTTCTGATCCGGTATCGACCCATGGGCCAATTCGCGCTAGCTTTGGCTTGTCTGTTCACGCAGCGTTCAGACAGCTTCTCTTAAGTTTTCAATAATCGGGATTTCCTCGAGAGGGCGCCTCGCCGTAGCAGGGGCGGAGATCAACGATGAGGGTAACAGGCATTTTGGCGCTGCTTCTGATATCGGGCGCGGTCGGCACACCGGCATATGCAAATTTCTTCAGCAATCCCGCTCTCGGCATAAGTCTGAATGTCGGCTCGGCGCCAAATCCGACGCCGGCGCAAATCCGCGCCTTCGAACTGCCGATTATTACCGAGGAGAACACCACGCCGGCGCCTGCCACGGCCGACGCCAAGCCGGCGCAACCTGCCCCAGTGGCACAGAATCAGACGCAGCCGGCAAGCCCAACGCCAGCGGTCTCAGTGGCTGCGGAATCGCGCTAAGCGATTGTAGTTTTGGGCAATTACGGGGAAGCGGGCCAGCCTGGCCCGCTTTTCTTTTTAGAATACCGTGCCGTGTTCGGACCACAGGCGAACGGCTTCTTCGACATTCAACAGCCGCCGTTTGCCGAATTCGCGGCTATGCCGCTGCGGAAAGAGTGCAAACAGGCCGCTTAACATCAGAATAAGGCTGATTCGCATGCGAAGATAGTAACACGAAAGCCGTATCCGGAACGGTGTTTGCAGCCGCAATGCTTGCCGAAAATCCATGAAAGGCGCACCCTCCACTGTCGCGGTTCCATAAACGCGCGAACCGGGAGGGAAGCGTCATGAAATCATCGCTTTTGCTTTCTGCGTCCACTGCACTGGCATTCATGCTTGCGGGTGCCGCGTATGGCCAGAACCCCGCTGCCCTGACCGGCGTCGTGACCTCCGCCAAGGAAGGCCCGATGGAAGGCGTGGTGGTGACCGCAAAGAAGGACGGCTCAACCATCGCGGTCTCGGTCGCCACCGACAACAGGGGGCGCTACAGCTTTCCCTCCACCAGGCTCGAACCGGGTCACTACAGCCTTAGCATCCGCGCGGTTGGGTACGATCTCGATCATCCCGCGACGAGCGACGTCAAGGCCGGCGCAAGTTCAGGCGCCGATCTGAAACTCGTCCCCACCAAAAGTCTCGCCGCGCAACTGACCAACGCCGAATGGCTGATGAGCGCGCCGGGGACCGATCAGCAAAAGAAATTCCTGCTGTCCTGCAATAGCTGCCACAGCTATCAGCGCATCGTGAATTCGAAGCACAGCGCCGACGAGTTCATGCAGGTGTTCGACCGCATGTCGGGCTATTATCCGGGCAGCACCCCATTGCAGCCGCAGCGCCTGATCGGCACCGCGCGGCGCAATCTCGGCGGCGGCGCCGGAAACGGCATGGCCGATGCGAGCCTCACCGGGCGGATGCGCGGCGCCGCGGAATGGCTCGCGAGCATCAATCTCCACAACGGTCCCGAGCGCAGCTATCCGCTGCACACACTGCCAAGGCCGACTGGCCGCGGGACGCATATGGTCGTCACGGAATATGACCTGCCGCGCAAGACGATCGAGCCGCATGACGTGATCGTCGATCGTGACGGCCAGGTCTGGTATTCCGATTTCGGCGCGCTGTTCATTGGCAAGCTGGATCCCAAAACCGGCAAGGTCACCGAATATCCGATCCCGAAAATCAAGGAAGGATTTCCGGTCGGTACCCTGGACCTCGAAGAAGACCATGACGGCAATCTCTGGGTCGCCATGATGTATCAGGGTGGCGTTGCCGAATTCGACAAGAAGACAGGCAAAGTCCAGACCTGGTCGGTGCCGAAGGAATGGCAGACCGATGCGACGCAGCAATCCTTCGTCTCGCCGACGTCACTGCAGGTGGACGGCAAGGTCTGGGTGAAGAACTCCGATCACGCACAGATTCTGCGGCTCGAGCCAAAGACAGGGAAATGGGAGAATCTCGGCACATTCACCGATCCGGAGACGAAGAAGAATATCGGCTCCTATGGCATCAATGCCGACCTGAAGAACAATCTCTATATGCTTGATTTCAATTCGGGCGATCTCGGGATTCTGGATTCGACGACGAAGAAGCTGCGGATATTCCGCACCGAGATTCCAAATTCCCGTCCGCGGCGCGGGCGCGTGGATGAACAAAATCGTCTGTGGTTCGCCGAATATGACGGCAATGCCATCGGCATGCTGGACCCGAAAGCCGAGACCATGAAGGAATGGCGCGTGCCCACCGAATGGTCGAACCCGTACGACGTCATTGTCGACAGGAACGGCGATGCCTGGACGGCGTCGATGATGAATGACCGCGTGGTCCGGCTGAACACCAAAACCGGTCAGTTTACGGAATATCTGCTGCCGAACCCGACAAATATCCGTCGCGTGTGGATCGATAATTCCACCACGCCGGTGACATTCTGGGCCGGCAGCAATCACGGCGCATCGATCGTCAAACTCGAACCCCAGGACTGAACGGACGGAACGCATACCGTTTTTGCTCCCCGCTTGCGGGGAGGGTGGTCGCGCCGAAGCCCCGGAAGCGCGAAGCGCTATCCGGGGGCCGGAGGGGGGAAGTGTGTGGGAGGGATTATCATGCCGAATTCGTTCACCCGTCGCGCAGTATTCGGATGTATCGCCGCATTGGGCTTCACCCTTGCCCCCGCAGCGGCCCAGCAGCAGGCGACCCTCTATGAAGGCGCGCGGCTGATTACCGGCGACGGAACGCCAGCGATCGAGAATTCCGCTTTCCTCGTCAAGAACGGCGCCTTTGTGCGCGTCGGCCGCAAGGGTGAAATTCCACTGCCCGCCGGTGGCAACCGCGTCGATCTCACCGGCAAAACGGTCATGCCCACTCTTGTGGACATGCACGGTCATTTCGGATTCCAGAACCTGATCGCCGGCACGATGTCGAAAGACATGTTCACGCGCGAAAACCTGATCGATCACATGCAGCGGCTTGCCTATGTCGGCGTCGGCGCGGTGGTCGGCGTCGGTGATCTTGCGGACCGTTCGGACCTGCATGGCGGCCGCACGCATTGGAGCAATGCGGCGATCGATTTGCGCGACCACCCTGAGCCGGGCGCGGCTCTGTTCAAAACCGCGGGGCCGGGAATTGCCTGGCCGGGATCGGGCGCGCAGGGCGATCCCTCACGCGTCGATGTCGCCTATCCCGTCACCACAGTGGCCGAAGCTCGCGCCGCCGTCGATGACTATGTGAAGATGAAGCCCGAATTCATCAAAATCTGGGTCGATGACCGCAGCGGAACGAAGAAGACGCTGACGCCGGAATTGTACGGCGCGATCCTCGATGAGGCTCATAAATTCAACGTGCCGGTCGGCGTGCACAATGTGACGCTCGCGAACGCCAAACAGATGGTCAAAGACGGCATGGAAGGCTGGCTGCATGTCCCGGTGCGCGGCGGCGATGTCGTTGATGACGAAATGGTCCGTCTGGTGAAAGATCGCATCGCGCGCAATGACCGGCCGCATATGTGGGTGACTCCCGCGCTGATCACGGCCTGGATGGACACGGCCGGCGGCCCGCAGCGCCCCAACTGGCTCGACGACCCGCTGCTGAAGGCGCTCTATTCGCCACAGCAGATCGAGCAATATTGGGGCGCGCCATTGCGCAAAATGACGCCCGCCGATGTCGCGAAGGCCAAAGCGTCATTCGCGGCCGATGGCAAGAACATGATGGTGTTGCGTGCCGCCGGAATGACGGTGGTGGGCGGCACCGACACCGGCCAGAAGCGCCATCTGGTGGCGTTCCAGAATCACCTCGATCTCGAAAGCATGGTCGCCATGGGTCTGACGCCGATGGAGGCAATCAAGGCGGCCACCAGCGACGGCGCGGCGGCGGGGCATTTCAACACCGGCTTGATTGCGGCGGGACGCAACGCCGATTTCATTGTGCTGAACGCCAATCCGGTGGACAGCATTTCCAACACGCGGAAAATCGCACAGGTCTATCTGCGCGGCGCCGAAGTGCCAAGGGCGCAATATGCCGCCAAATGGGCGGCAGAGTTGAAAACCGCTTCGGCAAAATAGGTGAGGGTATGAGCAATCAGAAGGAATCCCGGCGAGCTTTTCTCAAGACCGCGGTAGCAGGCGCGGGCGCGGTGGCCACCGGCGCCGTCGTTCCCGTGGCTGAGACGCGCGCCGCCGAGCCAGTGCAGATGTCCATGCCGCCGGACGAGAAGCACGGCGCGTTCTTCAATGCCGATGACGCGGCGGCCGTCGCCGCCTTCGCGGAACGCATCTTCCCCGCGGCACCGGGCATGCCGGGCGCGCGTGATGCCGATGTGTTGAACTATATCGATCTCGCTCTGGCCGGCGCCTATTCCGATCAGCAGGAATTCTATCGGCACGGTCTCAACCAGCTCGACGCGCATTGCCGCGCCACCTATCGCCAGCCCTTCGCGCGGCTGGATCCAAAACAGCAGGACGAAGTCATTGCTGCGCTGGAGAAGGGCCGCGTCGAAGAATTCACCTGGCCCACCGCGCGCGCCTTCTTCGCGACGCTTCGGACGCACACCATTGAAGGCATGTTCGCCGATCCGGTTTATGGCGGCAACAAGGACTTCGCCGGCTGGAAGCTGATCGGATTTCCCGGCGCACAGCCCTTCTTCAACAAAAATGAAATCCAGAGCAAGGATGCCTTCAACCGCGCGCCGATGACCGGCCTGCAAATGCAGGCGGCGATGCCGAAGCGGAGGGGCTGATGGCCAATCTCAAAACCGATGTCGTGATTGTCGGTGTCGGCGGGGCCGGCGGAATCATTGCCGCCGAACTCAGCAAAGCAGGAATGAAGGTTCTCGGCCTCGAGCGCGGACCACGTCTGCAGACCAAAGATTTCGAGCCGCATGACGAACTGCGTTATTTCCAGCGCCAGGATTTGCGTCCGAACTGGAAGTCGCAGCCGGTGACATGGCGCCCCGACGCGAACAAGCGCGCCGCACCAATGCGGACGCTGAATTACGGCGCGCAGGCCGGTGGCGGCACCGTTCATTACGGAGCGCTGTCTTGGCGCATGCACGAGAATGACTTCCGCGCCCGCTCGGCGACCATCGAGCGCTACGGCGCGTCCGCCATTCCCGACGATTCATCGCTGAGCGATTGGCCGATCAGCTATGCCGATCTCGAACCGCATTACGACCGCGCGGAATATGAGCTCGGCGTCTCCGGTTTGGCGGGAAATGTCCAGGGCCGCAAGAATCCTGCCGGAAATATCTTCGAATCGCCGCGTCACCGCGAATATCCGCTGCCGCCGCTCGATGCGGATGAGGCAGGATTGATTTTCAACGATGCGGCGCGAACGGCGGGCTATCATCCATTCTCGTCGCCGCGTGCGATCCTGTCACAGCCCTATAATGGCCGTTCCGGCTGCACCTATTGCGGATTCTGTCAGGCCTTCGGCTGCCATGTCGGCGCCAAATCCAGCATTCTCATCACGAAGCTTCCCGAGGCCGACAAAAGCGGCAATTTCACGCTGCTGACCGGGGCCATGGTCTATCACGTCAACACCGACAACAGCGGCCGCGCGACCGGCGTGTCCTTCTATGGACCGGACGGTTCGGACAATAATGTCGAGGCCGATCTCGTCATCCTCGCGCCGTTTGTCTATGACAACACGCGTCTGCTGTTGCTGTCCAAATCGGCAAAATTCCCCGACGGTCTCGCGAATTCCAGCGGCCATGTCGGCAAGCATTTCATGGCCCATATCGGCACCCGCGTGCAGATCGCTTTCGACGACCGGCACGTGAACATCTTCATGGGGCCGAGCGCGCAGAAACATTCGATCGACGATTTCAACTCCGACAATTTCGATCATGGCGGGTTGGGATTTATTCGCGGCGCGCAGATTTCGGTCGCTCCGGTCGCGCTCGAAGGCGGCCCGATCGGCGAGTCCAACATGAACCCGCCGCCGGGCGTGCCGTCTTGGGGCGCGGGGTGGCGCGATTTCTTCGCGAAATACTACACCCGCCACGCCGCCATCGTGGCACAGACCGAAGACCTGCCCTATCCCCACCAGACTGTCGATCTCGACCCGAATATTCGCGATCACTGGGGCCTGCCGGCGCCGCGCGTCACCTATGATTCCCGCCGGCCGAACGAGTTGAAGCGCATGGAATTCATGGCGCGCAAACTCGAAGAGATCGGTCACGCATCCGGCGCAAATCTGGTCTGGCATTCCGGCGCCAATGGCGGCGCGCCCGGCGCCCATCATATGGGGGGCACAAGGATGGGCAGCAATCCAAAGGATTCGGTGGTGAACCGTTACTCGCAGAGCTGGGATGTGCCGAACCTTTTCATTGTCGGAAGCTCGACATTTCCGACCATGGGCTGCGGATTCAATCCGACGCTTACCATCCAGGCGGTGGCTTATCTCTCGGCGGAGGCGATCGTGAACCGCTACCGCAAACATCCCGGACCATTGATTGACGCGTGAAACTCAAGTGGAGACAGGCATGCGCAATTTTGCAGCAGCAATTGGATTGGTCGCGTTAGGTCTCACAGGTACGGCGTCGGCAGCGGAAATCACCCTGATCGCGCCCGGCGGCATTCGCGCCGCCGTGGTCCAAATGATTCCTGCCTTCGAGAAGAAGACCGGAAACACCGTGAAGGCGACATTCGGCTCCGGCAACGGCACCAAGCAGCGCGTTGTGAAGGGCGATGCCTTTGATGTGCCGATCGTCCAGCCGCCTTATCCCGATGTGCTCTCATCCGGCAATGTTATGAACAACACCGAAAAGCCGCTGGCACATGTCTCAGTCGGAGTCGCGGTGCGGTCCGGCACGCCGCATCCGGATATTTCCACGCCCGAAGCGGTCAAGAAATTGTTCTTGTCGGCGAAATCGATCTCTTATCCCGATCCCAAAGGTGGTGCTGCGGCCGGCGTCAGCATGGACGAAACGCTGAAGAAACTCGGCATTGCCGATCAGATGCGGCCCAAAATCAAACTCGCCCAGGGCGGCGCCGGCGCAATGAAAATGCTCGCGGACGGCCAAGTGGATGTCGGCCTCACATTCGTCAGCGAAATTATTACAGAACCCGGCGTGGAAGTGGTCGGGCCGTTACCTGAATCGATTTCCGAACCGACGCGCCTTTCAGGTTTCATCGGAGCACACTCCAAAGATCCTGCCGCGGCAAAGCAATTGCTGGATTATCTGTCGTCCGCCGATGCGGCAAAGGTCTATCGCGAACGCGGTATGGTACCCGGCAAATAGCCCGCGACGGATTAACGCAGTTCTTCCCCGCTTGCGGGCGAAGAGGCGAGCGGGGCGCGCCGCGCCGAAGCTGCAGGGCAGCGAAGGCGGGCGGAACGAGAGCTGAGACGGTACGTTCTCCCGAATGTCAGGCTGTCACGGAGGACGTAAAATGCTGAATTGGCGCAATAATCGATCCAGCTTGGAAGAAGCGGGCGACTACGCCATGGACCAGTTGCGCAGTGTCGCGAACACAGCGGCGAAATCGGCGCGGGACGGATACAAGGCTGTTGGTGGTGACGACGCAGCGTTCTGGGGCGCGATCAGCCTCGGGATGGGCGCCTGCGCCGGCGGACTCTTTGGGTTGTGGCGGTTTGCAACGAAAAACCCGCGCGGCAAACGCATGGTTCGCGACGGCAAGCGGCTGGTGCGTTCAGTCACGAAAACCGTGAACAAAAGCTCGAAGCAGGTTGCGCGGGCAGTGGCAGCGGCAAATCGCGACATGGATCGGTTTGTGCGCTCGATGCCGCTTGGCATGTCCGCCGCACCGGCCAAGCCAGCCCGCAAGCGTTCCCGCAAGACCACCGCGCGCTCCCGGTCCCGGCGCCGCGCAGCCTAAGCTGGTTAAACCGCGTCAGCTGACACTTTGCCGCTGAGCCATTATAAGCGGTGAATGCTGAAACGGATTGCAGCGGCAGGAACCGCGATTTTGGCCCTCGGTATCTTGCCGGGGGCCTATCTTGCCGCCCAGCCCACGTCAGGGCCCACGCTGGCGCTGTCGCCCACGCGCTATATGCGCGACGTCATCTGGCTCGCTTCAGATGATCTCAAAGGCCGCGGTGACGGTTCGCCGGAACTCAATCGTGCCGCGGATTACATTGCGCTCGAGTTCCGCCGCATTGGCCTGAAACCGGCGGGCGATCACGGCACCTGGTTCCAGGATTTCGACATCACGACCGGCGCCACGCCTGGTCCGGACAACCGGCTCGTGCTCAATGGCAAACAGCTTGCCGAAGGGCGCGATTTTATCCCGATCGCTTTTTCCGAAAATGGCTCCTTGACCGGGCCGGTGGTGTTCGCCGGCTATGGCATTACCGCGCCGGAATATCATTATGACGATTACGCCGGCCTCGACGTACAGGGCAAAACCGTGCTCGTGCTTGGGCATGAGCCGCAGGAAAATGACCGCAACAGCATATTCAACGGCGCCAATCCCACACGCCACTCGACGCTCACCAGCAAGACGGTAAATGCCAAGCTGCATGGCGCAAAAGCCGTCATCATCGTCAGTGATTTCAACCATCCGGCCGATGACATTACCGCCGCAATCGGCAACCAGGCTTTTGCCGATGAGGGGGTCGCGGCGGTCTATGCGTCCCGCGATGCCATCGCCGATGTGGTGAAAGGGCATGGCGTAGATTTGCGCGCGCTTGAGCAGGCCATCGACAAGGACCTGCATCCGCGTTCCGCCGCAATTGCCGGTGTGCAAATCAGCCTGACGACCGACCTCGTCAGAACCCGCAAGACGATCCGCAACGTGATCGGCGCGTTGCCCGGCAGCGATCCGAAGCTCAGCGATCAATGGATCGTGGTAGGCGCGCATTACGATCATCTCGGTCTGGGTGGACCCAATTCACTGGCGCCGTCGCTGATCGGGCAAATCCATCATGGCGCCGACGACAATGCATCGGGCACCGCAGGCGTGATGGAGCTGGCGCGGATTGCCGAAATCAATCCCGAGAGCTGGCATCGGTCAGTGCTGTTCATGACTTTTGCCGGCGAAGAAATCGGCCTGCTCGGTTCGTCCTGGTTCGTCAATCACCCGACGGTCCCGCTCGATCATGTCGATGCCATGCTGAACATGGACATGATCGGCCGGATGACCAACGAGAAGCTCTATGTCGGTGGCGTCGGCACTTCGCCGGGTCTGAAGCCGCTGCTGCAGTCGCTCGATCCGAATAATCGTCCGAACATGATCTTTTCCGACACCGGCTACGGCTCGAGTGATCACACGTCTTTTAATGCCAAACGAATCCCGGTGCTGTTCTTTTTTTCCGGTTTGCATACGGATTATCACAAGCCGTCCGACACGGCGGACAAGATCAACTCCACCGGCGCAATGGAAATCCTGTCCCTTGTCTATCGCACAATGAACACCTTGGCGGCGCAACCGGCCAAACTGCCCTATGCCGAAACACTGCAGGCGCTCCCGCAACCCGCAACGCCGCGCAGCCAGGGCTATGGCCCGTATTTCGGGTCGGTGCCGGATTTCCGCGATGATCTGAAAGGCGTGCTGTTTTCCGCGGTGCAGACCAACAGCCCCGCCGCCAAAGCGGGATTGAAAGCCGGCGACCTTCTGGTGGAATTCGACGGCAAACAGATTGAGAATTTGCAGGATTATGCTTACGCGCTGCGGGCGAAGCAGCCCGGCGACATGGTGCAGGTGGTGGTCAAGCGTGACGGCAAAGACGTGAAGGCCTCCGTATTGCTGGAAGCGAGGAAATAAAGATGAAGTGGCTTGGCATTCTGACGGCCGGCGCCGCTGTCGCGGCAGTTGGCACGATGATCGCGCCCGCGCCCACACCGGTCTATTCGGTGGAAGTCGAAAAGTCCTATGTGCCGCAAAACCCGCCATCGCAAATGATCAAATCCGATCCGCGGGAAAAGCATATTCGCAATATCCGTCAACTCACCTTCAACGGCGACAATGCGGAAGCCTATTTCTCGTTCGACGGGAAAAAGATCACCTTCCAGTCCACCCGCGCGCCGTTCAAATGCGACCAGATTTTCCACATGAATCTGGACGGCACGAATTTGCAGCTCATCAGCACCGGCAAAGGCCGCACGACCTGCAGCTATTTCATGCCGGACGGCAAACGTATCATCTACGCGTCCACCCATCTCACCTCGCCCGACTGTCCGCCGCCGGCCGATAAGTCCAAGGGTTATGTCTGGGCGGTGTATCCATCGTTCAAGATTTTCTCGGCAAAACCGGACGGCACCGACCTGAAGCAATTGACCTTCGCACCCGGCTACAATGCCGAAGCGACGGTTGCCCCGGACGGCAAGAAGATCGTGTTCACCTCGTCCCGCGATGGCGATCTCGAACTCTACGACATGGATCCGGACGGTTCGCACCAGCGCCGTCTGACGCATGCGCTCGGTTACGATGGCGGCGCATGGCATTCGCATGACAGCCAGTGGATCGTGTGGCGTGCGAACCGCCCCACCACGCCGGCCGAAGTCAAGGAATACAAGGACCTGATGGCGCAGAACCTGGTCAAGCCGGAAAAGATGGAATTATGGGTGATGCGCGCCGACGGCACAGATCAGCATCAGATCACCCATCTCGGCGGCGCCAATTTCGCGCCCTATTTCTTCCCCGGCGACCAGAAGATCATCTTCGCCTCCAACTTCAAGAATCCGACGAGCGGCAATTTCGATCTTTACAGCGTGAACCGCGACGGCAGCGGGCTGGAGCAGATCACCTTC
>DASUHP010000074.1:0-11110 GCA_036273455.1 Micropepsaceae bacterium | reverse complement strand
GGCGTGGGCGAATTGAAGATGAATGAGATGTTGTGAAACACCGTCGTTCCGACATTGACCGCTTTATGGGTCTTCGACTCGTTGCGGTAGTCGGCATAGCTCGCCCTGCCCGGCTGGCCCCGCTGCGGCGCGCTGACCTTGTCCGATCCGAAATCCTGATTGGTCATGTCGGCGGCGCCGATATTCACAGACACGGAATCCCCCGTGTGGATGTGATAGCCGGTGGTCTTGCCGGGCGGCACATTCACGTTGAGCAGCGTGACATATTCGTTGCGGAATACCGGCAGATGATATGGCGCCTGCAAAATCGGCACCGGCCGTTCGTCATTGGCCTGCGAAGCACCAGGCATCACGAGAAGCGCAGCGGCAAAAATCCAGCGCATGACAATCATCCTGGCTCTGGTCAGACTGGGACAAAACCCCGCCAATATTAAAGCAAGACTCCGACATGTCTAATCAGCCGCGCCTGCCTCCCATCCGGCTTTGACCGAATCAGCAGATGATGGCATGATGGTGCCTACATGAATGCCAGAACCCAAATCACGCTGGACCCCGAGGTGCAACGGCGCGCGCAAGCCAAGGCTGCCGAACTCGGCATCTCGTTTGCCGAGTACATCCGGCGCCTCGTGACATCCGATCTCGGCTCCAACAGGCGTCAGGCTGAGGTCTCCCTGCTATTCGACCTTGGAGCCTCCGAAGAGCCAACCGATATTGGCAGGAACAAACACGCCATGGTCGCGGAGGCGGTCTGGCACGAGCACTTGCGCAAAACCGGGCGTAAACCGCGCAAAGCGCGGTCCGGAAAACGCCGGGCGTGAATGTCTTTGTTGACAGCTCCGTCTGGTTTGCCGCTGCAAATGTTCGCGAACGGCGCAATGCGCGCGCCAAGCAGCTTCTTGCGAGCGTACAGTTTCCCCTGCTGACAGATCATGTCCTGATTGAAACCTGGTTGCTTCTGAACAGCCGGATCAATCGGCGCGCCGCGGAGGATTTTTGGCACGGCATCCGGATGGGGGCCGCGGAATTGGTGAAGGTGACCGCCGGCGATCTGGAGCGAGCGGCGATGATTGGAGAAATCTTCGGCGATCAGGCGTTTTCAATCGTCGACCGGACCAGTTTTGCGCTGATGGAGCGTCTCGGGCTCTGGCGCGCCGCCAGTTTTGATGACGATTTTGCCATCTACCGTTTCGGGCGCGCGCGAGACAAAGCGTTCGAGATTCTGCGTTAGCAGCGGTTGGCCGCCAAGCCGCGCGGGGTGCGCGCTGTATGCGGACTTATGCAAAGTCTCCGGCCCGTATTGATTTGGACGCGCCGACTCGCGACACTGTCCTGTCCGCACAAGCGAGAGGTGCTTCAGTGCCCAGCCATTCCCCGCGATCGGTTATCGGTCTGACCGTGCTGGCCGCGGTTCTCGTGCCGGCGAACAGCGCCCCTGCCCAGGAGAATCCGCAACCTCCGCAGTTTGGTTTCGCCAATTACGCCTGGTCGAAAGTGGCCGATGATTTTCAGGCCATTCCGGGCGCGGGTCCGGGTCCGGTGATGTCGGACAAGGCGCATCCGTACCGACCCAACGGTGGATTTGAGGGCCTCGGCCCCGGCGGAGCCACCTTCCGCATCGCCGACCTGAACAATCCGGTCCTGAAACCCTGGGCGATCGAGTCGATGCGCAAGGCCAACGAACTCGCCGCGGCCGGCAAGCAGGCCTATGAAGCGCGCGCGAGTTGTCATCCCGGAGGGGTGCCGGGCTACCTCGTGATGGGGCGGCTGAACCCGATGTATATCGTTCAGGACACACGCACCGTGGTTTTCATCAATGAGGGCGGACCCGAGGTTCGTCACGTCTATCTTGATGTTCCGCACACGGCGCATCCGGCACCTTCGCCCTATGGCGAATCCATCGGCCATTACGAAGGCGACACGCTGGTCGTGGACACCGTCGGTCTGTCGGCGGACACCTTTATCGACAATTACCGCACGCCCCACACGACGCAGGAACATGTCGTCGAGCGTTACCGGCTGATCAATGGCGGCGCAGCGTTGCAGGTTGATATCCGGGTCGAGGACCCGGGCGCCTTCAACATGGCATGGTCGGCGCGGCAGGTGTATCGGAAGGGGCAACCGCTCGAGTCGCTGAATGGCCAGCTGCTCGAGGCGATCTGCTCGGAAAACAACCCGAACTTCCTCGATCCGGCGAGCGTGTCGCCGATACCGGTGGCCGGCAAGTCCGATTTCTGAGCGGCCGCAGGATTGCGTTCTGCAGTGAAACTGTGCGCGCTGTTTTTACCGGCTGCGTTGCGCGCCGGCGCGGACGGGCTCGGGCGCGCCGGGAATCCGGGGACGTGGTCGATGGCGGCGCAGATGACGGCGGCGCGCACCGAAATCGGCGGCGTTGCGCTGGACGGGAAAATCTATCTGGCCGGCGGCCAGGAAATGGGCCGCCCCGATTCGACATTGTTTCAGATGTTCGACCCCGCGATGCGCACGCTGCCTCTGGACGGGCATTGTTGACCGGTTGCGATGCACAATGGAACTATTGGAGCATTGCCGCGGTACTCAATGCCGAAAGCGCGATCACTTTGCTCACACCAGCGCCTCCACTAAGGTGGCGCGGGACACGGCCCGGACCTGGCGAGTTCCCGCCATGGCGCACGAACTCCATTCTGGGTGATCACGGAGGATGATGTGGACAGCGGCCGCAACAGACCGGCTTCAGCTTTTGCAGCGCTGGGCATCGAAGGCCTGGACGAAGTGTTGCAAGGGGGGCTCGCACGTGACCGGACGTTCTTGCTGGAGGGCAAGCCCGGCACGGGAAAAACCACCATCGCGATTCAGTTCCTCCTCGAAGGCCGGCGCCTTGGCGAACGCGGTCTTTACATCACGCTTTCCGAGACCACCGACGAACTGATCGCAGGCGCCAAATCCCATGGCTGGTCATTGGAAGGTATCGAGGTCTTTGAACTTCTGCCGCAGGAGAATTTGCTCGACGAGGAGCAGCAGCAAAGTTTGCTCTATTCTTCGGATTTGGAACTGGGCGAGACGACCAGACGCATTTTCGAAGCTTTTGACGCCGCGAGGCCAGACAGGGTCGTGCTGGATTCGCTGTCCGAAATTCGTCTGTTGGCCCAAAGCTCGCTTCGCTACCGCCGTCAAATTCTCGCGCTTAAGCATTTCTTCGCAAAGCGGCATGTGACCGTGCTGTTGCTTGACGACCTTACGACGGAAGTCAACGACAAAACCGTTCACAGCATCGCCCATGGCGTATTGCGGCTCGAAGAATTGGCGCCGGATTACGGGGCAGACCGCCGCCGGTTGAAAGTCGTCAAATATCGCGGCCAGGCGTTCCGGGGCGGCTTCCACGATTTCGTCATCGAACCGGGTGGTGTGCGCGTATTCCCCCGTCTGGTATCAGCCGAGCACAAGACGGGCTTCAAGCGCGAGGTCCTGAAATCGGAGAGCGAAGAACTCAATGCGCTTTTGGGCGGGGGCGTCCATCGCGGATCAAGTGTCCTCGCGCTTGGACCTGCGGGTTCGGGAAAATCGATCCTGGTCCTGACCTTCATCGCCAACGCCATCAAACGCGGCGAGAAGGCGGCAATCTTCCTGTTCGACGAAGAACTCGGACTTCTCATCGAACGTTCCAAAGGCCTCAATCTCGACGTGGAGAAGATGGTCGAAACGGGTCTTCTCACGATCCAGCAGGTTGACGCCGCCGAGCTTTCACCCGGGGAATTTGCCCAGAGAGTGCGACGCTCTATCGATGACGGGGCACAAAGCGTCGTGATCGACAGCCTGAACGGTTATCAATCTGCGATGCCGGAAGAGCACGCCCTGAATCTCCATATGCACGAGTTGCTGCAATACGCAAACCGGCAGGGCGCGACCACATTCCTGACCGTCGCGCAGCACGGGATGGTCGGCGACGTGAAGTCACCGGTCGATCTCACCTATCTCGCGGATACCGTCATCCTGCTACGCTATTTCGAGGCATCGGGGCGTGTTCGCCGCGCGATTTCGGTGATGAAGAAGCGCACCGGCAAGCACGAGGACACGATCCGGGAATACATGATCGGCAAGCGCGGGCTGACGCTAGGAGAGCCACTGGTGAATTTCCATGGTGTGTTGCGCGGCGTGCCCGTTTTAACGGGCGATAGCCCATCGTCTCTGCTCCAGAGCGAGGGTGATGCCCGCTGATTTTTCCGAGCGCTGTCTGATACTGGCTCCGCGCGGACGCGACGCCAATGTTGCCGCCGCGATACTCGCCGAAGCCGGTATTACCAGCGGCGCATGTGCCTCGATTCCCGCGCTCGCCGATGCGCTGAACCACGGGGCCGGGTTTGCCGTCGTCACCGATGAGGCACTTCGTCGAGCCGACTTGCGCCCCTTGGTGTCGTGGATTGAGGCGCAGCCGGAATGGTCGGATTTTCCATTCATTCTGTTGACCAACCGGGGCGGCGGCGTCGAGCGCAACCCGGCCGCCACGCGGTTCCTCCGGACTCTGGGAAATGTCAGTTTTCTTGAGCGGCCGTTCCATCCGACCACGCTGGTCAGCATGAGTCATTCCGCGCTGCGCGGGCGCAGGCGACAATACGAGGCCCGCGCCCGGTTGGCTGATCTGCATCAGCACGGTGAGCGGCTCCGTGAGGCAAATGAAACATTGGAGAATCGCGTTCGGGAACGCACCGGCGCGCTCGAAGACGCCTATCGAAAAGTCATCGAGGAAAGCACCCAGCGCGCCAATGCCGAGGAGCAACTGAGGCAAATTCAAAAACTTGAAATGATCGGCCACCTTACCGGCGGCATCGCGCACGACTTCAACAACCTCCTCACCGCCGTGCTCGGAAACCTGAGCCTGATTCAAAAGCACTTGCCTGCGAGCGATTTGAAGGGACAGCGTTTCGTTGCCGGCGCGATCCAGGGCGCCACGCGCGGAGCCGCGCTGACCCAGAGATTGCTCGCTTTCGCAAGGCGGCAAAGTCTGGAGGTCGTTCCCACGGATGTCGTCGATCTGGTAACGGGAATGAAGGGGCTGCTGGAACGCTCGGTGGGGCCGGGGATCACCCTTAAGTTCGACCTTGCACAGGATCATCCGGTCGCGATGGTTGACGCCAACCAGGTCGAACTCGCGATCCTGAATCTCGCGGTCAATGCGCGCGACGCGATGCCGGACGGCGGCGAACTGAGGATAGGCGTGGATCGGAAGCAAGCGACCGGCGATCTGCCGGACGGCGACTATGTTCGCATCTGGATCAGCGATACCGGTTCAGGAATGGACGAAACCACGCTTCAGCACTCGATCGAGCCGTTTTTCTCAACCAAGGAACTCGGCAAGGGGACCGGATTGGGACTTTCCATGGTGCATGGATTGGCCATCCAGCTGCACGGCGGTCTGCGCTTGCATAGCGCGGTCGGTCAAGGGACGCGGGCGGAGCTATATTTCCCCGCGACACGGCACGACGCCGCGATACGGGAAAATCATCCAGCAGAAGCTGCCCCGGCGCTGCGCCATTTGCGCATTCTGCTGGTGGACGATGATCCTCTTGTCGCGATGAGCAGCGTCGATATGCTCGAAGATCTGGGTCACGAGGTAATCGAGGCCAACTCGGGAAAGGAGGCCCTTGAACTGTTACGCAGCCGCGGACCATTCGATTTGCTGATCACGGATTTCGCGATGCCGGGGATGAACGGAGCGCAACTCATAGAGGCTGCGAAGCAGTTGTATCCCGATCTGCCGGTTCTCCTTGCGACGGGCTATGCCGAAATTCCCGGCAAGAGTGTCCATGAAGTTCCGAGAATCGGCAAGCCTTATAGTCAGTCGCAACTGGGCCGCGAGATCGCCAGGCTGCTTGAGACGCAGCCGGCATGACTCCCGCGCGGCCAGGAATGGCCGTTCGTCCTGGCTACCCGGCCAGTCACGCGGTACAGGACTCAGCCTGGACGGGACGGCCGGGAACTTACGACAGACGGCAACGGCTCATAGTTTCGTAACCGGCGGCCATCTCATCGTAGTCATCGGCTATTTTGAGCAAAACGTCCCGCGCTTGCCGGCTCGCCATGGCCTCTGCGACCGCCCGCATTTCTTCTGCCCGATTGCGGTAGCGGGCAGCCCTTTCGGCTTTGTTGAACACTCCGGCTCCTGACGGCCGGAGACACTCGCCCCGGCTCGACTCGCAACGGGCCGGATGGCGGATGGTTCCAACGGGCGGATTTCACCAAAATTGCATGGCGGCGCCGAATGGGCATGGACTCGACATGGATGCGAGCGTTAATGCGACATGGGTGAGCATGACGAGCGCGCCATTGTCTGCCGCAATAGAGCGGAAGAACTGCGCCAGCTCGCCGAGACCATGACCAGCCCGGAAGCCAGGGACAGCCTGCTCAAAACAGCCACCCGGTATGATCGGATGGCCGCGTCGGAAGAACGACTCGCGAAAGAGATTCCAGATTCGAATTCGTCAGACGGTACCCGGTAGTGGCAGTCACGGATTGACTTGAGTCGGTCAGACGATGCTCGGCAGCAAGGGAATCGCGCCGGCGGCACACATAGATTCTCAGATTCAGTAGTGATAGCCGGCGTAGAGCCAGAACACCGATTTTGACGCGAACCCGCCGCCGCGCGCCAGAAAATCGCCGAACGCCGCACCCAGCATCGTGCCATTCCTGAACAACACGTCCAGCGAGCCGTCCCACTCGGTGCCATAGGCGATCCCCGTGTGATCGGCATGAAACGAATGATACGCCACGGTTGCAGCGGCATTGGCGGAAATCATCGGCAGCGGAAATGCATATTGCGCCCGTCCATAAAGATCGCGCACGCCGTCCGGCGGTGTGCTGACAAATTGCTCCGCCCAGCCCTGGAAGAGATGCAGCGACGCCAATGGGGTTGAGAAGCCGCTTCTGCCGTTTCCGCCCAGCACTTCATAGCCCGCCGTACCGGTCAGCCCGGCATAGGACAGCCCGGCCTCGGCGAGGTCATAGCCGAGATCGAATGGAAGCGGATTCGGACCATAGGGGGTCTGCCGCGCATAGGCGCCGGCGACATGTCCGGTGAGATCCGGCGCCAGCGAAAGGGTGCTGGTGACATGCGCGCCGTAGGTCGCGGTGGACAGTAACGGCGCCTGACGGAAATCGAGCAGGTAATCATAGGCCTCGATCTGAAGGCCCGGCCCAAAGCCGGCATAGGCCGCATTCAACAGATGGCTGTTGCTATCGAAACGACCCATGGGGCTGTCTGGCCCGAACACCCGGTTCACGCCGCCGATCCACGCATAGGTCAGCGTCGTCGCCGGGATCGACGTATCGACTATCGCCAATCCGTCGTAGGTCTGTTCATGCTGCCGCCAGCCAGCATTGCCAATGAACCGCTGGTCGCCGAGCATGATCCGCTGGCGCCCGGCGGTGAGGCCGAGATCGTTGCGGCCGCTGACCTTTGCCGCCGGCGTCAGGGCAGCGGCGTAATTCACTTGCAGCCGGTTCAGCGCCGCCATGTCCGGATCCGCGATGGTGGGAAACTGCACCCGGCCGTTCAGCGTGTCATTGTAGTGGCCGGAGTCGAGGTGACCGATGAAGTCGCCTTCGACCACTGCCGAAAAGCCGTCGTAATTGCCGGTCTGAAAACCGATCCGGGCCCGCAGGGTGGCCGCCCATGCGCGGCGCGTCTTGGTCTTGACATCGACGTCTTCAAATCGCAGCCGGAGATCGATCAGCGTGGTGCCGCCGAGCAACGCGGTGGCGGGATCGGTCTCGGCCTGTGCGGGGCATGCGGCGCAGAGGGCGATCAGCGCAAGGAAGAGAAGCGAGGAACGGGGAGCGAAGAGCGAGAAAGGAATCACGTGACGAGTATAGCTGCGGGTGCCAGCCGGGCGCGCTTGAACCGGCGCCGCCGGTCTATCGGCTTGACACTAGCCGGAGCGGTGCTTTTCCGCGTCTTCGATCAGCTTCGCCACGTTAAGCGCAATTCCCTGCGGGGGAGGCGGCCGGTGACGCGCTTGCGCGGCGGCGACCAGAAGCGGGACCTCCTGCCGCGCGCCGTCGCGGCAACTTGAGCTTCTCTTGTGACAATTGTCATAGCTTAAGCGGGCAGCTAAACCGTTACAGCAACGAAGAATGGAGAGAGATAAGTGTCGTGGAACGGGTCGCCATCTTTCGCGAGACGGCGGTGCCTTTTCGCCATCTCGCCGCAACAGAAAAGGATGAAGAGCACCGGACCGAATTGCTCCGGATGTCAGAACAACTCGAGCAGCTCGCGGCCAATCGTGAAACACTTTTAGCCCGCCGGCGGGCGCGCGAGCAGCGGACCGACGGCTGACAAGTCCAAAAATGCGACATTCCGGCGCGCCGGGAACCGGTGGCCGCGCCATGCGTATAATCCTGCTGATTACGCATTGGTGTAGTCGGTTAATAATGAGTAAGCGGGCCCACTTTTATCTTCAGGCGGATTTCTGCAAAGGCATGGCCGACAAGGCCTCGTCGACTGCAAGCCGGGAGCGCTGGCTGATTCTCGCAGCGAAATGGCTGGCTCTGGCCGATGAAACTTTCGGCGACACCATGATCGAAGATTTCTCGGCCGCGGCGGCGCGAGTGAACCCGGCCGAGTGAACGACGTCGATCGGGCATTACGGTATCGAAATCTTGCCGAAGAAATCCGGATGCGCGCCGGCCACGCGCTGACCGACCAGACGCGGCAGATATTTCTCCGGGTCGCGCAAGATTACGACACGATGGCAAAGTCGATCGAGCAGGCGGAGCAAAACCGCCCGCGGTGACTGAGAGTGGTTGCGGTGAGGAGGACGCCGAAGCCAGCCAGAGGCTCTAGTTCGACGCGTCCGATGGTTCCTGCCCGGTACCTTTGTCGTGAACCATGGCGTCGAATTTGGCCGCGCCGTTGCCCTTGCTCTCTGACATCAGCTCCAGCCATTTGCCGGCAAGCGTCAGCCAGCGTGCTTTGACGTCGATCGAATTGCTCCGATCGGCCATATCCTGGCACTGCTCGGACTCGCGCAGATAGTCAGCGTGTTTACTCATGTTCAACCTGTGGCCCAAGTCAGCCGGAAAACGCGAAGTTCCGCTGTCTGGTTCCGGCCCAATTGCCGGGGTTGGCAGCTACCGCGAGCAGGCTCGATTATTTTCGGCGCACAAGCGCCGCGGTAGCGAGGAGGGCGGCGATGCCGGCCAGGGCGGCGCCGCCGATGAACCGGCGCACGGCGCCACCGCTGGCGGTGATCCAGCCGGCCGGCGAAGTTTGGCCGTCGAAACGGCCATGGGCGCCAAAATCGCCCTTCACCGGCGTGAACAGGTTGTCCGGAGCGCCCGGGTCGCTGTTTTCCGGGGATAATTGACCTTCGTAGCCGCTGCGAGCGAGGAAGCGGTCGATCCAGCCCGGCGCAATGAAATTGCCGACAATGGCCTGAATGGCGGGTTTGCCGACCCATAATTCGCGCGGGGCATGGGCGGCGGCGCGCAGGATTGCCCGCGCGCCGAATTCCGGCTGGAAGATCGGCGGCACCGGCATCGGCTTCCGCGGCATATGATTGCGCGCCCAGTTGAATTGCGGCGTGTTGAAGGCCGGCATCTGAACCATGGTGATGCGGATCAGGCTGTGGTCGTGCAGCAATTCGCTGCGCAATGAATCGGTGAAGCCGCGAATGGCGAATTTGCTGGCGCAATAGGCCGACTGCAAGGGAATCGCGCGGTAGGACAGCGCCGAACCGACCTGGACGATCGTGCCGTGATTGCGCGGCCGCATATGTTTCAGCGCCGCCATGGTGCCATAGACAAAGCCGAGGAACGTGACTTCCGCCACCCGGCGAAATTCGTCCGGCTGGATTTCGGCAAAGGGAGCAAACACCGTCGCCATCGCGCAATTGACCCAGACATCGATACAACCCCACTCGCCGGCCACCGTGTCGGCGGCGGCTTCGACGGCCTGGGCATCCGATACGTCGACCGGGAATGTCAGCGCTCGCACGCCCTCGGTCTCGATGTCCCGCCGGGCATCGTCCAGACGGCCGGGATCGCGGGCGATCACCGCGACATTGCAGCCATGTTTGGCGAATTCGACCGCGGTGGCACGGCCCAATCCTGCGGAACCGCCGGTGACCACGACATTTGGCGCCCTGCCGTCACAGCCGGGAACATGCAGTTTCGCGGTCATTGGTCTCTCCTGAGAGGCTTGTAAACGCAGTCGCGGTTGGCCGGCTCCATCCGGGCACGATTGCGGCGCACCCCGGCATGCTTTAATTTTCGCAACGGTAAGAGTTCAACGCGAACCTGATCGGGAGGTGATCATGCTTGTTCAACGTATCGCAATTTTGGTCAGCGCCGCGGCCGTCATCGCGACCGCGTGGTCGATCGGCGACACGGCCTTTGGCGCCGCCGCGCCCTTCAAACTGACCTCGACGACATTCAGGGACGGCACCATGATGCCGGCGAAAGTCGCCAACCGGAATCAGCCGGGCGCCAATCCCAATCCGAATTGCGTCGGAGAAAATGTCTCGCCGGAACTGTCATGGAGCGGTGAGCCGGCCGGCACCAGGAGCTTCGTGCTGACCATGGTCGATCCCGAAGGCCGCGGCGGTCTCGGCGTGTTCCACTGGGTTGCCTATGGCATCCCCGCGGATGTCCATTCCTTCGCAGAAGGCGAAGTGAGCAAGGCGTCGGACAAATATGTCGGCGGCAAGAGCACGCAGGGCGTCGGCAATTACTCCGGGCCATGCACACCTCCGGGTTCGCCGCATCACTACACCTTCAAGATCATTGCCACCGATCTTGATCCGAAAGCGCTTGAGCCGGGCATGACACTGCCGCAAGTGATGCAGAAAGTTGCGGAAGGCACGGGAACCGGACACGCCAAGGGCGCAGCCGGTCTGGTCGGACTGTTCACACATCCGTAGCAGTACCCCCCTTCGTCCGTCGCTGCGCAAGCGCAGCGCCGGCCACCTCCCCCGTAAACGGGGGAGGAAATCGGCGGCTTTGTCCAGACCGGATACATAGGTAACAGATTAGACCGGATACATGGGTGACAGGTTTCAATAGTCGGCAGGGAGGACCTGCCGATGCCTTGGAAAGAGACCTGCGCCGTGGATCAACGCATACGCTTTGTGGTTGAGGCTTG
>DASUHP010000073.1:0-2297 GCA_036273455.1 Micropepsaceae bacterium | reverse complement strand
CTCAACCACAAAGCGTATGCGTTGATCCACGGCGCAGGTCTCTTTCCAAGGCATCGGCAGGTCCTCCCTGCCGACTATTGAAACCTGTCACCCATGTATCCGGTCTAATCTGTTACCTATGTATCCGGTCTGGACACCCTCCTTTAGTCCTCCCCCATCAAGGGGGAGGAGAACGCGCGGTCGCGCGGCGCTCGTCGCGCGCGCGGGTATTGCTTACTGGCCATTCCGTACACGTCTGCTAAACATGGGAAATGGGGAATTGTCGAGAAAATGGTCAGGCTTACGCTGGTGCTCCGCCCGTCCGCGAGATCAAGCGAACAAGAGGTGGGTCAGTGCCGGCCCCGTCTTCCTGTGTGTCACCATTAACCAATGAGCGCATGATTTTTTCGGCGAATCAGGCACAATCCGCTGATTGTGTCTGCGATTGATTCGAAATTGACCCGCCTGTCTTCCGCGCTGGAACGCGAGCCGCAATCCTGGGCCGGCGCGGTGATTTTTGTCCTGCTGTGCATCGCGGCGGTCGCGATCTTCCTGGTCAATCCGGAAATGCCCCGCCGCACCATCGCCGTATTGCTTGTGATCGGGATGAGCGGCGCGGCGACACTGCTGTTTCTGCTTCGCCGTCAGGGCGCAGCGCCCCACCAATCGGGCCGTGCCGCTGCTGCGGCGGCGGCTGAAAATGTCGCCTGGGCGGTCACCGGCGGCGATGGCTGTATGATTGATTGCAACCAAGCTTATCGGGCCCTTGTCCGGCGCGAGGGAACAGACGCGCCCGAACCGCCGCAACTGGCGTTTCGCAGCGACAACGCCGCCGGCCCGCTGTACCGGCTGCTGCGCGCAGCACATGACCGTCAGGCGCATCAGGAAGTGTTTGACGCCGGGCCCAACCGGATTGTGACCGCAGCGGTCTCGCCGATGAAAAAGGGAGAAACGGCGTGGTGGTTTATCCCGCGCGAGCGCCTGCCCAGCAATGTCGGGTGGATCGAACCCGCCATTGCGCGCGCCGCGCTCGGAGAAGTCTTCGCCCATGCGCCGATTGGTGTGGCTGTGGTGGCCGATGGTGGCGCCATTGTCGAGGCAAATGCGGCATTCCGTGAATTTTTCGGCGGCACGGCGGACATCAGCGAAGCGCCCGATTTTCGGCCGCTGATCGAATCGGACGGGCGGGATGCGTCACTGGAAATGATCGCACGCGCCCTCAACGGCGAGCGCAGTGCCGATCCGGTCGAAATCCTTTGTCTTTATCGGCCCAACACGCCACAGCGCTCTGGCCAATTATTCGCCAGCCCGCTGGCGGTCGCACCGGGCGAGAAAGCCCGGGCGATTCTTTATCTTGTCGATACGACGGAACAGCGCGCGCTCGAAACACAGTTTGCGCAATCGCAAAAAATGCAGGCGATAGGACAGCTCGCCGGCGGCGTCGCGCATGATTTCAACAATCTGCTGCAGGCGATTCTCGGAAACTGCGATCTGTTGATGATGCGACATCCGGTTGGCGATCCGTCATTCGCGGAACTGAACGAGGTGCGGCAGAATTCGGTGCGCGCAGCGGCGCTGGTGCGCCAGCTTCTTGCCTTCTCCCGCCAGCAGGCGCTGCAGCCGAAAGTGATCCTGCTGTCCGAAACCGTGACGGATCTCTCGCTGCTGCTGCGCCGGTTGGTCGGCGAGCGGATCACGCTGCAAGTCGAACACGGTGCAGAACTCTGGCCGGTGCACGCCGATGAGGGCCAGCTTGCCAATGCAGTCATCAATCTCGTCGTCAATTCGCGCGATGCGATGCCACCTGAAGGGGGCACGATCAGAATACGCACGGCCAACATCACGCTTGAGCACCCGCAGGTGCTCGTCACCGGCCAAATGCGCCCGGGCGACTACGTCCTGATCGAGATCGGCGACACCGGCTGCGGTATTCCCAAGGAAAACCTCGAGAAGGTGTTTGAACCATTCTTCACCACAAAGCCGGTCGGCCACGGCACGGGGCTTGGCCTGTCGACGGTGTATGGCGTGGTGAAGCAGACCGGCGGCTTCATCAATGTGGCCAGTGATAGAGGTGCCGGCGCGGTTTTTTCGATTTACCTTCCGCGTCATCGTGGTCCCGTTGCCGTCGACAATAGCGCTGACGAAATGGAACGGCTTGGCACACGGGATATCACCGGTCACGAGACAATTCTTCTGGTGGAAGATGACGAAGCGGTGCGCAGTTTCGCGGCGCGGGCGCTGAAAATGCGCGGCTATACCGTGCTGGAAGCCGGAACAGGGGAAGCGGCGCTGGAAGTCGTCCAGAGCTATCCGGGAGG
>DASUHP010000072.1:0-27063 GCA_036273455.1 Micropepsaceae bacterium | reverse complement strand
GCCGACCGCCGCGAAATCCCGCGTTCGACATAGCGGACCAATCGAATACGCAAATCTTCCGAATACGCCCGTGACATGGCCACCCCCGAATCATCCACGATCCGGAGAATCGCTCAATCCGCAACCACCGAGAATCCCTCACCGATTCATTTCAATCCGAAACGGCTCTAATTCTCCACCATCACCGAGACATGCATCAGACTGGTGAGGGTTTTGGCGCCCGGCCGTAGCGCTCCTACCCATGATCCAGACTCGCGCTCAGGAGTCGCCGCACCGCATCGTGCAATCCACCGCCGGCACCGAAATATAAGCGCCATCTGAGAGGACCAAAACCTACTCCTCTCCGATTTGCTTGCCGTTCACACACATCTGCGGCGCGATCGCAACACAGCCTCACTTGCCGCGCCTGCGACGTGAAGCGGAGATTCGACCTCGTAAAAGCGATCTTAGAACGAGCCCAAGGCGTTGTTCCAATCGGCCGTGGTCTGAGCCAGACTCGTATCGTAGTGGAAGTTTCCAGAATATCCGGCCGCTTCCATGGCGAGGTAGTCGGCATAGGAGAAGGGCAGATCGACTCCCGTGGCGGGGTTCGCCGCGAAGGCATCGGCGTTTGCCGCCCAATCGCCGTGGTCGCCCGAGCCGGTGTTGAACTCCATCAAATTGGTCGTCCCATTATCGACCGAGAAATAACCGGGAGTCGTACCAGAATAGATCGGCGCACCGTTGCTGTCTGCAAAGTGGAACAGATCGAGCGCCATGAGCTCGTTCGATTTGCCTGCGCCATTCATTGCATCGCGGCCGAGGACCTCGGACATCTCCTGCGCCACGATACCCATAAAGTCGTATTCACCCGCCACGGGGTGACTCGGATCGAAGAAGAATGTGTTGGCGGCGCTGCTGAAGCCCACTCCGCCGTACTGGGTCCCGGTGATCTGGGTTATGTTAAGCGCGTGTTTTTCCGCAGCCGTAATCATGAACGTCGGATTACTGCTGCTGAAAGGTTCGGAGCCCGGGATATTGACCACCTGGCTCCCGCTCGCGGTCTCGTTCGCTTCTGCAATATTCGTGAACCCCTGCTGAAGCCAGGAATACGACGCCGCGTAGAGGTTGTAGCTGCTCGCGCCGACAACGCCGGAAGGGAGTGCAGAGCCCCCGGCCTCGCCCCATCCGACATTCATCAGGAACGAGTGCTGGGGGTGCGTCGGGTCGTTGGGATTATTGGTGAAATGGCTGGCGAAGAAATTCGCCACCGTCTGCAGATCGTTGGTGATCTGCGTGTACTCGCCCGGATTGCTTGTCTGGAGGTTGGAGAGGTTACTATCGAGGAACAGCGTGATAACGAATGGCGTGGTACCGCCATTATTCGAAGTGATGGTGACGCCGCTGGAGCTGCCGCCACCGCTGCCCCCGCCGCCGCCACCTCCGTGGGCGAATCCCTCAACTTGCGGAGCAAGGCTCGCCATGGCGAATTCGTCCGCGCCGGAGTTCGGTAGTGTCCAATGTGAATCGCTGTGATCCTGAAAAGGCGCGCCGGCAGGGCTGAAGTCCTGATATTGGTGCGCGCCCGGATCTACACCAACAGCTGCATCACTAGTGGAAACGTTGTCAGTCGGCGGAGAAAGCGGTGTCAGCGGTGCAGACGGCGACTGATTCTGCGCGTCGGAGGTGAGATCCGCGAGAATGACCAGATTGTCCACCTGCGGCAAGGTGAAGGCGATGTCCTGAACGCCGGACGCGGCCGCATCGTCCGCTGTCGCATGCTGCGCCGGTGTGACATCGGCACTGGTAGTAACATCCGCCTGCTGATCGGCGAGCGCGAGAACCGTGCCATGCCCGTCGGGCGCGGCGTTCGCGTGGAGCGCCCCTGCGGTTGCCGCGGGCATTCCGTCCAGGACTGCCGCGCTATCACTCGTTGCCGGCGCGACAGCCAACGACGTGATCAGCCATTCGACGTCCGCTTTGAGGTTTGCAAAAAAGGAAACAACCCAGCCCATAACTATCCCCCGTGTCTTCAGACTGCAACGCCAGGCATCCTTGCCATCCCGAGCAAGGCTGCAGCGCCAGCAGCCAAACTATCACAAATCTTGCACGGCATGCATCACCCGAATGGGTGAAATCTGCCTCCTTTTTTAAGACGCGCGGAGCAACCGGGAGAGCCCCGGCGCGATCTACCGCTGGCGGAAGGCTGAATTGAACGACATGGCGAGCGGACCGATGAGATAATCAAGGGCGGTGCGCTCCACGGTCGGGATCATGACATTGGCTGGCATGCCGGGATAGAGACTGACCTGCGGCAACACCGCCAGCGCCTTCTGGTCGATCTGCACAACCGCGGTGTAGTAGGGCATGCCAGTGCGCTGCTCGGTCAACCGGTCGGCGGAAACCTGTATCACCTTGCCTGGCACGCTCGGCGTGATGCGCTGCTTGTAGGCGGTCAATCGCACCTCGGCCGCCATGCCGGGATGCACGTCGCTAATCGCATCCACGGGGATCTGCGCCTCTATCGTGAGGTTATCGTTATCGGGGACCACATCCAGGATCTTGTCGCCGCGCTGAATGACCGATCCCACCGCGAACACGCTGAGGCCCACTACCTTTCCGGTATAGGGCGAGCGGATCGTGGTGCGGCCCAGCACCGCCTGCGCGTTGGCCAGTTTTGGCGTGACTTCCAGAAGCTGGGCCTGCGTGTCGTGCAGTTGTTTTGCGGTATCGGCCATCCAGTCGCTGTCGATCTTGGTCGCCTGCTGCATTTGTTCGGCGATGTTTTGGCGCAGGCCGGCGATGCTTGATTTGGTTGATTCGATCTGGCCGGTCAGGCCAAACGCGCTGCGCTGCAGCTGCAGCAGGCGAGGTTGCGTTATGAGGCCCTTGTCCGCCAAGGGCGTGATGACATCGAGCTCCTTTTGCGTCGAATTGCGCTGTTCCTGATACGCGACCACCTGCTGTTCGCCACCCGCGATCTGGCTTTCGAGCTGGTTAATTTTTTCCGCGATCACCTTGTGCTGGCTCTCCAGCGCGGCGCGACGGTTTTCGAATTGCTCGAGCTGGCTGTTCCATACCGTTGCGACATCCGGATTCGACAGCCGTTCGGCGATGTCAGCCGGCGGGCTCAGCGTTTCGGCGCGATTCAATTCCGCGAGCAGGCGGACCTCGGTGGCGCGCAGGTTCAGATGCTGTTCCGAATAGACGTTGAATTCCGCCCTTGCCTGCGTGTCGTCGAGCACGATGATGACGTCCCCGGCGTTGACGTGATCGCCTTCCTTGACCCTTAGTTGCTTGACGATTCCTCCGTCGAGGTGCTGCAGGGTCTTGCGGTTGCCTTCGACCTTAACGACCGCCTGCGAGACCACGGCGCCATTCAGCGGAGCAATCGCCGCCCAGGTGCCGAGGACTCCGAAGAACAACAGCAGGATGATTGATCCGAGGATGGCGTACCGGCGCGGGGAATCGCTGAGCTCGGTATCGTACACCGCGGGCAACTGCCCGGATGCGGTCAGTTCACGGCCTTTGGCGACGATCAATGTCCTGCTTTCCTGCATCGTGCTCATCTCTGCCCTGCGAAAGACGCGACCACGTGCGGCGCTGGTGCGGCCAAACGGGCGAGCACTTCTGCACGCGGACCAAAGGCCTCCACCATCCCGTCGCGAAGCAGAAGGATCTTGTCGACGACGGCAAGACTTGTCGGCCGGTGCGACACAATGATCACCGTCACGCGGCTGTTCTTGAGCCGATTGATGCACTCGGCGAGCGCCGCATCGCCTTCGGAGTCGAGATTCGAACTGGGCTCGTCGAGTACGACGACGCTCGGGTTTCCGAACACCGCGCGCGCGAGCCCGACGCGTTGCCGGTAGCCGCCCGACAGAGCCATGCCCCCGTCGCCGACCTGAGTTTCGTAACCATCAGGAAGCCTGAGGATCATTTCATGGGCTCCCGCAAGCTGCGCCGCGGCGACGATGGCGCCGGATTCGGAGAAGACGAAGCGGCCGATATTCGCACCAACCGTATCGGCGAACAGTTCGATGTCCTGCGGCAGGTAGCCGAGATCGCGGCCGAGCGCGAGCGGCGAATAATGGGCGAGTTCAACGCCATCAATGCGCACCGTACCGGAAGAGGGCCGCAGCACGCCGACGATATGGCGGCACAGCGTTGATTTGCCAGCGCCCGACGGGCCGATAATACCGAGCACTTCGCCCGCCTCAATGCGGAAGCCGACGTTGCGCAGAAGCGGACGCGTCCCCGGTGCAGTCACATGGGTGAGGCCCTCCACCGCAATGTGTCCGGACGGTCGCGGCATCTCGAGGCGCGTCTCTCTAACCGGCGCCGTGGCAAGGAGGTCGCGCACCCGTCCATAGGCGTTGCGCGCCGACAGCAGATTGCGCCATGAACTGACGATCTGCTCGACCGGCTGCAATGCGCGCGCCAACAGGAAACTGGCTGCAAACATGCTGCCAACCGTAGCCTCGTGCTCGATCACGAGATAGGCGCCAAGGCCGAGGATTATCGATTGCACCGACAGACGAAAAAAGCGGATGAGCGAGGTGATGGTGGCGGCGCGGTCGCTGGCGGTGGCCTGGCGTTCGAGCATGCGCGCGCGGTCGCGTACCCAGCGCCGCAGCAGCCCTTCAGTCATGCCCATCGCCTGCACGACCTCACTGTTGCGCATGCTCATTTCCGTGAAATTGTAGGTGCGCGTGGCGGCCTCGCCGGCATCGGCCAGCGGAGCGCGCACCCGCCACTCGTTGATCAACGCCAGCGATACCAGCAGCACCGCCGAGCCCAGCGCGAAAAACCCGAGCAGCGGATTCAGCAGAAAGATGACGAAGATATAGATCGGTGCCCAGGGCAGGTCGAACACCGCATGAATTCCCAGCCCGGTGATGTATTGCCGGAAGTTGTCGAAATCGCGCAGCGGCTGGCTGCGGGCGCCGCCGGCGAATCGCGCTCGCTCGATGATCGCCGTCATCACTCGGCCAGCGAGCAGCCGGTCGAGCCGCAGACTCGCGCGGGTCAGCACGCGCGCGCGCATCAGGTCGAGGCCCGACAGTGCCATCAGGGCCAATACCAGCGCGATTGTCAGCATCACCAGCGTGACTTCGCTCGAACTGGAGACGACGCGGTCGTAAAGCTGGAGCATGTAAAGCGGCGCCGACAGGTAGAGCAGGTTGATCGCCAGGCTGAACGTCGCCGCGGTCGTGAAATAGCTGCGGCAGGACCGCACGGTCTGGCTCAATTCGCTGGCTTTGCGTTTGGCTACCAAGGTTACCTGCCCGCCTCTACCCCAGGTCAGTTCTAGCATAAGCCGCAACAGCGGACGAAAATTTATCGGGAACACAATAAAAGTGTGATGACTACCGGCCGGTGGGATGACTGTACAGATTCTCAAACAGCGCTGCTGGTTCATCTGTTCAGAGACGGAAATGGATGATGGACTTGGCGAAGTGATTTCGCCAATAGTGAAAGCAAGGTCTCGAGGGGGAAATGCAATGATCGACGGCCCGGGAATGATTCGCGTTGCGATGGCTTGCGCCATGGCGGCGCTTTCGCACACCTCGGCACGCGCGGCCGAATTCAGCCTGGAAGAGGCGCTCGGCATGGCGTATCAGACAAACCCGAAACTGCAGGCGCAGCGGGCGCAACTCCGCGCCACTGACGAAGATGTCGCTAAAGCTTTCGCGGGCTATCTGCCCCAGCTGAGCGCGTCCGGCAGCTATGGCTTCGAGCAGAACTCGGTCGGCAATGTTCTGCTGCCCGTTCCGAGCGGTCACCCACGCGACGTAACGGTGACGTTGACACAGCCGGTGTTCGATGTGCGTGCGCTCAACCAGATTCGCCTCGCCAACGCCAGCGTGCGCGCCGGCCGGGCGCAACTGACCTCAGTGGAACAGAGCGCGCTGCTGGATGCTGCGCAGGCCTATTTCGATGTGGTCGCGGATCAGGCTGCTGTGGGATTTCGCGTGCAAAATGCCGATCTGTTGAGACAATTGCTCGACGCGATCCGCACGCGTTTTGCGGCTGGCGATGTCACCACCACCGATGTCGAGCAGGTGAACGCGCGTCTTGCGGGCGCCAACGCGGAAGTGGCCGCAGCACGTTCGAGGCTCGACGCGAGCCGCGCGGCGTTCGAGCGCGCGGTCGGCCGGCCGGCGGAGACACTCCAGCCGGAGCCCAGCCTTGGCGATGCCGTGCAGTCGGAGGAGATGGCGCTCTCGCTTGCCGAGGAGCGCAATCCCGATGTGGTCGCTGCACGCGAGCAGGAACAAGTGGCAACGCTTTCCATCAGCGAAGCGGATGCCGCGCGCTTACCGACGCTGTCGATCCAGGGGCAATATCTGCGTTCCAAAGACGAAGTCGCCAAAGGCATCAATGAAGAGGCGCTGGCCGTGATCGCGCACCTCTCAGTACCGCTCTATCAGGGAGGCAGCGAATATGCCGAAATCCGCCGGGCGCAGGAATTGCGCAGTCAGGCGATGTCGCTGATCGAATCCGCGATGCGCGATGCCGATCAGAATGTCCGTTCCGCGTGGAGCGGCGCAATGGCCGCGCGTGACGCGATGGCATATTACGACCAGCAAAGGCGTTCCAATCAGGCGGTCTATTCCGGCCTGGAGGAGCAGGCGCGAGCAGGCGAACGCACGGTGACCGATGTGCTGAATGCGGCGCAGGATCTCGTTACATCGCAAATTAACTTCGCCAATGCCCGACGTGAACTCTACGTCGATACGTTCAAGCTCAATGCGGCGATCGGCAGACTAACCGCGGTCGCATTGAACCTGCCGGTGAAAATCTATGATCCTGAGTTGCATTATGATCAGGATGCAGGACCAGCATTGCCGCGGCTCAACTCGCAGCCGTGAGCCTGTGCGCCAGTCGCGCGCACGCTCTGAATTGTTGCGCAAATTTAGAGAGTGGAATGGCAATAGCCCTTCCCTCCGCCAAGGGGTGGCCGGAATGGATCAACTGTGGTTGTCGCCTTGCTCAGCTGGAATGTCGGGCCTCCGCGAATGCGGCGAAGCTGTCGTAGGGTACTCAAAGGGCTCGTAGTGAAGGCCTAAATCACGGCTCTGTGCCGCTGACTGATTGGGCAAAACGCTCTGGCAGGCGTTTGAGACGCCTCGTCGTTTGAGGTCATGCTTCCTCGATGCTCACTTCAGATGCGTTTTGACTTCCCGTCACGCACAAGGGTGTCGACATGGTTGCCTGGCTCACCGCCTGAAGTCGGCTGCTCCCTCAATACGTCAAGTCCCAGATAATCCGCATTAGCTCGGCCTGGCGCGAGACGCCCAGCTTCGCACAAACCGCTTTGACTTGCGCGCGCACGGTCTCGACGGAGACATCGCGCATTTGGGCTATCTCCCTGATGCTGTGCCCTAACGTCAAATCCGAAGCGACTTCCGCTTCGGCGAGCGTGAGCGCGAAGGCCGCTCTGATCAGTGTCAAAGAATCGAGCGCGCGTTGGTGACGACGAATAAAAATTATCGCAGCGTGCCGGGAGATCGACCAGGGGCTCCAGGGCACCTGGGCCAATTCAGCACGATAGATCTGCCCCGCTGTATTGCGTAGCGGAACGCGCAAGATGCCGGGCGCATTGGCCAACGTGCGAGAACAGACTTTCGCAATAGCGTCCTGCAGCGCGAGGTCCAGACACGTGTCGACGGATCGGAGGCGACCCGCGTCGACGCGAAAGACGGCGGGTGCGTCGAACAACGCCTCACCGGCATCAGTTCCGCCGGTGACGCGTCCCAGTGCGTCGATCCAAAGGGCAGGTTCCTGAAAAGAACCGAATGTCCCGATGGCAAGTTCGATGCTTGCGGATTGAACACGCGCGTGCAGAGACAGCGCCCTTGAAAGCTCCGGCGCGACACTCGCCAGGGCTTCACGTTCATCTCGCCTAAACGGTCCCTGCTTTTTCGACCGCACGACCGCCGCCATGGGCCGCACATCATCAAGGTTCTGAAGGCGGCACATGCAGATGTAGTCAGCGTCGAACGGAGCGAATAGCTCATTGCAAATTACTGACTTCTTCCGGCCGTCCTCGTCGATGAAGTCGCTATCGATCCTTGTATCGTGGATCGGCATGGTGATTCCGGCGAGTGCGCGAGGGTTCACCTTGGGAATGCCGCCCCCGCGCTGCTCGAACTCCGCATTGGCTTCGGCGGACATGCCGCTGACCCAATTGAATGCCAATTTTCCGCCGGGCCCGGGTCCAAGCATTTGGCCAGCCCACGCACCCGTCAGTTCCGCAAGCGCTTCAACAACCGACGCCCACCGTCGGGGCTCAAGGGGGGGCCAGGTGATGTTCCTGAGCAAGTCCTCTCGCGTGTCGCTTTTTTTGGGCATTGCAATCGTCAGTCGACTGATTTTTTATTCTTGTCCGGCCTCACAGTCATAAATTGTATTGGATAGCTCCGACGGGCTGCGCCGCCCCGGCAGAATTTCCATCCAGCGGATGCAGCATGACGAGCGGGATAACATTCATGAATCACCCCCGGAGCCAATTCCCTCAAATGGAGTTAGCGCGAGCGCGTTTTTGCGCGCTGATCTGCGCGAACCCCGCTTCCCATGATTTCAGGGGTTAATCGTCAAACCCCCGCCCCGGCACACGCATAGGTTTGGCAATTTCTGTTGCAAAAGTTTGCCAACACCGTGAATGGATTTTCACCAAAGCACCGCGGCCAGTTCCGGCATCGTGATGTCTGGCTTCTCTTTCAGGGCGATCGCGACGGAGTGCTGTGGATCATTTTGGAGTAAGCGCCAGTCGCGCGATCAAGCGATAGATCGCTGGAATCGGACCGGCTCGGCCGCTCCTGGCAAGCGCGCGCGGCAGCATTGGCAACCTGACATCCACAAGGATTTTCTGCTGGCCCGGGTGCGGCATGGGCGACGCATACCCGGCGAGCTTCACCCCCTCATCGCAGCCTCAGCCGGTGTGATCGCGCCATTGCGCGCAAGCTTCTCGCGGCACCCGTGTTAAGCGCGGATATAGGAGCCAGCGACCAGGCAAGCGTGACAACCGGGTGGCGGCCGGCAGCTTCCGATCATTCCGGACGTTGAAACCGTGCGACCAGCAATGCGCGGCCCCTGATGTGACCTTTCAGCCGGTCCTGCAATTGCTCCGCCGTCAGCCCGGCGGGAAGCTCCTTCGGATCGAGATCGGTGCCCCATAGCGTGAATTGATAGTGGTGGATACCGGTCCTCGTGGGGCCTTCCTGCGGCGGCGGACACATGCCGCGCCACGTGCCCATGCCGCGAAAGCCCTTGCCCTCGACGAACTTGTCGGAAGCTTTGCTCAACTCGCCTTCGGCAAAGGAATTGACGCTGGCGGGAATGCCGTACACCACCAGATCCGTGTGCGGCGGATCTTCCATTTCAAACATGGTGACCGCAAAGCTTTTTACGCCCGGCCGCGGGTTGGCCCAGGAAAGCTGCGGTGAGACATTCTGGCCAAAACAGTTGGGGTTCTTGTCATCTTTGGTGTAGGCCATGCGCATCGGAACCAGACCGCCGTCCTGAAATGTCGTCGAACTGAAAGTGAAAGTCGGTTGCGGCGGGGCAGCACCATGCGCGTAGGAACCGGCCCCGAATGCGAGAAGAGTTGCGCCGGCCATCACCAGACCGCAAGTCCGATTGCCGCTCACGAACATCCCTCCGTGGTTCGCCAGTCATCATTCTACAACGCTCGCCCGCGCTTTCCAGTCCGGGGGCGAGCAGCGGACGGTATCAGGGAAACCTGCCGGCAGCGCGTTGCGCCCTCACTTCGGGCACACCCTTCAACGACGACAGATCGCGATGCTGAGCGTCATTGCAGGAATAATCTTCCATGCGAATGTCGTTCCGCTGAGTATACACAAACCGCGCCTGCCAATCCCGCGTGTAGTCTACGGGATCGTGGATCGTTACCACGTCCTCGAGCGCGGTGGCTGCGATCTTCCGTACACGTTCAGTTGTCGTCAGCTGATCGCTGTGCGGCAAGCCGGTTGAATCCAGAAAGGTATCATCATTGTAACCGGCGCCCTGGATCACCAGCGTATCACCGTCCCAGCGTCCCACTGTGTGACCGTTATAATTGTGCAAATTGGCGATGGATTCGGGGCTGGGTAAAGGTTTGTCGAGCAAAATCATCCTGAGTTGATGGTTCAGCTCATGGATCATCGTGATCTGGCCCCTGGGCACCTGAAAGATTTCAAACGGGTAGGGCGTTTCCAGCACGCGCGGAACGCCATCGGGGATACAGATTTTGCGAGCCTTGTCGACAACTGCGCCGCTTCGGAGGCCAGCAATGTTCTGCTGGTACTGCGTCATGCCCGCAGCATTCAGGGGAGGTTCGCCGCCGCCAATCGGCAGCAATTTCGGGCTGTAGGTTGTCGCCCACCATATCCCGGAGATGTTCGGTTCCTGCGCCGCCGGTGATGCAGGCGACGCGCTTAGCGCGAGGAGCGCCGCGGTCGCCACAGCGGCGAAAGCAACATCTTTCAGCAAGCATGCCGTCGATGCCGCCGCCGCCGCGCACATCACCCGTCGGGAAAAGGAACGAGCCGAAAATGTAACCGGTAGCATCACTCCCTCATCAGAAGTCCGGATTTGTTGCGGTTGGGACAGGATCGAAGCCGAGATTGAATTTGTCGTCATTGTTCGCGGCGCACGTGTCCTCGGCCATTCGCGTATTCTCCCGGTAACGCGGACGCCGTCCACTCCATGGTTTGTAAAACGTGCCTCGATCATCGACCGTGAACGACACATCCAGCGCTTTTCCGCCATTGACGATCTTGAACCGCTCGATGACGTGCTCGGCTGTCGTATGCGGGGTGCGATAGCCATCGACGAAAGTGACGGTATTCAGCCCGACGGTGTCGACCACCAGCGTGTCGCCGTCATAATGCCCGACCGACTCTCCGTACCACGATGGCGCCGGGTTCTTCGTGTGCGGAACATTCATGTAGACGTGGCGCACTCGGCCGCCCTGGTACATCACAATCTCCTTCGGCGTCTGTATAAAATACAGCGCCTGCGGAGCCTCATGGATGTCGGGAACGCCGGTTTCCCAGCAGCGTGCCTGGCGCGTCTCGCCGTTCCTGCCCTGGAGCGCCAGCGCATTCTGCTTCTTCAACGCGTCCACCGCCCAGGGCATGAGATTCTTTGCCGCCTCGCTGTTCAGGTCGGCAACCCGATAGCTGGAGTTCTTGCCGATCGCACGCTGCACGGCGTTATTGTAGAAGGGGTGCTCTGGTCCATCCATGATGGGGCCAAGCCCGGATTCCGGCGGCATGTATTCGTTGAACATGCGCGCGTTCAGATATTGCGTGACCCGATTGGGCGGAGCGCCGAGCGAAATCGCCCGTTTTACGCTGGCCTCGCCATGCAGGTAATCGTCGGGAAGCCACATCGTGGGATCCACGTCCGGATTGATGTTTGCGCCCCAGCCGGCGGTCGCCGGAAGCATGAATTGCGGAATCGCTGCACCCGATTGGCTGTCGGCGGCGAGAGCGGGCAGCAGCAGAGCGGCTGCGCCACAGATTCCAGCCAGGGTGGCAGCGAGGCGAAATGCGGTCTTGGACATGGTCAGACTCCTTATCAATTCGTTTCCCATCTCTTCGCGCCGCAGACGCGGCGCGGATGGGTCCCCTTCCCGCGGCGCTCTTGCGCGCCGCGCCGGGGATGACACATTACGGGAAGCGGCCGGCGGCGCGCGCGGCGCGAACCTCGGCGACGCCTTTCACCGCTGAGAGATCGCGATGCTTGTCTCCGCAGGCGTAGTCCATCAGCCGGACGTCATCGCGGCGTGCATAGACGAAGCGCGCTTGCCAGTCCTTTGCGTAATAGGCCGGATCGTGGATGGTCACGACATCTTCCAGCTGTGTTCCGGCCTTGCGCACGCGTTCGGTGGTGACCAGCTGATCGCTGTGCGGCAACCCCGTCGAGTCGAGGAAAGTCTGATCGTTGAAGCCGTTGCTCTGGATCACCAGAGTATCGCCGTCGTAATGGCCGACGGAGTGTCCGCCATAATTGAGGAAATTGACGACGTCTTCGTATTTTTGCAGTTGCCCGTCGAGCTGGATGGCGCGAATCTGATGGTTTAGTTCGTGCACGAACGTAACCTGACCCGGCGGAAGCTGAAACACTTCGAACGGGTAGGGCGTTTCGAGCACCCGTGGCACGCCATCCGGCAGGCAGACCTTGCGCGCGGGATCGGGCAGTGAGCCGTCCTTCAATCCGGCGCGGTTTTTTTCATACGCGGCCCTGCCGGCCGCGTTGAGCGGTGGCTCGCCGCCGCCCATGACCTGAATCTTCGGCGAGTAGCTGGTCGCCCAATAGGTGCCGGACAGATCCGGTATCGCGGCCGCACTCAGCGCAGAAGATCCGGAAAACAAACACACCGCGAACAACGCGGTGGCACTCATGCAGACCCGTGACGCGCGCATTGCACCCCTCCCAAGAGCGTGGCGATGTTAGAGTTCTTCATCGGCGAATCAATAGCCTCTGGCCTGGGCGAAACGTCGATCGGCACGTGCCACTCACAGGCAACCGGCCATCCGGCACGCAACGCCGTCATGATCCAGAATCGTTGAGTTGCGTGTCGCTGTCTGATCGCCGCAGCAGGTAATCCAGTCCGCCAACACGGTACCAGCGGTAGCCGTAGCCCTCGATAACCAGGAGATGCGTGCCATTCTTTGCCGCTCGGCTGTGGTCTTCCGTCAACAGATTAACCAGAAGCCTGCCGGCTTCAGCATTGTCGCCGCGCAAGCCGGTGGAAAAGCTCAACTCACGCGGGCGAGAGTCGAAATTGTGCACGAACAACACGGAGTTGTTCCGCCAGTCGTAGCGCAGGATCAGCACGGCGGGATCGGGGCTTGGCAGGATTTCGAAGTCGCCCCAGCCGATTTCCGGCACTTCCTTGCGCATGCGGATAATGCGTTCCGTCCAGTTCAACAGCGACTCGGGATGGCGGCGCTGGATCGCTGCGTTGATGTGCTCAAACCCGTAAGGCCCGCCGGAAATGACCGGGGTCGCCGGTTTGCCACTGGTGAAACCGCCATCGGGTTCATTGGACCATTGCATCGGCGTGCGCGCGCAATTGCGCTCAGGAAGGCGCAAATCGTCGCCCATCCCGAGTTCGTCGCCATAGCGGATCACCGGCGTGCCAGGCAGCGTGAAAAGCAGGCTATATGCAAGCTCCAGACGCCTGCGTTCACCGTCCAGCATGGGGGCAAGACGCCTGCGAATTCCGCGATCGTAGAGTTGCATGCAGGGATCGGGGCCAAAGGCCTGGAATACCGTCTGCCGTTGATCGTCAGTCAACCGTCCGAGGTCGAGTTCGTCATGGTTGCGGAGGAACATGCCCCATTGTGCCGTTGCCGGACGCGGTCTGGTGGCCTTGAGCGCCTTGATCAGGGGGCGCGTGTGGGCTGAAGCGAGCGCGTAGAACAGGGTTTGATTGACCTGAAAATTGAACATCATGTGCATGCGGTCGCCGTCGGAGCCGAAATATTCCATATCGGTGCCGGGCAGCACATTGGCTTCCCCGAGAATGATGCAATCGCCTCTTCGCCATTGCAGGAATTCGCGGAAGGCGCGCAGCATGTCGTATTGCTCTTCCGGCTTGCGGACATTCGCGCCCTTTGTCGCGATGATGAAGGGCACCGCGTCCATGCGGAATCCCGAAACGCCGAGCTGAATCCAGAATCCCATGATCTTGAGGATTTCGGCCTGCACATCGGGATGCGATGTATTGAGGTCCGGCTGGAAATCGTAAAAGCGGTGAAAGTACCAGGCCTTCGCGACTTTATCGAATGTCCAGGTCGACTTCTGTACCCCCGGGAAGACCATTCCCCGGTTGGCATTGGATGGTTTCTTTTTCGACCAGACATACCAGTCGCGGTATTTCGAGTTGGGGTCCTTGCGGGCTTGCTTGAACCAGGGATGTTGGTCCGACGTGTGGTTGACGACGAGGTCGATCAGGACGCGGATGCCGCGTTGCTCCGCGCCGTGCGTGAATTCGACGAAGTCACCGAGAGTGCCGTAGCGGGGGTTCACTCCATAATAATCCGAAACGTCATAGCCATCGTCCCGGCCCGGGGAAACCTGGAAAGGCATGAGCCAGATCGCGGTAATACCCAAACCCTGCAGATAATCGAGCCGCCGGATCAGTCCTTTGAAATCACCAATGCCATCGCCGTCGGCATCCATAAATGTTCCGACCGCGAGGCAATAGACGATCGCATTCTTGTACCAGAGGTCATTGATCATGGGGGCTCGCGTCTGGCAGGAATGACGCGACACAAACGTTTCGCCCCGGCTTTTGCTCCGGGCGGTTCCCCGGAGGACGTCTCCGCTGGACATTTGGCGGACCTGTTCGTACTCCGCGCCTTGGGGATATCTGTGGTATAATTACCGCTCCGGGCATGAAATACACGACCGCGAAAAAATGCGCAGATGAGTGCGAGGCGGGTGTGGCGGATCTAGAATATTCTATCAGCCGTTATGGCTATTGTTCTGAGGCGCAGAAAACCGCGCATCAGATTGAGAGCCGCCCAGTCGGCGCGGACGATCAATACGGCGAAGTGACTGTCAACCGCTGCAGGCGTTGCGGCCGCTGCTGGCTGCATTATCTGATGGAATACGAATATCTCACCGCTGGTGGACGGTGGCTGGAGGGTGAAGTCTCGCCCAAAATAGCTGCTTCTCTGAAACCGGACGATGCCGTGGCTCTGTTCGACAAAATGGAATGGTTTCATTGTTCGGGTAGCGCGTACGGCGGTAAATTGCGGCGCGTCACCGCACCTGCCAAAATCTGGCTGACGCCATTTCCAGGTCCGGCCTGACAACCAGCTGCGTTGCAGAAGATCGCTTAAGGGGATGGATCGCGCGGGCGCTTCGTTTCAGGTGTCGTTTCCCGGCTCGTGTCCCGGATATCCCTTGCGCCGACAGCGGGCAGCAGCAGCTCAAATATTGTGGCGAAGATTTGCGATTGCGTCTGGTCGAGGCGATCCGGTTCAACGTCGAAGCCGATTTCAAGCGAATAATCCGGCACCTCTCCAATCACGCGGATCTTCAGATTGGTTTTGGGCTCACGCGCCACAATATAGCTGCCATACTGGTCATTATCGAAAGCTTTCCATTCGTAAGAACCGAGGGCGAGCCATGCCGACTGAAGGTCGAAGATGTTTCGCTCGCAGCGAAAATTGTAAGTCCAGCTCCTGTACATGCCTCGCCTTCAACGTTGTCGCTGCGGATCAGCAAAGACCGTCCATTCGCTGCAGCCGTAGCGTGATGTTGCTGCCATAACACGCTTCGATCATTGTTGCGTCAAAACTTTCCGGGCGCGGGCACGCGTGACCGCGCGCGAGCTCTCGATCTGTCAAAGCGGTGCTGGTTTAGAAAATGCGGCGGCTGGACGAAAGCGCGGTTGTAGTGTGGAATGGGATCAGCCAGCGGGAACGGCGGACGAATTGCCGCCGTGCGGAACATCAGAGGCCAGCGCTATGAGCATTCTCACGCGCATCATCAAATCATTCGGTCTCATCGGCGCTCTCCTGCTGATCGATGCTGCGTGGGCTGCGGACAGCGCCGGGCCATCGGAACGGACGCCAAAAGCCAACGGGCGGAGCTCGATTGGCGTTCTCTGCGACACCGCGCCCGGAGGAACGTGTCGCATCAACAAAATCATCAAAGATGGTCCGGCAGACCATGCAGGATTGCACTTTGGGGATGTGCTGTTGCGCGTTGAGAATAGTACCGCTGACGTCGCTGCAAATGTGGTGGAGCAAATCGCGCGCTTGAAGCCGGGCGACCAGGTCACCCTGGTTTTCCAGCGCGGGGCCGCAAGCCAACACGCGCAAATGACCTTGGCGGATCAGTTCGAACTGTCGCTGCGAATGGCGACAGCCGGTGATCCCGCGGCAGAAGCCGTTCTCGGTGGAATTTACAGCGACGGAGCGGGGGTACCGAAAAACCCCGCCGAATCGTTGATTTGGTACCGCAAAGCTGCCGACCAGGGTGAGCCGCAGAGTCAGTGGGCCGTTGGATGGTATTACGAAAACGGAGTCGGTGTTGCAAAGGACCTGAACACAGCGGCGCAATGGTACCGTAAAGCCGCCGATCAGGGCGTTCCGGCGGCCGAGGCTCACCTGGGATCGATGTATTTCGATGGCATCGGCGTTGCGAAAAGCGATGCACTCGCATTGAAATATTTTCGTGCCGGCGCGGCCAAAGATCAGGCTGAAGCGGAGTTCGGACTTGGCGTCATGTACGCATTCGGGCGCGGCGTTGCCAAAGACGACGTGACGGCGCTGGGGTGGTATCGCAAGGCGGCTGCACAAAATGATCCTGCTGCCGAGTACTTCATCGGGATGATGTATGAGAGCGGATCGGGCGTCCCGAAGGACGTCAAAGCTGCGGTTGGCTGGTATGAGAAATCCGCACAACACGGATATCCTGACGCCCAGACAAAACTTCGGCAGCTGCAGTGATCAGCCGCAACTCACTGGAGGCAACCATGGTCAAATCAAGACTCTTGTTGTTGCTCATGATCACCTGCTTGCCGGCTTTCATCCAAACCGCCGCGAGTGCACCTGCCGGAAATTCCGGCGGCGGAGCAGGACCCATCAGACAGGCGGTGTTGTCACGGCAGGTCAGGCCGCTGAGCAGCGCACCGGTAGATGTGACTGACAAATTTCCGTCCAAACAGGGAGCCATCTGGGCGGTCATGTCCCTGGCAAATGCGCCACATGACACGCATATCAGAGCTGTGCTGGCCACAGTCGATGTCGGTAAGGCGGCTCCCCCGAATACAAAGGTCAGCGAAAATGCCGGCACCTATGAGGGAACCAGATATGTGGCGATCAACTGGGGCTACAGCATGCTCCCGGCCGGCACATACAAAGTGGATATTTATCTGAATGACAAACTTGACCGGACATTGAATCTTTCCATCGCGGATCAGACCCCGGCGAGTGCGCCTGTCAAACCGGGTCCGATCGGCGGTTGCGCAAAACTACCGCTGCGCGATCCCGCGCCGCCCGGATTCCCGATCAGCGTCACGATCGCGCAGGGCAGAGATGCAGCGGGAAAGCCTGTGAATCCGGGCCGCATTTTCCGTCCGGATGCCCCCGCGTTCTACGCCATTCTCAGTACGCAGAATGCTCCGGCCAACACTCGCATTTCGGCAAAATGGTCCGGCGCAGACACCGGAGGTATGGACGCCTGCAATACCGGTTTCGCTGATTATCAGGTGACGGCGGCAGGCTCGGGCCAACCCTGGTTTGCAGCAAATCCGCCGATCAATGGCGAAAAATGGCCCGAGGGGCTGTATCGCGTCGAGATTTATGTCAACGACCGGCTGGCGTTCGATTCGGACTTCGGCGTCTGCGACACCGCATGCAAATTCCAGGTCCCGGTCGCCTGGAAAATTCCGTAACCCGTCCGCGGAGTTATAACAGCCCAGGGACCGTCGTTACCGCCCCGATTCCCGGCTCGCGCGCGGCAAGGTAAAGCAGAAACTGGATCCTTTGCCGGGTTCACTGGCGGCCCAGAGGTGTCCGCCATGCTGCACGACAATGCCTTTGGCGATGTACAGACCAAGTCCGCTCCCGGTGCGGACGCGATGTTCGACCGTTCTGTACGGCTCGAACAGGGTGGCAAGATCGGATTTGGAAATGCCGGGTCCCGTGTCGGAGACGGCGAATTTGACGAATAAACCTTCGGCATCGGCGCGCAGCCCAACCGTGCCGCCGCGCGGTGTGAATTTCATCGCGTTTCCGAGAAGATTTGAGAGCACCTGCATGATGCGCGTGGGATCGGCGTCGACGTGCAGGGCTGTGTCAGCCGGTTCAATCTTCAGTTCCAGCCCGCTTTCATGCGCTGCCGGCCGGCATGTCTCGAATGCCTCATTGAGGACTTCCCTCACCGACACTGACTGCGGCTGCAACGACAATTTTCCTGCCTCTATTGCTCCGGTGTCGAGCAAATCGTCGAGCAGGCGCCGGATCGTTCCAATCGTCGGGATGATGCGCTCCCCGATTTTGCGGATGCGGTCCGTGCCGGCTGATGCATCCGGCTGACTGAGAAGAGCGGCGCCAGTCCCAATGATCATCAACTGATTGCGCAGATCGTGTGCTACCGTTGCAAGAATCTGTTCGCGAACGGAGATCGCGTGCTGCGCGATGGCATAGAGCCGCGCATTCTCCAGCGCTGCGGCAGCACGGTCCGCGAGTTGTTCGGCCACCTGGACATCACTTTGCGAATAGCGCCGTCCCGACTCGGCGGTGACGAGGGTGATCGTGCAATTGACCTCACCCTGGACCGCAACCGGAACGATGACGACCGACTTCATCCCGACCGCCCTGAGCATCGCCAGATGCTCCGCGTCGCGCGCATATGCCGCCAGGTTGGCATCCGGCACTTCTGCCAGCCACGCCGTTTTTGCGGTCCGAAAGACCTGGGCAACGCCACCTTCGTCCTTTGGGTCCGCCGCATATCGTTCCCCGACCGTCTGCGCGATCCAGGTCTTCGCAGGATCCGCATGAGCAGCCGAAACGCGGCGGATGCGGTCGGCTTCGCGCCGGTGAACCACACACCAGTCGGCAATCGCGGGCACCGCCAAATGGGCGATCTTTATCAGCGTCGCCTCGAAATCCAGCGATTTGCTGAACTCGTGACCCGCGTCAGACAGAAACCGCTGTGCGGCTTCCGTGCGCTGTAGCTCGGAGATGGCGCGAGCTTTGAGCACGCCGGATGTCGCCCGGCTGACCGCACTCCGGAACAGCAGTTTGTCTTCTTCCGAAAATTCGAATGCAGACTTCGACCCGATATGAGCCACTCCGATCAGGTCATCGTCGCGAAGCATGGGCACGCCATACAGGGCGCGCATACCCGCCCTCCGGATGACAGGGCTCGTTACAATTGGATCGGCCGAAGCATGGCGCAGCGTAATTGGCCGCCGTTGCTGCGCGACGTGGCCGGCAAATCCTTCGCCAATCTTGAGCGAATACGCGTCCACGACGTCTTGCTCCAGCCCCACCGCGGCATGGGCTCGCAACAGATCGCCTTCGCGCAGGAGAATGGCGCAGCTGTCGACCGCCTGCGTGCCATCCAGCACCACCTCAAGCAGGTTTTCCAAAAATGGATCAAGATTGGCGGAGGTGAGTGTCGTTTCAGACACGCGGTCGAGGGCACGTAGCAGTTTTTTGCGCGCGTGTGGGTATTGGATGGCCGACTGCTTGACCGATTCGTCGAAGGCGGCATGGAATTGCCGGACTTCCGAAAGAGCGATTCGCCCGGCGACTCGGGCTTCCCAGATATCCAGAATGGTTCTGCGCAGCAGGCCATATTCCATGACGATCTCGTCAAGGTCGAAACCTCTTTGGAGCCGATTGGCGGCGTGCTGTTTTGGAACCTCCTCCAGCGTGGCCTCACGCTGCGTATCACCCGCTTCCGTCATGTCGGCAATCCGCTCAAGAATTCTGGGCAGGACATCGACGATGGCCCGCTCTGAAAGCTCGCGAGCCGGCGAGAGGGCGCGAAGCCGGCTCGAACACTCGGCGATAATTTCCGATCGGTTTAGCCGCAAGAAGTCAGAGAGGCGAGGAAGTTCGTCCTGGGAGTCGTCAGCGGACATCAGCCAACTGCCATACTGGGATCGCTCCGCGAGGCCGAAACGGCGATTTGCAATTTCAATCGCGCGGAAGCCGTCCCGACCAATTGGGAGCGTTCGGTGCACAGGAAAGTTTCTGAGATCGTCCGTTTTGCGCCATCAAGCGAGCGCGACTGTGCAAACTGCGGATTACGGGTGAGTGAAGGAGCGCAACATTCGGCAAATTCGACGCGAAATCAATAACTGGCGGTCTTACCCCAGTTCCTTGGCGACTGCCCAGGCTTCAATCTGAATCAGGTTGCCACCGCGCAATGGCATGACCAGGGAATCACGCGTCGGGCGATGTTCCGGATCGGGGAAATGTTCATGCCACGGCTTGTTGACCGAGGTGCGGTAGGAATCGCTGACCAGGTAAACTGTCAGCTTGACCACGTCGCCAAGGTCCATCCCGCCCGCGGCAAGTACGCGCTTCAGATTCTGGAAGCACAGCACCGCCTGTGAATCGGGGTCGGGCGGCAGTACGCCGGTGTCCGGGTCCTTTCCCATGATGCGCGAGGTGACGAGAATTGGACCGACCCGGCAGGCCGTCGGAATCGGCGCGCCGTGATGCGACAGGCCCTTCACTTCGATGCTTTTCTGTCTCATTCGTCGTCCTTTCCCCAGCGGGCAAATCCGAGTCCGATGCCGGTCAGTGCCGGCGTGCGATAGCCCGGAATATAATCGGTCCATTTCAGGTGCAGGCCGGCCGCTGCGGCGGCGGCAGCGGCGCAGATCCAGCCGCGGATTTCCGAACTGCCCGCCTGTAGTCGTTTCGGATTCAGTCCGGCAAGAAACGCAAGGTCATTTGCGCGCAATGCCGACAGCACGGAGCGATCCAGTTCTTCGTCGACAATGAAATGCGACAGACCGCCGGAGGCGAAGACGCCGACGCGCGAATTTCCCGGGAACTCGGTGATCGCGCGGTGCAATGCAAGGCCGAGCGCCACACAGCGTTTCGGCGACACCGGATTGGGCGGGTAATAGGTATTGATGAAGACAGGCACGATCGGAAGGGTCCGTCCGGCGAGATAGTTGCGGTGGATATAGGAAAAGGCATGGCCTTCATGTTGGCCGGGCGGGATTTCCTTCACGGCGCAAACGTCGAATTCCGCGTTCGTGAGTTGCCCGATCAGGTGCAGCGCGAGATTACCCGCCACCGGATAATGTACGTCGTGCTCCGGTTCGTATCGCCGTGACTGCGCCAGCGCATACCAATCCATCGGTGGGCGCTCCGGGCGCGCAGCATTGCGAATCGTCGCGCCGTAATAGATCGCGAGCGAAGGCATCATCGCATCCTGAAACAGCTCGTGCTGGTCGTCCCCGATGATGATCAGCGCATCGAGCGGCACCTGCGAAAATTGCCGGATCAGTTCGGCGACAGCGGCCGTCATCCGATCGAAGGCGGCGCTCATTCTGTCCGGCGTGACGCGATCGGCAGCATTTGCAGGGGCGAGCGCCAGCAATTCGTCGTAGTTGCGCTTTTGCCCGCATTTGTCGATCAGCGGCATACCGGGATCGCTTTTGCGGAAGTTCGCGATCCAGTCTTCCCGCGTCGCCGCCAGCATGACGCTGTGCGACGAACCAAATGCCGCGGCAAGTTCGGCCATGCTTCGCTAGGCCCGAAGCGGCACGCGTTCCGTTTCGCCGGGCACGGTCAGTCGGCAAATCACCGCTGCGTCCGGCAGGGACGGCAGTTTCCATACGGTATCGAGCAACCGCGCCGCCGCTTCGCCGCCAAGAATAATGTCGGCAAGCCCGTGGAATTTCTGCGTGAGGTCCTGATCGCTCATCGGCCGTTCGCGGCTGCCGATGGCGTGTTCGACATATTTTTCCAGCACCCGTCCGTCTTTCAACGTGACGCGCGCCTGGACTTCGTCATCGCGCTTGCCTTTGTCGACCGTGGCCTGGACGCGGTCCCGAAGCGAGACGACGCGGGGATCGCGCACGGATTCGTCGGAATATTGCTGTTCGCCGGCGGCGCCGAAGATCAGCGCAGCCGCCGCGGAATGGAAAACGCTGAATTTCCCCTCAAGCCCCACCTGCGGTGTCTTCTTGCCGGTGAGTTCGAGTACGAGCGGTGCCACGGTCAGTTCGACACGCTCGACTTCATCGCCGGTCAAACCGTGTTCGCGCTTAAGCTGAATGCAGGCGTCGATCGCGGGATGAATCACGATCCCGCAGGCAAAGGGCTTATAGGAGTTCAGTGAGAGTTCATAAGTTTCGCCAAGCCCGTCCGTGATGCGGCTGTAATCATGCCGCGTGGACAGAACATTGGCGAAGCCGCGTTTGGCCTCCAGCACCTGATTGGAGCTGGTGAAGTTCTTCGCCGCCAGCAGCGCGGACATCAGGCCATTCTTCGCCGCGAGGCCGGGATGCAGGCTCTTGGAATGGGTGCCGAACATCTCACGCAAACCGGATGATTGCGTCCCCGCGATACCGAGCGCCCAGGTCATTTGCTGTTCGGAAAGGCCGAGCAGCCGTCCCGCCGCCGCGGTCGCGCCAAAGACGCCTGCGGTGCCGGTGATGTGCCAGCCGACATCGTAATGCTCCGGATACACGGCATTGCCGATCCGGCATTCCGCTTCCACGCCAAGAATGAAGGCGTGCAGCAGTTCCGCGCCGCTCAGCGGATGATATTCGGCGAGCGCGAAGACCGCGGATGCGACGGGGCCGGACGGGTGAATGATGGTTGGCAGATGGGTGTCGTCGAAATCGAAAACATGGCTCGTGATGCCGTTCATCAGCGCGGCATGGAGGATGTCGGTTCTTTCGGCGCGTCCCAGGACAGTAGCCTGCGGCGTGCCGGCAAAGGGCAACAACGCCGCAAGTGCCGACTCGACGGCCTCATGTTGCGCGGCGCCGACCGCACAGCCAAGCCAGTTCACGATCGAGCGGACGCCCTCGTGTTTTGTTTGCGCAGGAACATCTCGCGGATCGGCATTCACCAGCCAGCGCGCGAGGGTGCGTGTTACTTCCATACCAACCTCCGGGACTCAGATATCGAAAAAGACGGTTTCGCGTTCGCCGCCGAGACGAATGTCGAACCGGAAGATGTTGCTCCCCGGTTCGGAACGGCCCAGCAACGTTTGGCGCCGCATTTCCGGAACGAGATTGAGAATGGGATCGTCTTCGTTTTCCGGCGTACCGGCAAAATAGATGCGCGTGCTGAGGCGCTTCAGAAATCCGGGCCCGATGATCCCGAGCGCGATATGCGGCGCTTGCAGTGAATTGCCGGGACCGGGAACGCGTCCGGGGCGAATGGTGCGGAAATGGAAACCGCCCTGCGCATCCAGCGCGCAACGTCCATAACCAATAAACTTCTCGTCGAGCGTGAGATCTGTCCGGTCATCCTCGTGGCTGGCATAGCGGCCCGCGGCATTGGCTTGCCAAATCTCCAGCAGCGCATCCAGCACTGGCGCGCCGGTGTTGTCCCAGACATGGCCGGTAAGTTCGATGCGTTCGCCGCCGATCTTGCTTCGGCCGGAGTGGTTGCGCGCAATCGCGTAGTCATGCCCATCGGCGACAAGATCGGGGCGCGACCCAAGATCGGAATCGCCGGCGAGATCGGCCGCGCCTTTCCACGGCAAGCCGAAATGCAGGAACGGTCCGGTCGTCTGCCAAGGTGTCTGGCGCGGCATATCAGTGCACCATCGGGGTTGCCGCACGGCCGCGCAGCACGAAATCGAACTGGTAGGAAAGGGCCCAGAACGGTGCTGTCGTCGCCTTGTCGAAACGGCAGACCAGAAGATGGCGTGCGTCTTTCGGTACCGCGTTCGCGATCGCATCGAGCGGGAACAGCGGATCGCCGGGGAAATACATCTGGGTCACCAGACGATTGGCGAATGCCGGGCCGACCAGTGAAAAATGGATGTGCGACGGGCGCCAGGAATTCCAGTCATTGTACCAGGGATAGGCGCCGGGCTTGATGGTGACAAAGCGGTAGTGGCCTTCAGCATCGCTGATCACGCGGCCCGCGCCGGTGAAATTCGGATCGAGCGGCGCGTCGTGCTGATCATATCCGTGTACGTAGCGCCCGCAGGAATTCGCCTGCAGGATTTCGATCATGACATTCGGCACCGGCCGGTCATTTTCGTCCAACACCCGTCCGGAAAGCACGATCCGCTCTCCCAGCGGTTCACCCTTATGCTGCCGCGTCAGGTCCGTGACCGCCGGTCCCATGAGCTTTTCCCAAACTCCGTGACCGGAGGGGCCGGTGGTCTCGGTCAGCGTATGGGGGATGCGGACGAGCGCCTGGGTGGGCGCACGTACCACGGATGCCCGGAATTCTTCGCATTTCAGCGGCGGCTGAACTTTGTTGTCGTCGCGCAAATAGGGCAGTGGATCGGCCATGGCACCAGGCTCCTGTGTGCCTTTGGCCTACAGCCTGCGCTTTCAGTCCGCAAGGTCAAGCAGCTCCGGGATTTTGGCTCAGGTGCCGTGCGAACGGTCCGGCCTCGCAATTGCCCAGAAAGAGAGGCCGGCAATCAGCCCAAGCGCGCCGGTGATTGCGAACAGCGTGAGCTCGGCTCCCCACATTACAAATCCGGTGGCGATGGCAATCACAGCGCCTGACGCAGCATTGATCCATGACGACGTCAGGTTTCGCCAGCGAAGCAGCAAATGCACAGGTATTCCTAGCACAACCGCTGCAAAATACCCGAGATATGCCGTGAAAGCTCCGAAAATGAGTCCTGTCTGGAACTCCCGATATACCACGAACGATACGAGAAATGCGGCCATCGCCGCGATCAGCGGGGAGGCGATGAAAGCCGTGACAGCTCGCTCGGCATGCTCTGTGCTCGTGTTGCGCCGCCGGCCAGCCATGCGAATCGCGGCGAGGATCATGACGCCGATTATTCCGAACAGGATCGCAATTGTCAGCATGCGGCGATTCCCTATTTGTCCGGCGGCGTCCAGGTCCCGTGTTGCCGGTCCGGTGCCGGCATGCCCCGGAAACTCAGGTCGAAACAGCGCCGGCTATTGGCGAAAGCCAGCCGCAGAAACCTGGCTACCGGCTTTCTCCGGATGACAAATCCGGTTGGCTGGCGATCAAGGCACCTGCTGCCCAGGTGATGTCTGGGGAAGCCGGATTCTGCAATCGGCGAATGCAATAAACCGGTATCCCGAGCACGACGGCTCCGAGATAGGAAAAACCCGCTGTGAGGGACGCGTAGATCACGGCGGTTTTGATGTCGCGGTACAGAACGAAGGAGACGATCAACGCCACGGCCGAAGCGATCAGCGGTGCGACAATGATAGTCGTAACCGTCTGCTCCATTCCGTCTCGCCGGCTAAATATGGCGCGGCGCCGGCGCCGGCGCGCTATTCGCACCACGGCGATGATCAGCAATCCGAGAACGCCAGCAACGACAAACTGCATTCAGCCATTCCGTATGCGTCGCGCCCAAGGGGGCGGCTGTTGCCAGGACAGGCTGACACGCGAAGATTACATTTTGCTTTACCGTACGCCCTGCTTTTCGTCGAACCGTTGAACCGGCTCGGCGGAAAACAGCGACCATGGATAAAATTAAACAGATTCTGCCGGTTTCGGCGCCCCATAAGCCCTAGATAATGACCTTGGTCATGATGCCTTTGGGAAAAATCTCCTCCGGCTTGAATTGCCGGTGTGCGATGCCCTGCTGATAGGTAAACAGCGCCATTTGCTCCCAGGTCGGACGATTTTCCTCAATGCCATATGGGAAAAGGTCGCCGAAGCGATCGCGCATTTTGCGGGCATATGTCGTCAGCCAGGGCACCGGGTAGCGTGACACCGCGGGATCGAGGATTCGCTCCAGGCTGCGGCGTTTGGATTCCTGGAAGGCATTGAACAGATTTCTCGCCACCCAGGGATGTTCATCGAGAATGGCCTTGCGCATGGCGATGATATGCATGATCGGCCAGACTTTGGTCCGCTCGTAATATTCCTCTTCCATTTCGAGGAAGTTGGGGAACAGCCGGACGACATCCGGATGTCCTTCGAGAAAGCAATTGGGCGGCCGCGCGATGATCGCGCAATCGATTTCGTTGGCGGCGAGGAGATCGCTCAGCGATTTGTCGGAGACGCGGGTGAGCTGCAAGCCCTTGGGCAGGTTCAATTCGACCTTTTCCTCGCGGCCCGGAGAGTTCGCGCCCGCCTGATACCAATGCACATCGGTCAGCCTGACGCCCATTTCGTTGTGCATCCAGCCGCGCATGTAAACGGCGGCCGAGTGCGCCCATTCCGGCGAACCGATACGCTTTCCCTTGAGATCCTCGGCATGTTTGATGCCGCTTTTCCGATTGACGTAAAATGAGCTGAAGCGGAACAGGCGCGAACAGATCACCGGCAACCCGATGATATCCGAGTCCTCCCGCGTCACCTGGGTGGAGAATTTCGCGAAGGAGAGTTCAGAGACGTCGAATTCGCGATTGGCTGTGAAGCGCGCGAAACACTCGTGATGACCGAGATTCATCCAGGTGTGGTCGATGCCCTCGGCATTCACGACGCCAAGACGGAAATCCCGAAAATGGTCATAATCGGTTGTTGCAATGCTGAGCTTCAGTAAGGACATTCCACCCTCTTGCTGCTGTGCCGTGCCGTTGTGCTGTACCTGTTAGCCGCTCCTGACGCGGTGGAACAGGGGGAAATCGCCGCGGAGTAGTGCAAAGCATCGAGTGGCGTCGATTGGAGGCGATGGTTTGATTTTCACAGGTTTTATGGCGGTCAGATTCCTGCACCTTGCGGCGGTCATATTGCTGTTCGGATGCGCGGCGTTTCCGGTCTACGCCAACAAACCCGGCGGAGTGCTGCAGCACTATTTGCGGCGCCTGGCAGTCACCAGTGGCATCGTCGCCCTGCTCAGCGGTGTACTGTGGTTCACATTCCCCGGGCCGGCGCAGTTCACGACGTTCGAGCAGATCCTGATTCTCCGCCTGCTGCTTGTTGCAGGCGCGTGTATCTTGTTCGCGCGCAAAACCATCGGGCGGGCATGGACGGCGGGAGTGGTTTTATCCGCATGCGCAGTGGCGACGGTTGCATGGACCGGTCATGCCCAGAGCGGGGTCGTTGCAGGTGAAGGGCTGCATCTTCTCGGTGACGTGTTGCATCTGCTCGCCGCCGCGATTTGGATGGGCGCATTGGCCTGGCTGCTGTTGTTGCTCACCCCCTATGTGCAGGCGCCACGGCGCGAGATCGAGCACGCTCTTGCGGGATTTTCCGGTGTCGGCCCTGGTGTGGTTGCGGCGCTCATCATTACGGGAATTGTCAACAGCCTGTTCCTGGTCGGCCCGCAGAATGCCTTGTCGCTCGGGCGGAATGTTTATGGAGTAACACTGCTGATCAAGCTCGCATTGTTTGCAACAATGTTCGCGCTTGCCGCGGTGAACAGGTACCGGCTGACACCGCGGCTCGCCCTGGTGACGGATAGTGACGGCACGGAGCAGACATTCAGGGCATTCAC
>DASUHP010000071.1:0-3086 GCA_036273455.1 Micropepsaceae bacterium | reverse complement strand
GAACACCGCGATCGCGGGAATGAAGCCGATCAGTGCGGCGAGCGCCACAAGGCCAACAAGCCAGAGCAAAAATTCGACCGCGCGGCTAATCGCAATACGCGGCGGCACCGACATTTTGTCCTGCTGCGGCCCGTGCATGCTGACCGCGGCAGCCGCCTGATCGGCGCCGAACAATTCGGTGACGAGGTTCAATATCGCGACCGTCAATGCGGCCCAGCAGGCGGTGCGCGGCACGATCTGTTCGATCGCCGGCCAATCCGATGAGGTGATCAGGGCGGCGACAATGATCGCGACCAGAGCGAGCGTGAACCACGCCTGCGGCTTCACCTTCAGATGCGCGCGCGAAAGATGGGTGAACTCATGCGCCAACCGCCGGACGGTTTCGGTGAGCGGGCGATACAGCGCCCATACGATCAGCACCGCGATGGCAATCACCACCGGCCGATACACCCAACGCGCGCCGTAAATCTGTAACGATAAAAACAGATAGCGTTCGAAAATTGGCCCCAGCACATAGCCCAACACCATCGGCGGCCGCGGCCAACCGAACCGCTTCATGATCCAGCCGAGCGTGCCGAAGAACAGCAGGAAATAGAGGTCGCCCCAGCTCCGCGTCGCCTGGAACGTCGCGACCAGCACGACCGGCATGATCAGGGGTAGCAAAATCTGGTGCCGCATTTCGGCAAAGCGCGCGAGCTGCTTGGCGCCCACGAGGCAAATCAGCGTGCCGAAAACATGCGCGAGTGTCAGGCTCCAGATGATCGAATAAGTGACATCCAGATTTTTCGTCAGCATGTCCGGACCGGGCGTCAGTCCGTGCAGCAGGAATGCGCCGAGCAGCAAAGTCATCGATGCGCCGGCCGGAATGCCGAACGCGATCGTGGGAACCAGATGCCCGCCTTCCTTGGCATTGTTCGACGATTCCGGAGCGATCACCCCGCGCACATCGCCCTGGCCGAAGCGTTCGGGATTTTTCTCGGTGCGCAGCGCATAGCCGTAAACAATCCAGTCGATCACCGCAGATCCGATGCCGGGTACGACGCCTAGCGCGGTGCCCATCGCGCTGCATCGCAGCACGAGCCACCAGTTGCGGAAGACATCGCGCACGCCTTCCCACTGGCTCGACAGTTTGACGGAGACGGCATTGTCGCCGGCGATGCTTTTGCGGTTGATCGCGAGATCGGCGAGTTCGGGCAGCGCGAACAAACCGAGCGTCACCGGTATCAACGGCACACCGTCAAACAAATAGAGCCAGCCGAAGGTCCAGCGCAGCGTGCCGGTCTGCGTTCCCGATCCGATCATCGAGATCATCAAACCGATACCTGCAGCCGTCAGGCCCTTCAGCGGCGCTCGGCCGGACAGGGTGGCAACCATGGAAAGGCCGAAAATGCTGAAGGCAAGCAGTTCGGGTGAACCGATCGCCAGCATCACCGGCTGCAGCAGCGGAACTGCGAGCGCGAGCACCAAAGCGCCGAACAACCCGCCCAAAGCGGCGGCGACGAAACCCGCACCAAAAGCCCGCCCGGCCTTGCCCTGACGCGCCATCTGGTGGCCATCGATGGTGGTTGCCGCCGCGCCGACCGTGCCGGGCACACCGAACAGCACCGCGGGAATCAAATCAGATGTCGTGGTGACTGCGGCGACACCGAGCAGCAAGGCAAAGGATGTCGGCGCATCAAGATTATACGTGAACGGAATCAGCACCGCGAGCGCGACAACGCCGCCGAGTCCGGGCAGGCAGCCGATGGCGAGGCCGATGAACACGCCAAGCAGCAGGATGGCGAGATGGTGCCACTCCAGCAAAAGCTGAAGCGCCTGCATCGCCATTCCAAATTGTCCCGGCATGTCTGCCGCCGCCTTGTTTTATTGAGGGACGTCCCCCCTCCGTCCTCCTTCGTCGCTTGCGCCGAAGGAGGACACCTCCCCCGTAAACGGGGCAGGAAACTGCAATCGATTACGCTAGAAGCCTGGGGCGTTTTCGATCTGGTCGAGCCAGTTGAACCCCATGGTTTTGACGATCCGGTTGTTGATGACGATCAACCGCGCTTCGCTCTTTCCAGTATTGAAATGCTGGTGGATCGAGAACGGCGGGACATAGATGAAATCGCCGCGCTGCCATTCGGACTTCCGCGGCTCCTTTTCCCAATCCCAGTGATAGGTGTCGATGCAATCGAACTTCACATCCCAGTGCAGGTCGTAGCCCGAGCCTTCGGCGACGAAGATCACTTCTTCCCACATATGCCGGTGTTTGCCGGAACGGCTGCCTTCCTTGATGAACAGCATATAGGCGTCGACGCATTGTTCACGCGTGCCCATTTTCTCGTGCACCAGATGCTTGATCAGCCCATCGGGCGAGCGCTCAAAAGGCTGGTCCTCCGCCGCCACAACATTGGGTGCGTTTTGATAGAGATCGCGGAATGTCGCGGAATTGGCGATGTCTTCAATGCGGAAATTCGCGGTGTTCTTGCCCTTATGGGCAACGTCGCGTTCGTCAAGAATTGTCATGTCGTTCTCCGGATGCGGAACAATCAGAAATCGGTTGGGGGCGTCCAATCCTCGTGGCCCTTGGGCAGCGTCGTCGGAGGATAGGAAATCATCTTCTGGTACAAGAGGTGCATGAACAGGAAGAGCGGTTTGGCCTTGAACACGAGAAGGATCGCTTCGCCGTCCGGATCGTCATTGAAATGCTGATGTACGCAGCCATTCTCGACAAACATCACATCGCCGGCTTTCCATTCGATGCGCCGGCCATCGTGGATGTCATGGCCGCGGCCCTTGATGATGTAGAAGCAGGCTGAATTCAGGTGCCCATGCTTCTGGCTGTAGGCGCCCGGTGCATAGGCTTCGATATGGCACTCGATGGCCTGGGTGATCTTGGCGGCGGCGCCCGGCGCAATCGGATGCTTGCCGTAAAGCATCGGCCCGCCTTTCCACGGCACGTTTTTGGATGAGATCACCCGCGGCGCTTCCAGCAGTTCCTTGGTCAGGAAGCTGTAGGTGCCTTCGAGCGCGCGGACGAAGGTGCGCTTTTTCTGCCAGCGCTCCCAGACGACCGGCGCCTCCTGATTGTGTTTGGGGCCGGCGAT
>DASUHP010000070.1:0-22888 GCA_036273455.1 Micropepsaceae bacterium | reverse complement strand
CTGACCACGACCGGAGCAGGCAGCAACCTGTCGCTGAATTCCAATATCACCACTGCAAACACCCAGACGGTGGCGCTCTCCTCTTCGGGGACCGTTATGCAAGGTGTCGGCAGCGTTATCAGCACCGGAACACTGGCCGTGCAGGCCTCCACCGGCATCGGTTCTGGGGAGATGCCGCTGCAGACGCAGGTCGGCAATCTCTCGGCCGAAACCTCGACCGGCGGGATCTTCGTCGCGAACACAGGCGCTTTGAATATCACTGGCGGGGTTATTTCGGGCGTCAAGGGCGTACAGGTCACCACGTCCGGGGACATCGTTCTCACCAACGCCGGCAGCCTTAGCGTGACGACGCTTGGTGATATCGTAAAGGCGCCGGGCAATGTCACGGTCACGGCCACTGGCGCCGCGGCTGACATTCAAACCGGCGGCTTCAACGACGGGACCGTTTTGGTTCCCGTCGGAGCGATCAACGCAGGCGGCACAGCAACGGTAACCGCCGGACGCGACCTTCTGGCGGGCAGCATCCTGGCGGGGTACGGAGACATCGACGGCGGCGGCAGCGTCGTGCTCAACGCCGGCCGCGACATCTCAATTCAGGACTTCACTTATATTGACGCCCACGGCACTGGCACGGTGAGCGCCGCCGCCGGCCGCAGCATCTCCCTCGGCAACCTCAGCCACGTCTCCAGTCAGAGCGGCGCGATCGCTCTGACCGCGGGCGCGGGCGGCGAGTTGCTGGGTGGCGATATCACGACAAATCCTGATCAGACCGTAACGCTGAACTCGGGTGGCACGATCCTTCAGACCGGCGCCGTCATTCTCCCACCGCCCCCGGGCGGCATCATCCCACCGCCGGACGGCATCATTATCCCGCCCGCGCCCGCCGGTATTATCACGACCGGCACGCTGACCGTCTCTTCGGTGAACGGCACGGTGCTGAACAACGACAATCAGATCGGCAATCTCGGTAAGTTCGACAATACGGGATTGGGTGGCGTGGCTGTCACCAATGCGAAGCCGCTCACGGTTTCCGGTCCAATCGATGATGCGGCCGGCGATACCGGCGACGTCACCCTCGTTACCAAAAATGCCGGCAGCAATCTGACTCTTTCCGCCAATGTCACAACTGCGGCGAACCAGGTTGTGACCCTCACCTCCGCGGGAAAGATCAACCAGACCAGCGGCATCATCACAACGGGAACGCTGACCGGATCCTCGGCCGGCGGCACGACACTGAATGACGCAAACCGGATCGGCAGTCTCGGCAAGTTTGACAATACCGGATCGGGCGATATCGCCGTGTCGGACGCACAGTCGCTCACCGTTTCCGGTGCGATAGGAGGGACCGTCGGCGACACGGGCAACGTGACACTGACGACAACCGGCACCGGCAGCAATCTGACTTTGGGCGCCGGCGTCACAACCGCGGCCAGTCAGAGCCTGACACTCAGCGCTGCGGGAAACATCAATCAGACCGGCGGCATCGTCACAAGCGGAACATTGACTGGCCAATCGGGCGGATCAACGTCGCTCACCGATGCCAATCAGATTCAGGCGCTGAATGGATTTACCTCAGCCGGAGCGTTCTCGCTGACCGACAATGCGCCATCGCTGACCATTGGTGGAACGCTGAATGCGGCCGGTCAGACCGTGACGCTGAATGAGGCCGGCGGCGGCATCAATGCTTCGGGCGGTGTCATTACTGCCGGCACGCTGACCGGTTCGACCGCTGGCGCGGGAAATTTCTCGAACGCCAATAATGTGATCGGCACCTTCGGCCCGTTCACCAATAGCAACGGTGCGCTCACCCTGAATGACAATGCGGCATCTCTGACGCTGGCCGGCACGGTGGATGCTTCGGGTCAGACGCTGACGTTGAATGAGACCGCAGGCGGCATTGACGCGTCGGCGGCAACAGTGAAGGCGGCGACGGTTACGGGCTCAACCGCAGGCACCGGCAACTTCTCCAATGCCAACAATATGATTGGCACATTGGGCGGCTTCAGCAACACGGCGGGTGCGCTCAGCGTGAGCGACAACGCGCCGTCTCTTGCGCTTGCCGGCACGGTGGATGCTTCGGGCCAGACGCTGACCCTGAACGAGACTGGGGGCGGCATTGACGCCTCGGCGGCAACGGTGAAAGCCGCAACGCTGACCGGCTCGACGGCAGGAGCCGGCAACTTCGCGAACGCCAACAATATGATCGGGACGCTGGGCAGCTTCAGCAACACATCCGGTGCGCTGAGTGTCACCGACAACGCGCCCTCTCTCACGCTCGCCGGCACGGTGGATGCTTCGGGCCAGACGCTGACGCTGAACGAGACCGCGGGCGGCATTGACGCCTCGGCGGCAACAGTGAAAGCCGCAACGCTGACCGGTTCGACGGCTGGCGCTGCCAACTTCTCGAATTCCAACAATATGATCGGCACTCTTGGGAGCTTCAGCAACACCGCGGGTTCACTTACACTTAGCGACAACGCGCCATCTTTAGCGCTGTCGGGCACGGTGGATGCTTCGGGCCAGATGCTGACGCTGAACGAGACCGCAGGCGGCATTGACGCTTCAGCGGCAGCCGTAAAAGCCGCAACGCTCACCGGCTCGACGGCAGGCGCGGGCAACTTCTCGAATGCCAACAACCTGATCGGTACGCTGGGCAGCTTCAGCAACACCGCGGGTGCGCTCACCGTGAGCGACAACGCGCCATCTCTCGCGCTTGCCGGCACAGTGGATGCTTCCGGCCAGACACTGACGCTGAACGAGACCGCAGGCGGCATTGACGCCTCCGTGGCAACGGTAAAAGCCGCGACGCTTACTGGCTCGACGGCAGGCGCCGGCAATTTCTCAAATCCGAACAATTCGATTGGAGCCCTGGGGGACTTCACCAATACCGGCGGGGCATTCACGCTATTCGCCGCTAACCCCACTCTAATCATTGCAGGGAATGAAAACTTTGCCGGCCAAACGGCAACAATCGTCAACAAAGCCGGCGGAATCCTGGAGACCACCGGGACGATCACGGCGGGTGCGCTGACCGGCGCGGGTGGTGGCGGGATCACACTAAACAACGCCAATCACATCGATAATCTGGACGCTTTCACCCAGACCTTTGCTGCAGGAGCAATCTCCATCACCAATGCCGGAACCATGAATGTTCGCGGTAACGACTCCTATGGCCTTGGATTCACTGGCATCAGGAATGGAGGCGGCGACATCGCGCTTACGACGACGGGCGCCAATCACGACCTCCGTTTGGGTAAAGGCAGCGACAATGCCGCATCCGCGAATGGCTTCGTGACGGCGAGCGGCTTCCTGACGCTGAATTCCGCGGGCGCCATCAGTGAGGACGCCAACAATCCGAACAGCGTAGTGATCTCGGCGGGCGCCCTGACGGCGAAGTCGGTCGGCGGAATTTCGCTGACGAATGCCAATCACATCTCTGATTTGGATGCGGTGCAGAACAAGGGCTCCGGCAATATCGCCATCACCGATGCACGCGCCCTGAACGTTGCCGGGAAGGATGCTTCAGGTCTTGGTTTCACCGGCGTCACCAATGTCGGCAACGTGACGCTGACGACGACCGGCACAGGCAGCAATCTGACTTTGGCCGCCAATGTCACAGCCCCTGCGAATCAGAGCCTGACTCTCAGCTCTGCGGGCAATATCAATCAGACCGCCGGTACCATCACGACGGGTACATTGACCGGCCAATCGGGCGGGTCAACTTCGCTCACGGACGCCAATCAGATTCAGACGCTGAATGGATTTACCTCCGCCGGAGCGTTCTCGCTGACCGACAACGCGCCATCCCTGACCATCGGTGGAACGCTTAATGCTTCGGGTCAGACGTTGACGCTGAACGAGACCGCCGGCGGCATTGACGCCTCGGCAGCTACCGTGAAAGCCGCAACGCTGACCGGCTCGACAGCCGGCGCCGGCAACTTCTCGAATTCCAGCAACCTGATCGGCACGCTGGGCAGCTTCAGCAACACCGCGGGCGCGCTGAGCCTCACCGACAACGCGCCAGCTCTAACGCTCTCCGGCACGGTGGATGCTTCGGGTCAGACGCTGACGCTGAACGAGATTGCAGGCGGCATCGACGCTTCGGCGGCGACAGTGAAAGCGGCGACTCTGACGGGCTCGAGCGCCGGTGCGGCGAGCTTCACCAATGCGAATAATGCGATCGCGACGTTTGGCGGATTCAGTAACACTTCCGGACCGCTCAGCATCACCGATGGAACCGCGCTGACGCTCACGGGCGCGGTGGATGCGTCGGGCCAGACGCTGACGCTGAACGACACCACAGGGGGCATTGACGCTTCGGCGGCGACGGTGAAAGCCGCAACGCTCACCGGCTCGACGGCCGGCGCCGGCAACTTCTCCAATGCCAATAACCTGATCGGGACGCTGGGCAGCTTCAGCAACACCGCGGGTGCACTCAATGTGACCGACCACGCTCCGTCTCTCACGCTTGCTGGCACAGTGGATGCGTCGGGTGAGACACTGACCCTGAATGAGACTGCGGGCGGGATTGACGCTTCGGCAGCGGTGGTGAAAGCCGCAACGCTGACCGGTTCGACGGCCGGCGCCGGCAACTTCTCAAATGCCAATAACCTGATTGGCGTGCTGGGCAGCTTCAGCAACACCGCCGGTGCACTTACCGTGAGTGACAATGCAGCATCTCTCACCCTGGCGGGCCCGGTGGATGCTTCGGGTCAGACTTTGACGCTGACCGAGACTGCGGGCGGCATCGGCGCCGGCGGCGCGAGCGTGAAAGCGGGCACTCTCACCGGCGCGAGCGCCGGTGCGGCGAGCTTCACCAATGCGAATAATGCCATCGCGACGTTTGGTGGCTTCAGTAACACTTCGGGACCGCTCAGCATCACCGATGGAACCTCGTTGGCGCTGGCGGGCACGGTCGATGCCAGCGGTCAGACTCTCACGATTAATGAAACCGGCGGTGGGGTCGACGCCCATGCGGCAATTGTGAAAGCCACCACCTTGACCGGCTCGGCCGCGGGCGCCGCCAACTTCTCGGATCCCAATAACCTGATCGGCATACTGGGCGATTTGAATGTCTCGGGTCCGCTGACGATTGCTGATAATCAAGGGCTTGCGATCATCGGCAACCTGAATGTGCCGGGGCAGGCGGTGACGGTAACTGTGGACGGTACAATCAGCCAGACCAGTGGTACAATTACGGCCGGCAGCCTCAGCACGACATCGGTGGGCGCGACATCCATCGCCTCGACGATCAACACCAGCTCCGGCGGGGTTTCGGTGAGCGCAAATGGCAGCAACGGCGATGTTTCTCTCGCCAAAACGGCGCAGATCAATGCTGGCGCGAAATCCGGAACGCAGACTGTCAGCATAAAAGCCGGCCAGAACGTCACGATCATTGACGGTAGCCAGATCACGTCCGGCACGGTGTCGGTCGATGCCGCCGGCAATATCATCATTGGGAATTCAACCACTCTGGGCAGCACCACCGAAATCACGGGCGGCAATGTCAATCTGACGGTGCACACCGGCGACATTCTGATCGGAAATAGCGACTTCATCACACAGATGCAGAACGCATTTGCGCAAGCCAACGGCAATGCGGCCAGCGTGCAGACTCTCGCCAATCGGTTGACCCAGACCCAGGCTGTGCAAAACCCGCAGCATCAGGTCCTGATCAGCGGCAACAGCATCACACTGACGCTCGGCACGAACACAGGTTTCGAGCAGCAGAATACCGGCACGCTCAACTCTCCGGACGGAATTCAGCTCACCCCGGGCAATAGCGGAGGAATCCTCATCCAAACGACGCCGGGGGCTTCCCAGCCGCCGTTGATCATCGACATGTTCGCAACCGTAAAGCCCGGCGGCGAGGGCAAGCTTACCAGCACGTCGGTCGCATCTTCTGCCTTCGTGGTGCAGGGCAAAGGGCTGCCGCAGTCCAATTACTACCGCGTTAATGGTTGTGTCGTCGGCGCTGCGGGCGCCTGCTCCATCTTCCCCTTCACCTTCCTGAATGTAGATCCCAACCGCCTGACGCAGGTGCTCATCATCCGTGCGCCCGAACAGGTTGATCAGAACGATCCGACACTCACCGCCGGTGGCAATGACGAAACGGTGCAACCATGACAGCCAGCAATTCAGGGTTTTCAAGATTGATCAGGTTCGGCACAGCGGCATGTGCGGTAGCACTCGGCTTTGCCGGCACGGGCGCATCTGCCGCCGTGCCGACGGAAAATTTCGCGCTCGGCCAGAGCATGTCGGGTGCGGTCTGCGAAGCCGTACGCTCCGACAGCGATCCCGCGGCGCAAATTCCCAGAGCCCGCGCATGGACCGTCAATTGCCGCGGTTGGTCGGACACGCCGCTGGGTTACATCTACGTCTTTCCGCGCTCGGCAGGTAACGAACCGCCAGCCTGGCATGATGCGCTCAGCAAGCGCGCCACCTGTCAGGCGGCAAAGCCGGATGACATCACCGGATTGCGCGGCGCCACCGCATCGGAATGTCAGACGACGATCGGCAAAGCGCCGTACACGGTCTACGAGTACAGCGGCGGCGGCCTTGTCATTGCGGAAGGCATGGCGGCGCTTTCCGATGCGCTGCAGACCGGACTGAAGGTTGCGGCCGGCGTGCAGGCGCCCCCCGCCGCGATGGCGCAGGTCGCAGGCAATGCGATATCGAGCGACGCGGCCGAGAGCCTCGCGGCGGCGGCGACGGCAGAGCAAAACTCGCCGGCTTTTCTGCGCCAGCGCGCCTATCTGCTCAATCAGGGCTGGATCTTCGGGACCGCCGAGCAGGACTTCCGCATCCTTGCCACCGATCCCGCCGATTCCCCGCGCGACCGCGCCGAGGCGCAATTGATCTGGGCACTGAATGTTTCGAATGAGGGCCGGTTTGGCGATGCCGATACGCGTCTCGCGGAAGCACAGCAGTCGATTCGTGCCCTGAACGACCCGCAGATGGATGCAGAAGCGCTGACCTACCGCGCGCTGCATCTGATCAACCAGAAGAAATTCGCCGAGGCCGAACAGGCGGCCAAACAGGCGATCGATATCCGCGCGCAATTCGCGGCGTCCGAAAGCGGCATGGCGCCGGCAGTAGCGGTTGAGCGCGACCCGGCCGGCGCGCCGGTGATTTCGGCGGCGCTCGCGTCACAGCTCAATCAGGGCGGCTCGTTCCAGACACAAATCGTATCGCCGGAGCAAAGGCTGGAGGCGCAAAACGCCGAGAGCTACTACGCGCTTGGAATTGCGCGCGCGGCCGAGAACGATCTCGACGGTGCGCGCCAGAATCTGGAGCAGGCGGACCGTCTGCTGACGGCAACCAAACTTCCCATTTCGCTCGCCTGGCAACGGGCGGAAGTGTACCGCCAACTGGCCGGCGTCGAATTGCAGGCGAGCCGGCCGGAAACGGCGCTGATGCGATTGCGCGACGCCATCGGCGCATTGCAGGGCACCAATCTCGCCGGCACGCCGCCGGAAGCACGCCTTTACGTGGAATTGGGCCGGGCCGAAGCGCAATCCGGCAATGTTGATCAGGCGCTGGCCGATTTTGCCACCGGGCTGGACAGGTTCCGCCAGTCGCGCGGCACCGTCGGCAACTCCGCCGATGCAACGGCGGCCTATTTTGACCTCCTGCTCGCGCGCGCCGAGGCCGATCCGGCACGCGCCCGCGATTACCAAAGCCGCTATTTCGACGCGCTGCAGACAATCGTCAGCCAGGCGACCGCACAAACCATTGCGCGCCTCGCCGAACGGTTGAATCAGAGCGGTGGCGCCGGCGCCGACGCCGCGCGTGCGCTGGAAGAAAGCCAGCGCCAGATCGCGATCAAAGGTTCGGAAATTCAGCGCCGTCAGGAATCCGGCATTTATCCGCAAGCCGAACGCGATGCCGATCAGTTGCAACTCAAGCAGCTGCAGGACCAGCTCGCCGCGGATCAACAAAACCTGATTACCGCAAATCCGCGCTACGGCCAGCTGCTCGCCGCGGCCGTGACGCTCGACCAGATGCAGACCGCGCTCACTCCCGGCGAGCTATACGTCAAAAATATCCTGCTCGACCGTGGCGGCTATGGGATCGCCATCTCCAAAACGACGGTGCGGATATTCCCGATACCGCTCGGCCGTACGGCTGCCGCGCAGGCTGTCGCGCAGTTGCGCCGGCCCTTCGACACCACAACCGGTGGCCTGCCGCGCTTCGATGTCGCGGGTGCGTATAATCTGTACACCAAGGTGTTCGGCCCGGTGCAGGACCTCGTCCCGTCCGCGCGCCACCTCATCTATGATCCTGATGGCGCGTTGATCAGCCTGCCGGTTGCGGTACTCGTTACCGATAATGCCAGCGTCCGGGGATTTGACGACCGCCTCGCCCAATTCCAGCGCGGCCAGTTCAATACGGACATCTACCAGAACGTCGCGTGGCTCGGCCGCAACACCAGCATCACGCTCGCCGTCTCGCCGTCGTCATTCCTTCAGGCCCGCAACTTCGCGCCGTCCAAAGCCCAATACAGCTTCATCGGCCTCGGCGATCCCGACCTTCAGACCACAAGGGATCCCCGCATGTTCCGGCTGGTCGCCGATCCGGTCAACGGCACCAACACGCCCGCCTGCGAACAGGTCCGTGTACAGATGACGACCGGCTTCGCGCCGACCAAGATGGAAGACATGATCCGCGCGGTGGCGCTGCGCATGAAGGCGCGGCCGCAGGACGTGGTACTCGGCCCGGCATTCACCGATACCGGCCTTCTCGGCCGCAAGGATCTGGACAATTACAGGGTGGTGTTTTTCGGCACCCACGGGTTGTTGCCGACGCAGGAAGACTGCCTCCCCGAACCTGCGCTCGTCACGTCGCTTGGCCAGGCGAACTCCGATGCCTTCCTCGATGCATCCGAGATTCTGCAACTGCATCTCGATGCCGATCTCGTTGTGCTCGCCGCCTGCAATACCGGCGGCGCGGGCGCGGCCGTGGCCGATCGCACCGGGCTGACCGGATCAGGTGAAGCTTTGGGCGGACTTGCGCGCGACTTCATTTATGCGGGTAGCAGAGGTTTGATCATCTCGCAGTGGGAAGTGAATCGTGACGCGACCGTGCAATTGATGCAAACTCTGTTCGACGGCAGCAATGAAACCGAGGCGGACGCCATGCGGCGCGCACAACAGTCGCTGATGAACAATCGAAGATTTTCGCATCCCTTCTTTTGGGCGGCGTTTTCGCTGCTCGGCGACGGTATGCGGCCGATGCCACGCTGATCTCAAGATGGCCGATCTCGAACAACTTCTCGCGCCCGTCAGCACAGAGCAGCCCTGCGGCCCGGATCGCTCGGATCATCGCCTCGCGATCGAGCAGCCGTTTGAGCGGCCGGAATCCGCGACCGGTGAAGAAGCCGCAGCGGAGATCGACTGGAATGCGGTCAGTGATGAAATCATTGCGGAATTCGGCCGCTCCAAAGATCTCTGGCTGCCGATCTACCTCGCCCGCGCCGGCGTGTATGCCAGGCAGTGGGCGTGGATTGAATTGGGCACCAATGCCCTTGCCGGACTGGTGGAGCGGTATTGGGAGGGCGTGCATCCCAACCTCGAGGAATATGGCGTCACCGCCCGGGTGATGGCATGCAACACGCTCGCCAACCGCGCCGCCTTCATCAACCCGCTGCTGCGGGTGCCGGTCATTGCCCATATCCGGCTCGGGGTCTTTTCCGCTGCCGATTTTGAGCGGCTTGCCAAGGGACGCGAGGGCGAAGCCGATTTTGGCCAATTCCAGAAGACCTTAACCGAAGTGGGACCGGCCCAACTGCAAGCCTGTCATGATGCCGTCGCAGCGATCGAGACGGCGTTGCGGCAGACCGAAAAGCTGTTCCTGGAGAAGACCGGCGGAACGGAAAGTCCGGATTTCGCCTTGAGCTACGAAACCCTCGGCCGCGTGAAGAAGGCGATTGGCGCATTTCATTCCGTGCCCGGCGCGACCGCAGGCGGACAAGAAGGTGCCGCTGAAGCGGCCGCCGACCCCAGGCTTGCCCCTGGCGACGTCACCTCGATCCGGTCGCGCACCGATGTGCTTCGCGCCATCGACGCGATCGCGGATTATTACCGGCAGCATGAACCCTCAAGTCCGGTACCAGTGCTCCTCGAGCGCGCCCGCGGGTGGGTCAGTCTGCCGTTCATGGAGGTGCTTGCAGATATTCTGCCCGATGGCGTTGACGACGCGAAGAAGCTGCTGATCCGCCGCCCGGCAGAACAATGAAGTTGAACGGTTTTTTAGCTTGACTTGATTAGAATTGATTGAACCGGCCAGTGATTCGGAATAGGGTCACTGCGGGTAGACAGGAGGGGGCCATGGCGACCAAAAGCGGCCAGCAGTTCATTCGTGAAAATCGCGCTCCGCGGGTTCAGATCGAATATGAAGTTGAGACTTTCGGCTCCCGCCAGAAGGTGGAATTGCCGTTCGTCGTTGGTGTGTTGTCCGATTTGTCGGGCAAATCGACGAAGGAAAAAAAGCCGCTCGCCGATCGCAATTTCGATGAATTCGACATCGACAATTTCGAAGCGCGCATGAAGGCGATGGCGCCGCGAGCGGTATTCCAGGTCGAGAACACGCTGACCGGTGAAGGCAAGCTCGGCATCGATCTCACTTTCGACAAGATGGACGACTTCACACCGGGCGAGATCGCGAAAAAAGTGCCGGCGCTGGCCAAGCTTCTCGAAGCCCGTCAGGAGTTGAGCGATCTGCTGGTCTACATGGACGGCAGGGATGGCGCGCAGGGTTTGCTCGACAGGCTGCTGAAAGACCCGGAACTGATGAAATCACTGGCGGCGGCGAAATCGGCTGAACGCGACGCGTCGGCCAGCTAGGAAAGCGGGGGAACACCATGGCTGAAGCAGCAATCAAACAGGAATCATCGCCGGGTTTTGAACAGGGCGCGGACGACTTCGCGGCACTGCTGCAGAAAGAGTTCAAGCCGATCAACGAAATCCGGCAGCGGAACATCGAGCGATCGGTTCAGACGCTGGCGCAGCAGGCGCTGGAACTGACCGGCGCGACCGTCATCAGCGAGGACGTGTTTGCCACTGTTGACGCCATCAAGGCGGCGCTCGACCGCAAGCTCACCGAGCAGGTCAATCAGATCATCCACAACCAGGAATTCCAGCAGCTGGAATCGGCGTGGCGCGGACTTCAGTACCTGGTCAACAGCAGCCCGACCGGCAAGGATCTGAAGATCCGGGTCATGAACGTCTCGAAGGACGAAATCCGCAAGATGCTTCGTCAGTACAAAGACGTTGCCTGGGATCAGAGCCCGCTGTTCAAACGCATCTACGAGGCCGAATTCGGCCAGTTGGGCGGCCAGCCTTACGGCACATTCGTCTGCGATTATTATTTCGACCATTCGCCGACCGACATCGACATCATGAAGGGGCTGAGCAAGATCGGCGCCGCCGCTCATGCGCCGTTCATTGCCGGCACTGCGCCATCGATTCTCGGCATGGCGAGCTGGCAGGAATTGTCCAACCCGCGCGATATCGCCAAGGCGTTTGACGCACTCGAATACGGCGCCTGGCGGTCCTTGCGCGAATCCACCGACAGCCGTTATCTCGCGCTCACCATGCCGCGCTTCCTGGGCCGCCAGCTTTATGGCTCGCAGGGCGAACCGGTTGAGGAATTCGCATTTGAGGAAGATACCGGCGGCGGCAAGCACGACCACCACCTTTGGGTAAATGCCTCCTACGCGATGGCGGCACGAATCACCGATGCCTTCAAAACCTATGGCTGGTGTACGCGTATTCGCGGGGTCGAATCCGGCGGAACGGTCGAAGGACTGCCGACGGCGATGTTCCCAACCGACGAAGGCGGCCTGGACGCGAAATGCCCGACCGAAATCGCCATCAGTGATCGCCGTGAAGCCGAATTATCGGCGGCCGGCTTCGTCGCGCTTGTCCATCGCAAGAACACCGACAAGGCGACCTTTATCGGCGGCCAGACGGTTCACCAGCCGGCGAAATATGACAATCCGGCGGCCACCGCAAATGCCAATCTGTCGGCCCGGCTGCCGTATATTTTCGCCGCCAGCCGTTTCGCACATTACCTGAAATGCATCGTGCGCGACTGGGTGGGCGGCAACCGCGAAGGGCCGCAACTCCAGCGCGATCTCACCAACTGGATCATGCAATATGTCGACGCCCAGCCGGAGTCATCAAGCGAAGAAACCAAGGCGCGCAAACCGCTGAAGGACGTAAAAATCGAAATTCTCCCCGACGAGGAGAATCCCGGCGCCTACAAGGGCAAGTTCATGTTCGTGCCGCACTATCAAATGGAAAAAATGGACATCGCGTTGAGTATGGTGTCGCGCCTGCCCGGGCCAAAATCCTGAGCAGCGCTCAACCCGACCTTAAAACAGATTCCAATCGGAGATTCCCATGCCCCTCAACAATGTTCAGAAATCCGCCAATTTCGATGCGTTCTTAAAGCTCGATAACGTCAAGGGCGAGTCGCAGGACGACAAGCACAAGGACGAAATCGAACTCCTCAGCTGGAGCTGGAACGTGCAAAATCAGGGCGCAGGCCATTACGGCTCGGGCTCCGGCGCGGGAAAAGTTGCGGTCGGCGACATGCACATCATCAAGCGCATCGACAAGGCTTCGCCCACTCTGTTCAAGAGCGTCTGCACCGGCGATCACATCGGCAACGGCACTTTGACCGTGCGCAAGGCCGGAGGTCAAAACGCCATCGAGTACCTCAAGATCGAACTGAGCGACATCTTCGTGTCCAGCCTTGAGACCAGCACGCATGAGGATCATCCGCTGATCCTCGAGGAAGTCAGTCTGAATTTCACCAAGTTCAAGATCAGCTACACGCCGCAAACCAAGTCGGGCGGCTCCGGCGCGACCGGCGATTTCGGCTGGGATATCGGCAAGAATAAGACCGTCTGATCAGTAGCCGGCGCTTGGACCCCGTGGCCTGAACCGCCACGGGGGCGCGGGGGGTACAATGGACCAGATCGACGGGTTACTGAATTCGGGCGATCTGGAAGGCACGCGCGCCGCCCTCGTCGAACGTGTCCGCACGTCTCCCGACGATCAACGCGCGCGCATGTTTCTCCTTCAGGTCATGCTCGTTCTCGGCGAGTGGGACAAAGCCAGGGCGCAACTGCGTACGCTCGCGCAGCTGTCGCCTGAGGCCCAGATGCTGGCGGTCGTCTATGATCAGACGATCGGAGCCGAGGTGAAGCGCGCCAAAGCCTTTGCCGGCGAAATTCCATTCCCAGTACTCGTCGCCACCTCGCCATGGGTCGAAAAGCTGGCACGGGCGCTGGAAATCACCGCTCGCGGCGACACCGAAAGCGGCGTCGCGCTGCGCGACGAGGCCTTCGGCGAGGCAATCAACGTTCCCGGCAAATGGAATGGGAAGGAATTCGGCTGGGTTGCCGATGCCGACCCCCGCTTTGGACCCTGTTTCGAAGCCATTGTCTCAGGCAATTGGGGCCTCGTGCCGTTCGAAGCGGTCTCTGCCCTGAAGGCCGGGGGTCCGAAAGATTTGCGCGACCTCGTCTGGCTACCCGTCGAAATGTCGTTGCGTTCCGGCCAGTCCGCCGCCGGGTTTATTCCCGTGCGCTATCCGGGAACGGAAACCAATGCGGATTCCCGGCTGCGGCTGTCGCGCCTCACCGACTGGCGCAAAACCGGGCACGGGGATATCGGAATGGGACAGCGTCTCTATTTCACCGATGCCGGTGACGAATACGACGTTCTGTCGCTCCGCAGCATCGAAATGGCGTGATGCATGCCTGAAGTGCGTCTGAATCCCACGCTGTTCGACAAGCTGGTCAGTCACGTCGAGATGGCCGGGTTGCGCGCCGAAACCGCCACCCGGGAAATCAGCCGGACCAGCCTGCGGCATTATCAAATTCCGGATGTGGATCGCTTCAACGAAAGCGCACTTCGCGCCAACATCCGCCGTGAACTGGCATGGCTGCTGAACACGACGAATTTCGAATCCAGTACCGATCTGACGGATTATCCCCAGGTCAAATATTCCGTTCTGAATTACGGCGTAGACGATCTCGCGGGCAAAGCCATGACACCCGCGGTGGTGAAAATGCGCGCAATGAGAATCCTGCTTGCGATTCGTGCGTTCGAGCCGCGCATTGCGCCCGAGACTCTGTGCGTTGAACCGCGCGACTTCGCAGAACGCGAAAATGCCCTCACCTATGTCGTGACCGGTGACATCACGTCTGCGGTTCAGGCGGCCGGAGTCCGGTATTTCACCGATGTCGAACTCGACACCGGCGCCGCGACAGTGCGGGATTAAGCTCCTTGGACCCCCGTCTTCTTCGCGCCTATAACGAAGAACTCGCCTATCTGCGCGAGGGCGCTCGCGAATTTGGCGAAGAGCATGACGAGGTCGCGTCTTATCTTGGCCTCAAAACCCCCAACGACCCCGACCCCTATGTCGAGCGTCTGCTCGAAGGGGTGGCGTTTCTGTCGGCGCGCGTTGGCCTGAAGCTTCAGGACCAGTACCCGGAATTCACGCAACAGCTGCTGCAAGCGGTGCAACCCGATTATCTCGCGCCGACGCCATCGATGTGCGTCGTGGAGCTTGCGCCCCAATTCGGCGATGACGCGCTGGCCAAGGGTATTGTTGTGCCCCGCCATACGCCGCTCACGGCGAGTGTCTCGTCGACTGATACCAAAGTCATTTTCCGCACGTCGCAGGCTGTGACCCTTTATCCCTTCGATGTGGATTCGGTGGAATATCTGCCGACCCGCGCTTCGGTCGCGCCCTATGCCGCAACGCTGGAATCGCGCGCGGAAGCGGGCTTGCGAATCCGCCTGCGCGCCAAAGGCGGTGTGCCTTTGTCACGTTCGTCGCCCCCACAACTGCTGTTCTATCTCAATGGCGCGCAAGCGATCCCCGGCGAACTGTTCCGCCAGATTTGCTGTGATACGGTCGCAGCCATCGGCCAGCCGAACTCCGAAGGCGTGCAGCTCCGTCTGGGGCTGCCGGAAGCCTCGGGTTTCGACGACGGGCAGGCGGCGCTGCCTGACGGAAGCCGCACGTTCCGTGGTTACCGCATGCTGTCGGAATATTTTGCCTGTCCGGAGCGCTTTCTGTTTGTTGCGGCACATGGGCTCGCCGATGTGTTCGCCATCAGCCGGGAAACCTGCGATCTGGTGTTCCTTTTCAATCGCAGCTCGCGGGTATTGGCCGGCGCTGTTTCCGCTGCCAATCTGCGCCTCTATGCGACGCCGGCGGTCAATCTCTTCGAGCGGCAGCTCGATCGCGTGCCGCTGGACCGTCACGTACACGAGCATCTGGTTTTGCCCGATCGCACCCGGCCGCTGGATTACGAAGTGTTCCGTCTGCTGAACGTGGTCGCCCATGAAGACAGCGGCGAAGCTGTTCCCGTGGCACCGCTCTATGCCTTCGGCGCGCATCTGTACGACTGGCGCGACGCCATTTTCTACACGACGCGGATGCGCGCGCGCAGATTGTCCACGCGCGAGCAGCGCCGCAGGGGCCGTTCGGAATACACCGGGACGGAAATGCTCATCAGCCTTTCGTCGCCGCAAAATCCCGACCGCCTTGCGAAAGTTCGCGAACTCGCGGTGCGCGCGCTCGTGACGAATCGCGAACTCCCCGACCTGCTGCGCTTCGGCGGCTCCGCGCCCGGGTTCCATATGCAGGGACACCCGGTCAATGCCGTCAACGTGTTGCGCGCGCCGACGCGGCCGCGTCCACCGCTCGGCCTCGGCGATTCCGCCTGGCGTACCATCGCGCATCTTACATCGAACTATCTGTCGCTGACGGATGGCGAGAACGGCGATCCTTCACTGCTGCAGGACCACCTTGCCCTGTATGGCCGTGCCGATGATCCCGCCATGCGCCGCCAGATCGACGGCATCCGCTCCGTCACCTCCAGCGGCGTCACCCGGCGTGTGCCGGGCGGCGACCGTTTCGCCTTTGCGCGTGGCCGGCAAATCCGCGTTCGTCTTGATGAGAGTTGCTTCGACAATGGCCGCAGTGCGCTGTTCGCAGCCGTGGTCGACCGTTTCCTTTGCGAATTCTGTTCCGTCAATTCGTTCACCGAAACGGCATTCGAGAGTGCAGACCAGGGGGAGATCGTCAGATGGCCGATACGGGCCGGTCTGCGCCCCACCATCTGAATTTTCTGCGCGAAGCCGCAGATTCCGCGAACCACTTTGGTTTTTTCGCGCTGCTGCGCCACGCCGAATCGCGCGCCGGTGAGCTGCCGCGGATTGGCCGATCGCGCATGCCCGCGCAGAACATCGCGGATTTCGCGCACAGCCCGACGCTGGATTTTCCCGGCGCCACAATCGAGCGCATCGACTTCGGCAAACATGGCCGCGCGCGCATTCGCACACTGTTTCTCGGCCTGACCGGGCCTATGGGCCCATTGCCGCTGCATCTGACTGAATTTGCCAACTATGAACGGCGATATTCGCAGCAGCAACCGTTCGGCCGGTTTCTCGATCTGATCACCGACCGGTTTCTGCAACTGTTTTACCGTGCCTGGGCCGACAGTCAGCCCGTCGCGCATGCCGACCGTCCAGCGGACGACGCCTTCGCCAATTATCTCGCCGCGCTGGGCGGCGTGCCCGCGCAGGCGCGCAATTCCGCCTTTCCCCGGGGTGCGCGGATTCACTATCTCGGCGCCTTTGCCAGCCGCCGCAATCCCTCCATGCTGCAGGATTGCCTGTCGCATCTCTTACGCGTTGGCGTCGCGGTCCAGGAATTCATTCCGGTGTCGCGCCGGATATTTCCGGAGGATCGCACCCGCATCGGCCGCAAAGGCGCTTTCAACCGGCTTGGCGGAAATGCCGTGCTCGGCGGCCGCGTACGTACCATCGATGATACGGTGCGCGTGCGATTGCAGCTTCGTGACATGGCAGAGTATCGCGAATTCCTGCCGGATGGAAAACGCTTTCCGCTGATCGCCGAATGCAGCAGTGCTTTCCTGCCGTCACATATTGACTGGCAGCTTCAGCTCGAAATTTCGGAAATCAAAACCGATCCGGTAAGGCTGGACGGCAAATCGCAGCTCGGCTGGTCGGCCTGGATGTGGCGGCACCGGCGGAATGCATATCGCAGGGACGCGCGCTTGCGTGCCGATTCGAGGAATTTTGGTCGCGTCACAAGCAGAGGGGTAACAGCCAATGAGTGAAATCAGCCGCGCTTCACTGTTCGGGCGCCTCAACCAGTCCGCCCTCAAATCGATCGAGACCGCCACGGGCTTCTGCAAAATGCGCGGCAACCCCTATGTCGAACTCGCGCATTGGCTGCACGTCATGTTGCAGGATTCCAGCAACGATATCGCCGCCATCCGCAGCAAATTCCGCATCGATGACGCAAAGCTTGCGCGCGATGTTGTGGCGTTTCTTGACACGCTGCCGCGCGGCGCCACCGCGATTTCCGATTTCTCGCCACTGGTGGAAGAAGCTGCGGAAAAAGGCTGGCTCTATGCGTCCTTGCAATTTTCTGCCGCGCGTGTGCGCACCGGCCATCTGCTCTACGGCATGCTGAAGACGCAGACGCTTAAAAATGCGCTCTATTCCATCTCTTCCGAGTGGCGCAAAATCACCGCTGATGCACTTGGCGACGGGTTTGAAGCCATCACCTCGGGATCGGCGGAAGCGCGTCTTCCCGATGCGGCGCAGGGTCTTGCAGCGCCCGGTGCTGAACCCGGCCAGCCGGTACCGGGGCAATTGGAAGCGCTGGCGAAGTTCTCCGTCGATCTCACCGAACGGGCCCGTCAGGGCGAGATTGACCGCGTGGTCGGGCGCGATGCCGAAATCCGCCAGGTCATCGATATTCTGCTGCGCCGGCGCCAGAACAATCCCATTCTCACCGGCGAAGCGGGTGTGGGCAAAACCGCAGTCGTCGAGGGCTTCGCACGGCGCATCGTGGACGGCGAAGTGCCACCGGTGTTGAAAGATGTTTCCCTGCGTTCGCTCGATATCGGATTGCTGTCGGCGGGCGCCGGCGTGCGCGGCGAATTCGAAAAGCGTTTGCGTCAGGTCATCGACGAGGTGGAATCCTCGCCCAAGCCCATCATCCTGTTCATCGATGAGGCCCATACGCTGATCGGCGCCGGCGGTCAGGCCGGAACCGGCGACGCCGCCAATCTTCTCAAACCCGCTCTCGCCCGCGGCCGTCTGCGCACCATCGCCGCCACCACCTGGGCGGAATACCGGCGTCACTTTGAAAAAGACCCTGCCCTCACCCGCCGTTTCCAGACCGTCAACGTCGCCGAACCGCAAACCGGCACGGCGATTGCGATGCTGCGCTCCGTCGCGCCGGCGATGAACAAACATCATCGCGTGACGGTGCTCGACGAAGCCGTTGAAGCGGCGGTGAAATTGTCCCAGCGCTATGTGCCTGCGCGCCAGCTGCCGGACAAGGCGGTCAGCCTGCTGGATACCGCCTGCGCGCGGGTCGCGGTTTCGCAGCACGCGGTACCGGCCGCGGTTGAAGATCGCACGCGGCGAGTGGAGCTCCTCACGACCGAGCTGGAAATCGCCAAACGCGAAGCCGCCGGGCATTTTGGACCGTCCGACCGCATCGCCAGGGTGCAGGAGCAGTTGGATTCGGCAAAGGAGGCGCTCGCCAAAGTCACCGCCAAATGGAACGCGGAAAAAGCCGCCTTCGATCGCATCACGCGCATCCGCGAGGAACTCGCGAAGCCCGATGCCCATCCCGGCGTTGCCGGCGAATTGCAGGCGGCGCTCAATGGCCGCCGCGATGTGCAGAAGGACGAACCGATGGTGTTCAGCGAAGTGGATGCCGATGCGGTCGCCGCCGTGGTTGGCGACTGGACCGGGATTCCCGTGGGCCGGATGGTGAAGGATGAAATCGCTTCCACCCTGACTATCGCCGATCAGTTGAAAAAGCGGGTCGTCGGTCAGGACCATGCGGTGGAAGCGATTGCGAAGCGCATCCAGACCAGCCGCGCCAAACTGGACAATCCCAACAAGCCGGTCGGCGTATTCATGCTGGCGGGTCCCTCCGGAGTCGGCAAAACCGAAACCGCGCATGCGCTTTCGGAATTGCTCTATTCCGGCGACGATAGCCTGATTGTCATCAACATGAGCGAATTCCAGGAGTCCCACACCGTGTCGACCCTGAAAGGCGCGCCCGCCGGCTATGTGGGTTACGGCGAGGGTGGCGTGCTGACCGAAGCGGTGCGCCGCCGGCCCTATTCGGTGGTGTTGCTCGACGAGGTCGAGAAGGCGCATCCCGACGTGCATGAGATGTTCTTCCAGGTCTTCGACAAGGGCTATATGGACGATGCCGAGGGCCGCTACATCGATTTCAAAAACACACTGATCCTGCTGACGACCAATGTCGGCACGGACCTGATCAGCTCGCTGTGCGAGGACGAGGAGATGGCGCCGGATGCGGAGGCGCTCGCCACCTCATTGCGGCCCGATCTGCTGAAGGTGTTCCCGCCGGCATTGCTCGGGCGTCTGGTGGTGATGCCGTATTATCCGCTGTCGCCGAAAATGCTGGGCGGGATTGTGCGTCTCCAGCTCGATCGCATCGGCAAGCGCATTGCGGAAAATCACCGCATCCAATTCAAATACGGCCAGCCGGTGGTGGATCTCATCGTGTCACGCTGCAAGGAAGTCGCGTCGGGCGGCCGCATGATCGATGCGATTCTCACCAACACCATGCTGCCGGAAATTTCCATCGAGCTGCTGAACCGGCAGATGTCGGGTCAGGAAACCAAAGCGATCGACGTCGACGTTTCCGGCCCCAAATTCGCTTACGCCTATAGCTGAGCGGATCGTGTGAGTTCCGGATTCCGCAAACACGATCCCAACGGTCCCGCCGCGCCGTCCGAGTTCGCGCAAGGCGTGAGATGGCTGCAGGAGGCAGAGCAGGAGATATCAAGGTTTACCTTAAGATATCGAGTGTTCTGGCATGCGATGTGGTGTCTGGGAGACCACATTACGCTCAATCCCAAGGTCCCTGCCGGCGTGGGATGTGCCGAGGCTGTCAGCTATGTCCTGAAAGAAGCCGGCGTAGACATGCCCAGGATCGGAATTTCTGGCACCGCTGAGCTGTTTGCCTGGCTGAAAAGGCACCGCAGTCTGTTCAGCGAGAGCACGTTGGACAATATCTCCGATTGGTCAGCGATACCCCGGGGCACGATTATCATTTCGCCGTCAGTTATGAATAAGGACGGAACGGTGCACCATGGGCATGTTGGAATTTTTACATGGGTCAACGCTTCGAATCCCATTGCCAGCAACAGCAGCAAAACCGGCGAATTTACGGAGCATGATAATATTGAATCATGGATGTCCGAACACGGCGATTTAGGTGTTTATCTGTTTACTCCACGGGACTTGCTCGATGTACTGGCGAGTCCGTAACCGTCGAGCCGCTGCCTCAGCTCGAAGGGCCGCATGGCAATCTGGAATCATCTGATTACGGACATTCTGCGTCCCGGTTGGACATCTGGTTCACGCGCCTTGAGCATGTGCGGGAATGCATACCTGCTGCTGCGGCGCAGTCAGGGCTTCCGTCGGCAGTTGAATGAATTGGTAAACGGGCTGGTAGCCATTCTCTGCCACCATAAGTGCGTCGCGGTTTCGAACTGACAACGAGCCGAAGCTGTTGCAGTCGCCAGAAGCGCGCGAAAGAAACGCCTTATTGGGGGCTGAAATATGAATCGCGTATATTCCCGTCTCGCGCTTGCGCTGTGTCCGGTGCTGCTTTTGGCCGGGTGTGCCGACCCGATCAAAGATCTGGAAATGCAGTCGGCTGCGCGTTGCGAAGCGGTTGGAGGCACCTACAGCGTTAATTTTGAGCAATACCGGGCCAAACAGGCAAACGGGATTGTCGTAGGGTCCTGTTCTTCCGAAGATCCGGTCGCAATCGCGATCCGGTAACGGCAGACAAATCGTCACGCCCGGCCCACGCCGGCGTATTCGCCGGATGTCCTGGTGACTCTCCGGGAAAAGCCAGGCGAGCCATGTTGTTGCGGGAGTTGCACGTGCCGGTGGGCAAACTGCCCGCCTCGCGTGGGCTTTCGTATTGCCGATAGAGCGTGATCCGATTAAGTGGAATCGGATCACGTCTAAATTCCTTTGATTGTCGCGCAATCTGTCGGCGAACCGCTCACACTTCGCCGGATTGCGCTCCAATCCTTTGATTGTCGCGCAATCTGTCGGCGAACCGCTCACACTTCGCCGGATTGCGCTTCACGCCACCGCCGGATCATGCGGTGACCAGGAACAGCATCATTCCGCCGGCAACTGCGAAAACTGCCGTCCATCACCCGCAGGCCAACGGCTTCTTCGCCACAGCAAACTGATGACCGGCAGATTAGCGCAAGCGTCTGACGTTGCTTTTCAACAGTCTATTGCAACCACTGACTGCGATTACCACATCCGGTCGCGTGAGAGTCTGGCCGCGGGCGTTTACCGAACGTTTTCCACCGTCACGCATGATCGCATTGGCAGCGCTTTGAGTCCCATCTCTTCGCGCGGCTGCACTGGGGCCTGCGCTTTGCCTAGCCGTTCGGCCCCAGTGCCCTGGCCCGCCGGTGCCTGGCGACAGGAACTCACTCAGTCGAAATTGCCAGAGACGTCATGCGCCCTGCGACGCCGCTCAAGCGGACAGTGAAATTAGTTCGAGGTAGCGGAAGATTTCTGTGTAGTCGGAATCCGGCCCCAGTTCGCGCATCGCCGCCTGCCAGATGGCGCGTACCGCCTCGCCGACGGGCATCGGTGAACGGAGCGCGGTTGCCTCTTCCAGACAGAGCCGCACATCCTTGTTCATCAATCCCGTCGCAAAGCCATAGGCAAACCGGCGGGTGAGGATCGCCTGTGGAAACTTGGTTTCCGTGGCCGAACTTCGCCCGGTCCCGGCATTGATCACCTCGATCATCAGTTTCGGATCGAGCCCGGCTTTCATCCCCATCACCACCACTTCGGATGCCGCGGCCAGCGATGTCGCGGAGAGCAGATTATTGGCGAGCTTCATCACCTGCGCCATGCCGGGCCGTTCGCCGATGACGAACACGCGGCCGAAATTCGCCAGCAGTGGACGCACGCGTTCCAGCGCTGCAGGATTGCCGGATGCCATGACGGCGAGTGTGCCTTTGGTCGCGCCGGCCACGCCGCCGGAAACCGGCGCGTCCACCACGGCAATTTGGTTCTGCACCAGCGCTTCGGCGATGACCAGGGTTGTCGGCCGGCCGGTGGTGGAAAGATCCACCAGGATTTTGGCGCGTTCACCGCTGATGATGCCATGCGCACCGATGGCTTCGCCGCGCACATCTTGGGGTTCGGGCAGGCTGAAGAAAACAATATCGGCGCGATCGGCGACTTCGCTCGAAGAACGGGCTTTGGCCGCACCCCGTGCAATCAGCGGCGCCATGGCTTCGTGGCGGATGTCGTAAACCGTGAGCGAGTGACCGGCATCGATGAGGCGCGCGGCCATGGGCGCACCCATTTTGCCGGTGCCGACGAAACCGATGGATTCAGGCATTGCGCTCAGCCCCCTTCCGTCGCCGAGAGGGGCACGTGCGGCGCGCGGGGACGCAGCTTTTCCGGGTGAGGGCATGCGAGCAGCACCCCCACCCGCGAATTTCCGAAGTAGAAATTCGCGTGCCTCCCCGCAAGGAGGAGGCGGGAATGAATGGAGATTTCACGAGCCACTGTCAGGGGTGAGTGCGGGTGTTGAGGCAGACGGTTTCGACGATCTTGATGTCGTCACGGCGCGCATATTGGTGTGTCAGCGTAAATGCCTTCTTGAAATATTTTGGATCGTCGATGGTCACCTCGTCCTGCAGCGTCTTGCCGCCGTCGAGCAACTGCATCCGCTCGCTGACATGCAGCGCGTCGGAATGCGGCAGACCGCGCATGTCGAG
>DASUHP010000069.1:0-56163 GCA_036273455.1 Micropepsaceae bacterium | reverse complement strand
ATGGCCGAAGTCGCCGAGGTGAAGAAACTCACCCAGCCACACGAGACATTGCTGGTCGCCGACAGCCTGACCGGCCAGGACGCGGTGAACATCGCCAAGACCTTTAATGAGCGGGTTCAGATTTCCGGCATCATCCTGACGCGCTCCGATGGCGACCAGCGCGGTGGCGCGGCACTCTCGATGCGCGAAGTCACCGGCGCCCCAATCAAATTCCTCGGCACCGGTGAAAAGCTCGACGCGCTGGAGGCATTCTATCCCGACCGCGTCGCGTCGCGCATTCTCGATCTCGGCGACGTCGTCTCGCTGGTGGAAAAAGCCGCCGAGACGGTCGACCGCAGCAAGGCGGAAAAGCTCGCCAAAAAAATGAAAAAGGGCGAGCTCGATTTCAACGATCTCGCCGATCAGCTTGGGCAGATGCGCAAAATGGGCGGTATGCAGGGCCTGCTCGCCATGCTGCCGGGCGTCGGCCGCATGAAGGATCAGCTCGCCGCCGCCGGTCTCGATGACAAACTGATCAAGCGGCAGGAGGCGATCATCTCGTCCATGACGCGCCAGGAACGCAGCAAGCCCGACATCATCAACGGATCGCGGCGCAAGCGGATTGCCGCGGGCGCCGGCGTCGAAGTTTCGGAAGTGAACAAGATTATCAAGATGCAGCGTCAGATGTCCGACGTGATGAAAAAGATCGGCAAGGGCGGCCGCGGATTGATGCAGGCACTCGGCGGCGGAATGAATCCACAAATGCTGGCCGGGCTTGGCGGCGGCATGCCGCCGATGCCGCCGGACTTTGACACCAAGAAATAGGGAAGGGACTTACATGTCATTGAAGATCAGACTGGCACGCGGCGGCACAAAAAAACGGCCCCATTATCAGATTGTCATTGCCGAATCGCGCAGCCCGCGCGACGGCCGCTTCATTGAGCGCATCGGGTTCTACAATCCGCTGCTGCCGAAGGACCATGCCGACCGCATCCGGCTCGATCTGGAAAAAGCCAAAGCATGGCTCGGCAAGGGCGCAACCGCATCCGACCGGGTACATCGTTTTCTCGCTGATGCCGGCTTGGTCAAACCGCAGACTCACCACAATCCGCAGAAGATGAAGCCGAAGAAAAAGGCGCAGGAGCGTGCTGCGGCGGCTGCAAAAGCGGCCGGTGGTGATCAGACCGCGGCTTGACGCATCCGCCCGTCCTGGTCGGTGTCGTGACCGCGGCGCATGGAATTGCCGGCGAAATACGGGTGAAAAGCTTCACCGCCGATCCGCTGGCGCTCGGCGGCTATGGACCGCTTACCGCGGCTGACGGCCGCGTGTTCAACATTGCAGCGCTGCGCCAGCACCGGGCCGATGAACTGATCCTGCGGGTCGATGGCGTGACGACGCGCAGTGCAGCGGAACAGTTGAAGGGTTGCCGGCTTTATGTGCCGCGAGCTGCCCTGCCGAACCCCGGGCATGGCGAATATTATCACGCCGATCTGGTCGGGCTGCGCGCCGAAAACGTGAGCGGCGGCGAGCGAGGCCGGATCACCGCCGTGCTGAATTACGGCGCCGGCGATATTCTGGAAATTACCGCGACGGACGGAACGGTTGAACTCATCCCGTTCAACGACAGCCATGTTCCGGTTGTCGATCTCGCCAACGGCCGCGTCGTCGTTGACGTGACGTGTACTGATGAGGGCGAATAATTTGAACATCGGCCTGATCGTCTGCAAACCACTTTCCGCCTCCCCCTTGCGGGCAGGCACACGAATTCGCAGTTTAACGAATGCGTGGGTGGGGGACTGCCGTCGATTACCCCAACCCGAAATTTGCACTGCAAATTTCGACCTCCCCGCAAGGGGGAGATGGAAAGCGCGGCGATAATGTTTGCCGCCACCGTGCTGACGCTGTTTCCCGAGCTGTTCCCCGGCCCCTTGGCCACGTCGCTCATCGGCACCGCGCTGCAGCAGGGGCTGTGGTCGCTCGAAACGCGCAACATCCGTGATTTCGGCATTGGCCGGCACCGCGCGGTGGACGACACTCCGGCCGGAGGCGGCGCCGGCATGGTGCTGCGCGCCGATGTTCTTGCCGCGGCCGTGGACTCCGTACACAAGCCGGGCGACCCGCACCCGCTGATCTGTCTCTCCCCTCGCGGCAAGCCACTGACCCAGCAGCGGGTGAAGGAGCTCTCATCCGGCCCCGGCGTGGTCCTGGTTTGCGGCCGGTTCGAGGGGTTGGACGAGCGGGTGATCGCCGCGCGCCGGATGGAGGAAATCTCGGTCGGAGACTTCGTGCTTTCCGGCGGCGAAATACCGGCCATGGCGCTTCTCGAAGCCTGCGTGCGCCTGCTGCCCGGCGTCATGGGAAGCGCCGCCTCGGCAAGCGAAGAGAGCTTCGAGGAGGGCTTGCTGGAATACCCGCATTACACAAGGCCGCGAGAATTCGAGGACCAGGAAATCCCGGCCGTGCTGATGAGCGGAAATCATGCTGAAATCGCGGCCTGGAGGCGGCAAGAGGCCGAAATGCTGACAAAACAGCGCCGTCCCGACCTCTGGACCCTCTATGAAAACCGGCTCCGTTCCGCTAGAACGCCCGGCTCGCACGCAACATCCCGCCGGACGGGAGGAGAACATGAATCTGATTCAGACGCTTGAACGCGAACAGATGAACACGGTCCGTGGCGGCAGGAAGCTGCCTGCGTTCCGTCCCGGCGACACGCTGAAGGTTAACGTAAAGGTGGTGGATGTCACCTATGACGAGAAGACCAAGCAGAACAAGACGCGTGAGCGGCTGCAGGCCTTTGAAGGGGTTTGCATTGGCCGTCAGGGTGCGGGGCTGAACGAGAGCTTCACGGTTCGGAAGATCTCCTATGGCGAAGGCGTGGAGCGCGTATTCCCGATCTACAGCCCGCTGGTGGATTCGGTAGAGGTGGTACGCCGCGGCAAGGTCCGCCGGGCGAAGCTGTATTACCTTCGTGGCCGCCGCGGCAAAGCCGCGCGCATTGCTGAGCGCCAGCGCGGATTGGACGAAGGCGATACCGCCGCGCCAGCCGAAGAAACCGCCACGAAGTAGTTTCCCCTCCACGCTACGCGGTCCCCCCCCCCGCACGCGGTGGAGGAAAGCAAGCGCACGTTTTCCTCCCCCGCTTCCGGGGGAAGTGTCGCTCGAATGGCGACGGCGCGGGAACTTTACACGCAGCCACAATTTCCACCCGTTTTAACCCTAACCACACGACCCTCGCCTATTCTGGGATTCGGAAATCATCCGATGGACAGACATTCGAAACACGTCGTTCCGGATCAGGTATTGAACCAACCGGAACCGCTGCCCGAGGCGCACAAACTTGCGCGCCTGCCGTCGGCGCCATTTGCGTTTCTGCGCTTCATGGTCGGCCGGCATTATCGCTGGCATGTTCTGGCGTTGGCGCTGCTCGCCGGTTCGGCGACATCGATCGAGGCATTCGGTCCTTACGCGTTGTCGCACCTGATCAATGCGATAACCGCCGCGGCCGCAGCGCATGCCGGTTTCGCGCAAGCCGTGCTGCCCTGGATCATTTTGCTGGCGGCGATCTGGCTCGGTTCGACGATTGCCTATCGCGGCTACGAAGCGGTCGATGTCATTACCGGGCCGCGCATGCGCGCGCTTGCCCAGAAATATCTGTTCACCTACCTGCTGGGTCACAGCCCGCGTTTCTTTCAGGAGAATTTCGCCGGCAAACTCGGCCAGAAGATCAAGCAGGCCGGTCAGGCGACGATATCGATCCTGAACATCCTTACCTTCGAAATGATCCGCGTCGCCATGCTGTTGCTGGTCGGCGGGGCGCTGATGTTCAACGCCCACGCGGCCTATGCCGCGGTGCTCGCGATCTGGGCAGTGCTTTATCTCGCGATTGTCGTGACGCTGGCGAAACGCTGCGTCGTGCTGTCCAAGGCGCTCTCGAACGAAGTTTCCACGTCGACCGGACGCCTGATCGACGCCATCGCCAATTCCGATCTGGTGCGCGCCTTCGCCAAGGCCGATTACGAGCGCCGCTTCCTGTCGCATTTCCTTGCCGACGAGATGAACGCGTCGAAGCGGCTGCGCACATTCTTGATCATGATGCGCAGCTTCATGGCGGTGGCGACCCTGGCTTTGCAGATGGGGCTGACGGCGCTGGCCGGCCGCGACGCGCTTTCCGGCACGATATCGGTCGGCGCCTTCGCCATGATCTTCTTTCTCGCCAATCAGATCATCCGCAGCGTGCAGGAATTATCGTACCGCATGCTGGATTATTTCGAGCAGCTCGGCACGCTCGCCGAAGCACTCGACCTCGTCAGCCACGAGCATGAAATTACCGATGCGCCCTCGGCACAGCCGCTCGTCGTGCGCGCCGGCGCAATTCGCTTTGACCAAGTACGCTTTGCCCATCCCGATGGCCTGCAGGTCTTCGACAATCTCGAGCTTGCGATCCGACCGGGTGAAAAAGTCGGGCTTGTTGGTCCATCGGGCGCCGGCAAATCGACCCTGGTGAAGCTGCTGCGCCGGCAATTCGAGCCGCAATCCGGTCGCATCCTGATCGACGGCCAGGACATTGCCAATGTCACCTGGGACTCCCTCAACGAAGCGATCGCCGAGGTGCCGCAGGTGGCAAGCGTGTTCCACCGCGCGATTCGCGACAATATCCGCTATGCCCGGCCAAACGCTCCGGAAGACGAAGTCGCGCGTGCCGCAATTGAAGCCTATGCGCAGGATTTCATCACCGGCCGCAAGTCGGGATACGACACCATTGTCGGCGAGCAGGGGATCAAACTCTCGGGCGGCGAACGACAGCGCATTGCGATCGCCCGCGCGCTGGTCAAGGATGCGCGTATCCTGGTGCTGGACGAAGCGACGTCATCGCTCGATTCGGAATCGGAGCATCTCATCCAGCAGGCTTTGTGGACGCTGATGCAGGGCCGCACGGTGATCGCGATCGCGCACCGGCTGTCCACCATCGCCGGCATGGACAGAATTCTCTATCTCGAAGCCGGGCGGATCATCGAAGATGGGCCGCACCGCGAATTGCTGGCGCGCGGCGGCGCCTATGCCCGGCTGTGGAATCGCCAAATGGGCGGCTTCGTCAACGCCGCATAACAAACTCCGCTAGGCATGGAGGGGCCCTGCCACCGAGTAGGCGCGCGTCCGCGCGCCCATAAACCCTTTTCCAAAGTGCACCGCCGCACGTTTCGTCCCCGCGTGCGGGCGAGGTGTCACCCGGCGCGCTTAGGCGGCGGGTGACGGAATGGGCGCACCATCACCCATCCAACTCCGGATAATGCCGGAAAATGCCATCTTCATTAAACGGCAGCCGCCGCTCAGACGCGAGATAATCCGCAATCCGCGGGCGCAGCGCGATGCGCTCGCATAGCGGCTCGATGCAGGGCAGCTTCTTCTCGGCCCGCTCCATCGCGTGCGGAAATGCGTAACGCAAACCTTCGACGAGCTGGAACAGCGACAGATCGGCGTAAGAGATGCGCCGGCCCAGCAGATACGGGCCGCCACTTTCGTCCAGCACCGAATCGAAATAGCCGAGATATTTCGGGATGCGCTCAGCCGTGAAATGCTGCGCCGCGCGTTTGGCTTCGCGCTTTTGGTCTTTGTAGTACAGGCTCGATGCAACCGGATGATGCACGTCATGCGCTTCCGCGACAGCATCCGCGATGGTGAGCTGAAGCTGATTGACGAACAGCCGGCCGCGCTCATTCTTCGGCGCAAGCCCGTGATGTTCGCCGAGGAACAAAAGGATGTTCGCGGTCTGCGCAATCAGAAGCTTGCCTGATTTCAGGAAGGGCGGCGCGAACGGCGGTTCCGTGGCGGCGTTCGCTTCCAGAAGCCGCATCAGTTTCGGCATGCCGGTTTTTTCGCGCGCGACATCGCTGTATTTGGCCCCCGCTTCCTCAAGCGCAAGCCGGACAAATTCGCCGCGCCCCTGAATCCCCGGCCAGTAATAAAGTTCATAAGCCATGCGTCGTCCCCCGAATCGCATATTGTACTTGCCGCGAATCCCCTCTCCCGCCAAGATCAAAGCTGGATCGATCCCTCGCCTCTACCCTTGTGGGAGAGGCCAGCGCGCCCGCGCGTAAGCATTACGCGCGCCGGGTGAGGGGTAAGTTGGCGCTTGCCGCATACGGTCCGCGAACATTTGTGAGGGGCCGTATGAGTACGCAAACCGAAGTGGCACAAATTCCATCCACTGTCTCATCCGGCCGTTTCACCCGTGCCGTTCTTGGCAGCTTCGCGCGCCAGTTCGAAAATTCCCCGGTTTCGTTTGCGGTCACCCTGCCCGATGGCTCGATCCAACCCTTCGGCCCCGGTCCGGCGCGCTTTTCCATTGTGCTGAAGAACGCCAATGCGCTGAAGGCAGTCGCCAGCATGGACGAAGGCCGCTTCGGCGACGCCTATGTCAATGGCGACATCGACCTCGAAGGCGACATGCTAAGCCCCTTCGAGCTTCGCACGTCGATGAAGGACGTGCACCCCATCACCACCGTCTGGCGTTTTCTACAGCCGATGCTATTCGGGCAGGTGCATACCAATAGACAGGCCATCACCGCGCATTACGATATCGATCCGGAATTTTTCCTGAGCTTCCTTGATCCGGCGACGCCCTGTTACACGCAGGGAGTCTATCTCGATCCGTCTGAGACGCTCGAAGCCGCGACTTTGCGCAAATTCGATTACGCCTTTGCGCGCTGCGGCCTGAAACCCGGCGACGAATTGCTGGAAATCGGACCGGGCTGGGGCGCCTGGTTCGAATATGCCTCCAAACGCGGCGTAAAGTGCACCGGCATCACGATTTCGGAAGTGTCGAAGCAATATCTCGATTCGCGCGCGAAGAAGCTCGGTTACGATTGGAATATCCAGATCTGCGATCTGCTGGAATATGCGCCGAACCGCAAATTCGATTCCATCGTCATCATGGGGGTGATCGAGCACCTGCCCGATTATCTCGCGGTGCTGACCAAATTCGAGAAGCTGATCAAACCGGGCGGCAAGATCTTTCTCGATGGCAGCGCCTGCATCAAGAAATTCGAGTTGTCGTCATTCATGGTGAAATATATCTATGGCGGCAACCATTCCTTTCTGGTGCTGCATGACTTCCTCGACAAGCTCGCCCGCACAAAACTGGAAGCAATGGAAATCCAGAATGACCGGATCAGCTATTTCCTGACCTTCCAGCAATGGGCGAAGAATTTCGACGCCAACCGCGAATTCGTCGTGCAGAAATTCGGCGATTTTAATTACCGCCGCTTCCGGCTCTATCTGTGGGGCGCAGCATATGAATTTCTCAGTCGCAGTCTGGATTGCTACCGCATGATCATCCAGGCGCCGGAGTGATAACAGTCACGCTTATTGTAATCCAACCGTCAGCAACGTTAACGTTGCGCGAGTATGTTGTCATTGGCACTACTCAGAGTTGACATAAGTTCCGTATTCTGACATTTTCGTAAACGTCTCCGCTGTCTCTTTCGAGGGGAACTGCGACAGCGCGGGCCTGATCTTTTTTGTCAGGAAGCGGGGGCTCCAATGGATTTTGCTTTGGCACGGCGTAGCCGTGCGAAATTGATCATTCGCTCTGCTGCCATAGCAGCACCGATTCTTCCTCTAAGCACAACGGTGATAGAGCCCGCCTATGCTGCTGACGTGACGATTAACGACTTTTCGCAGCCGATACTCCTACCTAAGACTACTTCCCCATACACCATCATCATTAATGCGCCGCAGGGTACAACGGCAACTGAGCCGGATGGCACCACTATTCTGAACATTACGTTAAGCCCAGCAGGGGGCACGCGATCAACAACGTCGTTTATGATTCCATCCAAGCCACCTTGGACTGTATATGTCGATGCCCCGGCAACTGATACCGTTTCTCACTCAGATGTGGGCTCGACGCCAATGAGCTTCGCGTCAACGAATGTTTCGATTGCTCCGCCGCCGGACCAGGCAGCGAGTGGAAACTGCTCGACTAGTACGGCATCCTTTCTTTCGTGTTCGGGATTTGGTGCCGCCATTGGCTACTTCCTTCTTCCTAAACCCGGGGACATCACTTCCCCACCCACCACAGACACCGTGACCATTGGGGGTAATGCGCAAAAAATCGTACGAGTCTCGAACGTCACCAAACACGAAATCTCGATTTGGCTTGAAGCGCACGCCCTCTGGGGGCCGTATCCCGTATGCCTTTGGGCCGCCGGCTGCAAGAACGTGGCGATCGGGCCGTTTGGCGCGTTACAGGCCTCGTCCGATACGGTGTTTAAGTCTATCGCGGGTGGGCTGATGATCGGCTTCCCGGACGACCACATCGGAGTCGGAATTGGCCAAGGGTTTACCCAAGTTACGCATCTTACCAGCGGTATCGTGGCAAACCAGCCATTGCCGGCAACATTCACCGATGTTGAAACCGTAAAAACCGATGCTATCGGATGGGTTGTCATGATTTCTTACCAGTTCAAATTATGATTCCTTATCAACTCCATGCGCCCAGACGCCTGCACCGAGGAGCACAGGCGTGCCGGTGGTGTGTTTTCAACGGCAAGTGGCCAATGTGAACTGTTGAGAAATACCAATTGTGGTGGGAAGTTCCCGCTTGATCCCCTAAGCGAGGAACCCTTCTCGTGAAAGGCGTTTAGCGTAAGTCACAAGGCGCAATAGTTGGACGCTAAGTTAAACCTGTACCTAGAAACTGAAAGCGGCCACAAGGCCGATTTGGACGCTGTTGCTCGTGCTGCCGAAGCTTTTGTCGGAGCAATACGAGAGATTGCATATGTCCTCGATCCCGGTATGGAACTCCGGGTCGAGCTTGTAAGTGGGACCGAATCAAGCCTCAGTCTAAATTCCATTGTCCGAATCGTCAAAGGTGGCGACGTAAAGGACCTCACGCTCGCGGCAATTGTAACCGCGGTCATATGGTGGTTTACATCGCACGCCCTCGACTATGGTTTTGACAAAGTAATGGACTTCCTCACCGGGGAAGATCATCAGGTAGTGCACCTCTCCGGTGCCGACAAACAGGAAATCGCAGAACGGGTCGCCGCACTACTTCAGGGGAAGGTCGCTCAGCCCCAAGTGCAGCAGGTTTATCGCGAGCTCGAAAGAGACCCAGCCATTAGGGGAGTGGGCGCGACGACTCAGCATAGCAAACGTCCTTCGGACATTGTGCCCCGTTCCGAGTTCGGAAATCGGGGCGGCTACTCGATTGAGCTTGAAGAGCCGACACGGCGGCATCGAATCTCAACGGAGCGGATCGTAGTGATCAGGCCAGTCCTGCAGACTGGGCTCCGCAGATGGACGTTCGCATTTCGCGAAGGCGAATTCGGCGCATCAATTCGGGACCAGCAAGGACTCGCCCGTTTGCTCAGCGGAGCGGTTCGAATGCGAGAAGGTATCGAATTGGACGTTGAGCTTGAAACTGTAGAGGAAAAAACTGGTTCGGTTTGGGTGCCCACCAAACGCACCATCACTCGTATATTCGGAGTTTATGAGGCGCCCGCGCAGCAGATTTTACGATTTCCGCTTCAATCTGAGGACGCTGATAATAGTGATCACCGTAGCGGCGCCAAACATCCCGGCAGCAAGGAACCCAAACCTCCGAGTAATAAGCTCAAGGAGTAGCCATGTTGCGAAAAACGCAAATGTAGGTTGGATCCATTGTCGCTGAAGCAGCATTCCAACAGCGTACGGCATTGATCATATCTTTTGAATCGCCGAGGTGCGGTGTTCGGGTAGCCCACGACTTTGGGCGGCGCCTACCGGCCAAAATCGGTTTTCTCACCAATAGGAACTCAAAATGGCCGGCAAATTGCACGGAGCTAGCGTTCGCACGCCGTAGAAACATGAAGGGCGCCGTTCCATTGCCAAACTGCGAGTCGAGACCCGCGAGAATGTCAGCTATCCGAGAAACCCGGCATAGGCAGGCATCCAGCCGTCTGACCGCAGATGAAGACAATGAGAACGCCCCTTGCCGCTCACGCCACTGGGGGCTATCTTACTTTTGTCTTACTGAGATGACCCATGACTGGAAAAGAGAAGCTCACGACAGTTGTTTCGACCAAGGGCCAGGTGATCCTGCCGAAAGCGATTCGCGACCGGCGGCATTGGCAGGCCGGAACGGAACTTTTGGTCGAAGAAACCAAGGATGGTGTGCTGCTGAAAGCAAAGCGGCTATTCGCTCCGACTCGGCCGGAGGATGTGTTTGGCATGCTCCGCTACAAGGGCCGTCCGAAGACTCTGAAAGAGATGGACGATGCCATCACTGCTGAGGTGAAGCGGCGCCATGCTCGCGGTCGATACTAATCTCATCGTCCGCTACCTTGTTGCCGATGACCAGGAACAGGCAGCGCGCGCCCGCACCCTGATCAATGAAAATGATGTATTTGTCACCGTAACGGTCGCATTGGAGGTGGAATGGGTGCTGCGCAGTGCGTACGGCTATTCCACCGCGCAATTTATTGCGGCATTCACCGCACTTTCCGGGTTACCAGGCGTCAGCATTGAAGACGTAAACGCCGTCAGAACTGCGCTCGAATGGTCACGCATCGGAGTCGACTTTGCCGATGGGCTTCATCTCGCCAGGTCCCAACATTGCGACGCGTTCATCACTTTTGACCGCGGCCTCACGCGCGATGCCAACCGGCTTGGTGCACTCAAGGTTCGCGCGCCGTGAAAGCACGAAGGGCGCCGGTGACCCGGCGCCCTTCCATTGCCAAACTGCGAGTCGAGACCCGCAGGAATGTCAGCTATGCACGAATTCCGGCATAGGCAGGCATCCAGCCGTCTGACCGCAGATGAAGACAATGAGACACTGGATCACCTCCTTTCGTTAAGTTGCGCGTGACCAGAAGGTAGGGTGCTGCCGGCAGGAGTGCAAGGCTCCCCCCTTCGTGTCGGGCCCTTGTTCCTGATGGTGCATGGAGCGTGATATTCTGATTTAATAACGCTTATGGGTGGGATTCTCACAGCCGCCGAGACGGAGGCGCTGCTGCTAAGTCTGCGCGTGGCGCTGGCGGCGGTGGTGGTCGACCTCCCTTTTGCCTTTGCCGCCGCGCTGCTGCTGGCGCGCTCCCGCTTTCCCGGCAAATGGCTGGTCGACGGCATCATCCATCTGCCGCTGGTGCTCCCGCCTGTGGCGCTGGGTTATCTGCTGCTGATTTCCTTCGGCACACGGGCTCCGCTCGGTTCTTTCCTGCTCGAAAATTTCGGCATGCGCTTTGTGTTCAGCTGGACCGGCGCGGCGCTGGCATCTGCGATCCTGACCTTTCCCTTTCAGGTGCGCGCCATCCGTCTGTCGCTGGAATCCCAGGAGGCGGGGCTGTCGGACGCCGCCGGCACGCTCGGCGCGAGCGCGCTCGACCGGCTGTTCACGCTGCATCTGCCGCTGGCCGCGCCCGGCATCCTGGCCGGCGTGATCACTGCCTTTGCCGCCTGCCTCGGAGAATTCGGCGCCATCATCACCTTTGTTTCCAACATCCCGGGTGAGACGCGCACCATTCCGCTCGCTATCTACACCGCAATCCAGAGTCCCGGCGGCGAAACCGAAGCAGCGCGGCTGGCGGCGATGTCCATTCTGCTGGCGCTTGCCGGCCTTGTGCTGGCCGACATCGCCGGGCGGCGGGCGCGTTTGGCCATCGGACGATGAAGGACATTACGCTGAAGCACCGGCGCGCAGGTTTTGCGCTGGATGCGGAGTTCGCGCTGGCGGGGGCGCGCGTGACCGCGCTGTTCGGTCCGTCGGGCGCCGGCAAGTCCACCATCATCGCCGCCATCGCCGGCCTCATCCGGCCGGAATTCGGCCGCATCACCATCGCCGGCGAATGTGTATTCGACAGCCAAAGCGGCATCTTCGTGCAACCGCGTGCGCGACGCATCGGCGTGATGTTCCAGGATTTGCGGCTGTTCCCGCATCTCTCGGTCGAGGACAATCTGTTCTACGGCTGGCGGCGTGCTCAATCGCGGCCGGCGCGAGGGGCCGCCGATGAAGTGGTGGAGCTTCTCGGTCTGTCGCAGCTGCTGAAGCGCAAGCCTCAGGCGCTTTCGGGCGGCGAGCGATCGCGCGTGGCGCTGGGGCGAGCACTGTTGATGGGCCCGCGCGCTCTGCTGCTGGACGAACCGCTGGCTTCGCTGGACGCGGCACGCAAGGCGGAGATTCTGCCCTATTTCGAAAAGATCGTGCGCGAAACCCGCATCCCGATGCTCTATGTCAGTCACGCACTTGACGAGATTGCCCGCCTCGCCGACCACATGGTCCTTTTGGACCATGGCCGTGTGGTGGCGGAAGGACCGGTGTTCGAACTGACCGCGCGGCTAGACCTGTTTTCCGGCAGCCAGCTCATTCCCGGCACCGTATTGCCGGCAACCGTGCTGCGCCACGACGAAGTGCATGGTCTGACGGAAATCGGCGTCGGCGCCGAACTCCTGGTGGTGCCGCGGGTCATGCAAAATCCCGGCAACGATATCCGTATACGAATCGATGCCGAAGACGTCATGCTGTCGCTGACGCGGCTTGAGGCCGTCAGCGCGAATAATGTCCTGCCGGCCACAATAGCGGATATCCGGAAAAACGGCCCGCACGCGGATGTTCAGTTGCAGGTCGCCGGAGCACGGCTGGTCGCTCGCATCACCCGGCGCTCGCTGCAGCGGCTCGATTTGAGCCCGGGATTGCCGGTATTTGCGGTGATAAAATCGGTCACCGTCGGCGGGCGCGAGGGGTGACCACCGGCGAAATCGTATATAGGCTGATGGAAATGTCCGGGGTCGGTCGCGTGGGAGGAATGCAATGGCGTATCGGTTTTCACCACTTCTGAAGGGCGCCGTTGTCGGGGCGGCGTTGACACTGTCGGCCATGCCGGTACTCGCTCAGTCCAGCGCCATGGGTACATGGAGCAAAGCGGCGCCGATGACGATCTATCGCGGCGAGATCGCCGCAATACCCGTGAACGGCAAAATCTATGTCGCGGGCGGCGCGATTCCCGGTGCCGACGCCACTGCGAATTTCCAGGTTTTTGATCCCGCGACGAAGCAATGGCGCGATCTGGCTCCGCTGCCGCAAATCACATCGCATCCGGGCATCGCCGCGCTGAACGGCAAGGTCTATGTCGCCGGCGGATTCACCATGAACGTGCACAAAAATCCAATAACGCTGTTCGCCGAATATGACGTCGGCGGCAACACCTGGCGTGAATTGCCGCCGCTGCCCCAGCCTTTGGGTTCGGTCGGCGTGGCGACGGTCGACGGCAAGATTCATGTCATCGGCGGCCGCAAGCCGGACGGCTCGACTGTCTCCACCCATTATGTGTTCGATCCGAAAACCAGCCAATGGACCACGGCGGCGCCCTTGCCGGTGGCGCGCGATCATATCGGCATTGTGGTGGTAGACGGAGCGATCCACGTGTTCGGCGGAAGGCTGAACGCGACGGTCGATAATGTCGGCCTGCACGATGTCTATGACGCAAAAACTGATTCCTGGCGGTCGCTGGCGATGATGCCAACGCCGCGCAGCAGTGGTGCATTCACCTGGTATGATGGCCTGATCCTCTATCACGGCGGCGAGTGCAAAGACGCAGCCAAGCGCATCACCTTCGATGAAATGGAAGGTTACGATCCGAAGACCAACACGTGGCGCGAATTGGCCAAGGCGCCCACCGGTCTTCATGCGCACGGCGCCGCGACCGTGGGCGATACCGCCTACTTCATCGGCGGCAGCGAAGGCTGCGGTGGCGACCATCCGAACACAACCGTCTACGCATTCAAGCTGCCCTGAACGGCACCCCACAGTGTCAAGGGCGGTTTGACCCGCCCACCCAGCGCGCCCGCATCTGCGGCCGCAAGAAATTTAGCCACGCCGCAGACGCTGCGTGGCTGGGTGGCCTGGTCGCTTTGCGCCCGGCCATGACACGAGGGGACGTGATCAGGCCCGCAGTCCCGGAATCAGGCGTTGAGCATTCTCGTAGAGAATCGCGTTCATCTGCGTTTGCGACAGTCCGCAACTCTTCAGATCGGCGAGATTGTCCGTATCGGATACATAGGGATGGTCGCTGCCGAACATCACCTGGCTCAATGGCGCGAATTTCAGAAGCGCGGCCATTGTCGGGGGTGAGTTCGCATTGGCGGTTTCGTAATACAGCTTGCGGAATTCGGCGTTGATGCCGTCCGGCGCGACTTTCGACAGATCGGTTTTCTGCAGCAGGCGGTCGAAGCGGCCGGCAAACATCGGCACCGCCCCGCCCGAATGCGAGAACACGAATTTCACATCCGGATAGCGGCGAAACGCGCCGGAGAGCAGGAAGCCGATTACTGCGCGCGCCGTGTCATAGGGAATCTCGACCAGATTGGTTTCGAGCGGCATGCCCGGAATTAGCCGCGTGCAGCACGCGCCCGCCAGCGGATGGAAATAGGCGACGGCACGGCGGCGGTTGAGCTCCTCGAACACCGGCGCGAAAGACGGATCGCTGACATATTTTTCGCCATAGGATGTCGCGAATCCGACGCCCACCACCTTCAGCGTGTCGAAGCCGTAGGTGATTTCCTTCAGCGATGCCTCGACATCGGGCAGCGGCATGTAAACCAGTTGCACAAAGCGCGTCGGATGATCGCGCACGAGTTCGGCGCCGTATTCGTTCACCTTGCGAATCATGGCGTTGCGTTGTGACGGATCGGTGCGTTCGGTAAATCCGGTCGGCGGCGACAACACGGATTTGGCAATGCCGCCTTTGTCCATGTCCTCGAGCGAATAGGACAATTCCCAATTCAATCCGTTGGCATCGCCCGCGCCGACGCGATTGCCCTCCGACGCCTGGACCAGGAATGGCGGATTGAAATGGTGATGGAAATCGATGGTTCGGGTGGTTTGCCCCAATGCCGGCCACCCGGGCCACGTGACAGCCAGGCCAGCCGCCGCGCCGCAGGCCACCATCTCCCGCCGCGTCATGCCAGTCGGTCCCATCCGATTCTCCCAGATCACGGTTTGGATTATGATAGCATTTTCGGGCATAGTGTGGCGGTCTCTTTCGGGAGCGATCGGGTAATGGGCAAACTCCTGACACGGCGCGGGCTGATAACCGCCGGCGTTGTCGGTGCGGCAGGTATCGGAGCAGGTGCGCTCGGCGCGCGCTATGGCGCCATTACGCCCGACGGTCACAGCATCGAGGGGCTCGGCGAATCCTTCACCTATTCGGTACAGCGTCTGCTCTCATCCGGTCAGCCGCTCGCGCGCGAATTTACCCGCGATAAGATTTCCAAAGTCCATCCGACCAACGGCCCGGCGCCGAAGGATGACGGGTATCGCACGATGCTGGCGAATGGCTTCAAGGACTGGAATCTGAAGGTCGAGGGCCTGGTGACCCGCCCGGCATCATTCTCGATGGACGATCTCAGGCGCATGCCGGCGCAGAACCATATCATCCTGCAGGCCTGCGAACAGGGCTGGTCCTTTATAGCGGAATGGACCGGAGTGCGGCTGTCGCACATTCTGGATCAGGTCGGGGTCAAGCCCGAAGCGCGTTTTGTCATGTTCGTGCCGTTCCCGAACCCACAGGAACACACGGGTATCGTGCGCCTGTTCTGGGACAGCGTCGATATGGCCGAAGCCACACATCCGCAGACGTTGATCGCCTATGGGATGAATGGCGACGCATTGCCTGCCGATCATGGCGCGCCGGTGCGCCTCAAGCTGGCGCGGCAACTGGGCTACAAGAACGTCAAATATCTGCAGAAGCTCGTGCTGGTCGACAGCATGGACAAATTCGGCGGCACCCGTGGCGGCAACAGCGCCGCGACATGGTACGGCGGAATCTGACAGGCCGATTCCAGACCGACCTTGCGATTTGCGCGCGGCTGTATGGCACGGCCTTTTTTGCGCTTGACCAGGTGCGTGGATAGGTTTAGTCCTACAGTATAGGTGATCTTTGCGCCTCCACCTCCGCCCTCCGGGTTGCGGCGGACAGGCACAGAAGACGCGCGCGCCTGCGGAGAACGCAATGCAATAGCTGTTAATGTTTACACCCGACTGCACAGTAGTGCAGTAGTGCAGTTGCAGTTCACATCCGCATTGGGGCGCACTTTGCGTCCGCCACAATATATAGTCAGTCTGCTGCCGGTTCAACGCCGGCACGGCCCGCGCTAAAAATACACCAGTGGGTTGACTGGAGAGCCTGTGCCGCCTTCCACCGGCAGCGGCGCAAATGTAATTGCGAATTCGTAGCGATTCAGCCGCCGCGCGGTCGCCACCAGATCTTCGAGATCGAGACATTCGACAATATTGATCCCCATCCAGTTCAGCACCGCGACATGGATCGGATTGCGCATGCCCTCCCAGCCCGGGCGCGGATTCCAGTCGATGTTGAAATCATGCCCGATGAATGCCGGCAGACGGTCATGCATCCACGGGATCGTGTCGGGATAATAGCCCGCGACCTGGCCGGTCCACGGGCCGAGCGCCGCGCGCCGCTTCCAGCGGCCCGTATAGAGCAGCGGAATGTCGCCCGGCCCGATTTTCACGCCGGCTTTTCGCTCCCATGCTTCCAGATCGGCACGCGTTATCGGCGTGTTGGGATCGATCCAGTCCACGCCCTTGAGCTGCGGAATGTCATAGAGCACGGCGCGGGTCGTGATGCCCTTCCGCCATGTCATGATGTTGCCCTTGATGCAGCCGTTTTCGCGGTTGAGATTTCCCGCGACCGGCACGCCGTTATACATCAGGCCGTTTTCGAAAAAGTGGCACCAGGTGTCGATATGGGCCACCGTCTGGCCGTGATAGCTCACCGAGTAATTGTCGGTCGTGCCGCCATCGGTGATGGTGTTGGTCACGCGGTGGAAAATGCCGGCTTCGTTGACATCCGCAGCAACCATTTGCGGTTCGGCATGGGCGAGCGAAATCACGATTCCGCTTTTCACCAGTTTCATCGCGGAAGCGACTTTTTCCGGCGTGATCAGACTCGTCGTGCCGGCGGATTCCTGACCGACCGGCGCCCATTTGCCCCAGGTCTTGAAGTCGGTGCGCCAGCGCTCGTACTGCGCGCGCAGCGCCTGTGTGTCCGGTGGCGGCGCGGGCGCTGCCGCGGCAGCATGGCCGGGAGAATGAATCACAAGGGCGGTCGCCGCCGCCAATGCCATTGCGCTGCACAGCGCAGCCGCGGTCAGTGTTTTCCTCATCACATTGCCCCTCAGAAGTCCGGTTTATCCGCCGTCGGAATATGTGCGCTCTTGTCGGAATAATAATTCGTCAGCGTGTAATAATGCTCAGTATTCTCAGCACAGACGCGTTCTTCCCAATCCTTGTTGATTGACGCCAGATAGGTGACGGTCGCGCTGTACGGCATGGTGAACACGCCCGGATCATCGACCTTGAATTCCAGCTGCATGCCGCGCCCGCGATAATTGGGATCGATGTCATACGCGCCGACATGGCCCCATTCTTTTGCGCCGCGCGCCTGCGCCGCCTTTGCCTCTTCGTAAGGCAGAAACCGGTAGCGCTCGGTGACATGAAGGGCATTCGTATACGGAGTGCCAAAACGGTCGAGCGAACTCCATGGGCCTGTCTTGATCCCGATGGTATCCACGACCAGCGTGTCGCCTTCGTAGTGACCAACCGAGTCGCCATGCCAGGACGGCACGATATTTGCCGGATGCGTCTGGTTCAGGCGCACGTCGCGAAAATCATGATCATGATTGTACAGGATGGTGACTTTGTCCGGCTGCTGCAGCAGCTCGATCTCGAAATTCCAGAAGATATAGGGTACCGGCTGCGACATGCATTGATTGTCCGGGTCGGGAAATGCATGCCCGGAAAGCGAAATCTGGCTGTTGCGGCGAATGATGGCAGCGGTCGCCGGTTTGAGGACCGGATTGGTGTCATCACCAACCAGCAGTGCCGACCCGATCGCCCCGCCCTTGTGGTGGACGGGGCTGGGGCCGGAGACCGGCGTTTCAATTCCGACATTGGGGTGGGCCCACAACCCGGAAAAGTCCGGAATCCCCTGCGCAGCCGGCTGTGCCAATGCCGGGAAAGTGCATGCGCATGACAATGCCGCGAAAAGCAGATGCAGTTTCATGACGCCAAACCTCGCGAAATTTGCACAACCGTAATACGCAAGTTGCCATGCCACAATGGCTGCGCGATGCCGGCTGATGTAGGATCGCGCCACTCAGGGAGGTCACCATGCGCATCGCCATGACCGCGATTTCGGCACTGCTGCTGTCGGTAGCATCGGCAGCGGCGCAGCCAGGAACCACATTGGAAATTTATGTCGTCGACGTCGAAGGCGGCAACGCCACGCTGTTTGTCACCCCGGCCGGTGAGTCGGTGCTGATCGACACCGGCAATGCCAATGGCGCGGTACGCGACGCAGGACGGATCATGGACGCGGTGAGAGATGCGCATCTGACGCAAATCGATCACCTGATTCTGACCCATTATCATGCTGATCACTTTGGCGGCATGGAGGAATTGTCGAAACAGATTCCGATACGCGAATTCATCGACCATGGACCAAATGTGCAGCCCGGCGCCGGTGCCGATTGGGAGCGCGATGTCTATCCCCGCCTCTACGCAAAGGCGAAACACACCATTCCCAGACCCGGCGACCGCATTGCGCTCAGGGATGTTGATTGGCGCATCGTCGCGTCGGCGGGAGAGATGATCTCAGCGACCGCTCTTCCCGGTGCGAACAAGCCCAATCCGGAATGCGCGCGCTTCCAGCCTTTCGACAACAATATGGAAGATCCGATGTCGGTGGCGAGCTACATCACATTCGGACGTTTCCATACCGCGCATCTCGGCGATCTGACGCGCAATATGGAATTCAAGCTGATGTGCCCGGTGACCCGTCTGCCGCCGGTCGATTTGTTTCTTGGCCTGCATCACGGCGTCGAAAGCTCCAACTCGCCGGTGATGATTCATGCGCTGCAGCCGCGCGTGGCGATCATGAACAATGGCACCCGCAAAGGCGGCGATCCGCGCACGATGATGAGCATCCACACCTCGCCCGGACTGGAAGATCTATGGCAGATCCATTTCTCGCAGCTGAGCGGACAGGAATATACCCAGCCCGGAATGTTCATCGCCAATCTGATCGACGAGCAACCGCCGGTGATGCCGGTCGCGGCGATTGACGCGCCCCCGGCCGGTGCTGCCGCTCCGCCGGCGCCAGTCCATAACGGCAAGGCTTACTGGATCAAGGTTTCGGCGCAGCGCGACGGCAGCTTTACGGTCACCAACCAGCGCAACGGATTCAGCAAGACCTATACGAAATAGTCAGAACCGGCCGAACCCGCCAAAACCGCCGAACGGGATATCGCAGTTTTTGGAAAACTCGTTCGGCCCCGACGGCAATACCTGCACCTGGCCCGGCCGCGCCGGTGCGGCGACTTTGCGCAACAACCGGCTTTGACCGGCCGGCGCCATTGCCTGCTTCAACCGCGTCTCGTTGCCGGAAATCTCAAGGATCAGTTTGCGTCGCATGGCCGTGGCGTAATCGCGATAGCTCTTTACGACCACGACAAAAGCGCCACGCCCGCCAGTAACGCAGCCGGCATAATATTTGTCGAGATCGGCGAAATAGCCGTTGGCCATATCATCCATAACCGGCAGGCCATTGATGATAATGCCCTGCGCCACCACTTTGTCGTGCGCATCGGTCATCGCGTTGCCGAAATTGTTCGGACCATCGCCGGTGACATCGATCACGCGCCGGCTTGCACTGATGTCCTTTTCGCTCGACTCCAGCAGAAGCGAGCCGAGCTCAAGCGCGCTGCTGATCGAAGTTCGCCGGCCCGGATTGCGCGGCAAATTGTGAACGGCAGCAGCAAATGCAAGGGCAGTTTGCTTGTCCTTGACTACTGTCCAGTCGATCATCACGCGATTGAATTGCTGACTCGAGAACTGGATCAGCGCCACAGCGATGCGTCCGAGGGACCCGTTCTGGATCGCCTGGAGGACATTCGGATCGGAAAATGCCGCGGCCGTGCCCTCACGCTCGACGGCATATTCCTCATTATCCATGCTGGGAGAGACATCGAATGCAAGCACGAGTTTCACATCGGCCTGCTGCTGCGCCGGCGCGACCGGACGCTGCGCTGCCGGAGCGGACGAACAGAGGGCGAGCATTAGTGCGAATGGCCCGCCAAATCGCACGACGCTCGACAGCCGCTTGCGGAGAGACATGAGACTGATTCCGCGCCTGAAAGCTAGAACCGCCGGAAGCCGCCAAAGCGTCCGAAACCGCCAAAGCCGCCGAAGATGTCGCAGTTTTTAGAAAATTCATTCGGTGCCGACGGCAACACCTGGACCTGGCCTGGCCGGGCCGGCGCAGGTGCAGGCGCTGTCGCAGCGACTTTGCGCAGCAATTTGCTTTGAGCAGCCGGCGCCACGGCCTGTTTCAACAGTGTTTCGTTGCCCGAAATCTCCAGAATGAGTTTCCGCCGCATCGCGGCGGCATAATCGCGATAGCTCTTCACCACCACCACGAAAGCGCCGCGTCCGCCGGTAACGCAACCGGCATAATATTTGTCGAGATCGGGGAAATAGCCGTTCGCCATGTCGTCCATCACCGGCAGGCCATTGATGACCACGCCCTGGGCGATCGCCTTGTCATGGGCTTCGGTCATCGGAGTGCCGAAATTGTTCGGGCCGTCTCCGCTGATGTCGATGACCCGGCGCCTGGCGGTGAAATCCTTTTCGCTGGCTTCGAGCAGCAGCGAACCGAGTTCCACTGCGCTGCTGATGGAAGTACGCCGGCCGGGCGTCCGCGGCCCGTTGCGGATTGCCGCGGCGAAAGCCAGCGCGCTGGGCCGATCCTTGATCACCGACCAATCGACAACCACACGATTGTACTGATCGGTCGAGAAGTGGACCAGCGATACGGCAATGCGCCCGAGCGATCCGTTCTGAATAGCCTGGACAACCATCGGATCCGCAAATGCCGCGGCGGTTCCCTCGCGCTCGACGCCAAACTCGTCGTCGTCCATGCTGCGCGACACGTCGAAGGCGAGCACAAGTTTGACATCAACCTGCTGCGCTGCCCCCGGTCCCGCAGGACGTTGCGCGGCAAGCGCCGGCGAAGCCAGAGCGAGAAGCATCGCGCATGGCGCGCAAATCCGGAGTGCGGTTGTCAACCTGTTGCGCAGGGCCATGATTGGTGTTCCCCTCTGTTGTTCCGCCTTCGCCAAAATCTACAGGCTATCGTGGGCACAAACCAGAGCGGGATGGGAGCTGAGAAATGCTGAGTCGAGCCGCCATTGCTTTTGAGGCCGGCCAACCGCTGGAGATCGTAGAGGTCGAGGTCGGCGGCCCGAAAGCGGGCGAAGTGCTGATCGAGCTTAAGGCCACCGGCATTTGCCACACCGACGCATTCACGCTGTCGGGCGACGATCCGGAAGGACGATTCCCCGTGATATTGGGCCACGAAGGCGCGGGCGTCGTCGTGGAAGCCGGCCCAGGTGTAACCTCCGTTGCGCCCGGGGATCACGTCATCCCTCTGTACACGCCGGAGTGCCGGCGATGCGAATATTGCCTGAACCCGAAGACCAATCTGTGTCAGGCGATTCGTGCGACCCAGGGGCAGGGCGTCATGCCGGATGGGACCAGCCGCTTTTCATATCGCGGCAAGCCGATACTGCATTATATGGGCTGCTCGACTTTTTCGAATTACGCCGTCTTGCCCGAAATCGCCGTGGCAAAAATCCGCAGTGACGCGCCCTTCGATAAAGCCTGCTACATCGGCTGCGGCGTCACCACCGGAATTGGCGCCGTGATCAATACTGCAAAAGTGGAATCGGGGTCGCGCGTTGTGGTCTTTGGCCTCGGCGGCATCGGTTTGAATGTAATCCAGGGCGCGCGGATGGTGGGCGCATCGCAGATCGTCGGCATCGACCTGAACCCGGCAAAGCGCGAACTCGCCGAACGGCTCGGGATGACCGATTACGTCAATCCGCAGGCCCTGAAGGACGATCTCGCCGGTCACATTGTCGAACTGACACGAGGCGGCGCCGATTACAGCTTCGAATGCATCGGCAATGTGAAAACCATGCGTCAGGCGCTTGAATGCTGCCATAAGGGCTGGGGAACGAGTGTCATCATCGGAGTCGCCGGCGCCGGACAGGAAATCTCCACCCGGCCATTCCAGCTTGTCACCGGCCGCGTCTGGAAAGGCACTGCATTCGGCGGCGCGAGGGGCCGCACCGATGTGCCCAAAATCGTCGACTGGTACATGGACCGGAAAATTGCGATCGATCCCCTGATTACCCACACGATGCCGCTGGAAAGCATCAATAATGCGTTTTCACTGATGCATGAGGGCAAGTCGATTCGGTCGGTTATCGTCTACTGACGGTCACTTTCGCAGCCACCGGCGAAGGAATTTCACCATTGCCGGCATGGTCGTGGGCCGCAAAAGACGCTGATCATAGTCTTTCATCCGGCGGTGGTTCTCGGCCAGGCAAATATCGATGAAATCAGCGGGACGGAGCGCTGGCGCGCCGAGCTGATTGCCGCCGATGACGGTGAATTGGGCGGCTTTTTTCCGGCTCATCCCGGTGGCAATACCGATCCGCTCCCAGATCACATAGGCCGTAACGGCGAGCAGCTTGAGTTCGAACCAGCCCCGCCGCCACAGCGGCAAATTCTGCCGGTGCCAGGCGAGCCAATTGACGAAGAACAGGATGTGACGGCTCTCTTCGCGGATCACGGGTTCAAAAGTGTCGACAAGTTCGGCCGGAAAAAAGCCGGAACGCTTCGCAACCTCGAACAGGCCGAATGCGAAGAAGCTGTCGATGCATTCGCTATAGCCGGTGACCAGGAATGCCCATTCCGGATCTCTCGGCCCGGCATAGGCGGGTTCGGGCTGCAGCGTGATTCCGTATGCCGTCACCATATGGGCAAGGACGTGGCGATGCCGGCGCTCCTCGAAACCCATGAGTTCAATGGACTTGCGCAGCAGCGGCTCCCCGATCCTGGCCGCATAGGCCGATACATTTGCACCGGCGCGGTTTTCGGTCTGAACCGCGATGTCCCAGATTGGCAGCGATACCAGCCGCTCGCGCGAAGCGTCATCGAGCTTCGGCCAGTCAATCACCGCCGGGCGGTACGGATCGAAGGTCTCGATGAGCGTCCGGCAGAACAGCTTCCTGTGGCTATCGCTGCCGATGGGAATGGGTTGATCGAAAATTTCGATCCCGGTGTGGCCGGTCAGGTCGGGCCAGATCAGCGCCATCTCGTTCATTCAGGAAAATTAACGCGTTTTGGCCCGTTCGGTCATCAGACGAGTTGAAGTACATTGTCGACATGGTTTCGTCGACGGAACCATGCAGTTCCACGAACGTGCCGAGAGGAAGCAACAGAGATAGCCATGAAGTTACAAGCGCTGAGCTTCCTGATTTTAGTGGCAATTCCGGCAGCAGGCATTGCGCCTGCGGTCGGCCAGGTTCCGCAGGCAATCGGCGGCGGTGTACACATGCCGGAATTTTCCGGCATGTGGGTCCATCCGTTTTTTCCCGGAATTGAGCCGCCGGAATCCGGGCCGGGTCCTGTATTCAACCGGTTGCGCCGTCCGAATGGACAGGTCAACAATAACCAATGGGTAGGTGATGATAGCAATCCGATCCTGAAGCCCGAGGCCGCTGAAATTGTCCGGCAACATGGTGCAGTTTCGCAATCCGGCATGACCTATCCGACGCCCAGCAACCGGTGCTGGCCGTCAGGGGTGCCCTACATATTTTTCCAGCCCGGAATGGAGATGTTACAACGTCCGAACGAGATCATTTTCCTCTATCTGCGTAATCATGAATTTCGCCGCGTGCGCATGAATGACCGCCATCCGGCAAATGTCACTCCGTCCTGGTACGGAGATTCCATCGGCCACTACGAAGGCGATACGCTGGTGATCGATACTGTCGGAATGAAGGCCGATCGGCCGATGGCCATGGTCGATATGTACGGCACACCATTCAGTTCGGCGTTGCATATCGTCGAACGATACAGAATGGTCGACCATGATGCCGCACAAGCGGCACTGGCGCGCAACCTGAAGATCAACCCCCGTGTCCCCGACACAAGGGCCGATCTGACCTACAAGGGCAAGCAACTCCAACTGGTGTTCACGGTCGACGACCAGCGCTTCTTTACGATGCCGTGGTCGGGAGTGATCACCTATGAAAAGCCCGGGATGCAATGGGAGGAAAATGTCTGCGCGGAAAATCCGTTTGAGTTCTATGCGGTCAAAAATGATGCAGTCATTCCAACTGCAGCAACCCCGGATTTCTGAGTCAAAAATCAGCAAATCAGGCTTGGCCGGTCCCTTTTGTTCATGATATGTTCGCAGCAACAAAGTCAGGAGAAGAGGCCGATCGGGCGACTCTACATCGATGCAGTTGGATGACGATCTGGCTGATGGCCAGACAGGAAACGACGACTTGCTGGAAGCAGCAGCGGTTGTTCGGGCGCCGAATACAGCCGTTTGTATTGATATCAGTCTCCGCGGCAGAATTGGAGTGACCGATGCAAAAACTGGTAGCCAGCTATGCGATGCCTTTTGTTGCGATCACGGTTTTCATGGCGGCACCGGCCACTGGGGGCGAAGGCTCGCTGCAGCGTGGTCAACCCATTTCTCAGGTCCGCGCACAACTCATCAGGGATGGTTGGACCCCCGTTCGAATTGACAAGATATTGCCGGTTGAAGAACGCATAAATCCTGAGGTCAAAGAACGGAAAAATCTCGAAGGCGACGCCCGCGATATGTTTAACGCCGGGTTTTATGAGGTTGAGAAGTGCATCGGTGCCGATTTCAACGAGTGCACATTCAACTATCAGAAGAATGGCGAATGCCTCCGGTTGAAGACAGAAGGTGAATACGCTGGCGGGCGCGGCGAGCCGACATTGTTTAGCTGGACGAACGATTGCCCGGATTGAATGTATGAGCGGGATGCTGTGGGAGGAAGGCGATGCTGTATCGCGACCGTAGCAATGCCCGAATTTAGTTTTCAGTCGAAATCGGGGACGCGTTCGAATTCCTGACGCGATAAAGTCGCAAGCGCCTGCCGAAGAGTGACCATCATTTCTGTAAAGTCGCGTTTTGCGACGGCACTCTCCAGGAACTCGTTCAAAAACATCTGGGCCGGCAAATGGCCGGCCGGCCCGGGAATCGTCAGGAAGGTCGCAACACGACCAGCGATGTAATCGGCGATGATTTCGCCCAGCGCCGGGCGCTCGACCGCGTCAGACCGAAACAGCATGACTGACAACACGTAATCCGCAACATATCCGTCCGGAATTGCCTCGATGTGTTCGCGCGCGATGCGCTCGATGAAGATGCCCGATCTCTCCGGCCGCCACGTCGCAGGAATCCGCGGATTCAGCAGCCACTCACAGTAAAAACCGCGACAGACGGCTGGGCGTGTTTCGTAGATCCGGCACCCCCGCCCCTCGTCGCAATGCCGGCACAGCAGGTTCGCCGTTTTCCTGAGCTCCTTTGTATGGATCGGAGGAATCTTGCAGCAAACGGTGCATGTGCCGCATTGCCGCCCATTCACGACGGCGGTCTGCCGAATTTCTGCGGTGTCTTTCATCGGTTCGTCGCACACGATCCAGCCTGGACAATATGCAGACCGAAGATGGCAAAAATAGTTCTTGCATATGCAACCAAACAGTTGCATATTGCTTTTTATGAGCATGGACGCGGTGTTCCGGGCGCTGGCAGATCCTGTCAGGCGGAAGTTGCTGGACCGCCTTCGTGCCAACAACGGACAGACTTTGAGGGAACTGTGCGAGGGACATGACATGACGCGTCAGGCGGTGACGAAGCACCTCGCCATTCTCGAGCAGGCAAATCTCGTCGTTACCGAGCGGCGCGGACGTGAAAAGCTGCACTACCTTAATCCCGTTCCGATCCACAGCATCGCGGAGCGATGGATCAGCAAATTCGAACAACCGCGGCTGAACGCCCTTTCCGAACTCAAGCGAAAACTGGAAGGAAAAGACCATGGCTGAAGGGAAGAGTAGTTTCGTCTATGCCATCTACATCCGGACAACTCCGGAAAAATTGTGGGCAGGGCTCACCAGCCCGGAATTCGTCCAGCAATACTGGATGGGAATCCGGCCTGAGGCGGAATGGAAAGAAGGCGGTTCATGGAAGCTCATGTTTCCGGATGGCCGCGTCGCAGATGCCGGAACGATCACCGAGTTCCTGCCGAAAAAACGTCTGAGCATTCGGTGGCGCAATGAATTCCGGCCGGAACTGAAAGAGGAAGGCTGGTCGCTCTGCACGATGGAGATAGAGCCCGCCGCCGGCGAAACCGTCAAATTGACGGTCACGCACAGCATCGAGCGCGAAGATTCAAAATTCATCGGCGCTGTGTCGGGCGGTTGGCCGCAGATTCTGTCCAACCTCAAATCGCTGTTGGAGACCGGCTCCGTCATCCTGCCGGCCCGGTACTGATGACCGAACCAAGACCTGGCAGGGAGGCCAAGATGGCAACCGTGATCTTCGGCAATCATTCGTCGGTCATCGTTCCGCGCCACGAACGAGACCGGATTCGTAATTTTTATTGCGATGTGCTTGGCGGCAAAATCACGCGGGCGGACCCGGAAAGAGACTTCATTCGTCTGGGAGAGAACTTCTATATCGCGTTTCTCTACGGCGATGTTCCGGATGCGAGCGATTTCTCACGAACTGCACGATCGGTCTGGCTGGAAATCAAATCCGACAACGTAGATGAAACGCGGCAAAAAATTCTCAACTCGAGCCTCATCAGAAAGCTCGATGTTCCGGATCCGCACCTCTACTTTCAGGCACCAGGAGGCCAATGCTGGCGGCTGGTCGGAGTCGACGAGGATCTTTCATTCTATGAGGGCGCCGGAGAAGGCCCGAACGTGGCAAGGGTGAAGCAAGCGCTCGAAACGCTGAGATAGATTACGGCGAACCGTGTTGCGCTCGGGTGCTGGCGTCAGTCCCGGTAATTCTGCCGCCCCGCTATGCCCGACAATGGGCAGGTCACCTGGCCGACAATGCAGGACTGTAAAATCACGCGACAGTACCGGCCGCGAGCGCTCCCTCGTAGAAGGCAGCGAGCCGCTGTAATGCGCCGGCGCAGTCGCCGGAATAACAGGAGCCATGCATCACGGCGAGTTTGCCTGGTTTGAGCTCGGCAAGCGCCCGGATTGTCGGCCCTGTTCCCGGCGTCAGCGATGTCGAACGGAAAGCCTTTTCCGCGGCGATTGCCGACTCAACGATGCTGTCGCTCGTCACCGCGGGCCCGCGTCCGACATGCGTAAACAGGTCGCCGCAGAACAGCGTGCCGGTTGTTTCCTCGTAAATTAACCCGGACTCCCAGGCATGTGGAACATGTGGGGTGTCGATGTAGCGAATGCGCCGGCCACCCAGATCGATGACCTCTCCATTCGCAAGCGGCCGGGGAGGCCGTGCCGCGAGGTCATTCAGCGATACCATGCAGGCGATGCGACCGTGGACGATTTGCGCCTCGGGAGCCGCTTCGAGCCACAGATTCATCGCGCCGCATTCGTCTGATTCGATATGGCCAAACGAAATCCAGCGAAGCTTCTGGACCGGCATAACCGTCGCAAATGCGGCGGAAACGGATGGGAACATCCGGCGAGGTCCGGTGTGGAACAGGAGCGGCTCTTTGGCGTCGATGAGATACTGATTGAAGGTGAAGCCTGCCGGCGGCGCGATTTCCGCAACGTAGGTCGAGAGGCGATATATGCCATCGCCAATTTCGTGAATTTCTGTGTGCATGGGCCCTCGCAAGCTGATGAAATACGGTAGCACGAATAATCCGGACTCCGTGGACCGTGGCCAAATTTGAGCCAATCGTGAAGCTCGGAAGTTCGTGGGGACATCCAAGAACGACTTAGCCGCGCATTCGCACGGCTAAGTCGTGGGCTGATGCTTTTGGACTGGGTCCCGGCTTTCGCGGGGACACAATTCGCGCAAAATGACTTGGCCGGGCAAATGCCCGGCCAGGTCATGCGCTCATTGTGGTTGCGGGGCCAGGATTTGAACCTGGGACCTTCAGGTTATGAGCCTGACGAGCTACCGGGCTGCTCCACCCCGCGAAATCGGGAAGCGGGATATAGGTGAAGCCATTGCGGCTGTCCACCCCGCGATGGGCCAAATCTCCCGGTTCAGCTTGGCAATGGTTCGGCGTCGACAAGGACGGCCACGAGAAGCGCCGGCTCGTCGCCGCGATTCACCCAGCCATGACGGGTGCCACGCTGAATTAGGACGTCAAACGGCTTCATCGTGACTTCGCCGATGTCCATCAGCGCCGTCACCTCGCCTTTCAGCAGCACTATGTAATCCACCGTATGCGTCCGGTGCATCGACGGATGGCGGCCCATCGCCTGTCGCGCATGACCGGCTCCGGCAGCTTCGAACATCCGGGACATCCGCGCGTCCCGTTCTTCCTTTGAAAGCCCGGCCTCGTTCTTCTCCGGCGCGATCTGGAAAAAACGAAACAGCGTTCCCCCTTTGGGTGGCGGCAGCGCAAATGGCGCACCCGCGGCAGGATCTTCATCGCCGGAGTTGTTTGCCGGCACCGCCTCCGTGCGCCAGAAATTGATATGGCCGCGTTCGGGATCGGATGGGTTCGGCACCAGATTCTGTGCTGGACCATCCGAAATCACGACAGACCGTCCTTTGCAATCATGCCCGGTGACTATTCGCCGGGCGCGGTAAAGCGTCATTCCTACCAGACACCCGTGTTGGGCATGGATGCCCAGGGTTCTTCCGGCGGCAGAGCCGGACCACGCTGCAACAGCTCGATGGAAATGTCGTCGGGCGAGCGCACAAAGGCCATCTGGCCATCGCGCGGCGGACGATTGATGGTGACCCCGCCGTCCATCAGCTTGCGGCAGGCGGCATAGATGTCATCGACCCGATAGGCGAGATGGCCGAAATTCCGTCCGCCGGAATAATTCTCGGGGTCCCAGTTATAGGTCAGCTCGACCATCGGCCCCTTGCGCTCGCGCGCCAGATCTACGTCTCCCGGCGCGGCGAGAAAAATCAGGGTGAAACGGCCCTTCTCGTTCTCCTGACGGCTGATCTCCTTGAGACCCAGCAGACCGCAGTAGAAGTTCAGGCTTTTTTCAACGTCCGCCACGCGGACCATCGTGTGAAGATATTGCATCGCGATTTGCCTCTACGGGTTCCCCTCACCCGGTGCGCCACCCCCTCCCGCACAGGAGAGGGTGAACGCATCAAAAATACGTCACTGATTCTGTGCTCCACGCCCGGCCCGTCCACCGCCTCCGGCAGGGGCGCCCTGCGCCGCCAGATCGGGCAGCAGCGGCGGCTGCGGACCGACCACCTGCTCCAGCGCATCGCGCGCGCACATTTCCTCGCCGTAACTGGCATTGCGTTCGGCCGGCGGAATGCCGCCGACTCCAATCGCGCCGATCAACTGGCCGTTGACAATGATCGGCAAGCCGCCTTCTTGCGTCGTCAATTCGTACCCGGACATGTTCTGATTGGTAAACGGATCCTGGACATTGCGATTGGTGAGAACATGCGACGGCGCACGCGTCCTGAGAGCTGTCAGGGCCTTCTGCTCGGTCGCTTTCACCTGAATCCAGCCCTCGCCGTCCATACGGTGTTCGTGCACCACAAGGCCCTGCGGGTCGAGCACGACAACAACCACCTGGCTGTTGTTGCGCCGGGCGATGGCTTCACATGCCTTCGACAGCCGCTCCGCGGTATCGGAATTGATCGAGATATGGTCGTGCAGACGGTCCGCGGCCTTGCCCGACAGTACGAATTGCTGCGGCACCTGGCCGTTGCCGTCATAAGTCGATGCCGCATAGGCAGCAGTGATGCTGAGCGCCGTTCCGGCACAAATCAGCAATGAAGCAATGCGCATGGTGTTCCTCCTGTCGTTTGCTGAAACATGCCACGGACAGCGTTTGGCTGACAATTGCCGCAGGGCAAGGGCGCCGCGTCTGAGCGGCGCCCTTTCGTGATTACCGGTTGGCAGCTCCGGGTGCAGGGCGCGCCGCCCCTCCCGCCGCATTGCTGATCGCATACGGGTTGGGCAGATCGGGCAACAGTTTGGGTTGCGGACCAAGCACCGCTGTCAGCGCGTTGTAGCCGCAGATTTCGTCGCTCCAGGTTGGCGGATTGGCAGCCATTCCGCCAACACCAATCGCCCCGAGGAATTGGCCGTCGACGACGATCGGAAGCCCGCCGGCATTGGCGAAATTACCCTGCCAAATGACGCGCGATTCCGACACTGCACCTGTGCGCACTGCGTTCATCTGGGCTTTGCTCGGCGCGCGGGTGTGCAGCACGGTGTTGGCCTTCCACAGCGCGGATTCAGTGTTGACTTTACCCTGCCCGTCGCCGCGGCCGTAGAAAGTGATGGTGCCGAACTGATCGAGGATGACAACGCTGACGCCCATGCCTTTAGCGGCCGCCTCATTGATGCAGTGCTCACCAATTGCCTTTGCAGTCGCCCAGTTGATCTGATTTTTTTCCATCACCTTGTCTGCATTGGCGCCCTTCTGCACCACATCGCTCAGCGACAGCGCAAAACTCGAACCGGCCAAAACCGTGGCCGTGATACCGGCCAACAGTGCGAGATGAACCTTCATGATATGCCCTCCAGATTGCGACGCGCCTGCCGCATCGCGCGAGCGCACAATGCCACGCCTGCCGCGTGGGGGCGAATCCGGACACAGAAAAGGGCGCCGCGGTACCGCGGCGCCCTGATCCCAGGCCGACAAGATGGTTACCTGTTCGGTTCGCCGTTCCCGCGCGGCCCTGCACCGCCGGCTGCCGCATTACGCTGCACGTCCGGCAGCAGTGGCGGCTGCGGTCCGATGACCTTGTTCAATGCACGCCAGGCGCAGATTTCATCGCTCCACACGGGCACGCGCGGCGCCGAACCGCCGACGCCGATCACGCCGATCAACTGATTGCCGTTGACCACGATCGGCAGCGCGCCAGAATTGGCGAAATTGCCGAACGAGTACTGACGCAATTCGGTCGCCCGGCCCTGCAGGACCTGGTTCATCACGCTCTTGCTCGGCGCGCGCATGTTCAATGCCGTCTTGGCCTTCATGAACGCGGTATCGACATTCACCTTGCCCTGCCCGTCCATGCGGTAGAACCACACCGGCTCGCCGAACTGATCGGTAATCACCACGCTGACCTTGACGTTTTCCTTGGTCGCCTCGTCGATGCAGGCTTTGCCGATCGCTTCCGCTGTGGCGATATTGATCGTGTTCTGCTCGAGCAACGCCTTGGCAGCATCACCCTGCTGGACGAATTTTGAGGTTTCCGCCGCGGTGGCGACGCCGGCAATGGCAACGACTGCCGCCGCTGCCGCAAATCCCGAATAAAGTTTCATGGGTCTTTCTCCAATTTCCAGATTCAGCGATCAACGGTTCGGTGCGCCATTGCCTGCGCGCCCGCCACCACCGGCGGCGGCGGCCGGCCGGATGTCGGGCAGCAGCGGCGGCTGCGGGCCGATGACTTTCGTCAACGCACGCCATGCGCAGATCTCATCGCTCCACACGCCCGGCATTGGCGCCGAACCACCGACGCCGATCGCGCCGATGAACTGGTTGCCGTTGATGACAATTGGCAGTCCACCGCCATTGGCAAAGTTGCCGAAGGAATATTGACGAAGCTCGGATTGCCCCTGCGCAACCGCGTTCTGAACCGCTTTGCTCGGCCGGCGGGTATTGAGCACCGTGCGTGCTTTCATGATCGCCGTGTCGATTGCGATCTTCGCCTGACCATCCATACGGTAGTAGTAAACCGGCTCGCCGAACTGATCGAAGATCGCGATGCTGACGCGCTTGCCCGCGGCAGTCGCTTCGTCGGCACACGACTTACCAATGGCTTCTGCCGTGGCGACATTGATGGAATTCTGTTCCAGCAACTGCTTGGCCGCATCGCCGCGTATTACGAATCTGTCGGCATCGGCCGCCATGGCCGCGCTGACACAGACGGTCACCGCAGCCGCGGCCGTCAATGCGCTGTAGATTTTCATGCAATTCCCTCCAAGGATAATGCTCGCCTGGGCATCCGGGTGCATTTTGCCTGTTTGCAAAGTCGCTTACAACTGCCGTGCCGGTTTTGTTTTGACCACGTAATTCGTCGTATCCGTTGCCGGAACCGCATTTTTGGCGCTAGCCTCAACATTCTCTTCGGCAATGGAGCGAGAAATGGCGGAATCGATCGACACTTGGCGCGACCTCCTGGTCAACAAGAAAACCTTTGCCCATGTCGCCACGCTGATGCCGGACGGCACCCCGCAATCCACCCCGGTCTGGATCGACTATGTCAATGGCAAGGTGCTGGTGAATTCCGCCAGGGGCAGGGTGAAAGACAAAAATCTGAAACCGGGTTCGCCGGTCGCGATTTCCATCACCGATCCCGACAACCCTTACCGTTATGTCCAGATTCGCGGCAAGGTTTCGCGCATCACCGAACAGGGCGCCTCCGAGCACATCGACAAGATGGCAAAGAAATATCTGGGTAAGGACAAATATCCTTTCGCGCAGCCGGGCGAAGTCCGCGTGCTGTTCGAAATCGAACCCGATGCAATCAGCGGGAACAAGTAAACGGCGGACAGCTCAGGGCGGCGGGTAGATCAGACTCCCATCATCCTGGACCTGTGCTGCCGGCGTAAGCCGTGCCGGCTCGATTTTTTTGGGCCCAAGAATGTGGAAAACTTTCTCGCCGCTGGCGAGCAGGTAATCGGCGATGATCCGGCGGTGGCAACGCCACCACACGGCTTCGGCGCACATGAATGCGCAATCTTGGGCCTTTCCCATCTGCCGCAGCACCTCCAGCCCGCGGCGGAAATCATCGCTTGCGGCATAATCGGCATAATTCCGGAAGCTGGTATTTTCCCAAAACAAATTCGGTGATGGTTCCCCGCGCTTTCGCCGCGATCTTAATCCGCCAAGTTCGGCGATCTGGCGATACGCGATGCCCTGCTCTGCCAGCGGCTGTTCGATCGCGTCGAGATTGAATTGCGGGTTGGTGGCCGAGCGTGGAATCCGCCGCACATCGGCCAGTGCGCCAACGCCTGCCGAGGTCAGCAGCGAAATGAATTCGCCGATCGTCCGGGTCGAATGTCCGATGGTGTAGAACACCACACTTCAGCGCTTTTTCAATACGCGCCCCGCGACTGCATCAAGCTTTGCGAATAGCGCCGGGTCGCGCTTTTCGGGGGCGGTAATCAATGCCGTATCCAGCACATGCTCGATGCCCAGTGGCGAAGGCGTGCGTTCCGGTCCGAGCATCGGGATCACCCGTTTCACCAGTGCGCGCGCCCGATCCGCATTTTCCAGCAGCACACGGACGACCTGCTCAACCGTGACATGATCATGGTCTGGATGCCAGCAGTCGTAATCCGTCACCATGGCGACAATTGCGTAGGGAAGCTCCGCCTCGCGCGCGAGATTGGCTTCCGGCATCGCCGTCATTCCGATCACATCGCAACCCCAGGACCGGTACAGCCGGGATTCGGCGAGCGTGGAAAATTGCGGCCCCTCCATTGCGAGATAGGTGCCACCGGTACGGCAGGGAATCGATTCCGCCGCTGCCGCGTCCGACAGCGCCTTGACCAGTCGAGGACAGACCGGATGCGCAAGCGAAACATGGGCAACAAACCCGTCGCCGAAAAAACTCTTCTCCCGGGCATGCGTGCGGTCGATGAACTGGTCCGCGAGAACGAAATGACCGGGCGCAAGTTCTTCGCGCAGTGAACCACAGGCAGAGACAGAAATGATGTCGGTGCAGCCGGCGCGCTTCAGCGCATCGATATTGGCACGATAATTGATCGTTGTCGGCGAGTGGACATGCCCGCGGCCATGGCGCGGCAGGAACACAAGGTCCACACCCGACAACCGGCCGAACAGCAGGTCGTCCGATGCTTCGCCCCACGGACTGCCGACGTGCCGCCAATGCGCCGCTTCGAGACCGGCAATGTCGTACACACCCGAACCGCCGATGATCCCGAGAACCGCCTTCATCGCGTTCAGGGCGAGAGCCGTGTCTCGTCGCCGGTGCCTTCTCCGACGGCGCCGACATCGTGGTGACCGTGCCAAACCCGGCGATAGGCGAAGAACAGCAACACCGTGAAGCCGATCAAATACAGCATGACCACGAATCCGATCCGCTTGCGCGCGTCCTGGGTCGGTTCGGATGCCCAGGCCAGGAAGCTCACGATGTCATGCGCCTCCTGATTGAGATTGTTCGGCGTGCCGTCGGAATAAGTCACGGCGCCATCCGTCAGCGGCGGCGGCATCGCGATCTGATGACGCGGGAAATAGGGATTGTAATACAGACCCTTCGCGATCGTCTCTCCAGACGGCGGGGTTTGACCAAAGCCGGTCAGGATCGAATAGACATAATTCATATTTCCGTCGCGCGCTTTGACGATCAGGGACAGATCCGGCGGCAGCGCGCCGTTCAGCGCGGCGCGGGCAGCCTGCTCATTCGGGAACGGCGGCGGGAAATAATCGGCCGGCGTCCCGGGCCGCGTCAGCGGCATGCCGCCGGCATCCGCGGTCTGGCCCTGGTCGTTCGGGCCGGCCGGAATCTTGTAGCTCGCGGCAATCGCCTTCACTTCATCCTCGCTGAATTGCGGACCGCCGGGATCGCCAAGATTGCGAAACGCGATCCGCGACAGCGAGTGACAGTTGGAACAGACCTGCTTGTAGATCTGGAAGCCGCGTTGCAGGGATGCGCGGTCATAAACGCCGAACGGTCCGGTGAACGGCCAGGCCACGGACTTGGGCGGCAGCGCCTCGGTTGACGGCGCGGGCGCAATTTCAGATTGCGACTTGGCGGGCGAAGGAGATGGCGTCTCTGGACCCGTCTGCCCCTGTGGCGCGGTTTCCACCTGCCCCTGCCCGGGCAGTGCGCCGCCAGACGTACCAGGCTGCGGAGCGGCTGTGGCCGGCGATGGAGCAGCTTGCTGTGCAGCGCCTGCGCCTGCTGGTTGTGCCGGTGCTGCAGCACTGGGAGTGCCCGGATTGGCCGGCGCAGCGCCAGGCGTCTGGGCGGATGCGCTCGCACAAATGCTGGCGAGAGCCGAAATCAGCAGGAGTCGCTGGAACTGACGCATAATCCGCTCCTACTCGGCCGGTGTGCTGACAAGCACCGATCGGGCAATGCTGTCCGGTATCGGGCGCGGCGTTTCAATGATGCCGACCACCGGCATGATCACCCAGAAGTGCAGGAAGTAATACAGCGTGCAGATTCGCCCGATCCAAACCAGCGGGATTGGCGTGTTGAAAAGGGTCGCATCCACCGGCCGCGCGCCGACATAGCCGAGGATGATCACGACCACGACAAGCACCCAGAAGAATTGCTTGTAGAGCGGCCGGAACCGCGCCGACCGCACCGGTGACGTATCGAGCCATGACACAAAGAACAGTGTGACCAGCGACAGGAACAATGCGATCACGCCGATCAGCTTGTTCGGGATCGAACGCAGAATCGCGTAGAACGGCAGGAAGTACCATTCCGGCACAATGTCTTCCGGCGTCTGAATCGGATTGGCCGGCACGTAATTGATCGGGTCACCCAGAACATTGGGCGCAAAGAACACCAGATAGGCGTAGAGAATCAGAAAACAGGACAGGAAGAATGCGTCTTTCACCGTGTAATAGGGATGGAACGGCACCGTGTCCTGCGGGCTTTTCACGTCGATTCCGAGCGGATTGTTGTTGCCCGGCACATGCAGCGCCCAGACATGCAGCGCAACCAGGCCCGCCAGCACGAATGGCAGCAGGTAATGCAGGCTGAAGAACCGGTGCAGAGTCGCGTTGTCGACGCCGAACCCGCCCCACAACCAGGTCGTGATCGCAGTGCCGAGATGCGGAATGATGAAGTCGAGCGCGGTGAAGAAATTGGTGATCACGGTGGCGCCCCAGAACGACATCTGACCCCACGGCAGCGTGTACCCGAGGAATGCCGTCGCCATCATCACAATATAGATCAGTACACCGATGATCCAGATCAGTTCGCGCGGCGCCTTGTAGGAACCGTAATACAGGCCGCGGAAGATATGCAGATACACCGCGATGAAGAACATGGATGCGCCATTGGAGTGCAGGTAGCGCAGCAGCCATCCCGCATTCACGTCGCGCATGATGTGTTCGACCGAATCGAAAGCGAGCGTCGAATCCGGCGTGTAATGCATCGCCAGCACCACGCCGGTCAGAATCTGGACCGTCAGGATCATCGTCAGGACGCCGCCGAACACGTACCAGACATTCAGGTTGCGGGGTGTCGGATACCAGATGACATGTTCCTGGGCGAAGCGGATGATCGGCAGGCGCCGATCCAACCAGCGCGCGAAGCCGGATCTGGGAATATAGGATGGACCTTCCATGACGTTTCCTCAGCCGACTCTGATGCGGGTACTGGAAAGAAAGGTGTAGGGTGGCACCGCGAGATTCTGCGGCGCCGGCCCCCTCCGCACCCGGCCCGCAACATCGTATTGCGAGCCATGGCAATGGCACAGCCAGCCGCCGTAATCGCCCTGGGGAGCCAAAGCGGTGCTCGCGGTCGGCGTGCAACCAAGATGCGTGCAAACGCCCACCACAACGAGCCATTCGGGCAATTCCGCGGGTGCCGCTCCTGTTCCGCTGGCAGCCCCGGAAGCAGACGCCGAGGCCGCCTCGGTGGACGGCGTGCCGCCTGTGCTTGATGGCACCGTTGCTGCCCCTTCCGGCGTTGCAGATGCAGCCGCCGGTGCTGGTGCTGCTGCTGCCGCCGTGGCACCCGCAGCGCGCGGGGCCGGGGGGGCTGCCGTACCAGCGGTAGGGGTTGCTGCGGGGGCTGGGGCCGTACCTGAGGGTGCCGCTCCGGACGTTGCACCTGCTGCCGGGGGGCCTCCGGCTGCCGCAGCTGAAACATTCGGCGTCAGCCGATTGTCGTCGGTGGCAGGTGCGTTGTCCGGAAAGTTCGCATTCCTGGCGAGCGTATCGAGCAAATCGGAGACGGGCACCGCGCGCGCAGCAGCGATCTCCTGCGGGGTGCGGCGGCGCACGAACAGCGGGTGGCTGCGCCAGGTGAAGGTCACCGTCTGGCCCGGTTGAATTGGCGTCAAGTCGATCTCAACGGATGCCAGAGCAAGCACGTCCGCAGAAGGATTCATCTGGACAATCAGCGGGATAAGCGTTGCCACGGCACCGATGCCCGCGACTGCGCTGGTGGCGACGTAAAGAAAATCGCGTCGCGTCGATTCGGCCGTTGGGGTGGTATCGGCCGTGTGCGAGTGAGCCACTGCTATAATCCCTTGAAACTTCGCCTTTCAGGCTTGGCGGCCTGGAGCATTGACGCTCTGCATGGGCATCCGGAAACGTGATGAGGGAGCGCCGCCCCGGACTTGCGGCGCCGCCAAATCGCGCCCCCATATAGAGAGAGAAATTTTCCGATGGTTTGCGGCACGATGCCGCATAAAACCATCCAGAACCACGATAGTTTCATGCGCATTGCTTTGTTCGAGCCGGATATCCCGCAAAACACGGGCGCAATCATCCGATTGGGTGCCTGCCTCGGGGTTCCGGTGGATATTATCGAGCCCTGCGGCTTTTTGTTCAGCGGCGCCGGGTTCCGCCGCGCCGGAATGGATTACCTGGAACTTGCCGATGTCACGCGCCACCCCTCCTGGGACCGGTTCTTCGCCTCGCGCAATGGACGGCTGGTCCTGATGACAACCAAAGCATCGGCTGCGTACACGGCATTTTCATTCTGCATCAGCGATATCATCCTGCTCGGGCGCGAAAGCGCCGGCGTTCCGGGCCATGTCCACGATGCGGCCGACGCGCGGCTTCGCATTCCATTGCGAACGCAATTGCGTTCCCTCAACGTGGCCATGACGGCTGCCGTCGTCATTGGCGAGGCACTGCGCCAAACCGGGGCTTTCCCGGCGGAGGGAAGGACGATGTCATGACGGAAAGCGGACAGGCGGAAATTGAGGAGCGAAAACGCCGCGCAGCCCATTGGTTCGCCGATTTGCGCGACCGGCTGTGCGCCGCCTTCGAAAAGATCGAGGACGAATTCACCGGCGCCCCGGACCAGAGACCGGGCCGGTTCCAACGCAAGGAATGGAAGCGTCCAACGCCGGATGGCGCCGATGGCGGCGGGGGTACCATGTCGCTCATGAAGGGCCGGGTATTCGAGAAAGTGGGAATCAATATTTCTACTGTTCACGGACGTTTCGAACCGCAATTCGCGAAGGAAATCCCCGGCGCGCAGGACGACCCCAGCTATTGGGCCAGCGGAATTTCCCTGGTCGCCCATATGCATAATCCGAGGGTGCCGACCGCGCATTTCAACACGCGCCATATCGTGACGGCGCGTTCGTGGTTTGGCGGCGGCGGCGACCTCACCCCAATGCTCGCTGTGCAGCGGACGCGGGAACATCCCAACACCGTCCGCTTCCACGCTGCCTTCCGGCGCGCCTGCGATGCCCATGGCGCGGACTACTACGAGCGCTTCGCCCGCTGGTGTGACGAATATTTCTACATCAAGCACCGCAACGAGCCGCGCGGCGTCGGCGGTATTTTCTTCGATTATCTCGACAACGACTGGCAGAAGGATTTTGCCTTTACCCAGGATGTCGGGCGCGCCTTTCTGGACGCCTATCCCGCAATCGTCCGTGCAACGATGGGTGAGCCGTGGACAGAGGATGAGAAGGACCAACAACTGGTGCGGCGCGGACGCTATGTCGAATTCAACCTGGTCTATGACCGCGGCACCAGGTTCGGGCTGATGACCGGCGGCAATACCGAAGCCATCCTGATGTCGCTTCCGCCCGAAGTCCGTTGGCCATAACCAACTTGGACCCGTTCTCCACCGCCGCGCTGTCGGCACTCTTACAGGTGCTGGTGATCAATATCGTCCTGTCGGGCGACAACGTCGTCGTGATCGGCGCCGTCGCCGCGCGCGTGGCAGCTCAGGATCGTCCCCGGGTTATTGCCTGGGGCATGGGGACTGCAATCGCGCTGCGCCTTGTGCTTGCGGTGATCGCGGTCGATCTGCTGCAAATCCTTGGCCTCACTTTCGCCGGCGGGATTCTCCTGTTGTGGGTGGCCTGGCGGCTATATCGGGACTCGCTGGCCCGCGACGTGCCGGAAACTTCTCCCTCCGCACCACCAGGGCGGCCGCCAGTGAGCTTCGGCAACGCCATCCTGCAGGTCGCCATTGCCGATGTGTCGATGTCGGTCGACAACGCGCTCGCGGTTGCCGGTGCTGCCAAGCAGAATTTCGCTGTACTGATCATCGGATTGGTACTGTCGGTTGCCATCATGGCGGTCGCGGCAAATTACGTCGCGCGCCTGCTGCAGCGGCATCCCTGGTTGTCCTGGGTCGGCGTTCTGCTCGTGCTCTATGTCGCGCTCAGCATGATCTGGCAGGGCAGCGGCGAACTGCCCGCACTCCTGCGCCGCTTATAAGTACCGTTTACGCGAGCGCCTGTTTCACGCGAGCCGAAGTCATCGGTGATTGCCGCAGGCGGACACCTGTCAGCCGGTACACCGCATTCGCGATGGCCGGGCCCACGATGGGCGTTCCCATTTGCCCGGCGCCGGTCGGGTGATTATCGGTCGGGATCAGTGCAACTTCGATGGCTGGAATGTCCCTCATGCGCGGCACCTGGTAATCATAAAAGTTCGACTGCATCACCGCGCCGTTCTTCACCGTGATCCGCTCGCGCAACGAGATCCCCAGCCCATACACAATGCTGCCCTCGGTCTGGGCCACGACATTGTCGGGATGTACCGGAATGCCGCAGTCGATGGCGCACCAGAAATTGTGCACGCGAATGACGCCTGTCGCGCGATCGAGCGACACTTCGGCAATTCCGGCAATCGGCGTGTTTGAATAATCCACGAAGGCGGCGCCAAGGGCTCGCCCGTCGCGCGGCTTGCCCCAACCGGCCATTTCGGCGACGCGCTCCATCACCGCCTTTCCGCGTGGAAAATTCTTCAGCAATTCGATGCGGAACTGCACCGGATCGGCGTCACGCCTGACGGCAATTTCATCGACGAAGCTTTCCGCAGCGAAAGTGTTCGCCGTCCAGCCAACGCCGCGCAACGGCGAAGTGCGTACACCCGAGTCGCGATAGAGCTGTTCGCTCAGTTCGTGCGGAATGTCATAGGTGGTCAACTCGACGCCGCGCATGACAATCCCGTCGCGGTGTTTCGCCGCTTCGTATCGCACCGGATCGGCATAGGGCAGCACACGATCAACCGCGATACGCTGATGCCAGGCGATCAGCCGGCCGGCAGCATCCAGACCGGCGCGCAGATGATGCGCCGACAGCGGCCGCAGCCGTCCATTGTGCACGTCGTCCTCACGCGTCCATCGCACTTTCACCGGACGGCCTGCATGTTTGGCGAGCAGGACCGCATCGACGATGAACTCCTCATCCCGGTGACCGCGCCGGCCAAATGCTCCGCCCAGCAGCGTGTCGTGCAGCGTCACATTTGATCGCAATATTCCCAGGACCTTCGCGACCGCCTCCTGCGCCATTGTCTGGCTTTGTGTCCCGCACCAGATTTCCGCCCTGCTTCCGTCCGGTGATACCGAAGCAATCGCATTCAGCGGCTCCATCTGAGCGTGATACGCATAATCGCTGACATAATCGGCTTCGACGATGGTTGCGGCACGGCTTAGTTCGGCCGCCGCATTCCCGCGTTTGTCCCATACCGTTGCCGGCGCATTCGTGTCGCGTGCAGCGGCGGCATATTCCGCGGTTGCGGCATCGCTGTCGAAACCCCAGGCGCGGCCATCATGTGTCCATGTGACCTCGCCCAGTAAAGCCTGGCGCGCGGCAAACGCCGACCAGGGTGTTTCGGCGAGAATGCCAACCCCATATGGCAGGGTGACGATCTCGCGGACGCCCGCCACCCCGCGTCCAGCCTCGTCATTCACGCGTGCAGGTGCTGCCCCTTCAACGGGTGCGCGCAAAACACAGGCATACAGCATCCCGGGCAACTGCACGTCGATCGCATATTCGGCGCGCCCGGCCACTTTGCCCGGCAGATCGACGCGCAGCGAATCCTTGCCGATGTAACGGAATTGACTGTGTCGCTTCAGATCGCTATCGGCAATCTCCGGCGCATGTTCCGGCAGCTCCGCAAAAGCCGCAATCTCGCCATAGGCGAGGCGCCGCCCTGTCGCCGCGTGAATCACAACGGAAGGTTCCGTCACGAGTTCAGACACAGCGACGCCCCATTTGCGCGCGGCATTTTCCAGCAGCACTTTGCGCACCTGCCGCCCGAATTTCCGTAACGGCGTGAAATAGCTGGTCACCGCATTACTGCCTGCGGTGTACAGCATGCCGAAGCCCGGATTGGCGTAGAGCGAATCGATCGGCGGCGCCGGGACGATCTGCACCTTATCCCAATCGGCGTCGAGTTCATCGGCGACAATACGCGGCAGCGAAGTGCGCGAGCCCTGCCCCATTTCGGCCGCGGGCGACATGATGAAAATCCGCCCGTCGGGCGCAATGCTGACCCAGGGATTGATCGCTTTGGCGCCGTTTTCGGCCGATGCCATTTGCGCCGCGAGCACAGGATGCGTTCCGTCATATGCTACGGCGAAAGCCAGTCCCGCAGCGCCGATCATCATCTTCCGGCGGGTGATCTGGTGATTATGTTCGCGCATGTCTCAGCCCTCCCGAGCCGCGCGTTCGATCGCGCGCACAATGCGGGGATAGGTCCCGCAGCGGCAGATATTGGTATCCATGAAGGCGACGATCTGTTCGCGCGTCGGGTGAGGATTTTCCTTCAGCAATGCGGCGGCGCTCATGATCTGACCGGACTGGCAATAGCCGCATTGCGGCACGCGCTCGGCGAGCCAGGCGCGCTGCACCGGATGAGATGCGTCGGTCGAGAGCCCTTCGATGGTGGTGACGGAGCGCCCTTCGACCTGAGACACCGCGGTCTGGCAGGAAAACGCGCGCGTACCGTCGAGATGCACCATGCAGGCCCCGCACAGCCCGGCACCGCAGCCGAATTTCGTGCCGGGCAGCTTCAGCTCTTCGCGAATGACCCACAGCAGCGGCGTATCGGGCGGCGCATTTGAAATCGCCGGTTTGTCATTCAGGGTGAAGCGAACCGCCATAATTTCCGGCTCCCGCGAATTGCGGCCGGAGTTTAGACGGTGGAACAGGACGTGTCACCGCGTGCACCCCCTTTTGTCCCCGGGCCAAACATCAAGCCCTGCCATGACAACTAGGTTTGACGCGTCAGGAGTTCGGCGAGGGAGAGCGGTGTGTAGCCAAGGCACTGGCGCGCCTGTTCCCGGCACGAATAGCCGTCGGCGACTACGACGGCATCGCCGCGCGCGCGGATCTTCGGCAGAAACCGGTCCTCCGCAATGCGCATACCAACGTCATAGCTTTCCTTGCGGAAACCATAATCGCCGGCCATTCCGCAGCAGCCGCTGTCCAGTGTTTCGACGTCGATTCCCGCCGCCTGCAGCAGTTCCTGTTCGGCACTGCCGTCGAGGATCGCGCGTTGGTGGCAGTGTAGATGCAGCAATGCACGGCCCGAGAGATTTTGCGGCCGGTATCCCGTTTCGTGCAGGAATTCGCTGAGATGCCGCACGTGCTTCGAAAGCGCTCTGGCGACCTCGTTGTCGGGAAACATCTGACGCAACTCGTCGCGGAACGCGCTGACGCAGGCAGGCTCGATCCCGACGATCGGAATGTCATGTTTTACATAAGGGGTGAGCGCCGCGAGCGTTTTCCGCCAGACTTTGTCCGCCAGGCCGAGCATCCCAAAGGAATAAAGCGGCCGGCCGCAACACACATTGTGTTCGAGAATCTCGACATTCCAGCCGGCGCTTTCGAGCAGCGTCACCGTCGCCTTCAGCGGCTCGGGGGTCAGATAATTGTGGAATGTATCCACCCAGAGCAGCAGGCGCCGCCCGGAACGCGCAGGCCTGTGCAATCCCCGGAACCAGCCGCGGAATGTCGGATTGGCAAAGCGCGGAATTTCGCGCGCCTGCGCAAATCCGCCCAGCCATTTCGCGAAATTCTCGAACGGCGCAGTGTGCGACAGCGCATTCACGATGCCGGGCGCGATTTCCGCGGCGCGTGCCCACCACCAGATCAGACCCATGCTATAGGCCGATCGCGGCCGCCAGCGTCCCTCATAATGGTGATGCATGAATTCGGCCTTGTAATCGGCCATGTCGACATTGACCGGACATTCATGCTTGCAGGCCTTGCAGGCGAGGCAGAGATCGAGCGCATCATGCACCGCGTCCGAGCGCCAGCCGTCCGTGATGACTTCGCCGAGCGTCATCTCGAACAGCAGCCGCGCGCGGCCGCGGGTGGAATGCGCCTCCTCCCGCGTCGCCATGTAACTCGGGCACATCACTTCTTCGCGGTGTTTGCGGCAGCGGCCAATTCCGACACAGCGGTTGGCTGCCTTTGCAAAGTCGCGTTCTTCATCGGGAAAGATAAAGCGCGTCGAGGGTGACCACGGGCGATAGTCCGGTCCCTCGCGCAAATTCTCGGTCGGCAAATAGGCCAGGACCACTTTGCCCGGATTCATCTTCCATTCAGGGTCCCAGATCTCCTTGTATTTGCGGAAGGCGCGGATCAGTTCAGGGCCGAACATCTTGTCGAGCAATTGTCCGCGCGATTGCCCGTCGCCATGCTCGCCCGACAGGCTTCCGCCATAGGACAGCACGAGGTCTGCGGCGTCGGCGATGAAGCGGCGATATTTCGCGACGCCGTCCGGCGTTCTCAGGTCGAAATTGATCCGGCAATGCACACAGCCGTCGCCGAAATGTCCGTACAGGGCGGTCGTGTACTGATAGCGCTGCAGCAATTTCTCGAAATCGCGCAGATAGTCCCCGATGCGCTCCGGAGGCACTGCGGAATCTTCCCAGCCCTCATGGGTTGCGCCGATAATCGGCACATGCGCGGTGACTCCAAGACCAGCACCGCGCAGTTTCCACATCATGCGCTGCGTCTTTTTGTCGATGGCGAGCTTCATTGACGGGCGCGGCCGTGCCTTTTGCAATTCCGTCATCAACGCGCGTGCCTGTGCTTCGGCCTGTTCGCATGTCTCCCCTCCGAATTCGACCAGCAGCCATGCGTCACCTTCCGGCAGCAGTTCCGAATCCTTTTCGTCCGGGTGCTTGCGCCTGAGATTGTCCATCAGTTTGCGGTCCATGCCTTCTAATCCGATCGGACCGGAAGCGCGGATCTGCGCCACCGCATCGCCGGCGAGATAGGGATCGGGATAGCCGAGCATCAGCAGCACGCGTTCCCGCGGGCTCGGTATCAGCCGGCATTTGAGGCGCAGAATTGTGATGCAGGTCCCTTCCGAACCAACGAGAGCGCGCGCGACATGGAAACCGTTTTCCGGCAACAGATTGTCGAGATTGTAACCTGACACGCGGCGCGGGATTTTGGGGTATTTCTGGCGGATCAGCGGCGCAAACTGATCCACCAGTTCTTTCAGCGCGCGATAGATCTCCGCCTGCCGCCCTCCGTCCGCCAGAATGCGTTGATATTCTTCGTTGCTGGTCTCGCCGACGATCATCTTCTCGCCGTCATAGGTGAGGATTTCCAACGCCTCAATATTGTCGGCAGTACGCCCGGCCATGACTGAATGGACGCCGCAGGAATTATTTCCCGCCATCCCGCCCAGCGTGTTGTGATTATGCGTGGACGGATCCGGCCCGAAGGTCAGGTGATGCTTTTCCGCTTCGTGCCTGAGATCGTCGAGAACACAGCCTGGTTCGACCCAGGCGTAGCGCTCCTCCACGTTCAATTCGAGAATGCGATTGAGATATTTCGAGAAGTCGATAATCACCGCAACATTGCAGCATTGTCCGGCGAGACTCGTGCCACCGCCGCGATTGGTGATCGGCGCCCCATATTCGCGGCAGATCGCGATCGCACGTTCGACATCCGCTACGGATTTTGGAATCACCACTCCGATTGGAACCTGCCGGTAATTCGAGGCGTCAGTGGCGTAAAGCGCGCGCGATCCGCCGTCGAACCGCACCTCGCCGGAAATCGCCGCGCCGAGTGATTGTTTCAGCGCGCCGACATTTACGTCCGGGTGCGGGGAAACCAGTGGCCGGTTGTCGATGGTCACTAACGCAGTCATGGCTCACACCCTGTATTTCTCGGCAGCGGCGCGCCGGAATTCCAATCCGTGTCCGGAGCGCTGAAAATCGGGGAGCACAAAACCGTCGCGAATATCGGGCGCGCCATCGAACAGCATATGTTCGATGCGGACATGGTCGTGGAACCATTCCATGTTTTTCAGATGTGCACAGGATGCCGCGACCGGCAGGTGAATCGCCGGAGCGCAGTGGCTGGAAATCGGCAGGCTGAAGGATCGCGCAATTGCCGCGCCCATGAGAAATCCGGTATAGCCGCAGGCGCGCGTGGCATCGATCTGCAGCACATCGACCGCGCCTGCTTCGAGCATCCGGCGGAAGTAAAATTGATCATAGCCATATTCGCCGGCGGCGACGTCCATGACGGGCGGCGCGCGATCGCGTAACAGCCGCAAACCTTCGAGATCGTCGCTCGATACCGGCTCTTCGAACCAGCCGATGCCGAATTCGGCAAATGCGCAGGCAAATTCCAGCGCCTGTTTGCGCGAATAGGCGCCATTCGCATCGACAAACAGCTGCGCCTTGCCGATCGCCTTATGGGCGGCGCGGATCCGCGTCAGGTCCTTGTCCGGCTCGCGGCCGATTTTCATCTTTACCGCACGGCAGCCGTCCTCATGCGCCCAGCCGCCAAGCTGTTCGGCAAGCCGTCGATTGTCGTATGAGGTGAATCCCCCACTGCCATAGACTTCAACCCGGTCCTGTGCCCGGCCGATAAGTTCGCTCACCGGCAAGGCGAGAAGTTTGGCTTTGAGGTCCCACAGCGCAATATCGGCGGCGGAAATCGCGTTGGCGCACACACCACGCCAGCCGAGATTGCGCACCGCACCGACCATGGCTTCCCACGCGGCAGGAATGGAAAACGCATCCGCGCCTTCGAGATGCTTTGCCAGTTTTCCGGTGATGATCCCGGCGGCTGCATCACTGGCATAAGAATAGCCGATGCCGGTTTTGCCGCCGGCGGAGATTTCCGCCAGCACGAGCGTGGTGCTGTCCCATTCGAGCGTGCCGTCGGATTCCGGCGCGTCCGTCGGAATTTTGTAGGCGGACGCTTTGACGGCCCCGATTTTCGGCCCGGTCAGTGCGTGATCAGACGATTTCGCGGACTGTGTCCGACGCAACAGTGAGCGCGATTTTGCCGGCATGCGGGGTACCCTTGGCGAGTGACATTGCGAAATGCGCCGCCTGTTTCGCGGTGACTTTGGGCGGCATAGGCGGTTCGTTGGGATCGACCACCGCTTCGATCAGAACCGGGCCTTTCATGCTCATCGCCTGAGTCATGATGGCGCCGCACTGCGCCGGATCGTCGATGGTGAAAGATTGAATTCCGAAACCCCGCGCCACGGTGGCGAAATCGATCGGCTGCAGGTCGCAGACATATTCCGGGTTGCCCAGGAAGACCATCTGCTCCCATTTGATCTGGCCGAGGGCGTTGTTCTTGATCACCACGATCTTCACGTCGAGCTGGTATTTCACGCAGGTGGCAAGCTCACCCAGCAGCATGGTGACACCGCCGTCGCCAACGAAGGCGACGACCTGGCGTTCAGGATGGGCAATGGCGGCGGAGATCGCATAAGGCAGCCCGCAAGCCATGGTCGCGAGATTGCCCGAGCAGGAGAATTTGCGGTCGCCGCGGATATTGAGGAACCGCGCTGCCCAGGTGGTGATCGTGCCGGAATCGGTGGCGATGATCGCGTTGTCCTTCAGACATTTGTTCAGCTCATAGGCGACCACCTGCGGCTTCATCGGCTTCGCCGGATTCGTGCCCTGCTCCTCCAGCTGGTCGCGCCAGTCCCTCATGCCCTTCTGCATCTTTTCCAGGAAGCTGCGGTCCTGCCGCGGATTAAGTTTCGGCAGAAGCTGCGCGAGCACGGGCCCGGTATCGCCGACCAGCGCACATTCGACCGGATAGCGCAGCCCAATCCGGGTGGGATCGCGGTCAATCTGAATGCCGCGCGCCTCGCCGGGTTTGGGATAGAATTCAATATAGGGGAACGAGCTGCCGGCGATGAGCAACGCGTCGCATTGCTCCAGCGCATCCTGCGCCGGACGCGTGCCAAGCAGACCAACGCCGCCGGCGCTGAACGGACTGTCATCGGGCAGTGCCGCCTTGCCGAGCAGCGGTTTGCATACCGGCGCGCCGAGCCGGTCGGCAATCGAAGTCAGCAGATTGGTGATTCCGAGTGCGCCCCGCCCGGCCAGAATGCAGGGCCGCTTTGCTTCATTGAGAATCGATGCGGCGAGATCAAGCTGCGCTGCCGACGGCATGCCATGCGCCGACGACATCACATCGGACACATGATGCGGAATGTTGCGCTGCGAACGGATGTCCCTGGATAGGGACTCGTCCTGTGTGTCCACCGGAATGGTGATATGCGCCACTCCCCGGCGAGTCAGCGCGGTTCGGCAGGCCAGCGCCACCACGTTCTCGACATGGTCCGCGCCCATGATGCGCGCGTTGTAAACCGCCACATCCATGAACAGCTTGTCGAGTTCCACATCCTGCTGGGTCATCGTTTCGACGAGGTCGTGAAACTGCAAGCCGGTGATGGCGAGCACGGGCTGACCGTCGAGCTTTGCATCGTAAAGACCGTTCAGCAGGTGGATGCCGCCCGGACCCGAGGTGGCGATGCAGACGCCAAGCTGCCCGGTCCATTTGGCATAGCCGCAGGCCATGAAGGCGGCGGCTTCTTCGTGCCGCGTCTGCACGAAGCGGATCTTTTCCTGCTGTTTGCGAAGCGCCTCAATGATGCCGTTGATCCCGTCGCCAGGAATGCCGAATACGACATTGACGCCCCAGTCGATCAGCGTCTGAACCAGAACGTCGGAAGCATTGGCGGCCATGCATCACCTCTTCTCGGCAGCAAATCCTGGATGTGAGGTAAGCGGTGGCGTGCGCAGTTGTTCCGAAGGAACACGCGGCTGGAACTACACAACACAGCGCGCGTTTGGGGTGGCATGACAAACGAACTCGGCAGCCGTCGCTGGGCCATTCCGGAAGGCTATATTCCTGGTGGCAGCGTCGATCCCAACGATCATGCGCTGCTGTCGCACGAAGCCGCCTGCCTGCTGAATTTGTCCGCCGAGGATGCGGATATCGTGATCACTATTTTCTTCGAAGATCGCGAACCCGCGGGACCCTACCGCCTGCGACTCAAATCCCGACGCACGCTGCATCTCAGATTCAATGACCTGAAAGATCCGGAACCCGTGCCGCGCGACACTTCCTATGCCTCGCTGATCGAATCCTCCGTTCCGATCATTGTGCAGCACACGCGCCTGGACTCCCGCAACCCGTATATCGCGTTGCTCAGCACCATCGCCTATCGGCTGGATTAACCATGATTCAAAAAAAGAACCCGCAGCGGTCGGCTGCGGGTTCTTTTGCACCAGAAAGCTGAGATCAGCCTTCCCAGTGGCCTTCAATCCAAACGTTATGCCCGTCATGGACGGCCCAGTGGCCAGGCGTCCAGGTGGCTGTCGCGTAAGGCGGCATCACCCATTCGCCATTGTTCCAGACATAGTGGCCGCCACGCCAGATATAGTGGCCTTCACGCCATATCATGCCGGTGTGCGGCATCCGGGGCTGAACGATCGTCGGCGGAGCCGGCGGGGGGTTTGGCCCGCCAATCGCGAAAAACATCTCGGCGGCCGAAGCCGGAGCCATCGCCACCGGAGCCGCGATGAACAGCGCCGTAGCCACTCCCAAAGCCAAGGTGGTCAAGCGAGTCATTGTCGTCTCCCATTCTGGATTTGTTAAGCTTTCGCTAACGTCTGGCCGTTTTCACGGCCTCCGGATTGGTTACGCGCATTAATACGGTGTGTTTCGCCCGCCAGCATCCCGTTTGCGTGACTGTCAAGGCTGCGGGATTTTGCGGTTCCATCCTGCCGTTCCGGGCGTTTCCTATCCGCGATCCTGCTGATGAGTTGACGCTTTGGCCCGTATCCTGGTCTTGACCCCACATCCCGATGACGAGGCAATTGGTTGTGGTGGCACGCTGGCTTCACACGCAGCCGACGGCGACGACATTCACGTGATTTATCTGACGTCCGGCGAGCGCGGTTCCACGGTGCTGACCCCGCGCGAGGCAGCCTATTTGCGCGAAAGAGAGGCCGAAGCCGCAGCGGGGGTCCTGGGCGTCGCGGGAATCGAGTTCTGGCGCGAGCCGGATGGCGCGCTGACGGCGACCGCTTCGCTGGTACGCCGGGTTGCCGACGTCATCCGCATCTTTGCTCCCGATTATCTGTACACAACGCATATCGCCGAATCCCACAGCGATCATCGCGCCGCCGCGCGCCTTGCCATCGGTGCACTGCGCGGATTGCCCCGGCCCTGGCCGGTGATGCGGATGTTCGAAGTGTGGACGCCGCTGCAGCGTTTCGACGTCGTGCAGGACATTTCGAGCCATATGGCGGCCAAAATGCTGGCCGTTCGCTGTTACGCCAGCCAGTGCGCCAATCTGCGCTATGACGAAGCCTCCGCGGCGCTCAACCGTTATCGTGGCGCGATGCACAATGAACGCGGCGGCGAATATGCCGAAGCCTTTCTCGAAATCCGCGAAGCCGCGGAAAAAGCCAGCGGCGGCGCCGCTTCACAGCTTCTCGACCGCAGGCTGGCCCGAGCGGAACATGGCGCCGGACCAGGCGTTTGCAAAACATGAGCGGACGGCACAAAACACCCCCGGCTGCGGGTCAGGATTGGGCGATGGTCGACGCCAGCATCGAACATCGCCTGTCGGAGATCACCGCCTGGCTGCGTGACAACCAGGTTTTCGAGCCCAATCCCGAAGAGATGGGTAGCGTCGAGCGCGCCTACTGGCATTTCGGCTACCTGCGGGCATTGGAAGACATGCGCGAGCAGCTCCAGCGGCGCTCCCGCACACGCTCGCACTAAGCACTTCGCCACATTCTGCGAATTCCTCGCGACATGCGAGAATCGCCAAAATTTCATCTCGCCTCGGCCGAATCATTGGCTTAGCTAGTCGCGTTTGCCGAACGGGGGGCGGGATTGCCGCAGACCATTCATTTCATCTCAGGCTTGCCGCGGGCGGGCTCAACCCTACTCGCAGCCCTGCTCAGGCAGAACCCGCGCTTTCACGCGGCGATGTCGGGACCTGCGGCAAATCTTCTCACGGCGCTTCTGGGCGCCATGAGCGGCGCCAATGAATTCGCCATGTTCCTCGATGAAACGCAGAAACGCGCCATCCTGAAGGGCATGTTCGAAAACTACTATGCGGCCCAATCCAAACCCATCATCTTCGATACCAATCGTTTATGGTGCGCGAAAATGCCGGCGCTCGCCGAGCTTTTTCCCGAATCCAAAGTGATCGCCTGCGTGCGGCAATGCGCCTGGATCGTCGACTCGGTCGAGCGCCTGATCCGTCGCAATCCGTTCGAAATGTCAAAAATCTTCAATTTCGAGGCCGCCGGTACCGTCTTCAGCCGGGCGGAGGCGGTGTCGCGCGGCGACGGAATGTTGGGATTTGCGCTGAACGCGTTGAAGGAAGGGTTTTACGGCGAGCACGCCTGCAATCTGATGTTGGTCCGGTACGAGACACTGGCGGAGCGGCCGGCAGACGCGCTGAATGCCATCTACGATTTCATCGGCGAGAAGCGTTTCCGGCACGATTTTGAAAATGTCGAATTCGACGCCGAAGAATTCGACGCGCGTCTCGGCACGCCGGGTCTGCATCACGTTGACCGGCGGGTTCGTGCCGAGCCACGCAAGACGATCCTGCCACTCGACATCTTCCGCCGCTATGACGGCGACAATTTCTGGAACGACCCTGCTGTGAATCCGCGCAAAGTGTGCGTCGTGTAATGCTCCGCATGCGGAGTTGAACCCGATCTGGGGCAATTTGCGGTCGCGCGAGGGTGGCGGCCCAGCAGCGACAATCTGTACGAACCGTACGAATCCCCGTTAAGTATTCGTAAAAGTTTCAGGTGACGACTGCAAGGCGAAATGCCATGTTCGCGCCTCACGGCGCGTCAGGCTGGCGAGGGGATTGCGTGAGGTGTAGCCGTAAGAGCCCGTGCCTATTGCGCCGCGCGGACTTGCTCGCGGGCTGTGCCATTGGAGTTTTGCTGCGCGTGGCCGGCGCGCCCGTAGCTCCGGCCCCTGATGATTTTGGTTTAGCGCGATATCGCCGCCGCAGACGCAAGCTTCTGCTGGCCACCGCCGTCCTTTCCGCCGTGCTGCTCAATTATCCTGTCTCTCCTGCCCAGGCCGGCGGTGGGAACGGTGGAACCGGCGCGTCCGGAGGGGCAGGCGGCGCGGGCGGAAGCGGATGGATCGGCGTTGGCGGCTACAATGGCGGCCAGGCTTACGCAGGCGGCAAAACCGGCGGCGGAGGAGGCGGCGGCGGTGCTGGCGGAGGCCCTGGCGGCTTGCAGCCAGGTAATTCCCGCGACCTTTTTACGGGATCTTCCGGCGGCAATGGCGGCGCCAACGCGCTCGTTAGCAGCTCGGGAGTTACGGGGACGAATACGGGCCAGATTAATGGCTTTCCCGGGGGCGCGGGGCAGTCTGCGAAGGGCTACAGCTGTTGCTACGGCGGCTACGCAAATAATCCGAACGGCGGCGGTGGCGGTGGCGCCGGTGGTTACGGTCTCGTCACCGGCGGCATCGGACCGTACACGAACCAGGGCTTGATCAGCGGCGGCGCCGGCGGCGCCGGTGGAAACGGTCAGCCCTACGTTTTTGGCGGCCACACATATACCGGCGGTGTCGGGGGCAGCGGCGGCAGCGGCGGTGTTGGTGTGCTGTTCACGGCCGGCCAGGGCTACAACATCCCCCACAACCCCAATTACTCCCCGCCGTCCGGCATCGAAATCTTCACCAATTCGGGCACAGTGGCCGGCGGCGCCGGGGGCGCTGGAGGAACCAACGGATTCGCGGGCGCCGGCGGCGTTGGCATCATCGGCCAAAACATGACTCTGACCAACAGCGGCACCATCTCGGGTGGGCTTAACGCCGATGGTTCAGTGCGGGCCGATGCCATCATATTCAATGCGCCGCCATCGGGCTTTCCTGGGGCCACCTCCGTCAATAGCCTTATTTTGGAGGCGGGCTCAAACATCCTCGGCAACGTCATCGCCAACAGCAGCGCCGATTCGCTCATCCTCGGCGGCAGCGGCACTCCGAGTTTCGCGGCTTCCGCAATCGGCAGCCAGTACCAGAATTTCGGAATTTTCGAGAAGACCGGCTCCAGTATCTGGACACTCTCCGGCACGACCACCGCATCAACGCCGTGGGCGATCAATGGCGGCACATTGAATGTCAGCGCCGATGGGGCGCTCGGCGCTGCTTCCGGGAGCCTCTCTTTCAACGGCGGAACGCTGCAGTGGGGAGCAGCCTTCAACTCCGCGCGGACGATCACGCTCAATTCCGGCGGCGGAAGTTTCGATACCAACGGCAAGAGCGCGACACTGTCGGGCAATATCGGCTCCTCCGGCGGCGGTGCATTGACCAAACTCGGTTCCGGTACGCTGACCCTTTCCGGCACCGACAGCTATAGCGGCGGGACGACCATCACCGCCGGGACGTTGCAGCTTTCCGGGACCGGCACGCTGGGCAGCACGACCGCACCGCTTGCAGTCAATGGCGGCACGCTCGATCTCAACGGCACCAGTCAGAGCGTGGGCTCGCTCTCCGGCACCGGCGGCGCGATCACGCTTGGCGCCGGCGCGCTGACCATCCATCAGAGCAGCAGCACGAGTTATGCCGGTACGATTTCGGGAACCGGCAGCGTGATTCTTCCGGCCGGAAGCGCGGGCACGCTGGCGCTCTCCGGCGCCAACAGCGCGAGCGGCGCAACTATGATCGGCGGGGGCATTCTGGCGCTTTCGGGCGCGGGTTCGATTGCCGATTCCAGCGCAATCGAAATTGCCACTGTCGGGACGTTCGACATTTCGCAATCGGGCGGTGCGTCGATCACCACTCTGGCGGACAGCGCGACGGGGCAGACAGGCGCGGTCGCGCTCGGCGGGAAGGCGCTCACCATCACCAGTGGCTCGACCACATTTTCCGGCATGATCCAGGATGGCGGCATTGCCGGCGGCAGCGGCGGATCTCTGGTTATTGCCGGTGGGTCGCAAACGCTTGCCGGCGCCAACACCTATACCGGCGGCACTATTGTCAATGCCGGAACCTTGCGGCTCTCGGGTCTTGGCTTGCTGGGCACCAGTGCCGGTACACTCGCAGTCAATGGCGGTACGTTCGATCTCAATGGGACCCACCAAACCGTTGGCTCGCTCTCCGGCACCGGTGGCGCGATTGCTCTTGGCGCCGGCACGCTGACGGTCAACCAGAGTAGCAGCACGAATTACGCCGGCGCGATCTCGGGCAGCGGAGGCGTCACGTTCACCGGCAGCGGCACGCTGGTGCTGTCCGGCACCAATTCGTATTCCGGCGGCACCATTGTCAGCTCCGGCACGGTCGAGGGCACCACCGGGAGTCTGCAAGGCAACATCACCGATAACGCCAGCGTCGTTTTTGATCAGTCGTCCGATGGCGCCTATGCCGGTGTGCTTTCCGGCGCCGGTTCACTGACTCTGGCCAGCAGCGGCACGCTCACTCTATCCGGCGCCAACACCTATACCGGCGGGACCACGCTGTTGTCCTTCGGGACGCTGGTTATTGGGAACAATGCCGCGCTCGGCACCGGCACGCTTTCGATGGCGGCCAGCAGCTGGCTATCGTTCGCCGGAACGAGCGATTTCACCGTCAGCAACGCAATCACGATATCGGGCGATCCATTCTTCACCCCGCCGGCAGGCACAACTCAGACCCTCTCCGGGGTGATCGCCGATGGTGCGAGCCCCGGAACCGTCGATATGACGGGCGCCGGCACGCTAGTGCTCTCCGGCACCAACACCTATTCCGGCGTCACGTTTGTGGCGGGAGGTACACTGAGCATTTCGTCGGACGCGAATCTCGGCAACGGTGGTGCCCCGGTTTGGCTCGCGAACGGCACCACGCTCGCATTCACCGCCGGCGGCACTTACACTCACGCTATCACGGTCGCCGGCGATCCAACCTTCGATGTTGCCGCCGGCCAGACCGTCACGCAAAGCGCGATTATCGCCGATGGTTTACAACCGGGTGATGTGGCGAAATCCGGCAGCGGCACGCTGATTCTCTCCGGTGACAACACCTATAGCGGCGGGACGATTGTGAACGCCGGGACGCTGCAGATCGGCAGCGGCGGCACGACCGGTTCAATCACGGGCAACGTCGCCGATAACAGCTCGCTCGTTTTCGACCGCTCCGACAGCGTGACATTCGCAGGCGCGGTTTCCGGCAGCGGCGCCATCACGCAATCGGGCAGCGGCACGCTGACCCTCTCCGGCGCCAACAGCTATTCCGGCGGCACGCAGGTGAATGGCGGTACACTGAGCATTTCGTCGGATGCCAATCTCGGCAATGGCGGAACGCTGGCGCTGGCCGAAGGCACGACACTCGATTTCACCGCCGGCGGCACTTACGCCCACGCGATCAGCATCTCCGGTGATCCCACTTTCGACATCGCTTCGGGCCAGACCGTCATCCAGAGCGCTGCCATCTCCGACGGATTGTCCGGTCCGGGCGATGTGGTGAAGACCGATTCCGGCTCGCTCGTGCTTTCCGCCGTCAACACCTATAGCGGCACAACCACCATCAGCGCGGGCACTCTGGCGCTTTCCGGCCTCGGGTCGATTGCCGATTCGAGCGTGGTCGAGATCGCAACCGGCGCGACATTTGATATTTCGCAGACCACGTCGGGAGCAAGCATCACCACTTTGGCCAGTGCACCGGGTCAGGCGGGTACGGTTGCTCTCGGCGGGAAGACGCTGACGATCACCGGCGCTTCGACGGTTTTCTCCGGTTCGATCCAGGACGGCGGCAGCGGCGGATCTGTGGCGATTGGCGGCGGCACGCTGATTCTCACCGGCGCGAACACCTATACCGGCAGCACGATTGTGAACGCCGGCACGCTCCAGATCGGCAGCGGCGGCGCGACGGGTTCGATCACGGGCAATATCAGCGATAACGGAGCGGTCGTTTTCGACCGTACGGGCAGCGTCTCATTCGCGGGTGTTATTTCGGGCAGCGGCGGCGTCGCGCAATCGGGCGGCGGTACCCTGACTCTCTCCGGCATCAATACCTATACCGGCGCAACCATTATCAACAGCGGCGTGCTCGCGCTTTCCGGCACCCAATCACTTGCCGATTCCAGCGCTGTCGAGGTCGCAACCGGCGGAACACTCGACATTTCGCAAACCACAGCGGGAGCAACCATCACGACCCTGGCCGACAGCGCGCCGGGTCAGGCGGGCACGGTTTCACTCGGCGGGCAGGCGCTCACCATCAGCAATGGTTCGACGGTTTTTTCGGGCTCGATCCAGGATGGCGGCAGCGGTGGATCTCTCACCATTGCTGGCGGGACAGTCACTCTTGCGGGCACCAACACCTATAGCGGCGGGACGAATGTGAACGCCGGCGCGCTGCAGATCGGCAGCGGCGGCACGACGGGTTCGATCACGGGCGATGTCAGCGATAACGGGTCGGTGGTATTTGACCGCTCCGACAGCGTCACATTCGCCGGCGTGGTTTCCGGCAGCGGCGCCGTCACGCAATCGGGCAGTGGCACGCTGATTCTCACTGGAGCCAACAGCTATAGCGGCGGGACGAATGTGAACGCCGGCACGCTGCAGATCGGCAACGGTGGCACCACCGGTTCAATCGCGGGCGATGTCAGCGATAACGGCGCGTTCGTTTTCGATCGCTCCGGCAGCGTCACATACGCGGGTGTGTTTTCCGGCAGCGGCGTCCTCGTGCAATCGGGCAGCGGCACGCTGATTGTCTCCGGCGCCAATACCTATTCGGGCGGGACGCAGGTGAATGGCGGCACATTGCAGCTATCCGGTACCGGCACGCTCGGCGCCAACACCGCGACGCTGACCGTCAATGGCGGCACGCTCAATCTCGGTGGGACGACGCAGACCCAGAATGGCGGCGTCACGCTGGGGCTCAATGGTGGCGCGATCCAGAACGGCACGCTG
>DASUHP010000068.1:0-27608 GCA_036273455.1 Micropepsaceae bacterium | reverse complement strand
TATTATATCGTCGCGCCGGCCGAGGCATCGTCCAATCTCGCGCGCTATGATGGCATGCGCTTCGGTTATCGCGCCAAAGATACCGGCGATCTCATCGAACTCTATGAAAAGACCCGCGCCGAAGGGTTCGGCCGGGAGGTCAAGCGGCGCATCATGATCGGCACCTATGTGCTCTCCGCCGGCTATTATGACGCGTATTATCTTCGGGCGCAGAAAGTCCGCACGCTGATTGCGCGTGACTTCACGAAGGCATTCGAACAATGCGACGTGCTGCTCACCCCGGCAACGCCAAGCGCGGCTTTCGGTCTTGGCGAGAAAACCGCCGATCCGGTCGCGATGTATCTCAACGACGTTTTCACCGTGACGGTGAACCTCGCCGGCCTGCCCGGGATATCGGTGCCTGCCGGCCTGTCCCATGATGGATTGCCGCTCGGGCTTCAGGTGATCGGAAGAGCATTTGATGAAGCGACGGTGCTGCGGGCCGGACGCGCTATTGAACGCGCCGCTTCGTTCAGGGCGGCGCCGGACGCATGGTGGAGACCGGTATGAGCCAGACCCAGTCCAAGCTGATCGAAGGCAGCACCGGCCCGTGGGAAATCGTCATCGGCATGGAGGTGCATGCACAGATTGCCTCGAAGGCCAAACTGTTCTCGGGCGCACCCACCGAATTCGGCGCCGCGCCCAATGCGCAGGTCAGCTTCGTCGATGCGGCGTTTCCCGGCATGCTGCCGGTGATCAACCGCTTCTGCGTCGAACAGGCGGTGCGGACCGGACTGGGCCTCAAGGCGAAGATCAATCTCAGCTCGGTGTTCGACCGCAAAAACTATTTCTATCCTGATCTGCCGGCCGGCTATCAGATTTCGCAATACAAGGATCCGGTCGTCGGCGAGGGGCACGTCGATCTCGACATGCCCGACGGCGAAGTGGTGCATGTCGGCATCGAGCGGCTGCATCTGGAACAGGATGCCGGCAAGAGCCTGCACGACCAGAATCCGGACTACACCTATGTTGATCTCAATCGGGCCGGTGTGGCCCTGATGGAAATCGTCAGCCGGCCCGACATGCGCTCATCCGCGGAGGCTTCGGCCTTCCTCGGCAAGCTGCGCGCGATTGTGCGCTATCTCGGCACCTGCGATGGCAATATGGATCAGGGATCGATGCGGGCCGATGTGAATGTTTCGGTGCGCCGGCCGGGAGACAAACTCGGTACCCGCTGCGAAATCAAGAATGTCAATTCGATGCGCTTTGTTAAAAAGGCGGTCGAGCACGAAGCGCAGCGGCAGATCGATGTTATCGAGGGCGGCGGGACGGTGCGCCAGGAGACCCGGCTGTTCGATTCGAAGACCGGCGAGACGCGCTCCATGCGCTCCAAGGAGGACTCGCCGGATTACCGCTACTTCCCCGATCCCGATCTGTTGCCGCTGGTCCTCGATCAATCCTTTGTCGATGAGATCGCGCGCGGCCTGCCCGAACTGCCGGACCAAAAGAAGGCCCGCTATGTCTCGATGGGTTTGTCGCCATACAAAGCATCTGTTCTCGTAGCGGAGCGCGAAGCAAGTGAGGGCTTTGAAAGTGCAGTCCAAGGCGGAGTGCCACTGGAGGTAGCCGCGAACTGGTATATGAATGACGTTCCGGGGCACCTCAGCAAGGCTGGACTTACTATCAGCACGAGTCCTGTATCCCACCAAGCAAATACAGACATTCTGAAGTTGGTTACGTCCGGACAGCTCTCGTTCACCGGCGGCAGGATGATACTTGAGATAAAAATTCAGGGAGATCCCGCCACTCCGGAGGAGATTATGGTTACGCGCGGGCTGAAACAGATGACCGATGACAGTGCGATCGAGGCCGCTGTCGAGTCGGTTCTCGCGGCCAATCCGGCACGGCTCGAGGAGGTAAAATCAAAACCCAAAGCGGCCGCCTGGTTCGTCGGTCAGGTGATGAAAATGACTTCCGGGAAGGCGAATCCGCAAAAGGTGAATGCAATCTTAAAGCGGCGGCTGGGACTGCCCGAAGAGGGGTGATTCGCGGATTCTGTCCAAAAATGTACAGAGCAGACCTTGTCAAGGTTTTTCACCAAATTTTAGTCAGTTCACGGAATATTGCAAAAAAGTCAATAAAACCGGGATTTTTTCGCATTTCCACTTGACATCCGATTCGGCGCAAAACCGCCGGTATTGCTTCGTTCACGCAACATCCTCATATTTGGCCCCGTTTTTGGGAGGTGCATGTCGCGCCGACCAAACTCTAGAGGGAGTCGTTTCAATGCCGATGACTGCAAAGAAAAGACCTGCGCGCAGGAAAGCGGCCAAGCGGACAACCGTTCGCAAGGCCGCCGCGAAGAAGCCGTCGCGCAAGTCCGCAAAGAAGCCGGCGCGGAAAGCGAAGCGCCGGGTTGCAAGCAAGGCGGCGAGAAAGCCGGCGCGCAAAGCAGCGAAGAGACCTGCGAAGCGTCGTGCCGCCAAGAAGGCCGCACCTGCCGGAATGTAGGCAAGGGCCGTTCCTATCAAGCCGCGGTTTCCCTGACCGGAAGCCGCGGCTTCTTCTTTGTCTAATGGCCGGCCGGGGCGGCGTTCGTCATATCGCTCGCCTGAACGGCGGCCAGCGGGATCGGCTTCGTGCTGTCGGCTTCGACTGTTCCCGGACGGTAGAGGTCGGCAATGATCGACAGCGGCCGGTCGGTATTACCCAGACGGTCACGATAGACTTCGAGGTTCTCGATCACGCGCTGGACGTAATTGCGGGTTTCGGGGAACGGGATCGACTCAATCCAGTCCACCGGATCAACCCCGGGGTTGCGCGGATCACCATACGTCTCCACCCACCTGGACACATTGGCGGGCCCGGCATTGTAGGTGGCGATCGCAAGGATGTAGGAGCCATTCCATAGGTCGAGATACTGGCTCAGCGTCTGCATCCCGAGCTGGATATTATATGTCGGATTGGACGTGAGATCGGCGAGACGATAGGAGATGCCGAGCTGGTCTGCGGCCCGTTTGGCCGATGCCGGCATAACCTGCATCAGCCCGCGTGCACCCGCGCTGCTCACCACAGCGGGATCGAATTCACTTTCCTGACGCACAATCGCCAGCACAAGCGCGGGCTCCGGACCATAGCCGATATTCGGCAGCGCAACGATCGGATGCAGATAGCCGGGAAGAATATATCCGGCATAGCTGGCAGCCTTGGCGGCGCGGACGCTCATCGCGGTATCGCCGGTATCTGCCAGCAACTGGGCGAGCATCTGCAGCTGGTCGGGCAAAGGCGGTTCATTGACAAGCGCGGTGGCGAACTGGCGCAGGTCGGCGCGATCCCCGGTTTCCGCGAGCAGCCGGATGGCTCGCACGCGTTCGTCCTGTTCGAAGCCGGCGCGGGCCTTCGGCGACGGAGTGCCCGTAGCGTCCGTCACCTTGAGCAGCGGATTGTCGGCGAGTTTGGCGATCGCAAGTTCGCCGTAAAATGTTTCGGGGTTCTCCGCAGCCCTGGAATATTCATCGGCCGCGCGGGCCATATCGCCCGCCGCCTCGGCGGTGCGCCCGAGCCAATAGCGCGCCCGCGCGACGCTGATCGGGTAGGTCACACCATTGAGCAGCCGCTCGAAGTGTCGATAGGCGAGATCGGTGTTGTGCAGGTAGCGCAGCGCAATCCAGCCGGAGAGAAACTCGGCATCCATGAAGGTCCCGCCGGATGAGGAATCCAGCACGGGCGCCGAGGCGAAACGATAGGCCAGATCGACCTTCCCGGTCTTCAGCGCATCGCGCGCCATGATCTGGCGTTCGGCGGACCAGCGTGCCGGCAACACCAGTGCGCTTTTGTCCGTGGGCGCCTTTTCCATCACGACCCAGGCTTCGTCGTCGTCGCCGAGCCGGCGCAGGGCTTTGGCGACTTCGAGCATGAATTCCGGATCCGCCTGATCCGATACCGGCAGCTTCGCGAGGACCGATTTCACGCTGGCCGGGTTGGCCTGGATCTCCAGCCGCGCCGTGCCTAGCCGCCGCTCTGTCACGTCCACCCGCGCGAGCTGGCGTTTGGCGCCACCGGCATCACCCGTGGCAAGCAGATGATCGAGCCGCAGGTTCTGCACTTCCAGCGTGAGTATGTCGCCATGCGCCGCCATGATGTTGTTCTCGTCAGAAGGCGCATAGGTGAATTCGATCCATGCCCGCTTGATCAGCGCAACACCATCGGCAACCCGACGCGTGCTCATCAGGGCTTCGCCAAGATGAATCATGCCGAGGCCGGACAGCGGCGTCCGGTTGCCGTACCAGGCGATGACCTGCGCCGGATCGAGATCGGCGGGCATCGTCTTCTCGGCCCGGATAAGGAGGGCATTCAGCCGTGGCCAGCGTGGATGGGAATTGAGGAATGCGACAATCGCATCGAAACTGGCGCCGCTGTCTTCATCCAGCAGATATTTCCATTGAATAATGTCGCGCAGGACGGGATTGGCTGTCTCGGAGGCGTAAGTCTGTGCGGTCGACCAATCGTCCCTGGCGGCCGCGGCCAATGCCTGTTCAAGCAACATTCCGTCGGGAGAGGGATCGGGTTTGACGGCGGGTGGAATATTTCCGCTGGACGGCGGCGCATCCGGAGCCGGGATGGTGAGCCGCTGAACCGGTGTGGCAGTCGGCACGGTCACCGGCGCGGGCGAAGCGGGCACGGCCGGTGTCGTCGTCTGGTATTGCGTCAGCATCAGTGAAGGAAGCCGCGGACCACTATTTTGCTTTGTCGGATGGGCAAGCACCAGCGGCACCGAAGGGCCGGCGGTGAGCGCAAGAATCAGCGCGGCAGGCAGGACCTGTCTGGCTTCGACCGGGAACTTGCGACGAAATTTCATCGTGCGCGGGACGTCTGTGGATGCGAGACCGCCAGTCTATCACGCTACGCCGGGATAAAAACCTCGTTCCCGATATTTTGACGCTGCACAGGCCAAATCTTTGCGCGTTGCTTTGTGAAAGACTAAGTTTCCCGGCCACACGCAGATCAAAGGCGAATATGACTTCCCTCCGAGACCGCATCCAGGGTTCCATCACCGCGCTGATCACACCATTCAAGGGCGGCGATATCGACTCAGAGGCACTGAAGCGATTCGTCGAATGGCAGATTGGCCTGGGTACGCATGGACTCGTTCCGGTCGGAACCACGGGCGAATCGCCGACACTTGATCATCGCGGTCATCAGCGGGTTGTGGAGATCTGCGTTGCGGCAGCGTCCGGCCGGGTTCCGGTGATTGCCGGGGCCGGTTCCAACGCCACCAGCGAGGCGATTGAACTCACCCGTCACGCCAGGCAGGCCGGCGCGGACGCCGTGTTGTCGGTGGCACCTTACTACAACAAGCCGACCCAGGAGGGGCTGTATCGCCATTTTGCGTCGATTGCCGAGGCGGTGGACATACCGATCATCCTCTACAACATCCCAGGCCGCAGCGTGGTGGAGATTTCGGTCGAGACGATCGCCCGGCTGGCGCAGATTGCGAATATCATCGGTGTCAAGGACGCGACCGGCAGCGTTGCACGGGCCAGCCGCGACCGTGGGGCACTGCCGAAGTCATTTCTCCGCCTGTCCGGCGATGATGGATCGGCGCTGGGATTTATGGCGCATGGCGGCCGTGGCTGCATCTCGGTGACGGCCAATGTCGCGCCCAAGCTTTGTTCCGAATTTCAGAATGCATGTCTCAAGGGAGATTTCGCAGCAGCGCTTGCCATCCAGGACCGGTTGATGCCGCTGCATGATGCGCTGTTTTGCGAGGCAAGCCCGGCACCGACGAAATATGCGGCTTCGCTTCTCGGGTTATGCGGTCCGGAGTCGCGCCTGCCCATCATGCCATTGAGTGAGCACGGCAAGCAGATTGTGCGCGAAGCGATGCAGTCGGCGGGTTTACTTAAATAGTGGCGAAGAAAAAGGACAGCGGCGAACGCGTGGTCGCCGACAACCGCAAAGCCCGCCACCAATATTTCATCGAGTCGAGCCTCGAAGCGGGCGTGGTTCTCACCGGAAGCGAAGTGAAGAGTCTGCGCACCGGCAAAGCCAATATCGGCGAATCCTATGCCCAGGCAAAGGACGGCGAAATCCTGCTGGTGAATTCCTATATCCCTGAATACACCATGGCCAATCGCTTCAATCACGAGCCGCGGCGCGTGCGCAAACTTCTGGTGCGGAAATCGGAAGTGCGCCGGCTTTCGTCGGCGGTGCAGCGCGAAGGCATGACGCTGGTGCCTTTGCGGCTGTATTTCAATTTGAAGGGACGGGCCAAGGTCGAACTGGGACTCGCGCGCGGCAAGAAACTGCACGACAAGCGCGAAACGGAAAAAGCGCGCGACTGGGCCCGCGACAAGGCGCGGCTGATCCGCGCGAAGGGCTGAAGCCGATGGCGGACGAAAACGACAAGCCCGGTCTCATTGGACAGATCAGGGACAAACTGATCCGATCGAAGGAAGACTGGGCGAAGCAGGGGCGGTTGCTTACCGGACGGCCGGATTTCGGCCGCGTCAACCGTCTGCCGCCCGGCCAGAAGGAAGTGACGAACTGGCCGGTTCTCGATCTCGGGGTTCAACCCATCATTCGCCCGCAGGACTTCCGGCTCGAGATCGGCGGGTTGGTGGACAATCCGGTGTTCTGGACTCTCGACCAATTCATGGCTCAGCCGCATGAGGATTTCGTCTCCGACATCCACTGCGTGACGCAATGGAGCCGATACGACAATCACTGGCGTGGTGTTTCGGCGCGTCACATCGTCGAACTGGTGCGGCCAAAACCCGAGGCGCGCTTTGTGCTGTTCACCGCACGCGACAGCTATACGACCAATGTGAAACGGGCCGTTTTCGACGAGCCGAATGTGCTGCTCGCCCATTCGTGGGAGGGAAAGCCGATCCCGCGCGAGCATGGCGGGCCGGTGCGGGTGATCATTCCCGATTGGTATTTCTGGAAAAGCCCGAAATGGGTCACGCGGATCGAATTCGCCGCCGAAGACAAACCCGGATTCTGGGAGGTGCGCGGCTATCACAATGAAGGCGATCCGTGGAAAGAAGACCGTTATAGTTGAATTCGCCAATGGGAGTGGATGTGCATGGCCGAGCCGATCTGGAACAAGTTTCTGACCGAACGCGACAAGATTATTTTTGAAGCGGCGGGATATGGGGCGCATGCGGGTTTTGGCAAGCGGCCGGCACTGCTGGTGATCGATGTCAGTTACGCTTTTTGCGGCGACAAACCGGAGCCAATCCTGGAATCGATCAAGCGTTGGCGGAATTCCTGTGGCGCGGAAAGCTGGGTCGCCATTGCGCAGATCAGAAAACTGATCGACGCGGCGCATGAGAAGGGCCTGCCGGTGATCTATACGACCGGCGTGCGGCGCCCCGACAATTGGGATGCCGGCGGATGGGCGAACAAGAATTCGCGCAGCAAGGAATCCCCGAAGACCGCGAGCAATCGGCACGGTTACGACATTGTCGATGAGATCGCGCCGGAGCCGAGGGACCTCGTGATTTACAAACTGAAGCCATCCGGCTTTTTTGGCACGCCAATGGCGGGTTATCTGACGCAGCTCAATTGCGACAGCGTGATTGTAACCGGCACGACAACGTCGGGCTGCGTTCGCGCTACGGTGCTCGATGCGTTCAGCTATAATTATCGCGTTGCGATGGTTGAGGATGGCTGCTTCGACCGCAGTGAGGCGAGCCACGCCATCACCTTGTGCGACATGAACGCAAAATACGCCGACGTGGTGAAAACCAGCGATGTGCTCGCTTATTTCAACACGCTAAACGAGGGCATGTTCAATTTGCCGACGGGCATTCCGGCCGGATAGCTCTTCCGCCCGCCCAAAACTGCTTCCATCTTCGCCCTTCCGGCTTCTGCGGACACGTGCCTGAATTTTTCTGCAGCGTGCACGCGGCCCCATTTATGGGATGAGCCGGTCTGCTTTCAAAATTGGCGGGTGATTCCGACCTGGACCTGAAACCGGCTGAAGCGGTAAAGCTCAATCGTGCTCTGTTCTGTCACATAAATCAGGGACAGGCGCGGCGCGAACCCGCGATACTCGATGCGGCGATTCAGCAGGTCCACCCTGAAAGCCCAGCTGCTGTCCACGCGTGTTGTCGCAAAGGCGGCAAGCGGGGCACCATATCCGCTGCGATAAAATGCCGGTTCGACATTGATCGAAAAGCCGAACGGAAGATCGCGATAGTAATCCACTGCGATCCAGAAGATGAGCGTTAGTGGCCTGCGGTGACACCGCCTATTACGCTGGTGATGCCGTCGCTGAGAGTCCAAACCGCGCCAAGCTGCTGCGCGGCAGGACCGTAAAAGGCCCCGTTGATCGAGCCCGTCGCGGACGGCTTCAGGCTGGCGAATCCATTGGGCGAGGAAGTGACGGCCGTGACACCGTTGAAGCGGTTGGTCCCGGAAGCGATGGAAGCGCTTACCGAAACATCATTCCAGGGTACATTGGGGCTTACCTCCATGCCGGTGAATGCGCCGGCAATCTTGCCGGATGAAAAATCCACCGAAAGAGCCGCTTTCCCGTCGGCGTAATTGATTTGTCCGGGTTGAAAGACTCCTGCACTCGCATAGCCGGTAAACGTCGCCTGGCCTGAGGCCGGCATTGACGTAACCGGCGTCTCGTAGCCGAACACGAATGCACCGATCGACTGCGATGGACCGATGTAGGACCATTCCGGCGAGGTCTTCCAATAGCCCACCGCGACATAGCTCAGCGCCTGGATCGGACCATCGCCCACCAGGGCATCGTCATATAAGCTGACAACACCCCATCCGTTATCGTTGACATTCGCCGACGGAACACTGATCTGCCATTGAACAGGAGCGCCGTTGGGCGCAGCGCCGCTGACCGTAATTGTCGCCCCTTCACCCGGCGGAATAGCAGTCAATCCAGTGTCTGTTCTCTGGAAGCCGCTGAACAACAGTGGAAATGTCGCAGAGTAGGCGCCCGCGAAAGTCGGGCCGCCCGGAAGCGCCAGTTGCGGCGCGGCGGGGTTGCTGCCGAACGACGCCGGCGCTGGCGCGCCCACAGACCCACACACAGCGGGATCGCAAACCGGAGCGGGTGGAGCGACCGGCGCGACTGAGCTGGTCGCCGCGACTGCGTTCCCCTCGGGAATCGACGTAGCGAGATTTCCTCCACCCCCGCCACCGCATCCAGCGAGCACCAGCGCGACGGGCAGCCCATGAATTAGAAGAGCAGGCACACGAAATGTCGAAGGGTTTAGCATTTGGGTAGTCCTCACCTTCATTTCACAGGTCGCCAAAGCGAATGCGTGATCCGATTACGTTGAATTGGGGTCACGCTGTAGCGTGAGAAGATCCAGTTGTTGGTTTTCAATGCGGCGAGGCCCCGAACTGAGTTTCAATCTCCGCTGTCGCACTCACTGGTGGCAATTCCGTTCAGTGGCCGGCAATGACCCCGCCGATGACGCTGGTAGTGCCGTCGGTCACCGTCCAGATCGCACCAAGCTGCTGCGCGGCCGGACCGTAAAAGGCCCCGTTGATCGATCCTGTCGCGGACAGCTTCAGGGTGGCGAATCCATTGGGCGACGAGGTGACGGCCGTGACACCGTTAAACCGGTTTGTCCCGGAAGCGATGGCGGCACTTATGGAAACATCGTTCCAGGGCTCACTGTATCCCACCGAGGATCCGGCCATGCCGGTGAATGCGCCGGAGATCTTTCCTGAGGAAAAATCCACTGAAAGAGCTGCTCTTCCACTAACATAAACGATTTGTGCGGGCTGAAAAACTGCTGCATTTGCCTCGCCGGTAAACATCGCCTGCCCTGACGCCGGCATTGACGTAACCGGCGTCTCGTAACCGAACACGAATGCACCGATCGACTGCGATGGACCGATGTAGGACCATTGCGGCGAGGTTTCCCAATTGCCCATGGCTACATAGCTCAGCGCCTCGATGATCTCACCGAGTCCGAAGCTCTGATAGAAGCCGACAACACTCCATTCGCTGTCGTCGACATTCGCCGACGGAACACGGATCTCCCATGTAACAGGAGACTGGCCGCCACTCGGCGCAGAGCCGGTGACCGTAATTGTCGCCCCTTCGCCGGGCGGGATCGCAGTCAATCCAGTGTCTGTTCTTTGGAAGCCGCTGAACAACAGTGGAAATGTCGCAGAGTAGGCGCCCGCGAAAGTTGGGCCGCCCTGAAGCGCCAGTTGCGGCGCGGCCGGGTTGCTGCCGAACGACGCCGGCGCTGGCGCGCCCACAGACCCGCACACAGCGGGATCGCAAACTGGAGCGGGTGGAGCGACCGGCGTGGCTGAGGAAGCCACGACTCCTGCGCTCCCCTGAGCAATGGTCGCGGCGATACTTCCTCCACCCCCACCGCCACAGCCCGAAAGCGGCACGGCAGCCGAAAATACCATCATTGCGACGTTGATCCTGCGCGGCGTCATTATAGCCTCCTCTTCATCAGAACTGGCGGGTTATTCCGAACTGCACCTGATCGCGCGCGTAGCGATAGAGCGCGATCGTGCTGTCGAGATGTGCGTGAATGAGAGAAATGCGCGGAGCGAACCCGCGATATTCGAGACGCCGGTTCAGGAGATCGAGCCGAATTGCCCAGGAATGATCAACGCGCGTCGCGCCAAATGCCGCCAGCGGCGCACGATAATTCGCGGAGAAAAACGCGGGCTCAAGATTGGCCGAAAAGCCAAATGGCAGATCCTGATAGTAGTCGAGGGCGGCCCAATAGGTGTCGTTTGCATAAGCGTTCAGCTGCGCCTGTTGGATCGCCACGCCGCCCGATACCCGCACAATGCTGGACGGTGTCACCGTATATGCCACCTCCGTACTCGCTGCGTAAACCGGTCCATTCTGGTCTGAGACCGGGCGATACCAGACGCTCTGCCCTTCGACATTCAGTCCAATCTGCAACGTCGGAAGCAGTGCATAACCGGCAGAGGCGCGGCCGCCTGTGCCCCCGGCATAGGGTGCTTCGCCGTACCAGCGGCCGAAGCCCGTTGCGAGCACATCGAAGCGCCACTTCCCAAGAAAAAATTGCGGTCCGCTATAGACAGACACCGTCATGTCATCGAACTGGACGCGGCCATATTGCAGCCGGTGCACGAGACCCCCGATCAGGAATTTGGAATCGGGAGACAGCAACGGTGAGAACTCTCCGGATACGTCGATCGCTGCCCCGGCCCCGCTGGTCTGCCGTGCGTTGTCGGAAAGCGTGAACGGCAGTCCATACAAATAGACCGTGCGCAGATTGGTTGCGCCATTCACGTTGGTATCGTCGGCCAGGCCCAGCGACAGGTTGTACGACCAACGCTTCAGGTGAATGATTGCGGCCAGATACTGATCGACATTGGCCTTCGCTTCGTCCGGCAGTTCGCCGGCACGGGCGAAGCGGAAATTGCGCTCGGCATTTTCGTAATCGCCTTGCAGGAAGAAGGCGCGCGCAAGTTCGAGGCGCACGCGTTCGCGCTGCGGTTCGGCAGCAAGAATGTGACGGAAGTCCTCGATCGCGGCGTCGTAGTTCTGCCGTGCGACCTCGACCAAGCCGCGCAGAAAAATTGCCTCATTATCATTCGGATCCTGTCGCAACGCGAGCGTCAGCACGCGCTCGGCTTCGTCTATCCGGTTCGCCTGAAGCAGCAACGCCGCCGCCTGCTCCAGCGAAATCTGTTGCTGCATAGGAGCAGATTCCTGGCTCAGCGCTGGCATGCTGCCGGCGCTGAGCGCTGCGGCCAGAAATATGACTGTCGCGTTCACCGTGATACGCTCAGTGCTCCGACTGCGGCGGCGGTGCCGTCACTCAGTGTCCATACCGCTCCGATCGTTTGTGCGGTGGGACCGAAGAATGCGCCATCAATGTGCCCGGTTGCCGACGCGCCCAGAGCGAATGGATTCGCAGGCGCCGCTGTGACACCGGTACTCCCGCTAAATCGGGTTGATCCCGCCGCGATCGTTGCACTCAGCGAAACGTCGTTCCAGGGAGCACCACCAGCCGCCATTGCGGTCAATGCGCCGATGACGGCGCCTGAGGCAAAATCCACCGAAAGGCTCGCGTTTCCGTAGACAGTGACTGACTTCACATGCCCGTCGAAGGACGCAAAGACAGAGCCGAATGCGTTGCCTGCGAAGCTGGCCTGGCCGCTCGACGGTATGGTGGAAAGCGGGGCTTCATAACCAACCACATAGGCGCCGGCTGTACCCCCGACCAGCGGGTTCCCACCTCCAATATCGCCCCACAGGCCCCAGTCGAGGTAGTTGAGCCCGCTAAGCGTGCCGTCCGGATTTAACCGGGGGGAAGCTGGAATTGGAAACTCGAGCAGCGTGCTCATGTTTGCTGCCGGAATAAACAGCCTGGCGTAGGTCACATCGTCCGAGAAATCTCCGGGCCCGCTGCCCGTCACGGTCGCCGTGGCGCCTCCGGTAATGGCAGATACGCCGCCGAACACCGTGAATTGCAGTCCCGCCGCAAGAACGGGAAAGGTCGTATTGACCGGAGGCTGCGTCGTGATTGCCGGGCCGGAAGGAGTGGCAATCTGCGCCGGCGCATTGCCCCAGACGGCGGCTGCCGGCGCCGCAATGGGGCCCACACTCCCGGTGTCGGGATCATTGGGAATGGCCAGCATTGCCGGAATGGCTGCGGCCGCAGCTGGATTGACCTGCACGGTGTAGTGTCCGCCGGCACACGCACCGAGCGCCAGCACATTGACCAGAAGTGATACCGCACAAATCCGGTTGGTCCGCATAGAGATCACTCCGTAGGCCGGGTGTCGCCAAGTAATAATCAGTGGGTTCCACGAACCACGCCGATGGCCACCGACGTACTGTCGGAAAGGGACCACACTGCGCCCAATTCATTGGCGTTGGGTCCGTAGAAGCCGCCATCAATGTGGCCGCTGGCGGTCCGACTTATCGCAAAGGCTGCATCGGGCGCCGATGTAACGGCAGTCGAGCCACTAAAATGACTCGTTCCTGATATTAACGATGCCGTGATCGACACATCGTTCCACGGAGCAGTCGTGACCCTGTTGCTGGCCACCATGTTGGTGAAGTTGCCCGTTATCACTCCGCTGCTGAAATCAGCGGAAAACGAGCCATCGCCGGCCAGGGAAGCCAAGACAAACGGGGCTGTCAGATAACCGGCTACGTTTGCTGTAGCAGAATAGACGGCAGTTCCAGCAGCGGGAATTGCTGAGGCGGGTGTCTCGTAGCCTGAGATGAATGCTCCGAAATCATGCAGATAAGTGCAGCACCCTATGGGGTGGGCAATGCTGTCCACTTGCCACATACCAAGCAGCGCGTAATTGAAACTGAATGTCACGAGTTGAAAGGTCCCGCCGAGGACAGTTGACGGTCCTTTGAGCAGCGAAGCCGACGTGAATGTTGAATCTACTCCAAGGCCGGGAATGGTCAGCCGAAACTGGCTCTCGCCCGACGCCTTCCAGTCGACGACGGATAAGCTTGCGCCGCCTGCGTTTACCGCGGCGTCCGGAACTGTGTAAGAGCCGGTAACGCTGATAACCGTCTGTTTGAACGGATAGACCTCACCGGTGGACGGTTGCATGCCGGAGGTAGAGTGCGTGGCATTTGTTCCCGCCGTGGCCGGTTCTGGCGGCGTCAATAAAAAGGGACAATCTTCCGGCCCATCATAAGGTGTGCCCCCGACTGTAAGGATTGCGAAGTTTCCTTCAGGCAGTTGCAATTCCGTAAACGGACTGCTGGTCGGCGTGAATTCCTCGATCGGCCCTCCTCCGCCGGGTGGCGAGCTGTTTGCACTCGGCGTGGCGGGAACCGTCGCCGGGCTGGTTATCATCGCGGCGGGAGGATTTCCTCCGGCGCCCGCGCAGGCCGCAACGGCCAAAGCAATCAATACAAAACAAGCCGCAACTGCCATTCCGCCGAGCCGCATCGATGAACTCCGCCGCATTTACAACGCGAGGTTATGGGCGGGGCGTCACGGGGGCCGTTATGGCCGCGTCAGAACATCGTCACCCTTACTGTCAAAGTTGCTGATCGCGCGAAAAATCAGCACGTCGCAGGGCGAGTGACGAGAACACAGCGCTGGTGCTGCAGTTTACGCCGCTGTAGCGGCATCTGTTGATCTGAGCCAAAATGCCACTTAGGGGGGAGCATGGCTGCACGCTCAATGGCGCGGGCACGGGCACGGCATTGCAAGGCCGTGGCGTTCTGTGCGGCGGGTGCATTGGTGATTTCGCCCGCGGGCGCGCAAACGGGTGCCGCGCCGGAATCCGTGCTTGTCACCGCCCGGCCGCCGGATCCTGTAGGCAATGGCGCCTTCTCAACAATTATTATCGATGCAGAACAATTGCGGATCACACCGCAACTTGACGAAGTCCTTCGTCAGGTGCCCAGCGTCTCATTATTCAGGAGCTACTCAAGCGCTTCCGCCTACCCTGCTCGCGTTGGTGTATCGCTGCGGTCGCTGATCGCGGGTTCTGGCGTCGGCCGTGCATTGGTGACACTGGACGGGGTGCCCCAAAACGACCCATTCGGCCAGTGGGTCGTGCCCGCTTCCCTTCCGGTAGAAGGCATTCAGTCGGTGGAAATTGTGCGCGGCGCCGGCGCGGGGCCGTACGGCGCCGGGGCTTTGACCGGAGTGATTGAACTCAGCGAAAGCGACCTTCCGGGCATGCGGATCGATGCCGAGGCAGGCAATCTGGATCAGCAACGCTACGCGTTTGCGGGCAACGCTCAGACCGCGGGTGTAAGTCTGGGCGCGACGGCCAGTTACCAGAAATCCGGCGGTTGGTTCCCGGTCGATAAGTCTCAGCGTGGCGCAGCCGACACGCCGGTCAGCGTCGAGGCGCGCAGCCTGTCTGCGCGTGCTGCCACAGAAATTTTCGAAGGAACGCTGCTGGCGGTTCGCTTTGCCGGTTACGATGAAAGGCGGGGGGCCGGCATCGTCAACAATGGATCGGATGCGAAAGGCATTTCCGGCAGTGCAACCATCGCACATCGCGATTCAATTGATGAACCGGAATGGCGCTGGCAAATCTGGTTTAGGGCCAGTGATTTCACCGCCACCCCGAGTTCCATTGGTTCCGACCGAAATTCGACGACACCGTTCTCAGACGTATACGGCACGCCTGCACTCGGCTGGGGCGCAAACGCTGCGGTGCGCGGCGCATTTAATTGGCTCGGCTGGGAGCTTGGCGCGGATGCACGCTTCACCGAAGGTGAGGCGCGTGAGCTGTTCTCCTATCGCGACGGCGCGTTCCAGGCGAACCGCTTCTCGGGTGGGCGCGGTTTTGTCGGCGGAATTTACGCCGAAGCCGCCGCCCATCTCGATAATCTTCTGATCACGGTCGGAGCGCGTGTCGATCAATGGAGAGATTCAGGCGGACATGTGCTCGAGCGGGCCCTCGCCGACGGTTCAATAATCCTCGACGACGAATTTGGCGCTCGCAGCGGGACTATCCCCACACTGCGTGGCGGAATACGCGAAGAAGTTACGGACGCCTTGTATGTTCGCGCCGCGGGCTACGAAGGTTTTCGTCAGCCATCACTGAACGAACTGTACCGATTAACCCGCTCGGGCAATACGGTGATGGAAGCCAATCCCGCGCTCGAACCCGAACGGCTCTACGGCGCGGAGATTGGAATGGGCGGCAATGCCGGAGCGGTGACCTGGGATGTCACCGGTTTCTGGAATCGTCTTTCCGGCGCGATTTCCAGCGTGACTGTTGCAATCGGCCCACGAATTTTTCCGGATGCTGGTTTTCTGCCGCCAGGGGGACAGCTCATTCAACGGCAGAATGTCGGGTACGTTCAGGCGTTTGGGTTGGAGGGCGAAGCGCGATGGCGGCTGGCGGATGTCATATCTCTGCGTGCTGCCTACGCGGTTACGGATGCGCGGGTGAATGGCGGCGATACACTGCCCTGGCTGACCGGAAAACGCCCTGCGCAGACTTCGCGACTTTCCGTGTCGCCAGGCTTCGTGGCATTCCCCTTTCCGGCAATCGCGGTGGAAGCCGACGCAACTTATCAGAGCAAGCGCTTTGCGGACGACCAGAACACACTCGTGCTTCCGGGCGCCACGACGTTCAACGCGAAGATCAGCTGGCGCTTCGCACCGCAGGCGGAAATCTACTTCGCAGCCGACAATATCGCCAACTCGCGCGTGGCCGTGATGGAGGGTGGCGATCACGTCACCATGTACGACCAGCCCCGGGCTCTCCGCGCTGGGCTGAGGCTAACCCTAAGTCCTTGAGGTGGATATCAAAATGCTCAGTAGCTGCGATTGGGACGGCGTCGGCAGACCGTCACGTTTGTGTTACAGTCGCGTCTCTCGTGGAAGTGGTGAGCGGATCCAGCGACTCACCATCAGAAAATTTGAGGGCCGATGGCCGCGGACGCGGAAAATACCGAGTGTCGTGCACGATGGTCGCTGCGCCTGTTCGGCAAGTTCGAGCTCACCGAACTTGCGACCGGCGCAAATATTCCGGTCCCGGGCAAGCGCGAACGCGCGCTCCTGGCCTATCTTGCAGTCAGCGCCGGTGAACGCGAGTTTCGCCACAAGCTGACGACGCTGCTCTGGGGCGGCGACAGCGATGCCACGCTCGACAATCTTAGAAATTGCATTTTCAACCTTCGGCGCGCGTTCGGCAAATTCGGACATCAGGTGATTTCCTCGCAGGGGCGGGAGATCGTGCTCGACGTCTCGTCTGTAGATGTCGACGTGGTGCAGTTTCGGCGGCTCGCGTCGCAGACCGAGCCCGAAAGTTTGCAACAGGCGGCGAATCTGTATGGCGGCGATTTCCTCGACGGCCTCAGCATTGCAAGCGATGAATTCGATACCTGGTGCCGGGACGAAGCAACCCGCTGTCGAATTCAGGCCGTCGACGTCCTGACGTCGGCCGCAACGATAGCCGTCAGGGCGGGCGAGCTGCAGCGGGCGATAGACGCAGGGATGCGAGCACTGCGGGTCGACCCTCTTCACGAACCAACCATTCGTCTTTTGATGCATTTGTATCGCGATACCGGCCGGCGCAGCGCCGCGGTTGAATTGTACCGCGATTTTGCCGAGCGGCTTAAAGCGCAACTCAACACGCACCCCGAGCAGGAAACGCGCGACGCTCTCGCGCAGGCCGTTGAGCAGCCCGAACTTCCCGCACAGCAACGACTTGCTGCGATATCCGCAAGCCCGGTTTCCACGGAAACACCGCCGCCGATCCGTAGCGCGCACATTCCGTTAGCGAAGGGTTTTGTTTATAGCCGCGTAGCAGCGGCGGCGGCGATCGCCGCGACGATTGCCATTGTTACGGCCGGCAGCGCTTACCTTTCCACTTCTGCTTTTACCGGCAACCGGGGTGCCCAACCGACAGCGGCGGCGAAGGATTCCAGTAGCGGAGTCGATGTCAAAACATCTTCGCTGGCTGCTTCCGGAAAACCAGACGAACGGTCGTATGAGCAATTCCTGCAGGCGAAGTCGCTTGTGCGGGCGCGAATTCTCGGGGCGCGGCAGGCGGTCGACATGCTCGAACCGGTTGTGGCCCGGTATCCGGATTACGCACCGGCTTCAGCCCTGTTGGCGTCGGCCTATGTGCTGACGGCCATGATGAATCCGCAAGACGGTATCCCGGTGCTGTTGCCGAAAGCGGAAACGGCGGCACGCCGCGCGATCGAATCCGATGCCGCACTTTCCGACGGTTATCTTGCTCTCGCGAAGGTGGAGCGCACGCGCGGAAATCTGGTCGCGAGTGAAGATCTCCTGCTCAAGGCGCTCGGTCTCGACCCGGATAATCCGGAAATACTCGACGTGTATATGCAGCAGCTCGCCAATGTCGGCAGGCGGAAGGACGCGTTGGGAGTCGCTGAACGGCTCCGCAGTGCAAAGCCTTTCGTTGCCGGTTGGAATGCCGACATCGGCAAGGTGCTGTGGGAAAACGGCCGCACCCGGGAAGCGATCACGGTGCTGACGCCGGTGACCGAATTCGGCGCTGTTCGTCCGCTGCTGGCCATGATTTACGCCTCGGAAGGCCGCTATTCGGAGGCCGCTGATCTCCTCGAACACTTTGCGCCTCCGGTACTCGTCGCGAGTCCCGACTCCGAGCTGCATCACCCCGGTCTGTGGGCTGCTGCGGCGGATATGCTTCGAGCTGCACCTTCGAAAATGTCTTCGTCCCGGATTGTCCCACCGTTCTACCAGGCGGGGTTTCCGCTGGATTTTGTTTTTCTCTATACCGGGGCGCCGGAGCGCGCGCTGGACAGTTATGAGCACGTAGTCAGGTCGGGAGAACGCGGCGGACCGGGCGACACGTTCGGTCTTCTTTGGCATTCTTCTTTGGCCGACGTGCGCAAAACCGAAAGATTCAAAGCGCTGATGCGGGAGGCCGGTCTGCTCGATTATTGGCGCGCCCGCGCCTGGCCCGATCTGTGCCACCCCACGGGCGGCAGTGATTTCGAGTGCAGCTGAGTCGCCACTCAGCCCTCGGTCGGATTCCGAAGCATTGCCCGAGCCTCTCCTGCTACGTCCTGCCCCACACCTGCGATGTCGCCGGGGTGTGCTGCGGGGTCTGGTAGCGGCAAGAGTGTCAGAGCTTCGGCTTATAGGCCGGCTGCGGTTTTGGCGGCGGCCAATGCGGATTCGAACATGGCTGTCGTCAGGACCCCGGTGCTCGTATTGTAGCGCGAGCAGTGATAGCTCGCGATGAGCGCGAGATGCCCCGCGCGGTATTGCGCGCCATGCGCAAATGCGTGGTCCTTGCGTTTCAGCCTGAGTGCGCTGACCACGCTTTGATGGGCGATCTGGCCGAGCGTCAGGATGGCGGCAAGATTCCTCATTGCCGCAATTTCGGCCAGAAGGAATGTGCGGCAGGCGTTGATTTCAACCGGTAGCGGCTTGTTTTCGGGCGGCACGCATCGCACGGCATTGCTGATGCGCACGCCATTCAGTGTCAGGCCATCATCGGCGTGCGCTCTGTAATTCCCGGCCGCGAGTCCGAGCCGTCGCAATGCGCCATAGAGCAATTCGCCGGCATAATCTCCGGTAAAGGGACGCCCGGTTTGGTTGGCGCCTTTCAGTCCGGGAGCAAGGCCAACGATCAACAGTCGCGCGTCCAAACTGCCGAAACTCGGCACCGGGTTGTTGAAGAATTCGGGAAAGCAGGTGCGGTTGCGCCGGCGGAATTCGGCCAGCCGGGGACACAGCGGACAGTCCGGCGGTGGTTGGTAATCCTGTTCGGCGGGTTTGCTCACGGGCGAGTTCGACCGCAGCGGGCGGGCAAATGCAAGTGGGAGCCGCTTAAGGATGTATTCGCGCCGCAGACGCGGCGCGGATGGGTCCCCTTTCCGCGCCTTGCGGCGCGCCGGGGATGACAATGATATTTTAAATCAGGCGGTTTCGAGGTGGTTCTGGAAATGCGGGTGGTTTGCCCGGCCGCCTTCGCGCATGATCATCGGCTTGAGTTCTTCCAGTTCGATGAAGTTGTCGGCCTGTCGGCGCAATTCATCCGCCACCATCGGCGGCTGGGTACGAATGGTCGAACATACCGAAACGCGCTTGCCCCTGCGCTGCACCGCTTCGACCAGTTTCCGGAAATCGCCGTCACCGGAGAAGATCACCACGTGATCGATCCGCTCCGACATCTCCATGACGTCGATGGCGAGTTCGATATCCATGTTACCCTTGACGCGGCGCCGGCCTTGCGCGTCGGTGTATTCCTTGAGCGGTTTGGTGACGACTGTGAAGCCATTGTAGTCGAGCCAGTCGATCAGCGGCCGTAACGGAGAAAACTCCTGCTCCTCGGCGAGTGCGGTATAGTAAAACGCCCTGACCAGGAGGCCCTTGCGGGCGAAGAGTTCCAGAAGCCGCTTGTAGTCGATGTCGAATTGCAGGCCTTTGGCAGCCCCGTAGAGATTGGCGCCATCCACGAAAAGAGCAATCTTTTCCTGAGGATAGAACAGCATTGTATGACCTCCATGAAATCGCTGAACACAGTGACCCGGCCGTAATTGACCGGTTGCGCCAATAATCGAGGGCCCGTGTGATCCTGATTGCGCTTGGAGCCAACCTCGCTTCCCCCGCCGGTGCACCAACGGAAACACTAAGCCAGGCACTGCTTCAGTTGGCCCAATGGGGCATAACGGTTGAGAAGCGATCTGGTTTCTACAAAACTGCCGCCTGGCCGAACCCAACCGATCCGCCCTTCATCAATGCGGTTGCGCGGGTGCGGACGGAACTTCGGCCTTCGGAATTGCTCGCAGTGCTGCACAAAACCGAGGCAGAGTTCGGCCGCCGGCGCGGTGCCGCGAATGCACCGAGGACATTGGACCTCGATATCATCGATTACGATCAGCGGGTGGAGCATGGACCACCAGAGCTTCCCCACCCCCGCATGCACATGCGGCTGTTTGTGCTTTGTCCGTTGCGCGATGTTGCGCCGGCGTGGCGCCATCCGGTGCTCCATGCGACAGTTTCGGAACTGATCGCAGCATTGCCGGCGGCGGGGATTGAGCCGCTCGGCTAGCGGGTTTTCGGTTAACCACCGAAGCTGTCGGCGGCGGCGGGCCGTACAAAAGGCGCCGTTAATAAAGCTGGGGCATATTGCGATTCAAAGATATCGCAAAATGCTCCGGGCATCGACGCGCAGACGCAACACTGTTAGTTTCGCGCGAAATCACGGAGAGCCTTTGACCATGTCTCGCGCGTTGCCCGTTGCCGCGGCGGTTCTGGGCTGCATCCTGCTGTCGCCTGCGCCGTTCGCGGCCGAAAACAATTATGTGCCGACACGAACCATATTGCAGCAGACCGACGTTCCGGGCAGCAAATACACTGTCATTCTGGCGGTGACGGAAATCGCGCCCAACATGGTCGCCGCGCGCCACACGCATCCGGGGGTGGAAATCTCCTATGTGCTCGAGGGCGAGGGCGATTTTGTCATCGATGGTAAAGGCAACATGCATGTGCGGGCGGGGCAGAGTTTCCGGTTGGAAGCCGGGGTGAAGCACAGCGTGAAAAACGGCGGGTCGCCGATGAAGATACTCGCGGTTTACACCATCCCGAAAGGCGCTCAATTGGCGACGCCGGCCCCGGAGTGATGTTCATTCGTCTGATCAGCCGTCCCACTTTCGTGACCGTGACACATGACCGTCGGAGGACCTGCATGGCCGCCGGTATGGAGAATTGATGCGCACGCTCCTGGCGGGTAACTGGAAGATGAATGGTTTGCACGCTTCGCTGGCGGAAATCCGCGCGCTGGTGCGCAGCGCCGGTCAGCGTCCGGCGGCAGACATTGTCATTTGCCCCCCTGCGACGCTGATCGCAGAGGCGGCAAGAACCGTCGAAAACGCGCCTGTCGAGATTGGCGGGCAGGATTGCCACGCCGAGAGTTCCGGTGCGTTCACCGGCGAAATTTCAGCAGAGATGCTGCGCGATGCCGGCGCCACCGCCGTGATTGTCGGACATTCCGAGCGCCGCCAGTATCACGGCGAGACGGATGGCATCGTCGCGACGAAGCTCGCTGCGGCCTCGCGTGCGGGTCTGGAGCCAATTCTGTGCATTGGCGAGAGTGAGGCTCAGCGCGATCGGGGTCAGGCGGTTGCTGTTGTCCGGCGCCAACTCAGCGCAAGCATGGAAGCGAAATTCAAGCCGGCCGAACTCACTGTTGCCTATGAGCCGGTGTGGGCGATCGGGACCGGGCGCACACCGGGGCCGCAGGAGATCGTGGAAATGCATGAAGCGGTCCGCGCTGTGTTGATCGAACGCTTCGGCCAACAAGGGGCGCAGATCCGGATTCTATATGGCGGCTCCGTAAAGCCGGACAATGCCGGCGAAATCCTGTCGTTGCCCGGTGTCGGTGGGGCCTTGATTGGCGGCGCCAGTCTCAAAGCGGCAGATTTTCTTTCCATTCTCCAATCCATCCCTTCCCGTTAACTGTGTCACTTCTGCGTTTTGTTATTGACGCCGGGTTCCCACACGGCCTATCCCCCATGTCCTCATGCAAGCTGTACTGATCATCATTCACCTGTTTGTCGCGGTGGCGCTGATTCTCGTGGTGCTGATGCAACGCTCCGAGGGCGGGGCGCTCGGGATCGGCGGCAGCGGCTCAGGTCTTGGCGGATTATTTTCGCAGCGCGGCGCGGCGAGCACGCTGACCCGCACCACGGCAATTCTCGGGATGGTCTTCTTTGTCACCAGCCTGGCCCTGACAATGTTGACACTGGGTGCACGGCGCCCGACATCCATCCTCAACCCCGCGACGTCGTCTGGTACCACGCTGCCAGGAAGACCGGCCGGACCTCCGACGCTTCCGTCGCGGCAGTCGCCGACGCTTCCGCCGACCAATCCGGCGGCCGGCACGGTGTTGCCGCCCGCGACGACACCGGCTGTTCCGGCTTCGCCATCCGTTCCACCGGCGCGCTGAGTCGCGTCAAAGATCAAGGCTATGTTTCGGTGAGTCCTGCCGCAAAAGCGCTTGAGCCACGTCGTGCCTTGCGCCAAGGTGCAATTCCATGACGCGGTTGATCTTCATAACCGGCGGCGTGGTCTCTTCTCTCGGAAAAGGCTTGGCTTCCGCAGCACTTGGAGCGCTTTTGCAGGCGCGGGGATATTCCGTTCGCCTGCGCAAGCTGGATCCCTATCTGAACGTCGATCCGGGCACGATGAGCCCGTACCAGCATGGCGAAGTCTATGTCACCGACGACGGTGCCGAGACCGACTTGGACCTTGGTCACTATGAGCGCTTCACGGGCGTCGCCTCATCGAAATCCGACAATGTTACCGCTGGACGTATTTACCAGGGCATCATCGCGCGCGAACGCCAGGGACTTTATCTCGGCAGCACCGTGCAGGTGATTCCCCACGTCACCGATGCGATCAAAGAATTCATCATGGCAGGCCATGATAATGTGGATTTCCTGCTCTGCGAGATCGGTGGCACCGTCGGAGATATCGAGGGTCTGCCGTTCTTCGAAGCCATTCGTCAGCTTGGCAATGAACTCGGCCCCGAGCGCACCGCCTTCGTTCATCTTACCCTGGTGCCGTTTATCGCCTCGGCGGGTGAGTTGAAGACGAAACCGACCCAGCATTCGGTCAAGGAATTGCGCGGCATCGGCATCCAGCCCGATGTGCTGCTGTGCAGGTCGGACCGCGAAATATCACAGGATGACCGGCGCAAAATCGCACTGTTCTGCAATGTGCGCCCCGAACGGGTGATCCCCGCGGCCAATCTGGAGACGATTTACGACGCGCCTTTGCGCTATCACGCCGAAGGCTTCGACACCCAGGTCCTGAACGTGTTTGGGTTGCATGATGCGCGGCCCCCGGACCTGTCGCGCTGGCGGGCAGTCGTGGACCGCGTTCTCAAGCCGGAAGGCGAGGTGCGAATCGCGGTCGTTGGCAAATACACGCAGGTTCGTGATTCCTACAAGTCGCTGATTGAAGCACTGACCCATGGCGGGCTCGCCAATAATGTCCGCGTCGACGTCGACTGGATCGAGTCGGAAGTTTTCGAGAAGGGTGACGCCGCGGCGCATCTTGAGGATCGCAATGGCATTCTGGTGCCCGGCGGATTTGGCGAACGCGGCACCGAAGGCAAGATCCAGGCGGTGAAATTTGCGCGCGAACGTCAGGTGCCATTTTTCGGCATCTGTTTCGGCATGCAGATGGCGGTGATCGAGGCGGCGCGCAATCTGGCGGGACTTCCCGGCGCCGGTTCAACCGAATTTGGTTCTCCGCGCCATCCCGTGATTGCGCTGATGACGGAATGGGTCAGGGGCAATGAAGTCGAGCGCCGCAATGAGCGCGCCGATCTTGGCGGCACGATGCGTCTCGGCGCCTATGATGCGAACCTGAAACCGGGAAGCCGGGTGGCGCAGATTTACGGGTCGACGCACATTTCCGAACGCCACCGTCATCGTTACGAAGTAAATATCGAATATAAGGCGCAGCTTGAGCGGCACGGGGTGGTGTTCTCCGGATTATCGCCGGACGGCATTCTGCCGGAAATCATCGAGATTCCGGACCATCCATGGTTCATCGGCGTGCAGTTCCACCCCGAGCTGAAATCCAAGCCGCTCGATCCACATCCGCTATTTGCATCTTTCATCGGCGCTGCAATCCGCCAGAGCCGTCTGGTGTGAGCGCATGAGTGATAGAGAATTAGTCGAATCGTTCCGGCACATCGCCACGGCATCTCTCGCCGGCGTAATGCTGAAAATCGGCCTTTCCAACCAGTGGGTGCGCGGGCCAATGCCGCTCAAGCCGGATTTTCCACGTGTTGCCGGCCGCGCATTCACCATGCGATTCATTCCGGCGCGTGAAAATGTGCCGGGCGCTTTTGCCAAGAAGCTGCCCGTAAACCGCGACGCGGTGGAAGCGATGGAACCGGGCGCGATTGCGATTGCCGATGCCCGCGGAACGATCGATGCGGCGACATTCGGTGACATTGTTGTCGCGCGGATGGTCAAACGTGGAGTTGCGGGCATTGTCACTGATGGGGCGGTCCGCGACCGCAACGGATTGATCGCGACCGGCATGCCGATCTGGACTGCAGGTGTAACCGCGCCTCCGCCGGCGGCGCACCATATGCTGGCATCGTGGCAGGAGCCGATCGGCTGTGGCGGAGTCGCGGTTTTCCCCGGCGACATATTGGTGGCCGATGCCGATGGCGTTGTCGTGGTGCCGTTCGGGGTCGCGCCCCAAGTCGCGGAACAAGGCGCCAGGCAGGAACGGCTTGATGCCTGGCAGATGGAGCAGATTGGCCGCGGGGTTGCGTTGCCGGAGCTGAAACCCATGCCGGGTGCAAATCCATGACGGCGCCCAATCCGGTTGTGCGCGTCGGCGCGGTCGAAATCGGCAATGCCAAGCCGCTGTCGATCATTGCCGGGCCTTGCGCACTGGAATCGCGTGAACATGCGCTCGAAATGGCGACGGCGCTGAAGGAAATCGCCGCGAAGGCCGGCGTCGGGCTGATCTACAAGACGAGCTTCGATAAGGCGAACCGGACCAGCTCGCAATCCGAACGTGGGCTGGGGCTCGAGGCGGCGCTGCCGATCCTCGCCGAAGTGCGCGAACGCATCGGCATTCCGGTGCTGACCGACGTGCATGAGCGCGAGCAATGCGCGCTTGTGGCGGAAGCGGTGGATGTCTTGCAGATTCCCGCTTTTCTTTGCCGGCAGACGGATTTGCTGATTGCGGCGGCGCACACCGGCCGCGTGGTCAATGTGAAGAAAGGGCAGTTCCTCGCGCCCTGGGACATGAAGAACGTGATCGCCAAGATTACCGGCGCGGGCAATCCGAATGTTTTGACAACTGAACGCGGCGCTTCGTTCGGCTACAACACGCTGGTCTCCGACATGCGCGCGCTGCCGATTCTCGCGTCATTCGGTGCGCCGGTGGTGTTCGATGCAACCCATTCGGTGCAGCAGCCGGGCGGGCAGGGTACGCGTTCCGGCGGCGACCGCGCGATGGTGCCGGTGCTGGCGCGTGCGGCGGTGGCGGTCGGCGTCGCTGCGGTCTTCATGGAGACACATCAGGATCCGGATCACGCGCCTTCGGATGGTCCGAATATGGTGAAGCTGCGCGACGTGCCGGAGCTGATCGCCGAACTGGCCGAAATCGACCGGATCGCAAAGCGTCGGTCGACCAACCGGTGGGAATAGAGCGCAATCCGGCGAAGTTTGAGTGGTTCGCCGTTAGATTGCGCGACAATTCAACAATTCAGAGCGTGATCCGATGCCATTTAATCGGATCATGCTCAGGGCTGCGTCGCCAGACCAATCGCTGAGAGCACGAGCAAGCCAAGCAGCGAGACGAACCCGAGCAGTGCGCCCGGTCCGCGCAGTTGCGTGTTCTGCCGCGAATAGCCCCAGGCATAAACCAACCGGCTGATGACCCAGGCGACACCGAGCCAGAACGGAATTGTCCCACCATAAAAGGCGCTGGCAACCCACAACAGCGGGATGAACAGCACGAGATTTTCGACGGTGTTGGAATGAATGCGGAAGGCGCGCTCGAAGTCCGGATGGCCGGCAGTTGCGGGAGCCAGAATTTTCCATTTCCCGCGCATATAGCCGACATATCCGCCGAATACGAAAGTCACGAATGCTGCAAGCAATGTGTCAATGGCTGCGAGAACATTTGCCGGTGGCATGATTTCCCCCTGCTGGAATCACACCCTCAGTCTATCGCTTTTCTTGCCCCGCGGCGCTGGGCCATTGAAAATCGCCCACTGCCATCCAGCGATTACCTTATTCCGCGCCTGGCGCGGCAGACTGTCCGCGCGGCAAGGAGATCAGGAATCTGGAGCCTTCTCCGACAACGCTTTGAGCGGTGATGTGTCCGCCAAACCCGGCAACAATGTCTTTGCACATCGAAAGTCCGAAACCGGTTCCAGTCTCGCCGCGAACGCCCTGTGTAGATGATGGCGCGCTGCTTGAAAGCAGTTCCTGCAGCTTGTCCCCGGCAATGCCGGTTCCGCTGTCTTCTACCGAGATAATGACCTGTCCATTCGCCGGCCACGCGCCGACGCAAACCTCGCCGCCCTCGCCGGTAAACTTCAGGGCATTGCCGATGATGTTCCGCAACACCACCCGGATTGCCCGCTCGTTCGCGAGAGCGATAAGCGATGGCGGTACTTCCCTGGCCGCAAGCCGTATTTTCTTTTCCTCAGCCGAGTTTATTGCAGCGGCAATGCTGGCATTGATGACCCCGCTGACGCTGACAGGCTCAGCATCCAACGTGCTGCCGCCGATCTGCAATCGCGACCACTCCAGCAAATCCTCCAACAGAGTCAGGGAATTTTGCGCTGCCGTTTGCGTTTGGTCCGCAATTACCTCGATCCTGTCCTGCGTCATCTGCGCGGCTGGGCGTTTCAACAGCCGCGAAGACGCAAGCATCACGCCAAGCGCCCCGCGCACGTCGTGGGAGATTACCCCAAACAGCAAATTCTTTTCGTGGTTGAGTCGTTCGAGCCGGGACTTGGCACTCTGCAGTTCCCGCGTGACGGCTCGCAGCCGCAGCGCAATCCAGTAAACCACCACCAAAGTCAGGATTCGAGTCAGGGCATCGTAATAGGGCGCATTGGTTGCACCCGAACTTTGAATATAGGCGAGGGTAAAATTGCTGGCGGTCGTCAGCGCAATGCAAATCCAACCGGTCGCTGGATGAGGCGAGGACCACGCGGCATATATGACCGGCAGGATGAAGAAAGGCAGCGGGGTATAGTCAGGGTCGGTAAAGAAATCGATCGCGCATCCCGCCAAAACGAACGCAAGCGCAATCACATCGACGGCCCATCCCGCGCGGCGGCCGGACAGGATCAGACGGGTTTTGGCCGTCAGCGTATGCGTTGAAGTCGATTTGTCCGGCACGTCGTCTCACGGCGCCCTGCATTCAAGTGCCGGTCATAATTTGTAAATGGGGGTTCGTCGAGCCGCGCCCGGTTGAACTCCGGCGACTACGGATTTCAGTTGCTGGCTCGCGGAAACGCGGAGCTCAGAGATTAAGGGCAGGCTCCGGATAGCCTGTTGCGCCCAGTTCCGGTTTGAGAAGCTGCCTCGCCGCTGATCCGGATCGCACGGAACCGCCGATTTCGGTCTCAGCGAAACCCTGCGTTCGGAACACTGGTCAGATCGCGGATTCGCCGATCAGCTATGCGTTCAC
>DASUHP010000067.1:0-13172 GCA_036273455.1 Micropepsaceae bacterium | reverse complement strand
TGCCGGTCGGTACAGTTGGCCGCGACATTCAGCGTGCCTTCGGGGAACCAGCGGATATGGAAATTGCGCAACTCGTAGGACGTGTCCTTCACGGTCTTGAACGGCTTGATCCATTGCAGTTTGCGGCCCTCTTCGCCCCAGAAGCCGTCCGGGTCATCGATCGAGCGGCGGTACATGCTCTCATATTGAGCCGCATTGATCAGCGCACGTTTCTTCCAGTCTTCGGCAACAGGGATGACCGTTTCGGACATAACTTACCTCGGTATTCAGCCGCCATCTGGCGGGATCGGCTGATCGATTTTTACCAAGAGTAGCCTCCCCCTTGTGGGGAGGCACGCGAATTTTCCGTTTAGAAAATTCGCGGGTGGGGGTGTTCGGCAAAATTCCTCCACCCGAAATCGCTGCGCCTCACTCTTTGAATCTGTCGCTGCACTTCGCCCCGTGTCTTGCAATGTGCGGCGCGTTGGCCCAACATTGCGCTTGTCCCAGGGGCGTCCTGAAACACAGGACTGAGATCGGGCGGTTCTCCCGAGTCCCTTTGAACCTGATCCGGTTGGCACCGGCGGAGGGAGGGATGGCGCATTCGCCCCGCGCCCCCGTTCCACCGAAATCTTCACGAGACGGAGGCAGGGCCCAAATGAATAAACAGATCGTCAATACAGCGCCGTCCAACGAACAGATCACCCGCGGCTCGCTGCCGGGTTCGCGCAAAGTGCATGTGCACGGCGTACCATTCCGCGAAGTTGCACTGTCCGGTGGCGAGCCGCCGGTCCGGCTCTACGACACATCGGGTCCTTACACCGACGCGAATGTCGCGATCGATATCTCGAAAGGGCTGCGGCCTGTTCGTCGCGACTGGATCATCGCCCGCGGCGATGTCGAGGAATATGGCGGCCGCATCCGCCGTCCGGAAGACGACGGATTGAAAGACGGCGAACTCCTGTCGGTGCCGCAATTCGACCGCACGCATATCCGTCCCTTGCGGGCAAAGCCTGGCAAGCGCGTGACGCAGCTCGAATATGCACGCGCCGGCATCATCACCAACGAAATGGAATATATCGCCATCCGCGAGAATCTCGGCCGCTCGAAGCTCGCCGACGGCAATAGTTTCGGCGCCAGTATCCCGGCCGAAGTGACGCCGGAATTCGTCCGCGCCGAAGTCGCGCGCGGGCGCGCCATCATTCCGGCCAATATCAATCACCCGGAATCCGAGCCGATGATCATCGGCCGGAATTTCCTGACCAAGGTGAACGCGAATATCGGCAACTCCATCGTCACATCCGGGGCGGCCGAAGAAGTCGAGAAAATGGTGTGGTCGATCCGCTGGGGCGGCGACACGGTGATGGACCTGTCCACCGGCCGGCACATCCACACTATCCGCGAATGGATCATCCGCAATTCGCCGGTTCCGATCGGCACAGTGCCGATTTATCAGGCGTTGGAGAAAGTCGGCGGTGTCGCCGAAGAGCTTACCTGGGACATTTATCGCGATACGCTGATCGAGCAATGCGAGCAGGGCGTGGACTATTTCACGGTCCACGCCGGCGTGCGGCTCGCGCATATCCCGCTCACTGCCGAACGGATTACCGGCATCGTATCGCGCGGCGGGTCAATTCTCGCCAAATGGTGTTTGGCGCATCACCGGGAAAATTTCCTCTACACGCATTTCGAGGAAATCTGCGAACTGCTCGCCCGCTATGATGTGTCCTTCTCGCTGGGCGATGGTTTGCGCCCCGGCTCGACAGCGGATGCCAATGACGCGGCACAATTCGCCGAACTGGAGACGCTGGGAGAACTCAACCGCATTGCGCAGGAGTATAATGTGCAGGTGATGATCGAAGGGCCCGGTCATGTCCCGATGCACAAGATCAGGGAGAACATGGACCGGCAATTGAAGGTCTGTGACGAGGCGCCGTTCTATACGCTGGGACCACTCACCACCGATGTCGCGCCGGGTTACGACCACATCACCTCGGCCATTGGCGCGGCGATGATCGGCTGGTTCGGGACCGCGATGCTTTGCTACGTGACGCCGAAGGAGCATCTCGGCCTGCCCGACCGCAACGACGTGAAGGCCGGTGTGATTGCCTACCGGATTGCCGCTCACGCGGCCGACCTTGCCAAGGGCCATCCGGCGGCACGCATCTGGGACGACGCGATCTCGAAGGCGCGGTTCGAATTCCGCTGGCGCGATCAGTTTGCGCTCGCCATGGATCCGGAAACCGCGGAAGCCTTCCACGACGAGACCCTGCCGGCCGACGGCGCCAAGGTGGCGCATTTCTGTTCCATGTGCGGCCCCAAATTCTGTTCCATGAAGATCAGCCAGGAGGTGAGGGACTTCGCGCGCGGCACCAATGACACACTGTCATCCGAGGAAATCCGCGCCGCGATGGCGAAGAAGGCCGAGGAATTCCGCGAGCACGGGTCGGAGATTTATCTCCCAAAAACCGCGGCGGAGTGAACACCACCATGCGGTTTGGCGCGCTCACGCTGTTCGGCGTGGTTGCGGTCAGTATCATGGTCATCTGCTACGCGCTGGAAGGAAAAAGCCATTGGTACACGCTTGGCATGTCGGCCTGCTGCGTGGCGGCCTCGGTCTATGGCTTCCTCGCCGGCACCTGGCCGTTCGGAATACTTGAAGGCGTATGGGCGGTTATCGCGTTTTATAAGTGGCTGGACCGCCGCCCGCGCGCGAGCCGTAGCACCGCATCATGAGCAAGGATTAATCCCGGTAACATATTCTCAATTCGCGCTGCAGAGTATGATTGGCCCAACCGAAATCATGCAAAGGCGAGAACCATGCGAACCTGCGCAAACCTTGTCACCGGACTGTTGATCGGCACATTCGTTGCAACGCCCGTGCTGGCGCAGCCGGAAGTCTGTCTGCAACTCAATCGCATCTACAACACCAAAGTCGTCAATAGCCAGACCCTGTATGCGACCGATATGCAGCACCGGCCTTACTTCATACATATGACGAGCCGGTGCGTCGGTCTGAATGACGCGTCCCAGAATCTGAGTTTCCGCCGCGCCAATGGAATTGGCTCGGAATATCAGTGCCTGAAGAGCGGAGATATTCTGGGTTACAGCTTCCCGGGCGATCCCAGCATGGGTTTGCGCGGCATCACACCGCGCGGCGTGCAAAACCAGATGCAGTGCACAATCGACTCGGTGACTCCCGCCCCACCGCCGCCGCCGTAAGAAAAATACAGGTGGCCGGCACCGGTTTGGGGCGCCGGGGCGCAGCATGTCGTAGCAGCGCCTGCCCATAAGGGAGTAGAATCCATCGGCAACCGATGGAGGGATTCCCATGCAGTTCACCCGGCGTGAAATGGTGCAATCATCGGCCGCAGGCCTTGCTGCGATGTCCGCAGCAGCCGTGCTTGTTGGATCTGCCGCCGCACAACCCGCACCGGCGCCGCAGCCCGATTCCCTTGTCCAGACTCCGTTGCGCAAGATCATCCCGCTGCCGCTCAACCCGAACGGTTCGGCGCCCGAGCACAGCGAAGCGGAAATCACTCAGCTCGACGGCGTGTTGTGGAAGGGCAGGGGAACGCCGGATATCGAGTTCGATTTCCAGAAGATGAAAGTGAAAGTCGACGCGCGCGGCACCGCCAATCTCTCCGGCACGCTGCATGCGGCCGATCTCGAAAAGCTGCCGCGCCATTCCCAGATTACGCTGCTGCAATGCGGCGCGCCAAAGCCGACCGGCATTGTCAAATGGACCGGCGTGCGGTTTTCCGATGTTGCGAAAATGCTCGGCGCGCAGAACTTCGCCAACTACGGACGGTTTGTCGCTTCGGACGGCTATGTCACGGATGAGGACATGCAAACTCTGATGCACCCGCAAGTGATGCTGGCCTGGATGATGAATGACAAACCCTTGCCGCCCGAACATGGCGCGCCGATGCGCCTCGTGGTGCCGTTCCGCTATGGCGCACGCAGTCTGAAGGCGATCACCGAAATCCAGCTCACCGCAACCGCCTTCCCCCCACCGCCGCCAATTCCCCCGCGCGGATAAAGCCTGCTCATCCGGCAACGACGCTTCACCTTCCCCCCTTGCGGGGGAAGCAAGGTGCCCGCAATCCTGCTTTGCTGTGGCAAAGCAGGATGAATGGCGGGCGGAAGGGGGGTTAAAAATCGGCCGTCTTTGCCGTTGGCACCTGAGCGTCGTCCTCTGTCCCATATTTGCGCGGATTTTCGGCACAGATATTTTCCGCCCAAACACCCAGTCCCCGAGAAGCCAGCGGCGCCGGCCGGCCATATGTCACCGTCGCCGACCATGGCGTCGTAAATACATTGCTATCTTCCACGGTGAATAGAAGCTGCAAGTGTTTGCCGCGGTAACCGAGATCGACGGTTGCCGGCAGGGGAAGCAAATTGTCCTTGAATGCGCGGTCCAACCCGTCCTTCGCCTGCGCGTAATCCAGCAGCCGGTAACGTTCCACGACATGCAGGGCCGGACTTACCGGCGTGCCGAACCAGTCGATCATCGCGAACGGGCCGGCCTTGATTCCGACGGTGTCGATGACCAGCGTGTCGCCTTCATAATGCCCGACCGAATCTCCGTACCAGGACGGAGTCACTTTGGCCGGATGGGTGGCGTTCATCCGCACATGCCGCACCTGATGATCGGTCTGATAGATCATCGTGATGTGGTCCGGATACTGGAACATCTGCAAGCCATTGCTGGAAAGCACGAACGGCACGCCATTGGGCCAGCACTGGTTGCGCGGATTGTGAAAACCGTAATGAGCCTTCGACATCTCGCCGAATTTCTTTACTGTCGCGGCTGCCTCGGGCTTCAGGATCGGATTGGAATAATCGCCGACAAGCTGCAGCACATTGCTGACGCCATCCGGCCGCCGCGAGAGATTGACCAGCGAAGTCGGACCCGTGGGCAACGACTCAAAGCCCGGCAACCACGGATGCGCCCAAACGCCGGACAAATCGGGGATCGAACCTGCGTTGCGCGCGGGTTGCGCCGCGCCTGGTATTGCCGCTGCTGTGGCCAGAATCAGTGCCAGAAAAAGCCTGCGCTTGTTCGCGCCCATACTGTCCTCCCATGCGCTACGCTACGAAGCTAAGGGGCCGAGCAATCAGCCGGTGATCTGTCACGACAGCGATCCCGGCCGTGCTCTAAGGAGCCCGGTCAAAAATCCGGTTGTTTTGCAGTCGGGAGTTGAACGTCCTCTTCGGTGCCGTATTTGTACGGGTTTTCACCGCAGACATTTTCCACCCAATCGGTGAGACCCGCCGAGATTGGCGCCCGCGGCCGGCCGAAAGTGACTGTTGCCGACCATGGCGTGGTGAAGGTGTTTGGATCTTCGACCGTGAAATAGAGTTGCAGATACTTGCCGCGGTAATCGACATCGAGTGCCGTCGAGGCAGGAGCCGGCGGAAAGGAATTGTCCTTGTACGCCCGGTCCAATCCTTCTTTGGCCTGCTGGTAATCGAGCAGGCGGTAGCGTTCGATGACATGCAGGGCGGGGCTGTAAGGCGTGCCGAACCAGTCGATCATTGCAAAGGGACCGGCCTTGATGCCGACGGTGTCGATCACCAGCGTGTCACCCTCATAATGGGCGACGGAGTCGCCGTACCAGGACGGCGTCACTTTCGCGGGATGCTGTGCGTTCATCCGGATCTGCCGCATCTGGTGATCCATGAAATAGATCATCGTGATGTGGCTGGGCGACTGAAACATCTCCATCCCGTTGCTGGAAAGCACGAATGGCACGCCATTGGGCCAGCACTGGTTGCGCGGATTGTGAAAACCAAAATGCGATTTGGACATGTCGCCGAATTTTTTCACCGTCGCCGCGGCGTCGGGCTTCAAAATGGGATTGTGGTAATCGCCGACAAGCTGGAGCGGATTGCTGGCGCCGTTTGGTCCCTTCGACAGATTGACGAGTGACGTGGGACCGGTGCGCAGTGACTCAAACCCGGGAAGCCATGGATGCGCCCACACGCCGGAAAAATCCGGGACTGAAGCTGCATTCCGCGCGGGTTGCGCCGCGCTTGGCGCCGCCGCCATCGCCGCCAGCATCAGCGCCAAACCGAGATGCCGTCGCCCTGCACGCATGCTGTCCTCCACCCCGCATTGCAGCAGCAATGCTACACCCACAGCGTGCATCTGACCACGACTTCAACCCGCCCCTCACGGGGGCGGGTCGAAATCGCCCCGCACGCGGCGCACAGCGCCGCGGCAGGATTCAAAAGTCTAGGCGCGCAAAGCGCGCCGGGGCGATTTCGGGGCGGGGACCGGCCACCGGCTTTCCAGACGAAACGCCGACCAGTTCGCGCATCCGGCGCATCGATCTTTTCACCTCTCCCCTTGTGGGTCGAGGGCGTCGCAAATCGCCAAGGGCAATTTGCAGCCCGAGCGGTGGCGCGCCCGCGCGTGCGTTTTTGCACGCGCGCCGTGGCGCGCCGGGTGAGGGGTACTCCCCTACACCGTCGCCGGCCGATGCGCCCTCAGGAATGAACGGACCTGACGAACCGCGATCGGAATGCGCTCCTTGGGGTCTTTCCACGGATACATGCTGCATTCCGATTTTGGCGCCAGCATCACCGCTTCCATCGCCACCTTGTACGGATGCGCCGGAATGTCGTCCGGCATGATCAGGACCGGCGTCTGGCAGTTGCGGACGAAATCGCGGTCCACGGTGAACACGAAATCGGCGCGCTTGGTATACATGTTATCGACATATTGGCGGACCATATCCATCGTGATATCGCTCCGCCGCTTGACCAGATCCGGGCCCCAGCCCATCAGGCTGCCATCCTGGAGCACCGTCGGCATTTCGGGACGGAAGCCGACCGGCTGTGCCAGCACGGCCCCGACCACGCGATCCGGTGCCCGCTTCAGCAGATTCCAGATGAACGGACCGCCGATGCAGAAACCGATCACCATGAATTTGTTGGCGCCGATATGGTCCATCAGCGCAAGCTGATCATCCGTATGCGAATCCCACGGGCGGGCAACATCCAACGGTCCGGTGGATTGGCCGGGTATCGCATTACGGAGGTCGGCGCCGACGGTATGGAATTCACCGCTGAATTCCTTCATCGGATCGAATGGCCCGCTATGCAGGCTGGTCAAAGCCGAATTTAGCCCGCCGCCGGCGATGCAGAGCAGCGGGAATCCCGCTCCGGCTTCTTCGTAATGAATCCGGACGGGGCCTTTTTCGAAGAATTTCCCGCCCGCTGCGTTTTGCGCAAAAACCTGCGGCGCCGCCGTGACTGCCGTCGCCGCCGCGCCGGTTGCCAGAACTTCGCGTCTTGTTGGAGCCATTGCCGTGCCCTCCCGTGCAGAGCTGTTGCTTCCGGCAAGTCTAGCACAACTCCGGCACCCGCTGAACCGCATACCGCGGCTGGCGGAGTTCGGCTAAGCTGTCTGACAGCGCAGTGGAGCTGCATCCTGAGGGTCGAACCGTGCGAATAGTGACAAACCGTTACGCACATTTCTGCGGGGCCGCTATTGGCTTCCTCACGCTGGGCCTGGTGCCAGCCTATGCCGGCGCGCCTGACTTCAACGGCGTCTGGGGCAAATACACCTACAATTACCCCAAGCCCTATATGAAAGGGCGCGAGATCGCCGACGGTTACAACAACAAATATCTGCTGCCCTGGGTCGTCGATTACCTGAAGAAAGACGATATGGTTTCGCAGAGCGGCAAAGCGCTGCCCACCGCGCATTCGCTGTGTTATCCCGAAGGCATTCCCTACATTTTCGGCGAGACGCGTTTCCAGATCCTGCAAACGCCTTCCGAAATCACCATGCTGTTTGGCGGCGAGCAGGAACAGGCGCGCACGATCTATCTCAACCGCAATCATCCGGAGCACGTGACGCCGAGCTGGTATGGCGATTCGGTCGGCCATTTTGAAGGCGATACGCTGGTGGTCGATACCGTCGGTATCGCGGCGATGCCCGAATCCGGCTCCATGGGACTGTTCGGTACGCCGCACACCGGCCAATTGCATGTTGTCGAACGCTATCGCTTCCTGAAGGACGGCGAAAAAACCGTTCTGGCCGGGCCCAATCCGGCGGCGAATAACGTGACCATCAGCCCGGACGAGATCATTCCGGAGGGCTGGAAATTGCGGCTGATATTTACCGTCGACGATCCCGGCGCATACCGCAAACCCTGGTCGGTGACGCTGGATTTCCTGCCGCTGAAACCGCCGATCGAGGAATATGTCTGCACCGAAAATTATCAGGACAAGGACCTGATGCCGCTGATTCCCAAATCCGATACGCCGGATTTTTGATCGCGTCATGATGACGAGAACACCGCGTCCGCGGCGGACGGCAAGACTGCCGGCTTTGGTCCTCGCGGCGATGCTTCCTCTCGCCGGTTCTGCTTTGGCCCAGGCCGTTGGTCAACCGCATGACATTTCCGGGGTCTGGCAAAGCGTCAGATACACGCCAAAACTCGAAGTCATGGGCGGCGGCAATATTCCGTATAATGACAAGGGCAAGGCACTTTACGCGAAAATCGCAGCGGGACTGAAGGACGGGACAATCACCGACGAGGCGCGCCATCTTTGTGTTCCGGACGGAGTCCCGCGCATTCTCGGCAATCCCTATCCATTCAAGATCATCCAGACCCCCGGTCAGACCACGATTGCCTATGAGCTGAACCGGGTATTCCGCATCGTGCTCATGGACAAACCGCAGGCCCCGGAGCGCGAGCTTGAAATCCGCCCGTTTTACTCCGGCCATTCGGTCGGTCATTGGGATGGCGATACGCTGATGATCGAAACCGCAGGCTTCAATGACAAGACATTCCTCGATGCGACCGGTGCGCCCCATTCCGATGGGATGACGACGGTCGAGCGCATTCGCAAGATTGGCGGCGCGCAGCTGGAAGATGTCGTCACGGTGACCGATCCCGAATTGCTCACCCACCCGTTCAGCGCGCGCTTCGTCTATGACGCGCATCCGGATGGGCGGTTACAGGACTATGTCTGCGGCGAACCGCACCGCGATATCTCGCAGGTCCCGGGCGTCACCGAAGCCCGCCGCGCGCGGCGGCAGGGCGCATGAACCCGCCGTTCTCCACCATTGCTGTCAAAGAATGGATCGCGGACAATAGGGCGCTGTTCAATCCGCCGTACAAAACCAATCGCGTTCTCGCGCACTATAACGAATTCATCGTGATGGTCCTCGCCGGGCCGAATGCACGGCTCGATTTCCACCGTGAAGCGGGTGAAGAATTTTTCCAGCAGATTCACGGCGACATCGAACTGCATCTGAAGCCGGAACATGGCCCGCGCCAGATAGTGAAAATCCGCGAAGGCGAGATTTTCCTGTGTCCGGCAGGTCTCGCCCACTCGCCGCGACGCGGCGAGTGCACATGGGGGCTCGTAATCGAACGCAAACGCCGGCCCGACGAGCTCGAACAGTTTCTGTGGTTCTGTGAAAATTGCGATGCGCAGGTGCTGGCGCGCAGTGTGGGGCCGGCCGAAGCCGCCACCGAAGTGCGCCGCATCTATCAGAGCTTCAACGCCGACCCGGCCCTGCGAACCTGCAAAATGTGCGGTTACATCTTCCCCGAAACCCCTATCGCCGACCGTCTGTCGTTTCTCTGAGTCGTCAGGACCAGACTAGCTGTGTCATTCCCGGCGAGGCGCGGAACGCGCCGAGAGCCTGCCCCCCGGCGGAGCTGGCGCGTCTGGCGCCAGCGAGGGAAGGGGGTAAGGGAACCCATCCGCGCCGCGTCTGCGGCGCGAAGAAATCCTTCCAGCAATGATGTAAAGTACCGGTGGACGCTCGACTTCTCGCCCCGCAGGAGAATCCGCCATGAATCTCCACACCCTCGCCCGCGCAATCATCGCGACCACCGCTGCGGCAGTCGTGCTCAGCGGCCCATCCCTCGCCCAGACCCGCACCCCGGCGGCCGTTCCCATCTTCGAAGTCGATCCGAACTTCCCGACGCTGCCCGACAACATGCTGCTCGGCGGCGTCGGCGGAGCGACCGCGGATTCGCACGGCAATGTCTGGGTGTTCCATCGTCCGCATACGCTGGAAGAGGGCAACGCCACCGAGAACGGCTACATTCCGGCGCCGCCGGTGGTGGAATTCAGCCCTTCCGGAAAATACCTCCAGGGTTGGGGTGGGCCGTCAAAGACCGGCGAATATCAGTGGTTCAATCGCGGCGGATTGCATTCGGCCTTTGCCGAATGTCCGTCCTGCACGTCCGAGCGGCGCCTCAATGGCGATGGCCGTCCGGGCAGCGGCGAGCACGGCATCTATGTCGATGCCAAAGACAATGTCTGGCTGACCGGCAATGGCGACGGCGATGGCCAGATCCTGAAATTCAGCAACACCGGCAAATTCCTGCTTCAGATCGGCAAGGCCGGATCGCCGGTGGACAGCAACAGTCCGGATCATGTCAGCCGCGCCGCCGGAATTTTCGTTTATGACAAAACCAATGAAGTGTTTGTCGCCGACGGTTATGGCAATCGCCGCGTGGTGGTGTTCGACGCCGACACCGGAAAATACAAACGCCATTGGGGCGCCTATGGCAACCGCCCGGACGACAAGGCTTCGAAAGCCCGTCAGGTGACCGGCCCGGGTCCGCAGCAATTCAATACGCCGCACGCCGTCACCGTTTCGAATGACGGCATCGTCTATGTTGCGGACCGCGCCAACAACCGCGTGCAGACCTTCAAACTCGACGGCACTTTCATCAGGGAAGGCTTCGTCAAGCGCGAAACCAAAGGCACGGGTTCGGCCTTCGGCGTGGCACTTTCACCCGATCCCGATCAGCGCTTTCTCTACGTTGCCGACGGCTCGAACGAACGCGTTGCCATCCTCGACCGCGCGTCCATGACCGAAATCGGCCAAATCGGCCGGCCGGGACGCAAGGCAGGTGAATTCTTCCATCTGCACAGCCTTGCCATCGATCCGCAAGGCAATCTGATCACCGGAGAATCCCAGGGCTACCGCGTCCAAAAATTCCTCTTCAAAGGTCTCTCCAACGGGCGATAGTCGAACCGCGCGTTTAAATATTCTGTGTCATTCCCGGCGAGGATCGCGAAGCGATCCGAGGAAAGGGAACCCATCCGCGCCGCGTCCGCGGCGCGAAAAGATTTTCTGCACGCGTGCACGCGCCTTTCGTTTCCTCCCCCGTTTACGGGGGAGGTGGCTGGACAGCATGACCACCAAACACATCACTGCTTTCTTCCTCGCCCTCCTCGCACTCACCGCCGCGCACGCCGCGCAGAATCCACCCCTCGGCGCATGGCAAACCACCAACCAGTGCTTCCTCGTCGGCTTTCTGTTGAACAACGATGGCCGCGCGCTGGCCGCCTATATGACCGGCGAAACCGATAGCAACGCCGCCTGGACCTGGGACGGCAGCACGCTCACCATCACCTCGCACGTCTTCGATCTGGACAAATTCACGGGCCGCGTCGTGAGCGGCGGCATCGAAGCCGATTACGTCTGGCACAATAACGATACCAATCAGCTCAACCGCCAATCCTGCGCCTTCCAACGCGTCACGCCGTCCCAGCGCTAAGTCACCGCCTTGAAAAAGTAAGGAAATGTCCTTACATAGCAGGAAAGCGAGGCGACCATGGCAGAGACGATCGAAGAAACCAGCAAAATCACCGGAAAAGGGCAGACGACGGTTCCCAAAGCCGTGCGCCAAGCCTTGGGCGTAACTTATGGGGGCGAGATCGCGTTCCGGGTCGAGAACGGCCGGGTCACTGTAGTCAACCCGAACGCAGAGCATCGCGACCCGGCGCTTGGGTCCTTCCTGAAACTGCTTGAGAAGGATATCGCCGCGGGACGGAATGTGCGAGATCTTCCGGAGTCACTAACGGCGACACTACGCAAAGCCCTCAAGACCAAAGTCGATCTCACTGAAGCGCTTGAAGGCGACGTCGAATTGTAGCGCCTTATGGAGGTCAACGGTTGGACGCTGCTGTTCCACGATGCAGTAATCACGCAGTTGGAGACACTGGCGGCTGCAGTTGAACGCGCACGCAAGACGAACCCGAAGAACTTCACGGCCAATGCCAACGCCAGGACACTCGCGGCTCTCGCCAGACTGATGCTTGACGTGATCCCGGCTGACCCCGCGAGCCCCGAATACCGGCAGGGCAACACGCTGGGTCCGGAATATCGCCACTGGTTTCGGGCAAAGTTCTTCGCCCGGTTTCGCCTGTTCTTTCGTTATGACAGCCGCGCGAAGCTCATCGTATACGCTTGGGTGAATGACGAGAGCACTTTGCGGAAGTCGGGCAGCAAACGCGATCCGTACGAGTTATTTCGCCGAATGCTCAAGTCGGGCAACCCGCCCGATGAGTGGAATGCATTGGTAAAGTCAGCCGGCGCCCTTCCGGAAAAGCTCGAACGCGCCGTGAAAGCAAAAAAGAGCTAGCTAATCGCCCGAATGACCGGCGAAACCGACCGCAATGCCGCCTGGACCTGGGACGGCAGCACGCTGACCACCACATCGCGTGTCTTCGATTTGGACAAATTCACCGGGCGAGTGGTGAACGACGGTATCCAAGCCGATTACGGCTGGCACAATAACGACACCAACCAGCTCAACCACCAATCCTGCGCCTTCGAACGTGTGGCACTCCCCCAGCGCTGAATAACGCAGGCGCCAGTCGCCCCTTTTTATGACATTCATGGGCGCCAATGGCGTATCCGCTTTATCTGCTGATGGTGTATGCGAAAAGCCGTCAGGAAAATTTAGACGCCTCAGAGAAGCAAACGGTTCGCGCGTTGGCCTCTCTGCTCAAGGAGAAAAGACGTAAGGGGTGAGGAGAGTGCGATGAGTAAGTTTGGCAAAGAGCTGATCGAAAGCATGCGGCAAGCAGCCCGGCATGCGCAGGGCCACAAGGTACGTGGCATGCGCTTTACCACAGTCGAGCTGCCCGACGTGAAGGCGATTCGTCAGGAGCTGCGCATGTCGCAACAACGCTTTGCAGCAACCTACCGCATTCCACTCGCGACCGTGAAGAACTGGGAACAGGGGAGACGGGTGCCCGATGCGCCGGCAGCGGCCTATCTTCTCGCCATTCGGCGTCGTCCCAAAGAAGTCATGGAAGCAGTCGCGGAATAGGCCGGCTGGTGCCGGGCCGGATCGAAGCCGATTACGTCTGGCACAACAACGACACCAATCAGCTCAACAGCCAGTCCTGCGCCT
>DASUHP010000066.1:0-28733 GCA_036273455.1 Micropepsaceae bacterium | reverse complement strand
AAGGCTGACGAACCAGAAGACTTTAATCGCCACGATGGGCGGCAGCAGCACCGATGGCATGCGCCTCGACATCGAAGGCAATATCTGGTGCGGCATGGGTAATGGGGACCCGAAGGAAGATGGCGTGCGCTGTTACGCGCCAAATGGCGATCTGCTCGGCAAGATCCATCTCCCCGAGACCTGTGCCAATCTCTGCTTTGGCGGCAAGAAAAAGAACCGGCTGTTCATGACCGCGAGCACTTCTGTGTACGCGCTTTACGTGGACACCGTCGGCGCAATGGTGCCGTAACCGGCGGTTTCACTTCCGGGCAGCTTGTTGAAACGGTTAGCGATCACCATATTGGCCGCGGCAACCGCTAAGGCGTGCAAACATCAGTACTGGAACTTCAGCAGCTCTGAAATTGTAACCGGCTGCTTGTTGCTGTTAACGCCGAAGAGTTAACGCGACAAACGCTTCCGAAGGCAATCATTTTAAGGAGCTAACGATGTTTATCGTCGAACATCCTGTGTTGGATTTAATTCTGGCTATAACGATTGTGCTGCTGGTCGCGTCAATTCGCGTTGCCAATCAGTACGAACGCAGCGTGGTTTTCAGGCTTGGCAGGTTGAATAGAGTCGCCGGCCCGGGCCTCTATCTGCTCGCCCCATTTATCGAGTGGCAGAATAAGGTTGACCTGCGCACTGTGACCGCAAATGTCGAGGAGCAGGAGGCGATCACCCGGGACAGCGTACCGGTCAAAGTTAATACGGTGCTCTGGTATCACATCATCCATCCCGAGCACTCGGTCATCGAGGTGAAGGGTATCGCGAATGCCGTCGTGCAGGTGGCCGTTACTACCCTTCGCACAGTTCTGGGTCAGCACACGCTGGATGAACTCCTCAAAGCGCAGGATACGATTGCAGAGGTAATGCAGAGGACCATCGACGGCATCACCGAACCCTGGGGCGTCAAGGTTGATCGCGTCCAAATGAAAAATGTCGAGATCCCACCGACAATGCAGCGCGCAATGGCACAGGAAGCAGAGGCCCTGCGCGAGAAGCGCGCCCGCGCAATAAAGGCCGAGGCTGAGTGCGATGCCGCCGAACAGCTCCGCAATGCGGCAGAAATCATAATGCAAAATCCGGCCGGACTCGAACTCCGCCGCATGCAAATGATTACCGAGGTTGGCGCAGAGCAAAACACCATGACCATCATCATGATGCCGAGCGAATTTGTAGCCGCCGCAAAAGCCGTCGCCGATCTGGCCGCGAAACCGCAAGCCGCCGCCTGAGAAAGCGTCTCACTCACCCAGAATCTTTTTCGCCTGAGCGATAATGTCGGGCGGCGTTGCGTAGAGGTCGGCGATCTCGAGCGCGACTTCTCCACCACTCATCGGCGTCACCAGCAGACGCAGGCGTTCGGCGTCCGTCCGGAAGGCCAGGTCGGCTGTCGTCGCGTCGAAAGCGGCGCGCAGAACCGCCACGCGATCGGCAGGGACTTTTTCGGAAGTCATATAGATCCGCCCGAGCCGTTCGGGGGCAACCAGAAAATCATATAGATTGCGTTCGCGTTCGTCCCTGACGAGATCGCCCCCAAACGGGACGCGCGGATCCATTCCGGGTAAAAGAGTGCGCGAAAGGCGCAGCAGAACGTTGATCTTGCGGTCACGCAGCCAGTCCGGCGGCACGGAGGTCCATCCGGCGCAGTCTCCGTCGATTTCACGCCGCTCCACCGCGAGCCGCTTGTCGGCCGCGCCGGTATAACCCTGAACCGGCCTGATTCCGGCATCGAACAAGTGTTGCAGTATGGCCGCGTCAGCATTGCCAGCCGTGCCCGGCGCCGTTGCACCCCAGAACAGCGACCGAACCCGCGGCGTTTTGAGCGCCTGCCAGTTGCCGACCCCGCTCGCCGCCCAGACATAGCAGATGCGAACATCTTCGCTTGTGTTGCCGATCCAGTTGAAGCGGCGGAAATCGACATTCACACGGTCGCGCGCGGTTAGCGCCTCTACCAGCAGCGTCGAACTGAAGGTTGCCAGAACCGTCCCATCCACGGGAGCGCTCGTGCTGAGAAAGGTAACCGGTTTCAGCGTGCCCATGCCGGGCATATTCTGCACGATAATCGCGGGATTGCCCGGAATGTGGCGGGCCAGATGGCGCTGCAACAGGCGCGCATAGGCGTCGGCGCTGCCGCCGGGCGGTTCCCCAACGGCAATTGTAATCTGCTTGCCCGCATAAAATGGCTGCGCGCTTTCCGCAGCCTGCACCGGTGCGGAACAGATCGCTGCAAATACCGCTGGTGCAAGACTGAAGGTCGAAAAGCGCATGCGATCACGAGCGATAGGATGGATAACCGGAACGCTTCTCTTCGGCGTCGAGGAGGCGAAGCATTGCCGGCCATTCCAGAATGCCATAAGGCCGCCGCGTCTCCGGCCGGTACAAATGCACGGTGCGGGCGAGAACCTCGGCCGTTGGAATGATCAATCCGGCATTTCCCGCCATCGCGTCCACCTGCGCGCGGCAGGCCATTTCGAGTTGATACATGGCGTTGAAAGCTTCCGGCACGCTGGGGCCGCAGGTTAACAGGCCGTGCGAGCGCAAGATCAGCGCATTATGCGTGCCCAGCGCGCCCACGATGCGATCGCGCTCGGCAAGATCGATCGCGGGCCCCTCATAGTCATGGTAGCCGATATGGCCGTGAAAGCGGATCGAGGTCTGGTTCAGCGGCAGCAGCCCGCATTTCATCGCCGACACCGCCATGCCTGCACGCGTATGCGTGTGCAACACGCATGTCACGTCGGGCCGCGCCTTATGAATTGCGCCGTGAATGACGAAGCCCGAGCGGTTGATGCCGTAATCGGTATCGGGCTTCCAGACGATGTTGCCCTCGACGTCGATCTTCACCAGACTGGAAGCGGTGATCTCCCGGTAGAGCAGACCGTAAAGATTAATCAGCAGATAGTCCGTGCCCGGAATCCTGGATGTGATGTGGTTATAGATCAGGTCCGTCATGCCGAAGACATCGACAAGCCGGTAGCACGCGGCCAGTTCGACGCGCGCCTGCCACTCGGCGTCGCCGGCTTCGCCGCGGAGCGTCCGGAATTCCGTGCCGTAACCGCTCAATTGTGCGGCGAATAGGTTTTGCTGAACCCGTTACGCTGATTGGTCACGGTAAACGTCCCGTCCTGCTGCGCCGAAACCTTGATCCAATATGCCTTGCCATTATGCGCAGGCGCCGGCTGAATGCCCGGCGTTCCCGGCGCCGGTGCCTTCATCGGTGCGATCGGCATTACCGCGGAATTGTCGTCGGTGAGATTGGCAATGAACATTCCCGGTTGCGTATATTCCTGGCCGCTCAGCAGCGAAAAATGCAGCTGCCACAGATCCTCGAGCCCGGGGGCGCTGTGAATCGACATCATGGTGTAGGGTTCGCCGCCCTTGCGAGTCCCATTGTTCATGATCGCGACCCGCGCGTGCAGCGGGTGATCCATCACCGGAGAATTGGATGAATCCTGGCCATGATGCATCCCGAGGAACAGATCCACCGGCGGCAGCCGCGTGGTCGGGCACATCAGCTTGAATTCCATATTCCGCGTCAGGTCGCCGAGATGGACGGTGCGGAATCTGCCGAAGGTGATGTAGCTCGCGACTGAAAGCGGATCTTCGATATTGTTGTCGATCGGCTGAAACGACGCACATTCTGGATTGCGCGCGCCCGCGCCGGGCAGCGGCGCCGTGACTTCGCCGTTGGATGCCACGATGCGCCAGTCCACGCCTTTGAGCGCAATCCTGTCGCCGGGCTTTGCCACGGTATGTTTTCCCGTGGCGTAAATCTGCGGGTACACTTTCTCGTAGAAGTCGGCGCCTGCACCCTGCTGCATATTCGGGCCGTGATCGATAAACTCGCGGACCGGAATCTGCTTCACCAGATCGGCCATGCCGCCGAAATGATCCCCGTGGTAATGGGTGAGGATCAGGTGATCGATTTGCGTCAGCCCGGCGTCATGAACCGCATCCATGATGCGTCCTGAATCGCGTTTGGCCGCGAGCTCACCGGTGTTGCCGGTATCGATCAGGACGGATTCGCCGGACGGCGTCACGAACAATGTCGCGTTTCCGCCTTCAACATCGATGACGTAAATGTCGAGAGTGGTGCGATTTTGCGCCGCTGCAGCAGCGGCAGGAATCATCAGTGCAATCAGGCAGGCGAGCGCGCGCATGAACTTCCCATCCCTCGAAATCGGCGGCTGAATCGATCCTATGGGTGCGGGTGCAGGGCGTCAAATTGAGGAGGTCGAAATCAACCAGGCATTGCAGCTCGGTTCCTTGATGAACATCGCATACGGAACCCGTGCCGTTTACATTTCTGGCTCAATTTTTACCCATTCGGCCGTTCACTTTCGCCCTTTCCCGCGGCCCGCAAGCTCCGTCCAGGTGCAGCTGGCGCTTGACGGATTCGCGAGATCGGTCTCCAATCACCAGCAGAAGGTCCTCCGGCGTGTCGAGGGTGCGGCAACGGAGAAATCCGGCAAACCGGACAGGAGCCGATCATGATCCATGGCCATACAAACAGTGAATGCGTCATCACTTGCCCGCATTGCCGCACGGCGAAAATGGAGACCATGCCGTCCGATGCTTGCTTGTTCTTCTATGAGTGCAGCGGCTGCGGGGCGTTGTTGCAGAGAAAGCCGGGCAGCTGTTGCGTTTTCTGCTCCTATGGGTCAGTGCCCTGCCCGCCGGTCCAGGAAGCCCGTGCCTGCGAAAAGGACTTGCGATCGAGTCTCTACGCCTAGGGCCAGTGTCCACAAGACAACAGCATTGGGACACCACTTACACCAGTAAGAGGGAAACCGCAGTCAGCTGGTTTCAGGCCGATCCCGCTTTGTCATTCCGCTGGATCAAGGAGGCCGCTCCGGATCCTGCAGCCAAAATCATTGACATCGGCGGCGGTGCCTCCCGCCTCGCGGATCGTCTGATTGCGGAAGGGTACACCAGCCTCACCGTCCTCGACATTTCCAACATTGCTCTGTCGCGGACGCGGCAACGCATCGGTTCCGCGGCGGACAACGTGCAATGGGTCACTGCCGATGTGACGGAATGGACGCCGGCACAAACCTGGGATGTCTGGCATGACCGTGCGGTGTTTCACTTCCTGACGGAAAGACGAGCGCAGGATGCGTATCTTGAAGTACTGCGACGCGGAACGAGAGAAGGTTCTGCGGTGATCATGGCGACATTTGCGCCTACAGGTCCGGAAAAATGCAGTGGTCTGCCGGTGCAACGATATGATGCAGGCACTCTTGCATCGCGACTTGGCCGGGATTTTCATCTCTATGCAGAAGCCGCGGAACGGCATCAGACGCCGTTCGGCACCACACAGGATTTCAGCTACGCCGCTTTCAGGCGCAGATAGTTACGCCGGCGGCTCCAGCGTGCCCATCAGACTGACGATGGCCAACACAAGCGCTGCAAGCGCGGTCTCCAGAACGATACTACGCCGCAGCACGGTGAGCGATTCTTCCTGCGAGCCGGCCTGCGCCAATGCAGCGTTCAATCGCGGTGTAAAGCGGTAACGGTTCGCTGCGGCAAATGCGAGCATCGCCGCAAACAGCACAAGCTTCGCATCCAGAAGCAACCCGTAGGGCGAGGTCACCAGCTGTCTTAAGTGCGAAGGGCCGACCAAAAACCAGCTATTGATCATTCCGCTCAGAAACAACAGTCCGACAACCGCGACGCCGACTGACGAAAAAGCCGCCAGGCCGCGGAGCACATCCTGCGCACCTGTCCGTGTGCGGACGGATTCTGAAAGCACGGCAGCCAGGGCGAGCAGTGCGCCCACCCATATCGAGGCCGCCAGCAGATGGACAATGTCGCCAATGAGGTGAACATATCCGGCGGCCCCTTCGTCTTTCACGCCATGCCCGGTCCACGCGAAGCTGACCACAACGGCAGCGCCTATCACCGCCTGTACGAGCCACAGCCGCCGGGACGAACGGATCACGAATGGAACAGCAATCGCCACGGCGATCAGGATGATCCGCAAAAAGGCAGCTCGGCCGAAACCGGTCCCGGTCAGCACGGTCCACACGGCATCCGGCGTAAATTGCCCCGGATCGGAAAAAATCATTGCTGTTTCCGCAAGCACCCACCAGATCGCGCCGGTCAAACTGAGGATTCCTGCGGCGGCCACGGCATGTTTCAGGCCATGGCTGCTGCGCGACATCTGAACGGCGCCGCCACGATCGATCCCGTAAAGAAAGTATAATGGCGTACCAAACAGAATCAGCGCCGGCCCGAATTGCAGGAATCGGGCCGCGACAATTCCCCAGTCAGCCATGGAAACGTTACTTCACGCTGAAGGAAACCGTGCCGCTCATTTTGTGGGCGTCGTCACCCATGGACGTCCAGGTGATCGTATAGAGTCCGGGTGCCAGAGGTTGGGCAGGTACGGCCGCCAGTGACTTTGCGTCGGGCGCAGCCACGGGCTTGATCGCCACCGGTTTGCCGTCGGTATCACTGAGCTTGAGTCCCGAGACTTTCATCTCGAGCGCTTCGCTGAAATGCAGCGTGATCTGTTTGGGTGATGCAGTCGTTGCGTCCTTCGCCGGATCCGAGCTCACCAGATTGGCATGTGCAAATGCCTGCGGTGCGACCAGGAAAATGCAGGCCGAAGCCACCGGCAGAATGGTGCGAAGGCGCAATCTGTAATTCCTGACCATGTCGTCCTCTCGCTTGACTCCTCGCCGCGATGTCACCGCGACGGGACAGTGATCCTGTTTACATCCCCACGGTCCGAGGGGTAAGTGCGGAGTATTGCGTATATCGGGCAAGAATGCAGCCGCGCGGGCCATCAGGAAAGCTTGCATGAGCGTGAACCACGGGGGTCATTTGTTGAATCGGCGCCGGTTCGTCCACGGAATGGCTGCGTTTGGCGCCACATCAGCCCTGTGGCGGGGCCCGGCCTGGGGCCAGACAAGCACAGGCACCGGGCCAGCAATCCTGACCGGCGACCGTTTTGACCTGACAATCGGCTCCATCCCCGTCAACATCACCGGCCGGCCACGCAAAGCGACTGTAATCAACGGCACAATGCCCGGGCCGACTCTGCGCATGCGCGAAGGCGACACGGTGACGATCAACGTCCACAACCAATTGGACGAGCCGACATCGCTGCACTGGCATGGCATTCTTCTGCCCAATACCATGGACGGCGTTCCCGGACTGACCTTCCGCGGGATCATGCCGGGTGAAACATTCACTTACCGATTCCCGGTCCGGCAATCCGGCACCTACTGGTATCACAGCCATAGCGGCGACCAGGAGCAGACCGGCACGTTCGGCGCGCTCATGCTGACGCCGCAGCAAAACGAGCCCTTCTCCTACGATCGCGAATACGTCGTCACTCTGTCGGACTGGACCGACGAAGATCCGATGTCGATCCTCTCCAACCTGAAGCAGCAGCCGGATTATTACGACTTCCAGCAGCGGACGCTCGGCAACTTCATTCAGGATGCCAAATCGCAAGGCTTGGGCGCCGCGCTTCAGGACCGGCTGATGTGGGGCCAAATGCGGATGAGCCCGACGGACATCGTGGATGTCACCGGGGCCGCCTATACGTTCCTGATCAATGGACATTCGCCCGCGGCCAACTGGACGGCTTTGTTCAATGCCGGCGAAAGAATCCGTCTGCGATTTATCAACAGCGCTGCCATGACAACTTTTGACGTGCGCATTCCCGGCCTGCCGCTGACAGTCGTCGCTGCGGATGGCAGCGACATTGAACCGGTGGTCGTAGGCGAGTTCCGGATCGGCGTTGCCGAAACCTACGACATTATTGTCACGCCGCGTGATGCCGCGTTCACGATCTTTGCACAGGCCGAGGACCGCAGCGGTTACGCGCGGGCGACGCTCGCGCCGCGACCGGGCATGGTTGCTGCGATACCGCCCATGGATCCGCGGCCGCTGCGCACGATGCAGGACATGGGCATGGGGGCCGAACACATGCATGGCGCGGCCGCCCCGGTGCCGCCAAAAATGGCCATGGCAATGGCGGCGGCGATGATGGGCAGCGCCGCAAACAACGCCGACCACATCGATCCGATGTCGTTGGCGGGCAAAACCGGGGTCGACAATGTGGCAATGATGCCGACGAGCCGGCTTAGCGAGCCCGGCTCCGGCCTGGAAGATAACGGCCGGCGCGTCCTGGTGTACAGCGATCTGAAATCGCTCAAAGCGCGTCGCGTCGGCGCGCTGAACGACTATCGCGATATCGTCTTCCACCTGACCGGCAATATGCAGCGTTTCGTGTGGGGATTCGACGGTAAGAAATTCTCCGAAGCCGGGCCCGTGCAGATCAAACTCGGCGAGCGCATCCGCTTTGTGCTGATCAATGACACGATGATGGAACACCCGATCCACCTCCACGGCTTCATTTTCGCGCTCGAGAATGGCCAGGGCGACCAGCTGCCGCTCAAACACACTGTGAATGTGAAGCCGGGTGAAAGACTGAGTTTTGTGTTCGACGCCGACACTCCCGGACATTGGGCGTTTCATTGCCATCTGCTCTATCACATGGACGCCGGCATGTTCCGGACCGTGATTGTGGCATGAACCGATATTGGCCAGCGGCGCTGATGCTGGCTATCGCCGCGCTATCCAGATCTGCCACCGCCACGGCCCAAACTTCCGAAGCGGCGCCCTATGGATCACCTGTGGCGGATGAAACGGTTTGGCTGCATGCCGTTCTCGATCAGCTTGAGGGCCGGTTCGGTGCCGGCGATGCCTTGCGCTGGGAAGCCGAAGCATGGACGGGGACCGATACCGATCGCCTGTGGCTCAAAACCGAAGGCGAGTTGGAAAACCGCAAAGTTTTTGATGGTCACCAGGAAGCATTTTTCGACACGCCGCTCTCCGCCTGGTTCGACCTGCAAGCCGGGCTGCGCTACGACCTCGACAGTCAGCCCGGGCGACTCTGGGCGGCGGCGGGCATCGAAGGTCTGTCGCAATATTTCTTCCACATTTCCGCGACCGCATATGCGAGCGATACCGGCCGTTATGCTGCAAAATTATTCGCAACATATGATCTGCTTTTAACCCAGAGGCTGATCCTGCAGCCTGAAGCAGAGGTCAATATTTACTCCAAATCCGATCCGGCGCGGCTCGTCACCAGCGGCGTTTCGGACCTCGATACCGGTCTGCGGTTGCGTTATGAAATCACCCGAAAATTCGCGCCCTATATTGGCGTCGCCTATGAGAGAAGATTCGCTGCGCCCCCAACACTCGCGGCTATCGGCGAACCCCACGGGCAATTGCGGTTTGCCGCCGGAATCCGGAGCTGGTTCTGATTCTCTGAATTCGTGCTACGTCGGGCCATGACAGACCCGGAGAGTCACGGCGCGAACGAGCAGTCGGAAGTTATCGAATTCCTCTCCCGTGCCGAAAACCATGGCACCGGGTCGCCCGTGCTGCGCCGCGAAACCCATGCTGCCATCGTCTTTCTTGCGGGCCCGTTTGCATACAAACTGAAGCGCGCGGTCCGCTATCCCTATCTCGATTATTCGACGGTCTCGCGCAGACGGCAGATGTGCCAAGCCGAACTGGCCGTGAACCGGCGAACGGCGCCCGATTTGTACATCCGTGTGCAGTCGATTATCCGCGGCCATGGCAGTCTTGCGTTCGGTTCGGATACGGATACGGAACAGGCGCTCGATTGGCTTGTGGTGATGCGGCGCTTTGCAGAATCCTGCCTGCTCGAGCAAATGATGGATGCGGGTCATGTATCAGCCGATATTTTGCGCGAGCTTGCCGGGGCGATCGCAATGTTTCACGCGAGTGCCGAACGCATGACCGGTTTTGGCGGCGCGGCGGCGATTGCACGGACAATCGCAGAAAGCAAAACGTTGATCACCTCGTTCGAACCCGGCACATTCGCGCACGGCACCGCAGAGCGGTTCGCTTCACTGGCAGAACAGACGCAAAGCCACACCCGCAACTTGCTCGACAGCAGGCGTGAATCGGGATTCGTGCGGCGCTGCCATGGCGATCTGCACCTGAACAATATTTGCATTCTGAACGAACGTCCTTTGCTGTTCGATGCCATCGAGTTCAATGACGATTTCAGCAATATCGATGTCTTCTACGATCTTGCTTTCCTGCTCATGGCGCTGGACCATCGCGGTCCCCGTGCGACAGCTAACGTCGTGCTGAACCGCTATCTCGAACTGACATCCGACTACGATGGCGTTGCCGCTTTGCCGCTGTTCCTCGCCTGCCGCGCGTCAGTGCGCGCCCATGTCGAGGCGGCAGCAGCGTCGAAACTGCCGGCCCAAGAGACGGAAAAGCTGCGCGCGGATGCACTAGCCCACGCGAAGCAGGCCTTCGATTACCTTTCACCGCCGCGCCCCTCCCTCATCGCAATCGGCGGAATCTCCGGCACGGGTAAATCGCTGCTCGCGCGCAACCTTGCGCCCCTGATCGGCGCGGCGCCTGGTGCCGTCGTACTCAGAAGCGATGTGATCCGCAAACGGCAGTTTGGGGTGAGTGACGAAACCCAACTCCCCGCGGCGGCCTACACCGCCGAAGTCACGAACATTGTTTATGCGGAAATGCGGCGTATTGCCGAGCTACTGCTGCGCGTGGGACACAGCGTCATCGCAGATGCGGTGCATGGCCGGCCGGAGGAGGTTATGGCCATCCAGGCAGTGGCGCAGCGAAGCGATGCCCGTTTCTCAGGCATTTGGCTCAAGGCAGACACCGAGACAATCGCCGGACGGCTGCACGACAGAAGCCGTGACCCGTCCGATGCCGATATTACAGTGGCGCGGCAGCAAATGACTTATGTCACACCGCCATCACATTGGCCGGTCCTCGACGTCACGAAACTCGATCCGGACGACTGCGCGGCGGCGGCTGCCCGGTTCCTGCAGGTTCCCTGAAAAAAGATGAGTTCCTCCGTACACGGCTAAAGTTCCATCACAATTGAGGGGCGGCGCTGTACGACAAGAACATGTGCGCGTTGTCCCAAGCAGTTGCCCGCGGCAGATTGCGGCCGCGGTCATAACCATCACGGAGGTCCTCCCATGAAACTGACCCTTGCCATTTGCGCGACGGCGGCAGTCGTAGTCCTGGCCGGCTGCGCTTACGATTATCCAACCTCGACTGTCGCGGTCGCCACCCCGGCTGGCCCCATCGTCGCCACATCATCGGTGTATTATGATCAGTTCTACGGACCGATTAACACCGGTTACTGGGGTTCCGACGGCATGTTCCATTATCGGGTCGCTGCGGACAGGCCGTGGCTGATCGACCGGGCCCGCCATTTCCGCCGCGATGCGGCCAACGGCTTCACGGTTGTGACAATCACGCCGGTCGACGTTCCGCCGGCGTAATCCGCCAGTTTGCGACTACGCGCCGCGGGCCCTGCCTGCGGCGCGCTCTTTTCTATTTCTCCTCGCGTGCGGGCTCGTTTCTCCGCGCCTTTTCCCCTTGCAAAACAGGTGCAGTCCACATGGCACAACATGGCGGGATGGAAAAAGGTCTGGTCGGATTCATGCTGGCACATGAGCAGTTCCGCCTGCCCGATCTGGTCGAAATCGGCGCTGCGGCCAGTGCTGCGGGTTTCCGCTTGCTTGCGGCCAGCGACCACTTCCAGCCGTGGCAGGCGAACCAGGGTCATTCCGGATTGTGCTGGATCACGATGGCGGCGGCGGCGTCGCGCGTGAGTGGCGCCTGGATGGGAACGACGGTCACCTGCCCGACGATGCGCTACAATCCCGCGGTCGTCGCCGAGGCATTTGCGTCGCTGAGCCAGCTTGCGCCCGGGCGCGTCTTTCTCGGCGCCGGTTCGGGTGAAGCATTGAACGAACTGGCCGCGACCGGCGAATGGCCGGACTGGCAGGAACGCTGGGACCGGCTCGCGGAAGCCATCGATATCATCCGTGCACTGTGGAGCGGCGAAACTGTCGTGCACGATGGAAAATTCTACTCGGTAAAGGCAAAACTCTACGATCCCCCGGTGCAACCGATTCCGCTGCTGGTTGCCGGCAATGGCCCGAAATCCATTCGGCTTGCCGCGAAATATGGCGACGGTCTGATCACCGACCCGAAGCACTGGCGAGAGCACAAGATGGAATGGGAGCAGGCGGCGCGCGATACCGGCAAAGACCCCGGGACGATGCCGGTATTAATCGAGCAATTCGTCGTCGTGGGTGACAAAGAGGAGGCGAAGCAATGGGCGGAACTGTGGCGTTTTTTGCCCAAAGGATTCGACAACCTTTACGACCTGCACGATCCGGCCGAGATTCAGAAACGTGCCGAACGTGAAATTCCCCTTGATGAGGTCATGGCCGAATGGACGATCGGCAGTGATCCCGCCGAACATGCAGCAGCCATCGACAAACTGTTTGAAAGCGGCGCCACCATTGTGAATGTCCACGCCGGACAAAATGACCAGAGGAAAGCCATCGGGTTCTATGGGGCCGAGGTCCTCCCGCGGGTGAAAAGGCGCGCGCACTAAGCGGCGCGCAAAAGAAAGAATGTCTCGGCTGAACTGCGGCAGCACCGCGCTCTGAGCGATTCGGCTGAGTTGATCTGACGACGGCGTTGGCCGGCGGGCGCGGCGAGCAACGGGCGCGAACTGCCGAGCTCGAGGCGGCTACCAAACCGCCTCTGCGGCCGGGATTTAAATTCAAATTCAAAATGTTAACGGCAACGACCGACAGCACCGCCCCATTGCGGGGCGTGGCGGATTACGGCCCCGGCCGGGCAAAAATGGGGCGGAAATGCTCTTTTCCTCCGCCTGCGCAAGGAATAGGCTTCATCAAACGCAAGTGTGGGAGGAAGCGTTAATGAGGCACCGTGTTGCGTTAGCCCTGCTCTTTACGGCTGTGGGTGCACAAGCCGCCCTGGCCCAGAATCTCACGTCCCAGCAATTGCACGGGCGTCAGATCGTGACCCAGAATTGTGTCGTATGCCATTTGCCGTCTGATCCGGGCGCCAAAACTTATGGACCACCGCTCAACAAGGCAGCGGCCAATGGCGATCCGATGTTGATGCACCAAGTGATTGAAAGCGGCCTGGTTCGCATGCCTGGCTGGAAATATGCGTTGAGTAACTCCGACATTAACGATGTCGTGTCGTACATCCTGACCATACCCGTGTCCGCCGCGCCTGCGGCCCAGTGAATCGACTTCAACCTCTCGACGGGAGAAACCTCATGACCAGAATGCGTAGCGTGCTGTTGGCGGGTGCCGCCGCAGTCATCGCCGGGCTGGGTCTGGCGGGCAGCGCACAAGCGGCCGACCAGATTCTCAGCGGTGCGATCACATCGGCGACGGGCCAGAAGCTGAACGGGATCACGGTCTCCGCGAAGCGTGAAGGTTCGACCATCACGACCAATGTGTATACGGACGATAGCGGCAATTATTATTTCCCGCCGATGCCGGCCGGCAAATACCGGGTCTGGGCACAGGCACTCGGGTTTGAAACCGCAAAGGGCGAAGTCGACCTCAGCGCAAACAAGCATCAGGACCTCAAGCTGGCGGCGATCACCGATCCGGAAAAGCGCTGGCGTCAGCTGCCCGGCGAAGTCATGTGGGCTTCGCTGCCGGAAGCGACTCCTGACGACCTCATCGCAAAAACCATCATCCACAACAACTGCAATGGCTGCCATACCCCGAGCTATCCGCTGCAGTTCAAGTTCGACCAGGTGGGTTGGACGCGAATCATCGACCTGATGAAGGTCATCGGCGGCGGTGGCGTTCCGCTGGACCGTCCCGCGAACCAGATCATTCAGATGAATGAGAAGCTGGTGGCTTCCTATCTCGCCAAAGTGCGCGGACCGAATTCCGTGATGCAAATCAAGGACCGTCCGCGTCCGTCGGGCGATGCCGCCCGTGTGGTGTGGACACTCTATGATGTGCCGCGGGTGCAGGGTGCGGGCCCGGGCGTGCTGGGACTTGCGAAACCCGATGTCGATGGTTCCGACTGGTCGCAGGGCACACCGACTAAAATCGGCCTGATCATCCATGACGACAACATGGATATGCAGGGCAATCTGTGGTTCACGTCGAACAGCCCGAACAAGGTTGTGTCGGTCGGCAAAGTCGATGCCAGGACCGGTGAAGTGTCCTACAAGAAACTGGCAAAGGCCGATGGCAGCGGATACGCCGCCGGTACGCATGGCATCACACGCGATGCGCAGGGCCATTTCTGGTTCGACATCAACCCGGGCCGCCGTAGCCTCGGCGAATTGATCCCGGCCGCCGGCAAACCGGCACAGGATGCCGAATTGCATGTCTATCCGACCCCCGAAACCATGTCGCCCCTGGGTGGCGCGGTTACAATGGATGTGGATGGCAAGGGCAAGATCTGGGCCTCGGCGCCGGACGGCGTGTTGCGCTTCGACCCGACCACCAAGGAGTTCATGTTCTTCAAGGACTCGGCGGTGAAGAGATCGTTCGGCACCGGCGGCACCTATGGTGCGGCTGGCGACCGTTACGGCAATGGCTGGTGGGCCGAGATGGGCTTTGACATCATCGGCAAGGCCGACGCCACAACCGGTAAGATCAAGGAGATCAAGCTTCCGGAAGTCCCGGGGATCAAGGACAAGATGACCCCGGTTCAGCTGGCCGCCTATGACAAGGTCACCGACATCTCCACCGGCAATCCGTATCCGTGGGCGCAGGGACCGCGCCGCATGGGCACGGACAAAAACGGCGACGTTCTGTGGGTTGGCGACAGCTGGGGTTCAACCCTTGCCCGCATCAACGTCAAGACCGACGAAGTGAAGATGATTCCGTTCCCGGAAAAGGGCATGCAGCCGTACCACATCAGCGTGGACAAGAACCACAATGTGTGGGGCAATCTGTGGACCGCGGACGAAATCTTCCGCTACAATCCGGCCACGGATCAGTGGACGACGTTCCCGCTGCCGGTGCGCGGCACGGAAATCCGTCACCTCACAGTCTTCGATCAACCGGATGGCAGCGTGAAAATCAGCCTGCCGGTGTACAGGACCAATCAAATGGCTCTGTTCACGATCCGCAGCGAGGCCGATATCGCCAAACTGCGGCAGCAGGTCGCTTCCAGGTAATCGTCTTTCGACGAAAGCAGTTGCGGCGGGCGGGCCAATCGGCCCGCCCGTTTTTTTGCGCCCAGGGCATTAACCAAGATGGAGATCGCCAAGGGAAAGATGGAACCGGTGACGGCTCTTTCGGGTTCATTCAGCGGAAGTCTTGCATGGAATTCCGATCTTGGAACCCGGTTTGGCGGAGGCACGAGGACTGCAGGGGACCAGCATTTCCCTGCGCCCGGACCGAACACCGAAATTCCCGCGCCAGGCCGCACTGACGAGCACCCAACGCCGCAATGTCGTCCTTCGCGAAACGACCCCCTGGGCCCGACGCAGGCTGCTGGAACCGGCTGTGGCCTGCGTACTTGAATTCTGCCGGCCGCGCGTGATTCCCGCGCGATATGTCGCGTGGTCGGCGGCGGCTGCCGGAGCCTTTGCCGGCTCTTTGCTGATATTCGGCGGCGGATCGCCTCTACATCGGTTTTGGGCCGGTTTGTTTGTGTGGGCCGCCCTGGTTCTGGACCGCGCTACCGTTGATCAGCAGACACTCTCCAAAATTCCAGTTTCGACCGAGGACAATCTTTGGCGGGTTGCCGGAATCGGTACAGTTGCGGCACTGATCGGAATCGGTTCGCTCGGCGCAGCTGTTTCGAGCGCCGGATCCGGCTGGTTCTGCCTCGCCGCAATGGCCGCAGCGTTCAGCGCTGCAGTTCAGATGACCGCGTTTGACGGCGCGTGGCGCCAATACGCGCTTGCCGCAGGCGCGGGAATTCCGGAACAGCGCGGCAGGCTGTTCGAACTCTCGTTGCGCCAACGCGATGCCGAACTCAGGGAATGCCGAAATGAAGCGCGGTTCTGGCATGCCTACACTTTCTTCCGCATTGCCCAGCAGTCGCTTGTCGCCAACAGTCCGCAGGGAAGCGCGGACGCGTTCTGGCATTACAACCGCCGGCGTATGACCCTATGGACACTCTTCTCGCCGGCGACGATTTGCGTCGCGTTTAGCGCGTCGCTGGTGCTCTCGGCGTTCTGGCCTGGGGCACTCGACGCATATTTCCTGCTGCTTGCCGTCGCCGGCAATCTTCTTCTGCTGCTCCTGCTGAATCTCGGGTGGAAAACGCAGCCCGTGGCCGGTTAGAAAACGCCGGGTTGTTGGAGCAGCGTAAATGGACCTGGAATTGGGGGGCAAAACCGCGATCATCACCGGTGGCAGCCGCGGCATTGGAAAGGCGGTGGCGCATGCGCTGGCGCGGGAGGGCGTACGGGTCGCACTGATCGCACGCGATCTGTCGGTGGCCAAACGATCTGCCGATGAAATTGCCGCTCGTTCGCATCAGATGGCCGCCGCCTATGCTGCCGACACCGCTGATGACGCTGCAGTCAGAGCCGCGATAGATCGCATTGCACGCGATTTGGGTCGAATCGATATCCTCGTCAATGCCGCCGCCCAGCCCGGCGGACAAAGCCGGCCGCCAAAGCTCGCCGAAATCACGAACGACCACTTCTGGGCCGATATGAATGTGAAGGTCATGGGGTATCTGCGCTGCGCCCGCGCAGCGGCGCCCTACATGACGCGGCAGCATTGGGGGCGGATCATCAATATCAGCGGGCTCGCCGCACGCCAGACCGGGTCGACCATCGGCTCGATCCGCAATATCGCGGTTGCTGCCCTGACCAAAAATCTGGCCGACGAGCTTGGCCCGCTCGGCATCAATGTCACCTGCGTTCATCCGGGTCTCACGCGCACCGAAAAAACAGCCGGAGTGCTTCAGCGTCAGGCCCAGGCACAGGGCCTCACACCGGACGAAATTGAAAACCGTTGGGCAGGACTGAATCTGATTCGCCGGATCGTCACGGCAGAAGAAGTCGCCGATGTCGTCGCCTTTCTTGCATCGCCGCGCTCGGTTGCGATCAACGGCGATGCCATTGCCGCAGGCGGCGGAACACCCGGCGCGATCCATTATTAAGGCGCGGATACCTGTTCGAGCCAGTCGCGCAGCAGGCGCGCGCCCGCTGCTGACGTCCGCGCCGCATATTCGCGAGCATCGCGCCGCAGCGTGGCTACCGACGAATTCGGCACGGTCGAGATTTCCAGCGTGTGCCCGATGAGCCAGCGTTCGAAGCCGCGCTCCTGGACTTCGGCATGGAATTGCAGGCCAAGCGCCGTGCTGCCGAATGTGAATGCCTGATTGGGCGTGAGCCCGGTTGAGGCAAGCCGTACTGCCCCTTCCGGCAAATCGAAAACATCGCCGTGCCAGTGCAGCACCGGCAATCCCGCGAGGTGATGAAGCGGCGTGGCGCGCGCGGCATCCGCAAGATCGATGGGCGCCCAGCAGATTTCTTTCGCTTTGCCGGGATAAACCCGCGCGCCCAGAGCCTGCGCCATCAATTGCGCACCAAGGCAAACGCCCAATACAGGAAGTGAAGCCGAGAGCCGTTGGCCGATGAGTCGCAATTCGCCGGTGAGGAACGGATATTTGTCTTCCTCATACACGCCGATCGGCGCGCCCAGCACCACCAGCAAATCCGTTTCCGGTGGCATGGCGGCAGGATCATCCAGTCCAATGTCGCAATAACGGATTTGATAGCCGGCATCTCTTAAGACCGGCTCGAACGCGCCCAAATCCTCGAAATGCACGTGCCGAATGGCAATGGCGGTTTTTGCCATGCGTTGGAATCCCTGCTGGGCACCTGGCGGAGATGATGCGACTGAAAAGCGTCAGCCGCAATCGTCCCGTGCTAACCAGAAGTGCCGTAGCCGGGATTGAATGGCAGCTGCGCCTGCACGCCTGCCACTGAGCACTGGGTGTGGCCGAATAACGGGGTCACCACCGTGACGATCTCGCCCCTCGGGAGACATTGAAGATTTTGCCAGACGTGGAAGATCAGGTGCGCGCGCGGATCGGTTGCACCCCGGCATGCGGAGTTCATCGTGACTGTATAATGGTGCCGGTTCAGATCGGTGACATCGAACGCGTACTCATTGATTGGCTTCCAGCTTTGCATGCGATTGCGCTGTATACATGCCTGGCCCTGCGCCAGCACCGGCGTGGCCGCCGTGACACCTATCAGTACACCGACAACAGCAGCGAATTTCATCTTCATGATTTGCTCCGCGATTAACCTTTACGGCAACGGCAACAGGAGGTTGGCGTTCCATTCCGGACGAGCGGTAGCACGGCCGTTCTGAATATCAGCTGAACAGCCTGTCCTGACAGCGTAATTCTACCTGCCACGATAGGATTTGCTGATGCCGGTTCGTGGATTGGTCACGGTGAAACTGCCGTCGCTTGAGACTGAAGCCTCGATCCAGTTGCCCTGATCCTGCGCGCCTTCATCCATGTTCGCGATCAATTCCGGTTTGGTGTTGTGCGCCGGATCCGGGTCAAGGAGCGAACGATGCAGTTGCCACACGTCTTGCACGCCCGGAGTTGTCGCCATGCGAAGATATGAATTCGCCTCATAGGGCCTGGCGCCCGGCACGGCGATCGGTTTGGCGCGGTCATCGCGCTGTCCCAGTCCTTTGCGCGGCCCGTTATTGACTACGATGACCTCCGGCCGAATGGCGCCGAGCAGGGCCGGCGAACCGGAATCCGCAAGAGTGCCGTGGCGATTGATCGTATACAGATCGACTGTGCCGATCTTATTCACCGGACAGACGAGCTGCATTTCGCGGGACCAGTCGAGATCGCCGAGTGTCGCCATTTTGAACCGGCCGAAATCAAGCGACAGCCCGACCATCCGGATATTCTCCGGGGCGGCAGGTTCCATTTGCGGCGCATTGGCACAAAGCGGATTTGGCGCTCCCCCGTCATTCACCGGCGTCGCAATCACCGGACCTTCCGAAACCAGTACTTCGGTTTGAATCCCGTCAAACGGAATCGAATCTCCGGCGTGCAGAATCGTGCGGTTGGCTCCCGCGATCATGCGGTAGTTTTCCAAACGTACGCGGTCTTCCGGCTGCACCTGATCGCCGTGATCGTAGAAATGGCCGATCGGAATGAGTTTCGAAAGGGCTTCCAGCCCGCCTTCGTGATCGGCGTGCCAATGACTGATGATGAGATGGTCGATCTTGTTCAGCCCGGCATGTTGCGCGGCGGCATAAATTCGCTTTGCGTCGCGGTCGCCATTCCCGGCATAGCCGGTATCGAACAACAGCGACTCCCCGGTCGGAGAAACGAACAGGGTGGATGCGCCACCCTCGACATCGATCCAGTAGATTTGCAATTTCCCGGCCTGCGGCGCCGGTGCAGCCCTGGTGCCATCTGTCCCCGTGACCATCACTGCAAAAAGTGACAACACGGCACCTGCCAAATAGCTTTTCATCGCAAATCTCCGCCGAGGCGGAACCATAGTAGTTCAGAAGGCGGTGCCTGCGAAGCTACCCGGTCGAAAGCAATTCCGGCAATTCTGTCAGCGATGGCAGGACAAGACCGGGCTTTCCCGGCAAACGCTCCGGTTTGTGTCCGGCACGGTTGCACCAGACGGTGCGCATGCCAAACGCCGATGCGGCGTAGACATCCCAGCCATTCGATGAAATGAATGCGATCGATCCCGATGCGATGCCCAATCGATCGACCGCAAGCTGATACACACGCGGATGCGGTTTAAAGACGCCGGCTTCTTCAACCGACAGCACGGCACCAAACTTGCCGGCAAGGCCCGCGCTGGACACGGCGCTCGCAAGCATCTTCGGAGTGCCATTGGACAGAACGGCAAGTCTGAAACCGGCTTCCTTAAGCCGGCCGAGTGCGGGAGAGACATCGGGATAGGCGTGCAGCGTCAGGTAAGCGTCCATCAATCGCCGGCGCAATCCGGGATCGGAGATGTCAAGAACATCAAGAGCAAAATCGAGCGCGTCGCCGGTGACCTGCCAAAAATCGGCATGCTTGCCCTGCGCGGCCCGCAGCCACGTATATTGCAGCTGTTTTTCACGCCAAATCCGGTTCAGCGCTTCGGCTTTGTCGCCGAGATCGCCCAAAAATGGTGAAGTCGCGGAATTGACATCGAACAAGGTGCCATAGGCATCGAATACACAGGCACCTATGCCATGCAGCGTCCGATCCATCATCGCCGCGGCGTTCTTGACTGTGTTTCGCGGCATCGGCGGAGGATCGTCACGTTACGTCCTCCGCCGTTCGCACAATGGACCCGCGGCGTCCACCACGCGGGCCCGCTTCGTGCCGTTTACGGAATATATTTGTCCGCGGGCGACAGCATCGAAATCGCGACATAGCCGATCCCGGTGCCGTTACGTCCCACCAGCACCCAATCCCAGCCTTTCACCTTGGCGAGCACGTCGACTTTGTCGCCGCGCTTCAGGGCGCCCGTCACCTTGGTGTTGTAGAAATAATGATCGTTATAAAGGTCTGTGGGATTGGCATCGATATAGGTGGTCGGTGGCGTTTCGTAACCTTCCATTGCCTTCACCACGCCGGGTGCGAGTTTAACGCTGTCGGCGGGAATGTCTGCCGCCCATGCCGCGCCGGCCAGTGACATAGCCGCCGCGAAGGCAAGGGAAACACCCAAAACACGATTCTCAAAATTCATGACGTCCCTCCATTTTTTTGCGGTTTGCTGCTTGCGCCAGATTCTGCCTTTCGAGCACGGAATGGTTCGGTTTCCGGCCGTGAAAATCAATGCAAAGCTCCGGCCGGCACCACGCATCAGTGTAGCACCGCTTGTCAGCCGCCCATGTGATAGTTGTCATCGCCACGTGTTCGGTGAAGCATGTCTTTCGCATGGATCACAACCGGACTGTCCCGCCTGATCGGCAGGCCGCAACAGCGCGATAGCTAGTCGGCTGGGGGCGAGCGTCAAGGGGCCTACCGCAAAAAATCTGCCAGCCCCGGCAGGATTTTTGCGCCAACCACCCCAAAAATGCTAATTTTAACCTCTCGCGGCACAGTCTCCGCCGCTTTCGTGTGTTGCGTCGGATTGCTTGTTCCGCTCAGCTTCGGAGGCCATCCAGTGTCCACGAGAAATCTCACCTGGCTCAGCAGCCTGCTCGTCCTGCCCGTTCTGTACATGCTGTTCTACGGCATCCATGTCTCACCGCAGGGCCATGCGATCGAACAATGGTTGCCCAAATGGGACCGGGTGCTGGTGCTGTTCGCCATTGTCGGCCTGGAGCGCCTTTATAAGTACAGATATGCCGTGTCGCAGCGTTACATCCTGCATCGCGATATCATCGCCAACATCGTCAATCTGTGGATCACCGGTGCAGTCGTCGGCGCCATCGTGCTGCCCCTGCTCTATTTCCTGCCCGAACATTTCCTCGGACGGAAATTTGTCTTCGCAGCTCCCGGTGAGTTGGGGCCATTCTGGCTTCAGTTTGCCACGATCCTGCTTTTCATCAGCCTGTTCCGGTATTGGATGCACCGGATGCAGCATGAGATTCCCTTTCTCTGGGAGCTGCATTCCTACCATCACCGCGTCACCGACCTGAAGGCCAGCAATGGCGAAGTATCCAATCCGGTCGATTACGCGCTGCGTAATGTGATCGTGTTCCTGATTCTCGGGGTCGTCGGTTTCGATCCTCTGGCGATCTTGCTCGCAGTGCCGGTCGCAACCTTCACGTCCGTGTTCTCGCATTGCGGCGCGGACCTCAAGGGCGGCGTGCTCAATTATGTCTTCGTGACTCCTGAAGTGCATCGTTGGCACCACACCGCTAATGTCCCGGAAGGACGCGGCTATTCGGTCAATTACGGCGTCGAATTCGCGTTCTGGGACATCCTGTTCGGCACTTACTATCTGCCGCAGGAAAACGGACAGGTCATACAGCCCGAACATATCGGCCATCCCGATGGACTGCCCGACGAGAAAAATTACCTGAAGTTGCTGCTCGTGCCGCTGGGCCTGTATCCGCCTTTGGCCTGGCTGCAACGGCTGTCCCGCGCCACGGCCCGCTAACGGTTTTGAATTCTGCAGATAGTTCGGCGATAGTAAGCCGGCATGTCTGCAACAGCCCTTCTCAGTTATGCGCTCACGGTACCCGACATTGAACCGGGCCGGCGCTTCTATTCGACTTTCGGCCTGATTCCGGCCGAGCGCGGCAACACACTGGTACTGCGCTGCGACGGGCGCGACCAGGATCAGGTGTTGCTGATCGAGGGCGCAAAGAAACGGCTGAACCACCTTCGTTTCGGTGCAGATCACGAGGGAACCGCCGCCATCCGCACACGAATGCGCGAGCGCGACATATCCGAGCGAGATGCGACCGCATCTGAATTCGACGGCGGTATCTGGTTGGCCGATCCGGACGGCAATCCCGTCAATATCCGCACACAATCTGCCCAACCCTGGCGCAGCGCGCCGGAATTTCTCATCAACCAGCCGGGCCATTATCGCCGCTTCGACCGCGGCTGCGCGCCACGCCATCAGGTGCGGCCAACCCGGCTTGGCCATGTGCTGCTGTTTACCCCGCGACTGGATGAAATGGTCGCGTTCTACCGCGGTATCATTGGATTGCGCCTGAGCGATACCGTGCCGGGAATCATCGCCTTCATGCATTTACCATGCGGCGGCGATCACCATGTGCTGGCGCTGCTGCAGGACGCGCAGGCCGGCTTTCACCATGCGAGTTTCGAGGTTGAATCGCCGGACGACATGGGCCTGGGAGCACAAGCGGTACTCGAAGCCGGTTATCGGAATGGCTGGGGATTGGGCCGTCACGTGATTGGCTCCAATCTGTTCCACTATCTGCGCGATCCGTGGATGAGCCTGGCAGAATATTTTTGCGACATCGATCAGATTCCCGGCGACGGTTCATGGCGCCCGCAAGAGCACGAACCGGGCGATGCGCTCTATCGCTGGGGTCCGCCGCTGCCCGAAGATTTCACCCGCAACTTCGAAGCAGCCTGATGTGACGCGCCGGACTCGCCGCCTGCAGGTGCATTGATTTCCGGGCGCTCCGCGTCGCCATCCTCAAAATGGATGGGCACATTGATCACAGTCAGTCGTGTTCCGCCATGCAGCGGCAGCTGCTTGCGCAAATGATCGGCATATTCCGTGTGCAGCAGATATTGATACCAGTGAAGCTTGACCACCTCCGGTATCAGCACGGCGATTTCACGTGATGGCATTCTGCGTTCGAGCTGATCCACCAGTGCACCACCATGCCGGCCTGTGAAAGCGTGAAAGTGAGAAAAGCGCCGATCGCAAACAGCGGGATCAGCCGGTCGGTAATGCCGCCGAACATGATCAGCAGAACACCGGTGGTAACTGTGAGGTAAATTATGCCGACGGAATAAACCAGCCTCCGCCCCAATTTTGCTTTGTGACGATTCCCGGTTCGCCAGTCTGCGCCCGAGAATGAAACCGATCAGATCCAAAGCGCGCGTCCCGGCCAGCTATCCGGAACGTAAGCGGGTTCCCTTGCGCCGGTTCCAACAGGCCAGCGACAAAGTCTGAGTTCAGGTCAAATCGGAGAATCGGACGGCGGAAGCGGGCATGCCGCTTCCGCCAGGCCGCCTAATCTATTCTTCTTCGGCGCTGCCCGGGATTTGCGGTGCTGCTCCGCCAAAGGGTTCGGCGGGACGGCTACCCGCTTCGACGATGTATTCATCGACCTCGACCACGCCCGGCGCGATCTCCTGCACGGTGTCGATGACCATCATTTCACCACTGTTCGGCGCTGCAGCACGGGGCTTGCGCGCCGGACGCTTCGCCGGTTGCGCGCGCCGTGCGGCTGCGGGCTTGCGCGCCTGCGGACGTTTTTGATTTGTCTTCCTTGCGGTCGTTCGCGAACGCGCTGCCGTGCGCTTGCCGCCTTTCGCCGTCGAAGCCTTCCTGCGTGACGCGGCGGATTTGCGCTTCGCACTCGCGGAGGATTTCTTCGCGCTGGTTTTGCGCGCCTTCGATGCGGACGACTTTGCGCGCGCGGTTGACGATTTCTTTTTTGCCGGCGACTTCTTTGCCTTCGCCCGGCCCCTGGCTGACGCTGACGAACGTTTCTTTGCTGCTGCCATCACTCCCCCCTCATCAATGCATGTGCTTCATTCGGAGTGTAACGCTTTTTTTTCACTGGTGGAACGGGGAGCTTGTGCCAAAATTCCGCAAGTCCATTCAGCGGCCACCGCGGGGTCGCCTTCGCCCGGTGCGTGCAATGCAAAAATGCGAGCGAATTCTTCTGGCGAAAGAAGCCGCGAAATTGCCCACACTGCCATCGCCCGCACCACGGGCGACTCATCCCTGAGCAGGCGTTCGGCCACCGGCGCAAGCTGCGGCTCACAAGAATTGCCGATGGCAATCAGCACATTGCGGACAAACCGGTCGCGGCCGATGCGCCTGACCGGCGAACCACGGAAAAAATCGCGAAAATCCGAATCGGTCAGTTGCGCCAGCTCGCCCAAAAGCGGCAGGGTCAGCTCAATGCGTGGATGGAATGCGCTTTCGCGGGCCGCGACCGCAAATTTATTCCAGGGGCACACTGCCAGGCAGTCGTCGCAGCCGTAAATGCGATTGCCGAGTGATTCGCGAAACTCGCGCGGAATATGCCCCTTATGCTCGATCGTCAGATAGGAAATGCAGCGTCTTGCATCGATTTGGTATGGGCCGGTGAAAGCGCCGGTCGGACACCTCTCGAGGCAGAGCGAGCAGCTGCCGCAGGCATCGCTTCCACGCTGATCCGGCGGCAGGCCCAGTGTGGTGAAGACCGCCCCCAGGAAGAGCCATGAGCCGAAATCGCGCGAGACGAGATTGGTGTGCTTGCCCTGCCAGCCAATTCCGGCCGCCTGCGCCAGCGGCTTCTCCATGACCGGCGCGGTGTCGACGAAAATCTTCACGTCGCCGCCAAAACTCCGTTTGAGCCAACCCGCGAATTGTTTCAGTTGGCGCTTAAGAACATCATGATAGTCGGCATTCCGGGCATATACCGAAACCAGCCCACGGTCGCGCCTGGCGAGCAGAGCCAGTGGGTCGTCTGAGGGGCCATAATTGACGCCCAGTACAATCACAGTTTTCGCTTCGGGCCACAGGACACCGGGATCGGCGCGGCGTTCCAAAGTCCGCTCCATCCATTCCATTTCGCCGTGCCGGCCCTCAGCCACATATGCCTCAAGATTCTCGCGGGCCCCCGGCGGCGATTCTGCACGGGCGAACCCCACTGCATCGAAACCCGCCTCAAAGGCACGCGAGCGAATTGCCTCCTTGGGAGAGCTGCCGCGCCCGGAGTCAGAAGTCGAGTTCGGCATAATGGGGCACCGGCGGCTGACCCGGCACACGGTCCGCTAGCAGGCTGCGAAACGACGGGCGCGATTTCAGCCGGAAATACCATTCGGTGAGCGGTGGGAATTCCGTCCATGGAATTTCGCCGTAGTAATCGAGCGCCGAGAGATGCGCCGCAACCGCCAGATCGGCGAGCGACACCTGCCGTCCCGCGAGACAACCGCGTGTTTCGGCCAATGTGCCCAATCGGGGAAGTTCGGCCCGCAATGTGGTGCGTCCCGCGCGGATGGTTTCCATATTGGGCGGACGGCGGTTTGCGCTGCCGGTCTGTGCCGGCGTTGCCTTTTCAAACACGATGCGGCGTGTGACTTCGTCGTGAAAAACCGTCATCACCCAATCGAGCAGACGCAATGCCTCGGCACGCTCATCGGCATCCTCCGGCAACGATGACGGGTTGGGGTAAGTGTTCTCCAGATGGTCGATAATGGCCCAGATTCCGGTCAGTCTGCGCCCATCCTGTTCCTCCCAGACCGGCATATGGCCGCGATCATCCCCGGCCGGCACCGTTGTCACGGCGATGCGCTTTTCACCCGCCATCAGCCGAACCAGGCGCGACGGCGGGGAAAGCAGGAATTGAATCAGCCGGGGCATGAATTCCTTTCGTGCATCGCCGAGCCGGGTAAATCAATCTATTCAGCCAGAATTGTCATAGATGCAGGCGTCGAGATGATCGCGGCGGACAACGGCCATCCGCGCCGCGACCACCTTCGACTGGCGAGCGACATAGGGTCCCGGTTTTCCCGCGTGGTAGCGCTGCGGATTGGGCAGCACCGTCGCGAGGCGCGCAGCTTCCGATACCGAAAGCGCCGACGCCGGTTTGCCGAATTCTGCGCGCGCCGCAGCGTCGGCGCCAAAGCGTTGCGGACCCCATTCGGCGACGTTCAGATACGCTTCGAGAATCCGCCGTTTTGGCCAGAAAGTTTCCAGCAGAACGGTGAACCCGGCCTCAAACCCTTTGCGGGTCCAGGTGCGGTCCGGCAGCAGAAACAGGTTCTTGGCGGTTTGCTGGCTGATCGTGCTTCCGCCGCGCAACCGGTCTCCCGTGGCATCTTGTTCGAGTGCCCGGTTGATCGCGTCCCAGTCAAAGCCGTGATGAGAGCAGAATTTGCTGTCCTCCGATGCGATCACCGCCCGCACCAGATTGGGCGAAATCGCCGTGAGTGGAACCCACTGCTTCGTCACGGGTCCGCCGGTCAAGAAGCGTTCGGCCATCAGCGGCGTAAACGGTGGCGGCAGCTCACGAAACACAAGTACAAGACCGACCGGCAAGACAATGACGAGGCCGAAGACGATCAGCAGAAGCCGGCGCAACCAGCGGGAAAACCCGCTTCCGGTCGAGCGGCGAAGGGCTTGGGCATATGCCATGATGAACTCGCGATTCGCTCTATTTTAAGCGGCGAAAAGCAAATTTGCCACCGACCGGCGGCTTTGGACGTTTCGTGAACCGGCATCCGGTAAAGGTGGCGCCATCCTGATTTTTCGCGGAGCCTTTCATGAATGAATATTTTATCGCGGTTCTGCTCGGAATTGTCGAAGGGTTGACCGAATTCCTTCCGGTCTCCTCTACCGGTCATTTGCTGGTGGCGGAGAACTTATTGGGCCTGAACGACACGGATTGGCAGGCGTTCACGGTTGTCATTCAGCTGGGCGCGATTCTTGCCGTCGTCGCGGTATTCTGGCGGAAATTCTGGGACGTCCTGATCGGCCTGCCAAGCGATCCGAAGGCGCGGCAATTCGCCGTCAACATTATCGTGGCGTTTTTGCCGGCAGCGATCCTCGGCGCACTCTTCATAAAATACATCAATGCCTATCTGCTCAACCCGGTGCGCGCGATTCCGGTGATCGGCGCATCCTGGCTCATCGGTGGCATCATCATCCTGATTTTCGAGCGCATTGCGCCCCGTCCGAGGTGGGAAGGCACCGACAATCTGCCGCTCTCCAAGGCGTTCCAGATCGGACTTTGCCAATGTGCCGCACTGATACCGGGGACGTCGCGCTCCGGTGCTACAATTCTTGGCGGCGAACTTCTGGGTGTCGAACGCACGACTGCGGCGCTGTTCACCTTTTATCTTGCAGTCCCCACCATGCTCGGTGCGACGGTATTCGAGCTCTATCAGAAGCGCCACGAATTGACGTCCGGCCATTTGACGCTGATTGCCATCGGGTTTGTGGTCTCGTTCATCGTCGCCTACCCGGTCGTGACGACGTTCATCCGCTTCATTTCCCGCTATGGGCTGAAGCCGTTCGGCTGGTACCGCGTGGTGGTGGGAATTATCGCGCTCGCGCTGACGGTCTTCTAGGAGGACGCTGTTTCGAATTCTCCGGTCTTACGGAATCGCCAGAGATAGGCCGGAACGATGGCTTCGACAGTGGTAGGCGTTACGCCAAGCTCGGCCAGACCGGCAGCGCCCCCGGTTACGACGTTATCCGATTCCAGCAGGCGCACCTGATCCGGTGTCAGGGGCGGTTTCGGCAGCAGGCCGAGAAAAGCAGCCTGAAATCTCGCCAGACCGAACGGCACGTTCACCAGCAACCGGCGCCTCCGGATCTCGCGCAGGACGAATTGCATGACTTCCTTGAGTGTCATCACCTCGGGTCCGCCCAGTTCAAAGGTCTGCGACGCAGCACCCGCATTCCCGAGCGCAGCGAGGGTCGCCTGCGCCACGTCCCCGGCATAGACCGGCTGAAAACGCGTATGACCGCCGCCGATCAGCGGCAAAACCGGCGAAATCCGTGCCAAAGCTGCGAAGCGGTTGAAGAACTCATCCTCCGGCCCGAACACCACCGAAGGCCGCATGATCGTGGCGCCCGGAAATACAGCGCGCACCCGCTTTTCGCCTTCGGCTTTGCTGCGGGCGTAAACCGACGGTGACCCAGGTCTCGCGCCCAGGGCCGAAAAATGGATGACGCGGCCAATCCCATGATCCGCCGCCGCACGCGCGACGGCCTCCGCCCCATCGCTATGGATCGTCTGAAAACGCTGGGAGCCGCGCTGGAACAGGATGCCGACCAGGTTGATGACGGCATCGGCCTCCCGCATCATCTCCGCGACATCGTCGCGTTTCAGCAGATTGGCTTTGACGAGCTGGATTTGGCCGACACGGCCCATGGGACGCAGGAAGTGTGCCGTATTGGGGTGCCGCACGCCAACGCGAATGCGCCAGCCGTCTCGTGCCAGCGCCCGTATAATGTGCCGCCCGAGAAAGCCGGAACCGCCGAACACGGTTACCAGCTTCGCGGAAGGTATGGCGGTCATCTGCAAACCCCCTGAATCAGTGCGCTTCCCTAAACGAATCCGGCGTGCAGGCAAAGCCGTTTGGGGGCGCTCGTTGACACGTCGGAGTGGGCTTCCTAAACATCCGGCCCTTGCGTGCCCAGATGGCGGAATTGGTAGACGCGCTAGTTTCAGGTACTAGTACTGCAAGGTGTGGAGGTTCGAGTCCTCTTCTGGGCACCA
>DASUHP010000065.1:0-9869 GCA_036273455.1 Micropepsaceae bacterium | reverse complement strand
GGCGCGTAACAGCGCACGCCATCTTCCTTCGGGTCCCCATTACCCATGCCGCACCAGATATTGCCTTCGATGTCGAGGCGCATGCCATCGGTGCTGCTGCCGCCCATCGTGGCGATTAAAGTCTTCTGGTTCGTCAGCCTTTCACCGGCGACATCGAACACGCGAATTTCGGATGGCCGCCCGTCGGGAAACGCCATCACGATGATGTAGAGCTTCTTTTCGTCGGGCGAGAACGCAATCCCATTGGGAAAACCGGCGTCCGGAACATAAACCACCGTTGCGCGCGCGGTTCGCGGATCGAGCCGATAGACATTGGGCGGCAGTTCGGGCTGCGCCTTGTCACCTTCGTAATAGCCCATAATTCCGAACGGCGGATCGGTGAACCAGATGGCGCCGTCAGCGGCAACGACAATATCATTCGGCGAATTGAGCCGCTTCCCCTCGAAGCGGTCCATTAACACGGTGATGGTTCCATCATGTTCGGTGCGCGTGATCCTGCGGGTCAGGTGTTCGCAGGTGACGAGGCGGCCCTCGCGGTCCCGCGTATTGCCGTTGGCATTGTTGGATGGGTAGCGAAAAACGCTGACATGCCCATCATCTTCCGACCAGCGCATAATCCGGTTGTTGGGAATGTCGCTCCACAGAAAATACCCGCCGTCGCGGACATAGGCCGGTCCTTCGCACCAGCGCATGCCGGTGGCGACCCGCTCGATAGCGGCATTGCCGATTTTATATTTGAAACGCTTGTCGACGGCTTCGATGCGGGGATCCGGATATCGCGTGCCAGGAAGGGGGCCGAGCGGCAATTCGTCGGCCATGCTGCGCGACGGCAAAGAGGCCGCGGCTGAGACGGTGAGCGCGCCCTGAAGAAACATGCGGCGATCCATATTTGACTCCCCCGAAAAAATCACTCCCGATGCGTTCATAGCAAAAGGAAGTGACTATGACATTGTCTATCAGGCGCGTCGTCACGGCCCATGATGAAAGCGGCAAGGCGGTGGTCGCAATCGACGAACTCTGCCGCAATCTGCGTTCGGGGCGCGAAAAGCACCAAAGCTGCGTCGTGTGGTCCACTGGCTCGTTTCCTGCGGACAATTCCGGCGCAGTGGATGGCAGTGCGCGTCAGGTCGGCTCAACCGACCCGAATGGAACGGTATTTCGCATTGTCCGGTACGAACCCGGTGTTGCAGCGCGTATGCATCGCACTGAGTCGATCGACTATGCAGTCGTCATGTCTGGCGAAATCGACATGGAGCTGGACGATTCGATCGTCCACCTCAAGGCCGGCGACGTCCTGGTGCAGCGCGGCACAATTCACAATTGGGCCAATCGCGGTACTGCGCCTTGCGTGATTGCCTTCGTGCTGATCGCTGCCGAATCCGTCCGCCGCGCCGGCAAAATCCTCCGCGCCGAGGGTTGAGTCAGTTCCGTATGTCCTGCAGCAACCATTCGGTTGGAATTTCGCGACCCAGTCCTTCGGACTTGGCGCGTTCATAGACCAGACCTGCGACGGAAAAAAACTGCGCGCCCTGCAGATTACCGCGTTCGGAATAGGTGATCTGGTCACGTGACGTGCGTCCCGGCACGCGTCCGAATTTCACATCCGCGAGCGTGACGCGCTTGTCGCGGAGCAGGATGCCGTGACCGCGCTTTCTTTCCTTGCGTCCGTCGCCGCGTTTGGGTTTGTCGGCGCGCGCTTCCCAGCCGAGATGCTCATCTTCGAGATGAAGGTCCGGCCGGCTGGCAGGGGCAGGTGCATCACCAAAGCGAAGATATACGTCTGTGCGACTCAGCGTTTCGGCATCCGGTACACCGGAGCCGCCGATATTGATGACATGCGCGCCTTTTTCCAGCCGCGCACCGTCCAGTACGGGTACTGCGGAATCGGTGCATGCCGCGACAATGCCCGCACCCTCGTAAATCTCTTCGGGCCGTGTGCAGGCCCTGGCCTCGATGCCGTACTTCTCTGCCGCTTCGCGCGCGAACCCCTCGCGATGGGCGGGCGTTGGGCTGTAAACCTGCAGCCGCTTGATGTTTCGCACACAGATGAATGCTTCGAGATTGCTGTGCGCCATGCCACCCGAACCCAGCATTCCGACACAATCAGCATCGGCATTGGCCATGTATTTGACTCCGATCCCGCCATCGGCGCCGACCCGGATGTGCTGCAATACGCCGTCATTGATGAAGGCCAGAGGCTCACCGGTTTCAATTGAAGTCAGGAAAATCAGGCCGCAGAACAGCCCAGGCCGGGTGCAGTATTTTTCCTGGGTGACCGCGCCATTGTATTCGGTCTCGTACACGACATCCGACTTCATGCGGACGGCGAAATAGCCGCGTGTTGATCCGCCCTCCATGCTACCCCATTGATAGTTCTTCGCCGGGTCGGACGTGGGGATGCGCATGTCGATGCGCGGCCGGCAAACAGCTTCTCCGGCCGCGACATCGATGTAGGCCTGCTCCAGAGCCGCAATGGCCGCCGGCATCGTCAACACCCGCGCAACATCCTGGTTCGAAAGGAACAGGGTCATGGAAATTTTCTCAAGAGAAGCGAGAAAAGAGAAGCGAGGAGCGAGGAGCGAGAGAACCGCCTGTCTCGCGGCACGGATCGTGCTCTAGTTTCTCGCTTCTCGCTCCTCTTTTTAAACGCCTTTCGGCAGTTCGCCCTTGAAGTCCTTGTCGAAGAATTCCGGGCGCATCCGGCTCTCGACGCCGTTCTCGGCGATCTTGGCCTCCCAGTCTTTCTTCACCTGCGGGTCTTCCATCCAATAGGGAATGGCGCTGCCGCCTTCGGTGATGTCCATCCCGGTATAGTCGATATGGGTTTCACCCGGCGGTCCCGGCTCGCGTCCCGGATTGTGCGGTCCGAACCACGCGAGTAAGCGCAATGGTTCCTTCGAGACGCCGAAATGCTGATGAAACCAGCGCGCGCCCCCGGGCGCGGCGGAGATCATTCCGACCGGCTCATAATCAATGCGCTTGATCTGATCTTCTTTGCCGTCCTTCCACGGCGTGACACCAAGTCGTTCAGGCCAGGTATGGGTGTAACCTTTTCCCTTGATGCAGATCAGCACCGCGGCCGACGTGTGCGCATGCGCTTTCGAGTAGCGCCCGTTCTCGTGCTGCCCGATCCAGAAATAAAATGTGTTGCCGGTCATGAACGGTTCGACGCGGCGGAAACCGGGCGAGCGGCGATTGTCGAGAGGCAAATCGCAGTTCACCGCGTCGGGAACGAGATTGGTGCGCCGCATTGCCAATCCGCGCACCGGATCGGGCTCGACATCGTCATTGTATTTGTAGAAATCGTCCGCACCCGAGAAGCGGTCGCGGAACTGCATCGGGCAGTTGAATACGGCGTCAGTTGACTGCAACGCATTCAGCAGCACCGGTGCCGTGGTTCCGGCGAGCAGCAATGCCGGTGAGGATGCGGCATTCACGATGCGGTGCCATGCGTTCAGCGGAATGGAAAACAGCGATCCCTGCTGCCACTCGAATGTATGCTTTTTGGTATCGCCATCGAGCCAGACTTCCGTCGAGCCGCGCCCCTCCACCACAAAGAAGATTTTCTCGAACAGGTGCTTTTCCGGATTCAGCGCGCCGCGGCCCGGGACTTCGGCGAGATAACAGCCCCATTTGGTCTCCGTCCCATGGAGCTGAATGTACGTGCCGCGGCCGCCGAGGCGCTTCCATGGTGCGAGCGGCAAATTCTGAACTTTGGAAATGCCGATGTCGCGGAAGCATGGGATGCCTTCCGATTCCATGAACAGGTCGTAAGGTGTTTTGACCCGCCCCCATCTGCCGAAACCGGCGCGCTTGCCGCCAGTGGGCTCGTGCCAATGGACCTTGCTCGCAACGTCGTGCATCTCGCTCTTCCCTGAAGTGTTGCCGAATTCGGGCCACAATAGCCATCGCCCGCAATGCGTCAACGTGAAGACTGGTGGCGTGGCAATGCCGCTTGACCGAGGGGCATTTCCCGCTAGTTTCGCGGCCATGAGCACATTCAGGCAGGCGAGCTTTCGCATTCATGGGCGCAACAGTTTTGGCGCCGTCATCGATGCAGGCATGGTGGATTTGGGTGGCCGTCTCGGCGGGCGCTACCGTTCAGCGATTGAATTGATCGCGGCCGGCGAGCAGGGCCTGAAGGATGCGCGCGCCGCTGCCGGCACCCGGTTCGCCGATTACCGGCTGGAGGAAATTGAATTCCTGCCTCCGGTCCTCGCTCCGGAGAAAATCATCTGCGTCGGCATTAACTATCCCGAGCGCGCCGAGGAATACAAAGATGCGCCGCGGCAAAAACCGAATTATCCGAATTTGTTTGTCCGATTTCCGGATTCGCTGGTCGGTCACGGGCAGGCCGTGGTCAAGCCGAAGGTGTCCGACAAGTTCGACTACGAAGGCGAAATCGTGCTGGTGATCGGCCGCGAGGGCCGCAACGTGCTGCGCGAAGACGCCAAGTCGATGATCTGGGGTCTGACGCTCGGCAATGAAGGCAGCGTCCGCGACTGGCTTCGCCATGGCAGCCTGAATGTAACTCAGGGAAAGAATTTTGACCGTTCGGGCAGCCTTGGTCCGTGGATCGTCCCGGCAAACGAAGTCGATCCGGCATCACCGCTGCATCTGATGACCCGCGTCAATGGACAGGTGCGGCAGGACGACTGGACGGAGCGGCTGACCTGGAATTTTGCCTGGCTGATTTCCTACATCACGCAATTCGCGACATTGAAGCCGGGCGATGTGATCTTCACCGGTACGCCGGTGGGGGCGGGCGGTCATCAGACACCGCCGCAATGGCTCAAACAGGGTGACGTGGTTGAAGTGGAAGTGCCGGAGATCGGCATCCTCCGCAATCCCGTGGTCAACGAAACCTGACAGTTCTCCCTCTCCCCTTGCCGCCGCCGCGCCGAAGTAGCGCTATGGCGCGCCACGGAGGCGGGTGCGAGAGGGCTGAGGGGTAAAAAAGATGTCCAAACTCCAGCTCAGCTTCGCATGCGCGCTCTATGACCGCATGGAGCCGCTCTATACCGGTGAAGTGCAGCCCGACGGCATTGATCTCAATTTCATCGCCATCGATGAGCCGCGTCCGATCTTCGACCGCATGTCGGGCGGTCAGGAGTTTGATGTCGCGGAATATTCCAGTTCCGAATACGTACAGCGCTTCGCCAACAGGCAATGTCCCTTTGTCGCCATTCCGGTCTTCCCGTCACGCTGCTTCCGGCATGGTTTTATTGCGATCAACAAAAAATCCGGCATCCACGAGCCCAAAGACCTGGAAGGCAAGCGGGTCGGCGTGCCGCTTTACACCATGACCGCCGCGATCTTCATTCGCGGACTGCTGCAGCACGAATACGGCGTCGATTTCGAAAAAATCCAGTGGGTCCAGGGTGCCGTGAACCATCGCGGCACGCATGGCGATCCGCATGTGCTTCCGCTGTTGAAGCCGATTCCGATCGAACCCGCACCGCGCGGGCGTTCGCTGAACGAGCTGATTGAGGACGGCACCGTGGACGCGACGCTCGGCACGTCCCTCCCGGAATCGATCCGCAATAATCCGAACATCGCCCGTCTCTTTCCCGACTATGTCGAAAAGGAGAAAGCATATTACCGGCGCACGAAGATCTATCCGATCATGCATCTGATCGCGATCAAGCGCGACGTGTACCAACGTTATCCTTTCATCGCGACCAGCCTCTACAACGCGTTCGAGCGTTCCAAGCGCATCGCGCTCAAGAAAATGTACAACCTGCGGGCGCTTCGCTACATGACCCCCTGGCTGATGCGCGACATCGACGAGATTCACGACACATTCGGCGGCGATCCCTGGCCCTATGGGCTGGAAAAGAATCGGCCAACGCTGGAAGCGCTCGTCACCTATCTCGCCGATCAGCATCTGATTGAGGAAAAAGTGCCGGTGGACGATCTCTTCGTGCCGAATTACGGCGAAGCCGACAGCTGGTTCTAGTAAACATCATTGTCCGGAGAATGGAATGGCAAAACTCGACAATCTTCTGAACGACCTCGTCATCGCCAACCGCATACTTGCCAACGAGGACGTGGTGGATGCCTATGGACATGTCAGCGTCCGCCATCCTGATGATCCTTCGCGGTTCTTCCTCGCGCGTTCGCTCGCGCCCGAATTCATCACCCGCGACGACATCGTCGAATTCACGCTGGATGGAAAACCCGTGCGCGAGGAAAAGCGCTCGCTCTATCTCGAACGTTTCATCCATGGCGGAATTTTCGAAGCGCGCCCGGATGTGATGGCGGTGGTGCATGCGCATGCCGAAGACATTCTTCCGTTCGGGCTGACCAATGGAACGCCGCTACGGCCGGTCGTTCACTCGGGAAGCTTCATCGGTTCCCATGTGCCGATATGGGACATCGCCGACAAGTTCGGCGATACCAATCTTCTGGTCGCCAATGTCGAGCAGGGCCAGGATCTCGCAAAGGCGCTGGGCAAGAATACGGTGGCACTGATGCGCGGGCACGGGTTCGCGGCGGCGGCGCGTTCGCTGATAGAAGTGGTGCGCGTGTCGGTTTATTTGCCGCGCAATGCACGCGCGCTGTGGCGGGCGAGACAGCTTGGCGGAGAAATCAAATATCTCAGCCAGGGCGAAATTGACGCACGCAACCGCGGCTACAGTCCCTATTCGGTCGAAACCTGGCGCGCCTGGCACTATTGGGCCAACAAGGCGGGCGTCGGCGACCTCGTTACAAGACCAGACGAAAAATGAAACTCGCAAGCTACACGGTAGCCGGCAAGCCGGCATTTGGCGTGGTGACGGATATGGGCGTGATCACGCTCTCCGATCGCCTCGGTTCGCGCAGCTACACATTGCGGGAAGCGCTGGCCGATGAAGGCGTGCTCGACGAGATGCTAAAGCTCGCGAAAGGCGCTGAACCGGACCGGCGGCAGGACGAGATCAGATTGCTGCCGGTGATCACCGACCCCGGCAAGATCCTCTGCGTCGGCATCAATTACCGCAGTCACGCCGCGGAGCATGGTCATGCGGTGGTCGAAAAGCCAAATATTTTTACCAAGTTCACCGACTGCCTCAGCGCGCATGATGGAGAGATTGTCCGCCCGAAAGCGTCGACCCAGCTCGATTTCGAGGGCGAGCTCGCCGTCATTATCGGCAAAGCCGGCAGGGCGATTCCGGCCAAAGACGCATTGAAATATGTCGCCGGCTACACCTGTTTCTGTGACGGCAGCGTGCGCGATTTCATCAAAATCTCCCTGATCACCGGTAAGAATTTCCCCAAAACCAGTCCGCTCGGACCGTGGATGGTCACCGCCGAAGACATTCCCGATCCGGCGAAACTGGTTTTGACCACACGCCTCAATGGCGCCCAGATGCAGCACTCCGGCACCGACATGATGATGCATGATGTGCCGGCGCTGATCGCTTACTGTTCGACGTTCACCACGCTTGCTCCGGGCGACATTATCGCCACCGGAACACCGGAAGGGATTGGCGCACGCCGCAACCCGCCGGTATGGATGAAGCAGGGCGACGTGCTGGAAGTGGAGATTTCGAAAATCGGCACTCTCCGCGCCCGCGTTGTGGACGAGCGGTAACTACTTCCCGGCGCTGAATTCGCGGTCGTAAATCTTCTTTGCATCGGGATCGCCGAGTTCGGAAGCACGGCGCAACAGGTCCTGTGCTTCCTTGCGGTCCGGCATGACACCCTGGCCGGCAAGGTACATCTGCCCCAGCGCCGTCATGGATGGCACGTCGTTGTTGCCGCTGGCCATGCGGAACCATCTGGCTGCCTGTTCGGGGTCACGCTTTATCCCGGGGCCGTCGCGATACAGCACGCCCAATTCGCGCTGTGACAGCGGATCACCCTTGGCTGCGCCCATGCGAAACCATTTCATCGCTTCCGGGACATTTTTCGCAACACCTTCCCCGCCTTCGTACATCGTTCCGAGATTATACGCGGCGTCGGCATTCCCCTTGTCCGCCGCCTTGCGATACCAGTTGATGGCCTGTTGCGCGTTCCTGGCGATCCCGTCGCCGAACTCATAGCTCATCCCAATGAAGACCTGGGCTTCAGGATTCCCGTCATCGGCGAGCGGCCGTAAGAGACGGAGCGCCGTGGCATAATCACCCTTGTGATAGGCGTCGCGCCCGTCCTCGAGTGCTGCCGCAAGCGCCGGCAGCGAAATGAGGGTGAGCACGGCAGCCAAACTACGGCTTCGCAGCATGTTTAGACTCCCTGGCCTCAGCCGGACATTAGTATAGGGAATTGCCGCGCTATGCCTATCCCTCAGCCGGAACCCGGCATCAGCTCGCCGGTTTGCGGCATATGGCCAAACTGAATGCGGGTGAAATTGCCAGTCTCTTGCGCGAAATCGGCGATCGCATGGATTTTGCCGGCGAAAATCATTTTCGCGCGCGCGCCTATCGCCGCGCAGCAGACAATCTGGCCTTGACCACAGTTCCGGTGGACCAACTCATCGCCGAGGACAGGCTGACGGACATACCCGGCATTGGCGACGCGCTCGCGGGGCTGATCGCGCGCCTGCACGAGACGGGGAGTGATCCACGGCTCGACAAAATGCGCGCCGAAATCCCCGGCGAGGTCCTCGAGATGCTCCGCATACCCGGACTCCGGCCGGACAGAATCCGCAAATTACACGACAAGCTCGGGATCGGTTCGGTCAAGGAGCTTGAACTGGCCGCGCGAAGCGACCGGCTGAAGACCGCAAAAGGCTTCGGTCCGGCGTTTCAGACAAAAATCCTGCAGGGCATCGAACTCAGCCGCCGTTCCTCCGGCCGGCATATGCACCGCGCAGCCGCAGCACTCGAATATACCGCCGCAGAACTCCGGAAGACGCGGCCGGAACTTTCCATCGTCACACCGGCAGGGGAGTTCAGGCGCGGCTGCGAACTGGTGCGCGAACTGTCACTCGTCGCAGTGACCTCACGAGACCGCGCACGCGATACGCAACTTTCCGGCGCAGAGGGGATGACGGTTTACATCACCACGCGGGCCCGTTACGGCATCGCGCTTTTGCTGGCGACCGGATCGGAAAAGCACATCGCCGCATTGCGCGAACTCGCCGCAGCACGAGGTTGGACACTCGATCCAAAAGGCTTGCGCGACGGGAAGAGAATCCTCGCAAGCGCGACTGAGGCGGAGGTTTATGCGCGACTGGGTCTGCCGTTCATCGTACCCGAATTGCGGGAAACCGGTGCAGAAGTTGAGCTGGCGCAGCAAGGGCGGTTACCAGATCTGGTTGATGCCCGAGACATCCACGGTGTGTTGCATGCCCATACCGAACAATCCGACGGAGTGGATACGCTTCAGGACATGGCAGAGGCGGCAAAAGCCCGTGGCTATTCATATCTCGGGCTGACCGACCATTCGCAAACCGCAAGTTACGCGGGAGGTTTGCAGCCTGACGAAGTTCTGGCGCAGCAACACGACGTCGATCGGCTAAACCGCAAACTGGGCGCAGGATTCCGTGTCTTCAAAGGGATCGAATCCGACATCCTTGCTGACGGAACGCTCGATTATCCGGATGACATCCTGCGGCGGTTCGACCTCATCATTGCGAGCGTACACAGCCGCTTCCGCATGAGCCCGGCGGAGCAGACCGCGCGGATTGTTCGGGCCATTGAAAATCCCCGGACGACCATTCTCGGTCACGTCACCGGAAGGCAGTTGCTGCGGCGGCCGGGATATGAAGTGGAGATGGAAGCCATATTGCGCGCCTGCGCAAAGCATGGTGTCGCCATCGAGATCAACGCCAATCCGTGGCGGCTCGACATCGATTGGCGCTGGTGCAGCCGGGCGCTGGAGCTCGGATGCATGTTCAGCATCAATCCCGACGCCCATTCGACAGAAGAAATCGACAATATCCG
>DASUHP010000064.1:0-4517 GCA_036273455.1 Micropepsaceae bacterium | reverse complement strand
CCCTCCGTCGCGCCGCTTAGCGGCGCGCCACCTCCCCCGCAGGCGGGGGAGGAAACGTGCGCAGACGTGACGCGAGGCGGAGGTGAAGTTTGTGGAGGTGATGATGAGTGCACAAGAGGCGGAGAACGTGCGGGACAAGTTCGTTACGGTTGACGGGTTGAAGCTGCGCTACATCGAGGAGGGGGAGGGCCCTGCGGTGCTGCTGCTGCATGGCGCATCGCTCGGGTCATCGGGCGATGTGTTCCGGCGCAATTTGCCGCCGCTGGCGCGTGCCGGCTTTCGCGCCATTGCCTTCGACCAGCCGGGATTTGGCCTGTCGGATGTGCCGCGGGATCATTCGGCCGGATACCGCAAAAAGCTCATGCCGAAATTCGCCGACGCGCTGGGCCTGAAGAAAGTTGCGCTGGTCGGTCATTCGCAGGCCGGCAATCCGGCGGTGCAGCTCGCGCTCGAAGCGCCGGAGCGCTACAGCCATGTCGTGGTGCTCGGCACCGGCAGCCTGTTGCCGCCGATTGACACCGGCAAGAGCGATCGCGGCGGGGAAGCGCAGCAGCGGCTGGAGCGGCGAATGGCGCAATCGGAGCCGACCATCGAAGACACGCGCAAGCTGTTGCAGGAGAATCTCTATCATCACGAGCTGATCACGCCGGACGAATTGGCGCTGCGCCATTCGCAGAGCGTGGGGCGGAATTTCGCCGCCTTTGTCGCGCGCACCGAGGCCGCAGAAGCCGCAGCCCCGAAAGCGGATGGCAAGCCGCCGCTGTGGCAGCGGCTGGCCGATATTCGCGTGCCGCTGCTGCTGATCTTCGGCCGCAATGACCGCGCCCATGCCGCCGACCGTGCCGCGATGCTGAAAGACAAATATCCGCAGCTCCGGATTCATATTGTCAATGACTGCAAGCATCTGGTGCCGTGGGATGCGGCGGATGATTTCATCCGCCTTGCGGTGCCATTTTTGAAAAACTGAGGATCACCCCTTGCCGACCAAAACCATTGCCTCCGGTACCGTGGCGGACGCCTATATCGCGCTGCTCGCCGAACGCGGAATCGAATATCTGTTCGCGAATGCCGGCACCGATTTCGCGCCGATCATCGAAGCCTATGCCAAGGCGCAGGTGTTCGGGACGAAAGTGCCGAAGCCGGTCACGGTGCCGCATGAGAATGTCGCCATCAATATGGCCCAGGGCTTTTACCTGAAAACCGGCCGGCCGCAGGCGGTGATGGTGCATGTCAATGTCGGCACCGCCAACGCGATCTGCGGGCTGGTGAATGGCTGGCGCGGCAATATCCCGGTGCTGTTCACGGCCGGCCGTACTCCGTTCACGGAGGAAGGCGGCATCATGGGCGAACGCAGCGGCGAGATTCACTGGCCGCAGGAAATGCGCGACCAGCGCGCCATGGTGCGCGAATTCGTCAAATGGGATTATGAGCTGCCCAACGGATACGTGCTGGAGTCGGCGGTGGACCGCGCGCTGAATATCGCGATGAGCGAGCCCAGGGGCCCGGTCTATATGACGCTGCCGCGCGAGGTGCTGGCCGCGCCGATTGATGACTTCCGTTATTCCGCGCCGAGCCGGCATCAGACGCCATCGCCGCCGGCGCCGGATGCGAACGCCATAGACGCGGCGGCCGCAATGATCGCCGCGGCGGAAAATCCGGTGATCGTCACCAACACATCGGGACGCGATGAAGGCGATGTCGCGAGACTGGCGGCGCTGACCGAGCGCTTTGCGATTCCGGTGGCACTGCGCAAGGCACGCTATATGTGCCTGCCGACGGCGCACCCGATGAATCTCGGCGAAGACTCGGATCATGCGATCGAGGATGCCGATCTGGTGCTGGTGCTCGATTGCGAAGTGCCGTGGATTCCCAAACGGAAATCCCCCCGCGAGGACTGCAAGATCATCCATGCCGGCGCCGATCCGATTTTCGAGAATTATCCGTTGCGTGGGTTCAAATGCGATCTCGCGATCACCGGATTTCCAGGGCTGACGCTGCCGGCGCTGGAAGAAGCTTTGGCAACACAGGAAAAGAGCATGGCGGCGCGCGTGGATGCTCGGCGCAAGCGGGTGGCGCAGCGCAAAGCGCGGCGCGACCAGGACCTCGCCGGGCGGCTGGAAAAAATCCGCCGGTCGGACCGGATCAGCCAGCAATGGATCAATCACTGCCTCTCCTGCGTGAAGGGCGAGGACGGGATTGTGCTGAAAGAGGCGCTGACCTCGAATGATTGTCTGGAATTCACGAAGCCGGGCACATTTTATTCGCTCGGCCAGGGCGGCGCGCTGGGCTGGAGTCTCGGGACGTCGCTCGGCGTCAAATGTGCGGTGCCGGATAAGTTGGTCATCTGCGCCGTCGGCGACGGTTCATATATGTTCGGCAATCCGATCCCTGCGCATTATGTCGGGAAGGCGGAGAACCTTCCGACGCTGACCGTCGTCTACAACAACGAGATGTGGAATGCGGTGCGGCGCAACACGCGCGATGTCTATCCCGATGGTTACGCGGCGAAGAGCAATCGCGAACCGCTGACCTATTTCGATCCCGGCACGCGTTACGAGAAGGCGATCGAGGCGGTGGGCGGCTACGGCGAACAGGTTGTGGACGGCGCCGAGCTGCCGAAGGCGCTGGATCGCGCGCTGAACAAGGTCGCCGCGGGACAACAGGCATTGCTGAATGTGGTGTGTACGTAAAATCAACCCTCCCCTTGGGGAGGTCAAAATTCGCGGTAGGCGAATTTTGGGGAGGGGACCGTCCACAGTACGGTTCGAGTGAGCAGTCGGTGAGGCGAATACGTCGCGGGTTACATCGACATTCTGTGGCTGGTCCCCTCCCCGAAAAATGCGCGCATTTTTCGACCCTCCCTCAAGGGGAGGGTTGAATAGGGTTGGATGCGAATAGGGAAGAGACATGGCGTTTACATCGTGGCGTGGGGTTGTCGGCAATATCAAACCGACCATGCGTCCTGGTTCGATCGAAGAGCTTTGCCGCATCCTGCCGGAAGGCGTCGGTATCATTCCGCTGTTTCTCGACATCCAGAAAGGTGAAAAGCGGGAGCTGACCGATGTGATTCCGCAATATGAGCCGCAGATCAAACGGCTCGCGGACGCGCAGGTCGATCTCATTCATCCTGAAGGTGCGCCGCCATTCATGATGCTGGGTTATGCCGGCGAGGCCGAGCTGATCCGCAAATGGGAGAAGACCTATGGCGTGCCGGTATTCACTTCGGGCACCAATCACATCCGCGCGCTGCATGCGCTGAAGGTGAAGCGGATTGTCGGCGCGTCTTATTTCCGCGGCGACATTAACAAAATCTTCGCGCGCTATTTCACCGATGCCGGATTTGAGGTCGCCGCGATGGAAGGCATCGATGTCGATTTTCAGGATGCCGGATTGCTATCGCAGGAAGTGGTTTATCTGTATGTGAAGAAGCTGTTCCTGAAGCACCGCCATGAGGCGGACGGGATTTATCTGCTGGGATCGGGTTGGCGCATCATGGGCATTCTCGACATTCTGGAGCGCGATCTCGGCGTGCCGGTCGTGCATCCCGTGCCGGCGCGCTGCTGGGAAATCCAGAAGCGGCTGTCGATTCATCATCCGGTGCCGGGTTACGGGCGCCTGCTGGCGGAGATGTTGCCGGGATAAGGGATGATGAAACGCGATCAGATCAAAGTGGGCTCCCCCTGGTCAGGAGCGGAATCGCATATGAACAAAGTCCGTCTCCCCCTTGCGGGGAGGCACGCATTTTGCGTTTTGCAAAATGAGGGTTGGGGTGCGGCGGAGAAGCTACCCCCACCCGAAAAATGCCAAGGCATTTTTCGACCTCCCCGCAAGGTGGAGGTTAAATCAGCGTTTCGACTTTTGCCCCTTCTGTCCCAGCGATGAAGAAGTGTTGGCACGCGTCGCTGGTGTTGGCCCTGGCGGTGATGGCAGGCGGTGCCGGGGCGCCGTTCTATCAGGGCAAGCAGGTCGTGATGGTGGTGGCGAGCGGCGCGGGTGGCGGCTACGACACCTATGCGCGCGCGCTGGCACGCTATATGCCGAAATATATCTCCGGCAATCCGGCGATTGTGGCGAAAAATGTTCCGGGCGCGGGCGGGTTGATTGCGGCGAACAGCCTGTACAACGCGACGCCTCCCGACGGATTGACATTCGCGGCGCTGACCAATGGCGCGGCAATGGACCCGCTGTTCGGCGAAACGGCGGCGCGGTTCGACGGGCGCAAATTCAACTGGCTCGGCAGCATGGGGAAGCTCGAGAATATCTGCGTCACCCGGCCCGGCGCGATCACCAGCATCGATCAGGCGCGCAGGCGCGAGATCACGGTTGCGGCATCGGGCGCGACCGGAAATTCCGCGATCATGCCGAAGATCCTCAATCGCTTCCTGCATACCAGGTTCAAGGTGATTGGCGGGTATACGGAAGGTTCGGGCGTGACGCTGGCGCTGGAGCGGGGCGAAGTGGATGGCGTGTGCGGAATGTCATATTCGACGCTGAAAACCACCCATCCCGACTGGTTC
>DASUHP010000063.1:0-4941 GCA_036273455.1 Micropepsaceae bacterium | reverse complement strand
CGTGTCGTCATCAGATACACTTTCCCTGTTCGCGCGGCTCAAGCCTGCGCGGGTTGCTTCAGATAATGGTGCCTGGATTTGAGACCTTGCCTGCCGGCAAGGATTGGCTTCTTTAGAAGCCGGCGTCTTTCGCCAGACGCGAAAACAGTTCTACCATTTGGTTTCACAGAAGGGAATCCAATTAATCGGGAGCAAAATGGCTGGCGTACTCGCGCATTCGTGCGCAGTTTGCCCACGGCAGCTCGAGCTTCTCATTTCCTCGCAGCCTTAAGCGATGCAGGCCGTGCCTCGCCCTCGAAATAACATCAGTGGACGGATTACTCTGGGATTCCTCGCTGCATGGGGCGGGATTTCCGGTCTGGAGCGAATCACCCTGCGCCGGAACTAGGGGGCTTTCGCGCGTCGTTCTGCGAACCATTCGCTGCCAATTATGCGTGATCCTCGTCGCGTTCCCTGGTGCACACTGTGGCGTACTGTCGCAGTTCTGCGAATATTCCGTAAACAGAGCATTTAAAATGCCGCCGGCCGGCCTCGTAGAACTACGGGATTCCTGAGGTTTTGCGGCAATGTCCGGAAGAATTTAATCATCTGTTTACGGGTTGGCACGCCTTCGCGCGCACTCCAAAAACGCCGAACAAATTAAACTTTATGAAAACGATTGGCGGCTAGGTTGCCCTCGCAATTTCGAGGGGAACTTTGCCATGCAGCGTCGCAACCGTTTGCCACGCATCATCGCCGCGACGGCGGCAACCGCAGGTCTTTCCCTGCTCAATTTGCCGGCCCTGGCGGCGACCGCGACCGGACAATTCAATGTCACGGCAACCGTGGCGGCCACCTGCATCATTTCGGGCAGCAATCTGGCTTTCGGGAGCTATTCCGGGGCCGCGATCAACGCGCAGACTACGGTGTCGGTCACCTGTACCAACGGGACGAGCTATAATGTCGGTCTCAATGCCGGCACAGCGTCCGGAGCCACGGTGACGACCCGCGCGATGACGGGCCCGTCCAGCGCGACGCTGAACTACGCGATGTATCAGAACAACACCCATACGACGAACTGGGGCAACACGGTCGGCACCGATACCGTGTCAGGTTCCGGAAACGGCAGCGCGCAGTCGCTGACGGTTTACGGTGTGCTGGCGGCGAGCCAATACCCAACTCCTGGCAGCTATTCGGACACGATTACGGCGACTGTGACTTACTGATTTCCGACGCAATTCATCAGCAGGAGAACGATCATGAACATGAGAGCGAACCGTCTGCCGATTGCGGCAACAGCGATCATTCTGGCGTTGACCGCCACCCTACCAGCGCCTGTCCTGGCATATACCCAGACCACGACCTACAATGTCACATCAACTGTGACGGCGACCTGTCTGATCTCGGGCAGCAGCCTTGGGTTCGGCAGCTATAGCGGATCGTCGATCAACGCGCAGACCACGGTCTCGGTGCAGTGCACCAACGGTACGACCTACAATATCGGATTGAATGCCGGCACGGCGTCCGGAGCTTCGGTCTCGACCCGCGCCATGACCGGTCCGGGCGGCGCGACGCTGAGTTATGCGATGTATCAGGACACCAATCACACGACCAACTGGGGCAACACTGTCGGGACGGATACCGTCGGAGGTACCGGAAACGGTAATTCCCAGTCGATCAGCGTGTATGGGCAACTGCCGGCCAGTCAGTTCGTCACACCCGGCTCGTATTCGGACACGATCACAGCAACCGTCACCTACTGACCTTGCCGGCTTTTCCCTGATGTCTTGAGAAGGTCGTTTCACCATGTTGCGGCATTGTGCAGTCGGCACCATTTCGGGGTTGGCACTTGCTTTGGCAGCCAATCCGGCTGCTGCGCAATCGCTGACGGTCCAACCGGTTGTGATCAACATGCAGCCGGGGCAGCTGGCGGCGACGATTTCGATTTCAGGTCAGGGCGACGATCCAACGTCGTACCAGGTTCGTGCCTTCGCATGGAGCCAGCAGGACGGGGCCGAAAAGCTCGATCCCACCGGCGATGTCCTTCTGAGTCCGCCGCTCGGTACCATTCCTGCCAATGGCACGCAGGTGGTCCGTATTGTGATTCGAAAGCCGCCCAAGGCTCAGGAATCGGTCTACCGGCTTCTGCTCGATCAAATTCCACCACCGTCAGCGCCGGGCACCGTGCGCATCGCACTGCGATTGTCGATTCCGATTTTTGTTGAGCCGGCGACCCGCGTTGCTCCCCATCTTGAGTGGCGAGTCGAACGCGACTCCGACGGGGTGTGGCTCGTGGCAACAAATAACGGGACGCGCCATGAACGGATTCACGACATTGTCCTTTCCATGGGCACGACGACATTCAAGCCGCAGGGCGACAGCTCTCCATATCTGTTGGCTGGCGCAACCCGCAGAATTCGCATGACAGGTGACGGAGCTTTGCCGGGATCCGGCGCCACTCTTCATCTCACGGCGATTTCCGACGGCGGCAAAATCGACGTGACGGTGCCCTCGACCCTGCAGTTATGAACCGAGTGGCGTGGATCATGGCCACGACCCTTTTCGTAAGCGCGCTTTGGTTGAGAATGCCTGCGGTGGCCGCGGCGGCCGCATCCGAATCCTCGCCGGCCGCGCCGTCAGATTCCGGCAGTGCTTCCGACATGCTGCTGCTCCAGGTTTTCGTCAATGGGCATGACACGGGGAAGATCGGTGAATTCACTCAGCGGAACGGTACATTGTTCATTAAACCCGATGAACTCGACGATCTGGGATTTCGTTTGCCTGCCGGACCTCTCCCAGGCGATGGGCTCGTTCCGCTGCGCAGCCTTCCGGGGCTGCAATACCGCCTCGACCAGAGGACGCAGACGATCCAGGTGACCGCGCCGAACGGCATTCTGAAACCGGAGCTGCTGTTCGCCGGCGCCACGGCAGGGCCCCCGATCCCGGTGGAAAGCGGCATTGGGGCAACGCTGAATTATGACCTCGTCGGGACGAGCAGCGCCGGACAAAATGCGCTCGGCGGGCAATTCGATTTGCGCGGCTTCTCACCCTGGGGAGTTGGCTCGACCAGCTTTCTTGTGTCGCCACAGCAATCGGCAATGCAGACCGGCTATAAAGCGGTTCGCCTGGATTCGACCTGGACGGTTTCCGATCCCGACACCCTGACGCGCTATCGCGCCGGCGATTTCATCAATGGTGGCCTTGGCTGGTCACGGCCGGTGCGCATGGCCGGCATCCAGTACGGTCAGGATTTCTCGCTGCGTCCGGATCTCGTCACCATTCCATTGCCGCAGCTCAGCGGCACCGCCGCGGTACCATCGACCGTCGATGTATTGGTAAATGGTGTGAAAGTGTTCACCGGTCAGGCCCAGCCCGGGCCCTTCGTCATTCCGCAGCTTCCGGTCGTTTCCGGTGCAAGCAATCTATCGCTGGCGGTGACCGATGCGTTGGGCCGGCAAGTCGTCACCACGCTGCCGTTTTACACGGCCGGAGGTTTGCTTGCGAATGGCTTGCAAACCTCCTCAGTGGAGGCGGGTCTGATTCGGCTCAACTACGCGACGGAGAGCAATGATTACACATCGCCGGCGCTCTCCGGGACATGGCGCCGCGGTCTGTCCGATACCCTCACTGTCGAAGCCCATGGCGAGGCGAGCAAAGACGTCGCCATGGTGGGCGGCGGCGGCGTCATGAATCTGTTGAATGCCGCGGTTCTGAATTTGGATCTCGCCGGCAGCAGCTCCTCCGGACGGCAGGCTTTGCTTGCAACGGCCGGCATTTCGCGGTCGGCGAGGCCAATCACGCTGTCGCTGAGCGCGACCTGGGCGCAGCCGAATTTCAGGGACATTGCAGCGGTAAATTTTCAACCTGTGCCACGGTTGCAGCTCAACGCGGGAATTGGATTCGAACTGGGCCGCTTCGGCTCCCTGTCTGCCTCCTATAACAGCGCCGATCTGCCTGCGGTGCTGGTGAACAATTACTCCCAACCCGCGCAGCGCACCCGGCTTCTGTCGGCGAGCTATTCCTTGCAATACGGACCGGTAGCCCTCACGGCCAATGCGTTCGAAGATCTGCTCTCGCACGGCACCGGGGTGATGGTTGGCCTGACGATACCGCTCGGAACCCGCAGCTCGGTCACCACCAGTGGTGCAATCGACGCGGGCCGTGCCTATGGCGAACTCGAGTCGAGTCAGTCGGCCACCGAGGTTGGCGAGTTCGGGTATCAGGCTTACGCTGCGGAAGGCAGCCAATCACATGAATTCGGCAATGTTCAGTATGCATCCCCCTGGGCGTTCCTCACGGCAGGGGTGGACCACACCAACGGAATTGCGACATTTCGTGGCGAAGCCCAGGGCGCCATTTCCGCGATCGACGGGGGAGTGTTTCCTTCGCCGCCAATCAGGGATGCCTTTGCGGTGGTTGATACCAGCGGACTTGCCGGTGTCGATGTGCTGCGCGAAAACCGGATTGTCGGCCAGACGGATTCGAATGGGCGGATTTTCGTTCCCGACCTCCGTTCGTTCGAGGTCAATCATCTGGCGATCGATCCGAATGATGTCCCTCCCGATACCGATTTGACGTCGGTCGCACGCGATGTACGCCCGCAGGATCGTACCGGCGTCGTCGTGCCGTTCCAGATCCAACGCAGCAATGGCGCGGTTCTGCGCCTTGTCCACGAGGACAAGACACCCATTGCTTTTGGGAGCGCGGGCACACTGCACGCGAACGCGGCGCCGGTACCGGTCGGTTATGACGGCGAAGCCTTTGTGGAGGGCCTGGCGCAGCACAACGAATTCAGTGTGACCGAACCCAGCGGCAAACGCTGTGTTGCGAAATTCGATTACACGCCCATGCCGGGCGACATCCCGGAGATAGGGCCAGTGCTGTGCCAGGCGGAAATGCAATGAAACGATTCGCGCTTTCAACCGCGCTGTTGTTTGCATGCGTTCCGGGCGCAGCCTGGGC
>DASUHP010000062.1:0-5375 GCA_036273455.1 Micropepsaceae bacterium | reverse complement strand
GCCTGTTGCGCCCAGTTCCGGTTTGAGAAGCTGCCTCGCCGCTGATCCGGATCGCACGGAACCGCCGATTTCGGTCTCAGCGAAACCCTGCGTTCGGAACACTGGTCAGATCGCGGATTCGCCGATCAGCTATGCGTTCACGAATATCTGCCTGCAGTTTCGAACTGCCGCTCATTGCGTCCAGGTTTGGATGGGCCGGCAGTGTTTGGCCGTCGTTAAAAACCGCGCCAATCACGTGGCGCATAACCGACAGGCCAAGCCAGGCGATATATCCAAACACCACGCCGCCGATGCCTCCAAATAAAGCGCCGAGGCCAACGTCAAGCAGGTATTCACCCATGTCCAGATCGCGGGTTGACAGCTCCACAGCACAGACGACAGCAGTAAGCGCCACCAGTCCCACGAAGGAACCGAGTGCCACTTTGCGCTGGCCTTTTGGGATCAATTGATTCACGTCGTTCATCCCCTTTGGGTTACGAAAAATTCGAGCCGCGCAACTCACCGCCGCCCCCGGCAGCCCCGCGAAACGTCGGAGGTCACGCGAAGCCGCGTCCTCAATACGAAATTTTCGGAAAATTTTCGTAAATGTCGCGGCAGGCCAGAACTGAAACCCGACGATTGGCTCGGCTTTCGATCAATATGGTTGATGCTTCGTTAAATCGACGCGAGCAGAATGTCGAATAACGGTTTAACTGCCGATCCCAGATATCGCAGCGGATCAGCTACTATTGTTTTGAAACCATCAGGATCGACGCCGGACCAGACAACGCCTGCTGCAGCACCGGCGATAATGAACGGCCACAACGGGATCCGCTGGTGCGAATCATTCCGTTCCGGCTGGCTCATATTGACGCGCTTGGTCATGACGCATTCCGGGCAGAGCCGCCTCTGCTTCCTGCCCTCAGAGGCGCGAAGTTTGGGGCCACCGTGATACTGCCGGTGGCCCCTCTTTCAACCTGTCTTCCAGCGGGCATCCGGAGAGACGGCATACGTGGTGTTATACTTCTTTGGGCATCGAGATTTCGTATCGTTGGGCGCGTTGTTCTCAAAAGATCACAACGGGTTTTCAACACGTTATTGATGACGATTGAAATTGAACGAATGCAATGAGAAATTTGATTCATAAATGATCTGCCCACTGTACATCTCGCACGACCGGAAGAATTTTGCGTACGTCAGATGTGTTATCGCGCGCGCGGGATGGCGGAGCGGGCGAGCAGATCGGCACGCTCGTTTTCGAGATGTCCGGAATGGCCCGCGACCCAGCGCCACGTCAGTTTGTGGCGCGATGCTGCCGCATCCAGCGCGGCCCAAAGATCGCCGTTTTTCACCGGCTTTTTGTCCGACGTCTTCCAGCCATTCCTTTTCCAGCGCGGCATCCACTGCACGATGCCATCCATCACGTAGCGGGAATCCGTGTAGAGCGTGACGGTGCAGGGGCGATTCAGCGCTTCCAGTCCCTTGATCGCTGCCATCAGCTCCATCCGGTTGTTGGTCGTGAGCGGCTCGCCGCCGAAGATTTCCTTCTCATGGTCGCCGAAGCGCAGGATCGCCGCCCAACCCCCCGGCCCCGGATTGCCGCTGCAGGCGCCGTCGGTGAAGATCTGCACCGCTGCGCTGTCCGCCGCCTCCGGAGTCACAGTCCGTAAGCCTTCGCGTCCTTGACCGCGCGATGAAAGCGCAACCGGCGAAGGAATTCGCGCGGGTCCTTGGGCCGCACCAGCGCCTCGGGGTTATGGTTCACCCAGTCGTAGAGCCGCGTTAACAGAAAACGCAGCGCGGCGCCGCGGCACAGGATGGGCAGCGCGTCGCGCTCTTCGCGCGTCAGCTTGCGGCCGCTTTCATAGCCGCCGGCCAATGCCTGTCCGTTCGTAAGATTGAATGCGCCATCAGTTTCGAAGCACCAGGCGTTCAGCGCGACCGCCACATCATAGGTGAGCGAGTCATTGCAGGCGAAATAGAGATCGATGATTCCGGATATGCGGTCATTCACGAACAGCACATTGTCGGGGAACAGGTCGGCATGGATGGCGCCCTGCGGCAGATCGGCCGGCCAGAGTGCGGCGAGCGCCGCGGTTTCTTCCATGATGAGGCCGCGCAATCCGGGAGCGACCGAATCCGCTGAATCGGCACAATCCTGGGCCAATTTTTTCCAGCCCTCAGGGCCAAGCGCGTTGTTGCGTGTTTTCGGGAAGTCCATGCCCGCGGCGTGAAATTCCGCCATCGCCTTTCCGGCTGCCTGGCAATGCGCCGGTGTCGGGCGGCGGAGCGAGACACCGTCAAGAAATGTCAGGATTGCCGCGGGGCGCTCGTTCAACGTCCCCGTCATCCTGCCGTCGCGGCTGACAACCGGAAGGGGGCAGGGCACGCCATGGCGCGCCAGATGCTGCATCAGACCCAGATAATAGGGCAGGTCCGCACTATCGACGCGCATTTCGTACAGCGTGAGAATGTAGGAGCCGGTCGACGTCTGAAGGAAATAGTTCGAGTTGGACACGCCTTCGGCGATGCCCTTGAACACATGCGCTTCGCCAAGATCGTAACCGGCGAGGAAAAACTTGAGGTCTTCAAACGAGACATCGGTATAGACGGCCATATTGTGTTTCTAGCCCCAGCCCGACCCCTGGTCCATTTTGCGAAAGAATAACCGACAGGTAATCCTGCTTCTCGCTCGCCTTTTGACCCTGTCCCAAGGGGAGGGTAAGAAAGGTCCAACCTATTGATGGACAATCCCATGCGTCGCGTAGTGGTCCCGCTTGTGTTTGTGGCGTTTTTGCCGCTTGGCGGGTGCGATACCATCAATGGGTGGTTCAACGGCCAGCCGCAGATCACGCTGGACCCGGGGCCCGTCTGCCCGGCGACCGGGGTGCTGTCGGATGCGGCGAGCGTGACCAAGCTCAGGCCGGGAACACCCACGGCGATGACGAGGCCGGCGGATATCGCATTCGAGGCGGTCATGTCGCAGGCGCGACTGGACTGCAGTTATGACCGCAATGCGAATACGCTGACGGTGAATATCAAATTTGCGGTCAAGGCGTCGCGCGGTCCAGCTCTGAGCGGGGCCGATCCGCAACTGCCGTTCTTTGTCGCGATCATCGACGCCGACAATAATGTGCTGGTGAAGAACGTCTATAATTCGGAGCCGCAGATGTCTGGCCATCCGGCTGCGACTTACACGGAATCGGTTTCCAATTTCCCGGTGCCTCTGGCGATGGACCGTCGGCCATCGGATTACGAGATTCTCACCGGGTTTCAGCTGACGCCGGACGAACTCGCCTATAACCGTCTTCCGCGCGTGCTGCCCGCACCCCAAGCCGTCGTGCGATGACATCACTGCTATCCGAACTTTGCGCGATCGCGGGCGCCGCGTTCGCAGGGGAGGGCTTGCCGGCCGAACTCGGCCAGGTGCAGATTTCCGACCGTCCCGATCTGGCGCAATTCCAGTGCAATGGTGCGCTCGCGGCCGCGAAACTCGCGAAGGCCAATCCGCGGGCGATCGCCGAACGCATACGTGCGCGGCTCGCGGCATCCGGAATGTTTGCCGAGGTCGTGATTGCCGGGCCCGGATTCATCAATCTCCGGCTCGAAGACGAAGTGCTGGAGGCGCGGCTTCAGGCTCTGGCGGGGCAGCCGGAGCGCGCGGCCGCGGAGAGCGGTGCGCGCAAGACCCTGGTGCTGGATTTCGGCGGACCGAATGTCGCGAAGCCGATGCATGTCGGGCATTTGCGCTCGGCGATCATCGGCGATTGCTTGCAGCATCTGTTTCGCGCCAATGGCTGGAACGTCATCAGCGATGTTCATCTCGGCGATTGGGGGCTGCAGATGGGGCAGCTCATCTCCGAGCTCGCCATCCGTAATCCCGGTCTGCCCTATTTCGAACCGGCCGACCGTTCTCCGTATCCGGACAAATCGCCGGTCACAATGGACGATCTGGAGCGGATCTATCCCGAGGCTGCCGCGGCATGCAAAAGCGATCCGGCGCGCCTGGAGGCGGCGCGTCAGGCCACGGTGGAATTGCAGGCCGGCCGGCCAGGTTATCGCGCGCTGTGGCATCATTTCCTGAATGTATCGGCCGAGGGGCTGGAGCGTGAATATGACAGCCTGGGCGTGCATTTCGACGAATGGAAAGGCGAATCGGATGCCGATCCGCTGATCCCGCACATCATCGAGGACCTGAAACAGCGCGGATTCGCGCGGATGGACGAGGGCGCCCTGATCGTCGATGTGGCGGAGTTGTCCGATACGTCCGAAGTGCCACCGCTGATTCTGATGAAATCGGATGGCGCGGTGAATTACGCGACCACTGACATTGCAACCATCGTGCAGCGAGTGCGCGATCATGATCCCGACCTGATCCTGTATGTGGTGGATCAGCGGCAGCATCTGCATTTCCTGCAAGTGTTCCGCGCCGCGAAAAAGGCGGGACTGGCCGGTCATGCGGCGCTCGAGCATGTCGGCTATGGCACGGTGAACGGAAAGGACGGTAAGCCGTTCAAGACCCGGGCCGGCGGGGTGATGAAGCTGTATGACCTGATTGCCCTGGCGACGGATGAAGCGAAGAAACGTCTGACCGAAGCCGGGCTGGCCGCCGATTATCCGGAAAGCGAGCGGTCGCAGATTGCGCAGGCGGTGGGGATTGCCGCGATCAAATTCGCCGATCTGTCCAATAACCGGGTGTCGAACTATGTGTTCGATCTGGAACGGTTCACGAAATTCGAGGGCAAGACCGGGCCCTATCTGCAATATGCAGCGGTACGGATCAAATCGATCCTGCGGAAGGCGTGCGACGAGGGGCACGCATCGGCGCGGCCCGTGATCCGGTCGGACGAAGAGCGCGCACTGGCGCTGCAGATGCTGACCATGCCGGAGGCGCTGGAATCGGCCGAGGCGAAACGCGCGCCGAACCTGATTTGCGATTTTGTGTTTCGCCTCGCGCAGAATTTCAGCCGCTTCTACACCGAACATCACATCCTGTCGGAAGCAGACGCGGCGTTGCGCGGCGCAAGGCTCGGTCTGTGCGAAATGACGCTGGCCGAAACAGAACGGCTGCTGGGGATTCTCGGCATTGCAGTGCCGGAGAGGATGTAAGGCGCTCCTCGCAATTACAAACCTCTTGCGCTCGCCGACGCGAGCGCACTGGGTGGCCGGGTCAAAGCCCGGCCATGATGACAAATGAGTTTTAGGCGGGTTTGGCGGAGGCTTCGGGTTGCGGAAGGTGCGCCAGCAGATTTCCAGTGAGACACATAATGACGCCGGCGATCATGTTCGCGTGCCATTCGAGATGTTCGAACATAGTCGACAAAATCAGCGCCACGACTGGAATCATCACGGCGCCGTAACTGGCGCGATTCGCGCCCACGCGGCTTTGCAAAGTC
>DASUHP010000061.1:0-12364 GCA_036273455.1 Micropepsaceae bacterium | reverse complement strand
CGAAAGGTGAATAGGACCGCGGAGCACTATTCCACGGAGATTTGCGGCTTTTTACCGAATGCGTCTGCCAGCGCGTTCAGGCGCTTATTCACAGGATCGGCGGCCAACGCCTTGCGGTTGGCCGGCAGATGCAGAATCACCGCATCCCTGGCGAGCTGAAGCCGGGCCGCAGGCAGGATACCGCGCAGCGAACCGGAAATCCCGAATGCCAACCGAGCGGCAAGCCCGATCCGCCGGGCAAAACTGAGCAACTCGTCGTCCAACAGGGACGCGACACCGTCTTCCCCGGGCAGCGCGCGGTCGCCGGCGTAACGGAAATAGACGGCTGCCGCCATCGCCGCACGCTCGTGATGATCGGCCGCCCCATAAGCCCCCATCAACACCTGCCGGTAAGCGCCGACTGCGCGGTCGTCCGGGTGACGGCGCCAGGCACAATCCGACAGGAAGCAGATGGCCTCGCGGATGCGCCGCATGGCTGCCGTTTCCTGCGGAAACAGCGGCTGGCTGAACGCAATCAGATCTTCCGCATGCGAATCATTGCGGGCCTCGCGCATGTTGACGTCGCGGACAAATTCGATCAGTGGATCTTTGGCGCGTTCGTCGGCCGACAGACGCGACAGAAGCACACCCTCGCGCAATCCATAGGCCGAAACCACCACCTCTTTCAGCGCAAAACAGCGCAGCATCTCTTCCATGACCAGTGCGCCATAGGGCAGCGCCTCGGCGCGCCGCTTCGGAACCGTGCCCATTTTCTCGAGCGATTTCTTCGACAACCCGGAAACAACGCGGCACAGCTTGGTCGCGCGGCCCGCGGGAATGACATATTGGTGCAGCACACTGAGCGGATATTCTTCACGCGCCATGTCGACATGGGCGAGCGCACGCCAGATGCCTCCCACCGCATAGAGCGATTTGCCCTTGAGAGTCTTTGCCAGCTGGAACTCGCCAAGCGTGCGCGCCACCAGATCGCGTGCTTTGTTGAGATTGCCTCCTGCAAAATCCATCAGCCGTAAGGGACCGAACGGCAAAGTCGCGGCGATGCCGGTCCGGCTCCCCTCAACCGTCACCATGTCGAGACTGCCGCCGCCGAGATCGGCAACGAGTCCTTCGGCATCCGGTATGCCGGCAAGTGTCCCCTCGGCGGCAATCCGTGCCTCGTCCTCGCCGGCCAGGATGCGGATCGAAAAACCCAGGGCTTTTTCGGCCGCGCGAATGAATTCCCGGCCATTCTCAGCATCGCGAGCCGCAGCCGTTGCCACGGCCCCGACATCCTGCACCTGATGACCCCGGCACAATTCGTGGTATCGCCCGAGTGCCTCGAGCGCGAGCTGCATGCCCGTTTCATCGAGGCGTTTGGTGGTAACCATATTCCGGCCTATGGCACAGATGGTTTTTTCGTTGTGCAGCGCCAGCGCCGCGCGGGTCGCGCCCTGGTAAATCACCAAACGTACCGAATTGGAGCCGATGTCGACGACAGCCACCGGCCGATCGCGGCTCTGCGCCTTGACGGTAACCCGCGGCTGTAAGTCGGCGAGAACCAATTGCTGTCCCTTATTATCCGCTACGCGCCCTGGGCCCCGGCGCAGCCTGAACGTGTAACGCCCGTCCACGGCCCGAAAGCGACGGGTTCGTCATGAAATAAGTGTGCGCCGAGAATGCATCAGGCCGGTCGAAACCGGGATCGCGGGCATAGGAACCATCGCCGCGCAGGAACCAGCTTTGTGCCTGATCCTTCATGTTTGCAACCATGATCTGCGACAGGACCTGCTGATGCACCGTTGCATTGTCGACCGGAACCAGGGCCTCGACCCGCCGGTCGAGGTTGCGGGGCATCCAGTCGGCCGAGCTGATGTAAACCTCGGCCTTGGGCGACGGCAGCCCCTGGCCGGCGCCGAAACAGACAATGCGCGAGTGTTCGAGGAAGCGGCCGACGATGCTCTTTACCCGGATGTTCTCGGACAGGCCCGGCACGCCGGGGCGCAGGCAGCACATGCCGCGGACCACGAGGTCGATCTTCACGCCGGCCGCGCTCGCCTCGTATAGCGCATCGATGACTTTCGCGTCGACCAGCGCATTGAGTTTGGCCCAGATTGCGCCCGGCCGCCCCGCCCGCGCATGCGCAATTTCCGCAGCGATGCCGTCCATCAGCCGCTTGCGGAGCGTCAGGGGCGAGATCGCGATCTTCTCGAGATGCTGCGGCTCGGCATAGCCCGTGATGTAATTGAAGAACTGCGCCGCATCGCGTCCCAATGCCGGATCCGCCGAAAACAGCGAGAGATCGGCGTAAACCTTCGCGGTCACCGGGTGGTAATTGCCGGTGCCGAAATGGACATAACTGCGCAACTCGCCGCCTTCACGGCGCACCACGAGACTGACCTTTGCGTGTGTCTTCAGTTCGATGAACCCATACACCACCTGCGCGCCGGAACGTTCGAGATCCCGCGCCCAGCGGATGTTGGCAGCCTCATCGAATCGCGCCTTCAATTCGACCAGCGCGGTCACCGACTTGCCGGCTTCGGCCGCTTCAATCAGCGTACGGACAATCGGACTGTCCGGGCTGGTGCGGTAAAGCGTCTGCTTGATCGCGACAACGTCGGGATCGGCCGCGGCCTGACGCAGAAACTGCACCACCACGTCGAAACTTTCAAACGGGTGATGCACGATGAGGTCTTTCGCCCTGATTGCCGCGAAACAATCGCCGCCATGATCGCGAATCCGCTCGGGAAAGCGCGAGGTGAACGGCTTGAACAGGAGATCGGGCCGTTCCTCGAGAATCAGTTCGCGGGTCTGGTCGAGACCAAGCAGGCCATCGACGACAAAGGCTTCACGCCCCCCCATATTCACATGATCGGCGATAAACCGGCGAAGGTCGGGCGGCATCGACGCGCTGCATTTGAGCCGGATCACCTGCCCGCGCCGGCGCCGCTTCAGCAGCGACTCATAGAGGCGGACGAGATCCTCGGCCTCTTCCTCGATTTCAATGTCGCTGTCGCGCAGGATCTGGAAAAACCCCGAGGCCAGCACCGTGTGCCCCGGAAACAGCCGGTCGAGAAAAAGCGCGATGAGGTTTTCCAGCGGGAAAAATCGCGCTTTGCCGCCGCGGTCCGGCATGCGGACGAAACGCTTGAGCTGCGATGGAATCGGCAACAATGCGGTCACCGTGCGCGCATCGGCACGGCGCAACAGCCGCATGGCCATCACGAAGCCAAGATTGGGGATGAACGGGAACGGATGCGCGGGGTCAATCGCGAGTGGTGTGAGGACCGGGAAAATCTGGCGGCTGAACTCCTCTTCGAGCCACGCGCGGTCCTCCTCGGCAAGAGCTTCGGCGTCGACCACTGTTATGCCGGCGCTTGCCAGCGCAGTGCGCAATTCCCGCCAGGTCTTCTGCTGATCGGCAATCAGCTCCTCCGCCACCTGATCGACGCGCGAAAGCTGCTGCGCCGGCGTAAGGCCGTCATCCGACAAGGTGACAATGCCGGCGTTCACCATGCCCTTCAGACCGGCGACCCGGACCATGTAGAATTCGTCGAGATTGGATGCCGAAATCGACAGGAAGCGCACGCGTTCCAGCAGCGGATGACGCAAATTCTGCGCTTCCTCAAGAACACGGCGGTTGAACGCGAGCCACGACAGTTCGCGATTGATGAAGCGGCCAGGGGATGTGCGGTCGATGCCGGGGATCAGGACACCCGGCTTGCCGGGATCTTCGGTCGCCGGCATGTCGGGTGGCGCTTCGGGCCCGGTGGCCGTAATCGCCGCCTGGCCCGATTCCTTGAGGCTGGTTCGCGGCGGCGCAGTCATAACGGACGAATCTCTGCCGGGCCCGCAGAGGATACGCCTGCCGCCGCGTTCTCGCCCAGCATCTCCAGCACAAGCCGCAGCGAAACCGGCCTTTTTGCGCAGAACGCCTTTTCATCTGCGGCAGCTACAAAATCCGCGATCGCATCCGGCGTGCGTTCCAGGCGGGTCACGATCAGCTCCGCCACTTCAGGTGAGACCGCGAGTTGACGGGCCGCAAACAGACTTTGCGCCAACGCCGACAAGAAACCGTCATCTGCCGGGTCGACCCCGAAGGCGAGCAGAGATGCGGCCCGCGATCGCCAATCCCCGGTCGCGCATGTCCATTGTACCGGAGGCGTGCGGCTGGTGAACAAAATCGTCCGTCGCGGATAATCGAGGAGTTCCATCAGCAGATGTTCCCGGGCGCCGTCGGGAAGCTCGCGTTCGATGTCCTCGATCACGAGGTGGCGCGACGACTTTCGGAGATCTGTAAGCTTCGAACCCAGCTCACGGCCGTCAACGAGGAGCGCATCGGTGCGCGCGCGCCAGACATGCGCAAGATGCGTCTTGCCGGAACCGGGCGGTCCGAACAACGCCGCCGCCGGCGCCGGCCAATCCGGCCAGCGGTTGATAAAATCAAACGCCCGCTCATTGCAGGGCGCGACGATGAACCGGCCATAAGTGAGATCCGGTTCGTGCAGGAGCGGAAGAACGAATTGGTCGGGCATGCGTGATCAGGCGAAGTCCTTCCGCCCAATGCTTTGCATCGCGTTCAGCCACACGACGAAATAAGCGACGGCCGAGCCTGCCGCGACGCCTGCGGTCACATAGGCATCCAGTGGGTACACGGCGGCGACGGAAAAACCGAATCCGAGCGCGGCAAGATGCAAACCGGCATAGGCGACCTGGGTTGCGGTGCAGATCTTGCCGGCCATCAGCGGCTTAACCGCGATCGGCGCACGCGAGGCAACCGCGACTGCAAGCCCGGTGACGATCAGTAGATCGCGCAGGATCACGGTCCCGGTCAGCCACATTGGCACGTCGTCGAGCACGCTCAGTGTCACGAACACCGCGAGCATCAGCGCCTTGTCGGCAACCGGATCCAGGAAGCGGCCGAGCCGCGTGGACAATCCATAGCGCTTGGCGAGGAAGCCGTCCGCCGCATCGGAAATGCCCGCGAATGCGAACAGGCCGAACGCCGCGCCGAAATGTCCTTGCGTCAGCAATCCGGCCGTAGCAGGCGCAGCCGCCAGCCGAAGCGTCGTCAGCAGATTCGGGAGGTGTCGCAAAAACATGGTGCTATGGCGCGCCCGCCGCAGAAGCGGCAGCGACCTGCAACGTGTATTGTCCGTCGGCGGAATTGAGCTCGAGCCTCTGCTGGGCGAGAGCATCGCGCAACTGTTCGGGGCGTCCGGAATAGGTCACTCCGATTTCGGCCTCGTGCAAAGCCAGCCCAATGATTTCGACATCTGAAATCGAGTGGACCGCCGCAAGACCCGCGCGAATCTTTGCCCACTCGTCGAGCGAATTGAACTGAACATCGGCCACCAGGCGGTCGCGTACGGCAAGATCCACCGCGCTGCGCGTTTTCCACGCATCTTCCGCCTTATCCGCAACCGCCGCGGCATCGGCCGCAAACGAAGATTGCGCATAGGCAAAAGAAGCCGCCGTGCGGCCGGTGGGCGCGACTTCGATCATACGCACCGTCTTGCCGTCCTCGCTCGCTGCGGCGAAGATCACCGCGGCTGCGTTGTAGCGGTTTGCCAGCGGTTCAACCTGATCCCACTCCGCCTGCATCAGATCAGGCCGGGTCAGGACATCGCTCATCTCGTCGGCGGCCGGGGTGACGAAGGGCACCAGACCCTCCTGCAAGTCGGCGGCTTTCCACGCCGCAGACCACGGCGAGACCGGGTCGAACCCCCTGCCGGCGATCAATGGTACAACCAGCACGGGCGGTGAACGCGTGTCGGTGAACGGAATTCTGTTCTGCTGCAAAACCGCCCGAACCGCAGTGGGGTTGAAGTTGAATGTCACGTCTGCGGCATAGCGCGTTGTGCTTCGCCGCTCATTGGCGACGGTATAGGAGCCGCCAATCAGCCTTTCGAGGGCCTTCTCGTCCAACATGGGCTGCTTTCGCCAATTGCCGGCTGCAGTCAGACGGCGAAACAATTGCGTCCAGGCGGCCGCGCGCCCCTGCGCCATGGCCGCGTCGCGGGCCGAAATGGCGGATTCGGCCGCGGCCTCGACCTTCACCCCGGAAATGGTGAAAAGATTGGGCGCGGGCGCGGCGTAAACGGGGGCGGCGAAGGTCATCGCCACAGCCAAAAGCATCAATCGGAACATGGGCATCCTGAACCAGACTATAGGGACAGAGCATGACGGTTTGAAGAGAGGCCGGCATCTTACCGGAATTCAGGCCAAAACGAGCGCTTCGAGAACGGGTTAGCCCGCGCGATTTAAATAATTGTTAGTTGAACGGTCGTGGAAGCTTTCTAAATTCCCCATTCGGAGGGGCGTTTCGGCGGTTCGACCGCCGTTGGCCCAGGAGCAAACAAAATGACATATCATGTGTTAAAGCGCGGTGTTTCCGCGCTCGGGATCGGAATTGCCTTCGCCGTGGCGGCACTGGCGCCGCAGGTCTATGCCCAGCCGCAGCCATACCCACAGCAGCAACCGCAGGTGCAACCGGTACAGCCTGCGCCCTATGGCTATGCCCGTAGAGACGCCCGGTCTGGCGAGCGCATCGACCGTCGCCTCGCCTTCCTGCACCAGAGGCTGGGAATCAGCCCTGCCCAGGAAGCGGCGTGGACCGAATTTGCCGGCGAGCTGCGCACTTCGGCCGATGCCGCTGAACGCGACCGCGGCGTGCGTGGCGGCGAGCGCGGCCCGATGAGCGCGGTCCAGCGCCTCGAGCTTCGCGAGCGCATGCTGGAGAAGCGAAGCGCCGATCTCGACCGGGAGCTGCACGCCCTGCGGCCGCTTTATGCGTCCTTCAGTGATGCACAAAAACGCGTCGCCGACGAGCTTCTGGTGCGTGCCGGGCAGCCGGGCCAGCAGTTCCGCGGTCAGCGCGAGCGCAATCGCGAGCCACGACCGGGGTTCTGAAATTTAACTGTTCGCAAGATGCGCCGCACCGGCAAGTGCGGCGCATCTTTGCTTGCCTGTCATGGCGTTTCGCGCAACACAGGCAGGCGACATGGTTTCTTCCTCCTTCACCTACCGGAATGCCGGCGTGGACATTGACGCGGGCGACGCGCTGGTCGAGCGCATCGCGCCTGCGGCGCGCGCCACAGCGCGCCGCGGCGCGGATGCCTCGCTCGGCGGATTTGGTGGGTTGTTCGACATCAAAGCCGCCGGATTCAAAGATCCCGTGCTTGTTGCTTCGACGGACGGCGTGGGCACGAAGCTCAAACTCGCGATTGCGGCGAGGCGCTTCGACACGATCGGTCAGGACCTTGTGGCGATGTGCGTCAACGACATTGTCGTCCAGGGCGCCGAGCCTTTGTTCTTCCTCGATTACTACGCCAGCGCGGCACTGAACGTCGATGAAGCGGCACAAGTGATCGAGGGCATTGCGCGCGCCTGCAAGGCGTGTGGCTGTGCACTGATTGGCGGCGAGACGGCGGAAATGCCCGGCCTCTATGCCAGGGGCGACTTCGATCTCGCGGGATTTGCCGTCGGCGCGGTGGAGCGCAACGCCATCCTGCCCAAATCGGAAGCGATGCGCGCCGGCGACATCCTCATCGGCGTCGCGTCGTCCGGAATCCACAGCAACGGTTTTTCGCTGGTCCGGAAAATTGTTGAAGCTGGTGGGCTAAAACTCGGCGAAGCTGCACCTTTTGCAAATGCTCCGTTGTCGGATGTTCTCCTGACCCCGACACTTCTCTATGTCAAAAGCGGGTTGGCAGCGATTGCTACCGGGGGCGTAAAGGGCCTTGCGCATATCACCGGTTCGGGCATACCGGGCAATGTGCCACGGGTTTTACCGGACGGACTGAACGCGAATATTGAGCTGTCGGCCTGGAAACTGCCAGCTGTCTTTCGGTGGTTGAAAGACCAGGCGAACATTGCCGAATCCGAGATGCTGTCGACCTTCAATTGTGGAGTCGGTCTGGTTGCCGTCGCCGATCCCAAAGCCGCAGACTCCGTCATCGCGGCGTTCCGCAGTTGCGGCCAGGACGCATTCGTCATCGGCTCGCTTGCCGCCAGCAGCGGCGGCGAACCCGAGATGCGCTTCAGCGGGTCACTCAAGTGACGCGAATTCGCACCGCGGTTCTGATTTCGGGACGCGGGAGCAATCTGAAAGCCCTGATTTCCGCTTGTGCAAACCCCGGCTTTCCGGCCGAACTCGTCCTCGTCATATCCAACCAGGCTGATGCTGCGGGTCTCCAGCATGCGCGCATAGCCGGCATTCCCACGCGGATCATTCCGCATCCAGAATTCAGCAGCCGGGAATCCTTCGACGCCGGCGTGGACGCTGCGCTCAGAGATGCGCGCGTCGAACTGGTTTGCCTGGCGGGTTTCATGCGTATCCTGAGCGAAGGTTTTGTCCTGAAATGGCAGGGCCGGATGATCAATATCCATCCTTCGCTGTTGCCCTCGTTCAAAGGCGCGCGGGTCCACGAACGCGCGATCGCAAGCGGCGTGCGGATTTCCGGCTGTACGGTGCATTTCGTCACGCCAGAGATGGATTCGGGCCCGCCGATTGCGCAGGCCGCAGTTCCCGTGCACGCGGGCGACACGCCGAAAACGCTTGCGGCGCGGGTGCTTGCCGCTGAACACCGGCTTTATCCGCTGGCGCTGAAGATGGTCGCCGAGGGCGCTGTGCGACTGGAGAACGGGATAGCGGTATTTTCCAGCTACGCCTGCACGGATGATGTGCTGATGAGTCCGGGGGAGCCGCCGGTTACCCGGTGATTTCGAGGACGCTGAAGAAAAAGCGGATTTCTTCCGCCGCGGTCTCCGGCGCATCCGAACCATGGACCGAATTGGCCTCGATATTTTCGGCAAAGTCCTTGCGGATCGTCCCCGGCGCGGCTTTGGCCGGATCGGTTGCTCCCATGACTTCGCGGTTTTTCGCGATCGCGTTTTCGCCCTCAAGCACCTGCACCACGACCGGTCCGGACGTCATGAACTTGACGAGGCCCTCAAAGAAGGGCCGCTGACGGTGCACCGCGTAAAAACCTTCGGCCTGGGCGCGCGACAGGAGAAGGCGCTTTTGCGCCACCACCCGCAAACCGGCTTTTTCGAAGCGGGCAATGATTTCGCCGGTCAGATTTCTGCGGGTTGCGTCTGGTTTGATAATCGACAGCGTGCGCTGGGCCGCCATATTGGACCTCTGTAAGTTCGGAATGCGGGGCGTTATAGCGACGGCTGGCGTGAAACCGCAAGAAAAAGGAACCGGCATGGGATTACTCAATCTTTCGCTCGCCATTGGCGACTATGACCGGAACCGGCCGCTGATCGACGGCGCGGTAAAGATCGACGGAGTCGATCCGGTATTCATGAAGCTGGTCCCGGAGGAAATTTTCTTCCGCGCCTTTCGCAGCCAGGATTTCGACATTTGCGAATTGTCACTGTCGAGCTTCACGCTCAAGACAGCGCAGGGAAATTGCCCCTATGCCGGAATACCGGCCTTTGTCTCGCGCTGCTTCCGCCACACATCGATTTTCGTGCGCACCGATCGCATCAAAAAACCCGGTGACCTGCGTGGCAGGCGTGTCGGCGTACCCGAATATCAGCTCACCGCGAATGTCTGGGCGCGCGCGATTCTTGAAGACGACTTCGGTGTCCACCCGTCCGACGTCGAATGGGTGCGCGGCGGCATCGAGCACGCGGCGCGCCCGGAAAAGATCGCGATCAAGCTTCCGCCCGGCGTCCACCTCACGGATGCGCCGGAGGGAAAGACCATTTCGGAGCTGCTCGTGGAAGGCGAGATCGACGGCTTCATCGCGCCGCGGGCGCCGGCGATAGCATCGCCGAACATCGGCTGGCTGTTCCCCGATCCGATGGCCGCGGGGCAGGATTATTTCCGCCGAACCGGCATCTTCCCGATCATGCATCTGATCGGCGTGCGGCGGACTCTCGTGGAGAAGCATCCATGGTTGCCAGCGGCGGTGCTGAAAGCGTTTGAGCGCTCGAAGCTGACGGCATTGCAGCAGTTGACCGATGTTTCCGCAACCAAAGTCACCCTGCCCTTTGTCGAGGAACAGCTGAAGGCGGCGCGGGAGTTGATGGGCGAGGATTTCTGGCCCTATGGCGTCGATGCAAACCGCAAGACGCTGGATGCATTCCTGCATCACCATCACGCGCAAGGACTATCGCCGCGGCGCCTGCAAGTGGAGGAGCTGTTCCACCCCGCGACCCTGGAGACGTTCAAAATCTGATCTGCTCCCATGTTGATTCTCGACAATGTCACGGTCCGCATTGCAGGACGCGCGGTGCTCGACGGCGCCAGCGCGGCCATTTCGGGCGGCCGCAAAGTCGGGCTTGTGGGGCGCAATGGGGCGGGGAAAACAACCCTGTTGCGGCTCATTCTGGGACAACACGAAAGCGAAACCGGGCGTGCCGATTATAGCCGGAGCTGGCGTGTCGGCTCGGTGGCGCAGGAGGCGCCCGGCGGCAAGGAGACGCTGGTCGAAACCGTGCTCGCGGCGGACACTGAGCGCGGGCAATTGCTGGCGCGGGCCGAAGCCGCCCACGATCCGCTGGAGACTGCCGCGATCCATGCGCGCCTGAACGAGATCGATGCCTGGGCAGCACCTGCGCGTGCGGCACGCATTCTGGCTGGTCTCGGCTTCTCGCACGAGGAACAACAACGCCCGTGCTCGGAATTTTCGGGTGGCTGGCGCATGCGCGTCGCGCTGGCCGCGCTGTTGTTTGCCGCGCCTGACCTGCTGCTATTGGACGAACCGACCAACTACCTCGATCTCGAAGGCTCGCTATGGCTGGAAGATCATTTGCGCCGCTATCGCGGCACAGTAATCCTGGTCAGCCATGACCGGGATCTCTTAAATCGCGCGGTCGATTCCATCCTGCACCTCGAACATGGCAGACTCACCCTGTACAGCGGCGGCTATGACACGTTCGCCGAAGCACGCGAACAGAAGCGCGCGCTGGATGCAGCAAGCCGGGCACAGGTCGAGGCGCAGCGCCAGCGCATTCAGTCTTTCGTCGACCGGTTCCGCTACAAGGCATCCAAGGCGCGTCAGGCGCAGAGCCGGTTAAAATGGCTGGAGCGGCTCAAACCGGTCGCGATTCCCGACGCCGAGACCCTGCCGGCGATCCGCCTGCCGCAGCCGGATTCCGTCGCTCCGCCGCTGATCCGGATGAATCGCGTCTCGGCGGGTTATGATACGGCTGCGCCGGTTTTCGCCGGCGTATCGCTCAGCATCGATTCCGACGACCGGGTCGCGCTGCTCGGCCGCAACGGCAACGGCAAATCGACTCTGGCCAAATTGATGGCGCGCCGCCTGCAGCCTTTTTCCGGCGAAATGACATTCGCCCGCAAACTGGTGGTCGGATATTTCGCCCAACATCAGCTTGATGAACTGGATGCGAGCAAGACTCCGGTTGAGGTGCTGTTCGATTATCGTCCATCGCTGGATTTGACGGCCGCACGAACGCGTCTGGGCGGATTCGGCTTTTCCGGAGCGAAGGCGGAAACGCAAATTGCGTTGCTGTCAGGAGGAGAAAAAGCACGAATGCTGCTGGCGGTTGCCACTCTCGACCGGCCCAATCTGCTCATTCTCGACGAACCGACCAATCACCTCGACATCGACGGGCGCGAGGAATTGCTGAACGCGCTCAACGACTATGAAGGCGCGGTGCTGTTGATCAGCCACGACCGGCGTGTGATCGAGGCCTGCGCCGACCGTTTGCTGCTGGTCGCCGATCACCGCGTGCAACCGTTCGAGGGCGACATGGACGATTATCGCGATTTGATTTTGTCGCGCGATGAATCATCCGGAACAGAAGCGGCGGCGGCCCGTGCGGTGTCGAAGGCCGGGCAGCGGCGCGCCGCGGCGGACCGCAGGCTTCAGTTGAAGCCGCTTAAGGATGCAATGGACAAGTGGGAGGCCGAGGTCACGCGCCTGCATTCGGAAATTGAGAAACTGGATGCGGAGCTGGCTGCGCCGGGCTTGTTTCAGCGCCAACCTTCAAAGGGGACGGAGCTGTCGAAACTGCGCGCGGACGCGGCGCGCCGATTATCAACGGCCGAGGCGCGCTGGATCGACGCCGCCGAACAATATGAATCGGCGCAGGAGACATGAGGGGCGGCTGTCAGTCCGCGATCATCCATTCGATTTTGTCAAAGACGGTGCTGACCTGCTCGAGCTCAGACGAAAAATTGCGTTGGCGGCACTCTTCATCCGGCGACCAGTTTTCCGAGACAATTCGCGCGCCGGCGCTGACGCGGAGCGCGCCGGTTTCCCTTCCGTCTGCCTGCCGAAGCACAACCGGTTGGCCGATATGGCAGGGCCGGGCCGCAATCGCGCGCTGGCGCGGCGAGGCCGCATCGGTGACTATATCGGACACGTCCTTATTCAGGAGCCGGTAGACCCGTAAGCAGTCATCTCGC
>DASUHP010000060.1:0-7556 GCA_036273455.1 Micropepsaceae bacterium | reverse complement strand
CCGGCAAACTGCGCGAGAATCTTCCAGTCCGGATCGTCTTTGGACGCAAATTGCCGGCCGCCGGAGTGAAACATGTCGCCGCCCGCTTCGGGCGCCAGCGGATGAATGAGAAGCCGGCTGTTGGCGGGATCGGCGCGGTTCACCAGAGCAGAGACGGCGGCGAAATTGTTTTTTGTATCGTCCTCATTCCACTGTCCGCCCGGCGGCAGTGGCGCGAGATGCAGCGCGTTGTTTGCACCGCCATGGCAGACCACACAGCGCGCATGACCGGCACGCTTCTCCAGAAAGATCGGCTGCACTTTGGTCTTGAAGAATTCATAGTTAAGCGCAGCAGTTGGTGCAGCCGCCAGGGCCACTGATCCTGCACATAAACTCACCATTGCGGCACACACCAATGTCAGCCGAACCGGCATTCCACCCCTCCTCGCAACGCGTTTTCAATCATCTCCACACGAATGTAGCAGATTAACCCGTGGCTTGCGACGATTCTCACGAATTCGGGAAGACTAGCACCGAGTTGAGTCCCAGCTTTGGAACCATCGTTTTCAGGTCCCGTTAGTTTTCATGGAGGCAGCCAAAAGGAGCCGAATAAAATGAAAGCGCTTGCAGTTATGGTACTTGCCGCGATGGCATTGTCCGCTTGCGGCACAACCCAGGGCGATCGCGCCGCGTCCGGTGCGGGCATTGGAGCCGGCATTGGTCTTCTCGCGGGACCCCCGGGCGTCGTCGTCGGCGCGCTGGTTGGTGGCGCAACGGGTGCGTTGACCAGCCCGAGCCAGGTCGACCTTGGCCGTCCGGTTTGGCGCGGCTAAGCCAGCCAGGCTTTACTGATTGCCAGAAGGGACGTTCCGACTTTTCGGAACGTCCCTTTTTTTTCTTCCCCCGCTTGCGGGGGAAGTGGATTGCGCGTCTTCGCGCAAGACGAAGGGGGGCATTTGCGCGCATCCCCCGCCTTGGCCCGCTGAAGACATGACACCGCCACAGCGCAATTGATAGAATTGCGTCCTCACTCGCGGGGACGACATGCCGGAAAATTTTCAGCTCCACATCAATGGCAGTGTTCGGGACGTGACGCTGGAAGGCGACACGCCACTGCTTTATGCGCTGCGCAACGACTGCGAATTGCATGGCGCGAAATTCGGCTGCGGACTCGCCCAATGCGGCGCCTGCACGGTGGTGATGGATGGCGCTGCGATCCGCTCCTGCCGTACACCCGTCAGCATGGCGGCCGGACGCCAGATCGTCACGCTCGAAGGGATCGGCACGGACGCAAAACCGCATCCGCTGCAGAAAGCATTCATCGCCGAACAGGCGATGCAATGCGGCTATTGCATCAACGGCATGATCATGTCGGCGAAAGCCCTGCTCGACCGTAATCCGCGCGCGAGCGATGCCGATATCCGCACTGCACTGGCCGGCAATCTTTGCCGCTGCGGCAGCCATAACCGCATTTTGCGCGCCATCAAACGCGCGCAGAAGGAGATGGCATGATGCGCGTGCCGAAAACCATTACCCGGCGGGAATTCACCGCGGCGGCCGGCCTGCTCATCGCGTTCTCGATGGCGCCGTGCGTGGCCCTCGCCGCCGATGCGGGCGCAAAGCTGCCCGGCATGCTGGCCGCCAATCCGCGTCTCGATGCGTGGCTGCGGATCGATCCGGACGGCACGGTGTCGGTCTACACCGGGCGGGTCGAACTCGGCCAGGGCAACACCACGGCGCTGGCGCAGATCGCCGCCGAAGAACTGGACGTCGATTTCGGCCGGGTACGGATGATTCCGGTGGACACCACGCGCTCGCCGAATGAAGGCGTCACCGCGGGAAGCAATTCGATCGAAGCCGGGGGCGCCGCGTTGCGCGCCGCAGCCGCCGAAGCGCGTGCAATTCTCGTCGCCATCGCCGCGCAACGTCTGGGCGCCGAAACCACCGAGCTTTATGTCGATGACGGCACCATCCGCCGGCGCGACGGCATGGGCCAGTTCACTTATTGGCAACTCTCGGCCGATGCGCCTCTGGCCCGTGATGCCATGGCGCCCTTCACCGCAAAGCCCGTCAACCTGCACCGGATCGTCGGCCAGCCGGCGGAACGCATCGACATTCCGGGCAAGGTCATGGGCCGCCCGGCTTTCGTGCAGGACCTCCAGCTTCCCGGCCTTTTGCACGGCCGCGTGTTGCGTCCACCCTCCTATGACGCCGAACTGGTTTCGCTCGACGAATCCAGGGTGCGCGCCATGCCCGGCGTTGTTGCGGTCGCCCGCGACGGCCGGTTCGTGGGGGTGGTGGCGGAGCGCGAGGAGCAGGCGATTGCCGCCCGCGAGGCGCTGGCGAAATCTGCCCAATGGCGCGTGCCGTCAACGCTGCCCGACATGGAACACGTCAACGAATATCTGCAATCACTGCCCGATGCCGAAGTCAAAACCGTCAGCGAAAAATCCGGCGACGTCTCCGGTGTCGTCAAAACCGTCACGGCCACATACCGCAAACCTTATCTCGCCCACGCCTCCGTCGGCCCATCCTGCGCTGTCGGAGGGATGATCGATGGCATGCTGACCGTCTGGTCGCATACCCAGGGCCCATATCCCTTGCGCGGAGATATCGCCAAAGCTGTTGGCGTCGAACCGGCGAGGGTGCGGGTGATTCATGCGCAAGGGTCGGGCTGCTATGGCCACAATGGCTCCGATGATGCGGCGCTTGACGCCGTGCTGTTGTCACTGGCGGCCGGCGGTAAAGTCGTCCGTGTACAGTGGATGCGGGAGGACGAATTCGGCTGGGAACCGTTCGGATCGGCCATGACCATGGCGGGCCGCGTCGGGCTTGCCGCGGACGGGTCGATTCTCGACTGGCAATATGACCTTTATAGCTGCACCTGGAACATGCGGCCCGGGGCACGCGACGGCGTGAACTTGCTCGCCGCCTGGCATGTCGCCAAACCTTTGCCACATGCAGGGCCACGCGAATTGCCTCTGCCGGGCGGAGGGGGCGACCGCAACGCGGTGCCCACTTATGTCTTCGCCAATCGCCGCATCGTCGATCACTTCATCCCCGGCATGCCGCTGCGCGTTTCGGCGCTGCGCACGCTTGGTGGCTTCGGCAATATCTTTGCCGTCGAATGCCTGATGGACGAAGCGGCGGTGGCGGCGGGAGCCGATCCGCTTGCGTTCCGCCTGAAGCATCTCGAAGATCCACGAGCGCGCGCCGTGCTGACCACGGTGGCAGACCGCGCACACTGGGTGGCGGGCGCGAAAAGCGATGGCGTGCACGGCCGCGGGATCGCATTCTGCCGTTACGAGACGACGAAAAGTTATGTCGCGCTGATTGCCGATGTCGCGGTCGATCGCGTCACCGGCGATGTTCGCGTGCAGCGCGTTACCGCGGCCGTCGATTCCGGTCAGGTGATCAACCCCGACGGGCTGAAGAATCAGATCGAGGGCGGCATTATCCAGGGTGCAAGCTGGACCCTGAAAGAGCAGGTCAAATTCGACCGGCAGCAGATCACTTCGCGTGATTGGGCGGGTTATCCGATTTTCCGCTTCGACGAAGTGCCGGAAGTCGAGGTGACGGTCCTCGATCACCGGGAATTGCCGTCGCTGGGTGCGGGTGAAGCGTCACAGGGGCCAATTTCGGCCGCGATTGCCAACGCGATCTTTCACGCCACCGGTGCGCGCCTCCGCGACCTGCCGTTCACTCCCGCCCGCGTCAAATCCGCCGTGACGTGATACACATTCGCTTCTCCCCTTGAGGGAGAAGGACGCCGCGCCCGCACTTGCGTAAGCAAGTGCGCACTGGCGCGGCTGGATGAGGGGAGCGTCTCATTTCCTGAGATATTCCTGCACAGAGGATGCGTCTCCACGCACGGACACGAAATGCAGAGCAACGTACTATGAAATACCAGCGCGCATTGATTGTCGGGGCGGGAAGCGGGCTTTCCGCGTCAATCGCGCGGCTATTCGCGCGCCAGGGCATGCAGGTTGCGCTCGCCGCGCGCAATGTCGCCAAACTTGGAAACCTGCTCGGCGAAATCCCGGGCTCAAAAGCCTATGCCTGCGACGCGTCACGGCCGGACGATGTCAACAACCTCTTCAACCGGCTCGAAAGCGACACCGGCGCACCGGATGTGGTGGTTTACAACGCCAGCGCGCGGGCACGCGGTCCGTTCATCGAACTCGCATCGTCCGATGTCGAACGCACATTGATCGTCAGCGCCTATGGCGGTTTTCTGGTGGCGCAGGCGGCGGTGAAGCGCATGCTCCGTGAGCAGCATGGGGCGGTGCTGTTCACAGGCGCTTCCGCCAGCATCAAGGGCTATCCGCAGTCGGCACCCTTCGCGATGGGCAAATTCGCATTGCGGGGTCTTGCGCAAAGCATGGCACGTGAGCTCGCGCCATTGGGAATCCATGTCGCGCATTTCGTCATCGACGGCGGCATCCGCAATCCGGGCCGTACCGAACCCGCAGACAAGCCGGATTCGCTGCTCGATCCTGATGCCATCGCAGCCAATTACCTGCATGTGCTGAAGCAGCCGCGCTCCGCCTGGACCTGGGAAATCGAACTCCGTCCCTGGACCGAGAAATTTTAAGCCGCGGCAAGGCGGTCGCCCAAACCGGCTACGCGTCCACCAACCCAAGCCGCTTTTCGATGCGGTCCAATCGGTGTTCGACCCGGTCCATACGGGTCGAGAGACTGGCGAAATCGCTGTGAAGTCCGGCCACTTCGGTCTCCAGCCGTCCGACCCGGTTGGTGAGCATTTCGACGCGCTCGGCCAAACGATCAACACCCGCCCGAATGTGGCGCAAGTGCTCCAGGACCAGGTTTTCCATTTCTTCCGTCATAGCAGACCGTTACGTCGGCTGGATATTGCCTGGCGGGGTGGCGGCCTTCGCCTCTTCCGCGGCGCGCTGCTTCTCCATCAGCTTCACACTGAAGATCGACAGCTCATAGAGCCCGACCAGCGGAACCGCGAGACTCAACATGCTGACAATGTCCGGGGGGGTCACCATGGCGGCGACAACGAAGAGACCGACGATTGCATAGCGCCGCACGCCGGCCAGCCCCTTGCTGGTGACGATGCCGACACGCCCGAGCAGCGTCAGCAGGACCGGCAATTCAAAACAGAAGCCGAAGGCGAAGATCAGTGTCGTGACGAAGCTGAGATATTCATTCACCGTCGGCAGCATCTCGATGCCGATGCTGCCCGGACCCGCGGGGATTTCATAACTCAGGAAAAAGTGGATCGCGCGCGGCAGCATCAGATAATAAACGAACGCTGCCCCCAACACGAACATCACCGGCGTTGCCGCGAGAAACGGTAGAATCGCCTTGCGTTCATGGCGGTAGAGCCCCGGCGCAATGAACATCCAGAGCTGTCCTGCCATATAGGGAAATGCGAGGCAGATGCCGCCGAACATGGCGAGCTTCATGTAAGTGAAGAACTGCCCGTAAAGCGCGGTGAAGATCATTTGCCGGTTGTGCTGCCCTGCCAGCGCATCCGACAGCGGCTGCGTCAGGAACTGGAAGAGCGGCCGGGCAAAGGCAAAGCAGATGATGAAGCAGATGAGAAACGCGATCACCGAATGCACGAGCCGGGTGCGCAATTCGACGAGATGATCGAGCAGCGGTGCCTTGCTCGATTCCAGTTCGTCTTCTTCAGTAGCGCTTGGTGTGGCCATTACAAGTCCCGGGACCTACGCGTGTCCCGTCAGGATGTTTGTGTTGCAGGCGTGGGTTGCAATGCCGCCGGCACTGTGGCGGGCGCAGGTTCGCGCGCGATCACCGCCGATTCGACTTCCGCCGCGACGACATGCGGCGGTTCAATCGCCCGGACAGGCGGCGCTGCGCCGACGTCTTCGATATGTGTGTCGCTGAGCGGCCGGGAGGGAATTCCGGCAAAGGCGTCGACGTCGAGATCGCCCATGGATTTGGCCGCTGCATCCTTGGTTTCGGCCTGCAGCTTGTTGACCTGCTGCCGCAGCTCGTCGAGTTCACTCTGGCGCGCCATATCATCGAAGCTGCGCCGGAACTGGTCCGCCATTGCGCGCGCGCGTCCGGCCCATTGGCCCGCCGTGCGCATCAGCTTCGGCAAGTCCTTCGGCCCGACCACCACAAGGGCGACGACGAGGATGACGAATAACTCGCTCCAGGCAATGTCGAACATACCACCCTCACGCCCCGGATATCGGGACCACTCCGGCAGGCAAGACCTTGATCAGGCCTGCTTGACCTCTTCCGGCTTCTTCACCTCGGCGGCGTCGTGCTTGTCGGCGATCGCGTGCTGATCGTTGGGGTCTTTCAGACCCTCCTTGAAATTCCGGATGCCGTGGGCGACGTCGCCCATGAGCCCGGAAATCTTGCCCTTGCCGCCGAACAGCACCACCACAACGGCGAGCAGGATCAGCCAGTGCCACATCGAAAAACTGCCCATGATCATTCTCCCAGTCGCAAAGCTTGAACCCGGCTTTGCCAAGGCCTTCTGCCCGTCTGTTTAGCCCGAAAAGCCCGCGGCCGACAAATGGGTCAATACAACCGCGCGTGCCGCAAGGGCAGACCATCCGCGCCACAACCGGCCCAGCAACCCGAATCGGCCACTGGCAACGCGAAAGTGCCGCCATAATACGACCGGGCGCTTTTACTCTGCCAGCGATTTCGCAGCCCCTGACCGAAAGGTGAATGGGACCGGGAAGCGCTATTCCACGGCGATTTGCGGCTTTTTACCGAATGCGTCTGCCAGCGCGTTCAGGCGCTTATTCACAGGATCCGCGGCCAATGCCTTGCGGTTGGCCGGCAGATGCAGAATCACAGCCTCCCTGGCGAGCTGAAGCCGGACCGCAGGCAGGATACCGCGCAGCGAACCGGAAATCCCGAATGCCAGCCGTGCGGCAAGCCCGATCCGCCGGGCGAAACTGAGCAACTCGTCGTCCAACAGGGACGCGACACCGTCTTCCCCGGGCAGCGCGCGATCGCCGGCATAGCGGAAATAGAGGGCTGCCGCCATCGCCGCACGCTCGTGGTGATCGGCCGCGCCATAAGCGCCCATCAGTACCTGCCGGTAAGCGCCGATTGCGCGGTCGTCCGGGTGACGGCGCCAGGCACAATCCGACAGGAAACAGATCGCCTCGCGGATGCGCCGCATGGCTGCCGTTTCCTGCGGAAACAGCGGCTGGCTGAACGCAATCAGATCTTCCGCATGCGAATCATTGCGGGCCTCGCGCATGTTGACGTCGCGGACAAACTCGATCAGCGGATCCTTGGCGCGTTCGTCGGGCGAGAGCCGCGACAGCAGCACGCCCTCGCGCAATCCATAAGCCGAAACCACCACCTCTTTCAGGGCAAAATTGCGCAGCATCTCTTCCATGACCAGCGCGCCATAGGGCAGCGCCTCGGCGCGCCGCTTCGGGACCACGCGCATTTTCTCGAAGGATTTCTTCGACAGCCCAGACACCACGCGGCACAGTTTGGTCGCGCGGCCCGCCGGAATGACATATTGGTGCAGCACACTGAGCGGATATTCCTCGCGCGCCATGTCGACATGCGCGAGCGCGCGCCAGATGCCCCCCACCGCATAG
>DASUHP010000059.1:0-39777 GCA_036273455.1 Micropepsaceae bacterium | reverse complement strand
CCGGCCACGTAGGCGACTTTCGAATCGAGCAGTGCCGCGGTTCCGACGGATTTCAGCGCGCTATCGCGCGCCTGGTCGGCCGCTACCTGCTGCTGCGTTTGCAGCTTATCGGACATTTCTGCGAGCATCTCCGGATGAGAGAGCAGGTAGTCATGCACGATCTGCTCAACCCGCGCCTTCTCGGACATCGCCGGCAGCGGAATGTTTCTGCCGGTCACGATCGTGGTGAGTCCGGCGCCGAGCGCAAACAGTGCTGCACCACCTGCAGCGAGTTTCAGTGACGAGGAAATATTCATGATTCAGCGGCCTCCCTGGGCGGCTTTTTGCTGGGTCTGGGAAATGGCAACAATATCGACGGCGCGCTGCCAATCGGGTGAGGCCTGCTGCAAGCCGCGCTGTGCGCTTTGGGCGAAATGAATCGCATCGCGATAATCGCCGACACTGATGTAGCGCTCGGCGGTGGCGAGATCGGCCTTGCCGGGTTGGCCGTTGCGCGCATAGGCCTCGGCCAGTTTGTACCAGCCAAACGTATCGTCGTAGTCCTGTTTCAAAGCGGTTTGCAGCTGCTCCAGGGCTTCGCGCGCGTTTTGGGGATTTTCGGTGTCGAGCAATGCCGAGCCGTATGCCACCCGGATCAGCGGTGCGTCCGGCAGGATTTCAACCGCCTTGCGATAGGGCACGAGACCTTCCGCGACCTTGCCCATTTCCACTTTGATCTGGCCATACATTTCGAGGAAGTACGGATTCTCCGGTTCATCCTTGAGCAGGCCTTCGATTTCCGCGAGCGACTTCTGCATATCCGGCGCTTTGAAATAGGCCATGGCGCGAGCGTAACGCGCGGGCTTGCTGGTGTCCGACGCCGGATACTGCCGCAAGGTCACTTCCGACGGCTGGATATAGCCGCGGAGTTTCGCGCGCATCATGTCGAAAGCGTAGATCGATTCCGGGCTGTCTTTGACGTCACGCCAGGGTGAAGCGTCGACCTGATCCTGCAGCGCAGCGATTCGGTCGCCCGACACCGGATGCGTTTGCGCATAGGGATCGATGTGCTGCGAGCTCAGGATTTCCTGATCCTGGAATTTCTTGAACACCTGCAACATGCCTTCGCCGGATTGATGCGTCGCGGTCAGGAATCGTATGCCCGCCTGATCGGCATTTGCTTCCACGGTACGGGAATAGGCGAGAAAAGTACGTTCGGCGATCTGCTGGCCGGCCATCATGATCGCGGTCCCGGCCTGACCGGCACCGGCAATGATTGCAGCGATGCCCGCCACCGTCGACAACAGCAGTGGAATCGTCGCCGCCTTCATCCCTTGCTCGGCGCGCACAAGATCGCCATGCGCCATGTGTCCGGTCTCGTGGGCCATTACACCAGTGACCTGGTTGGGCGTGTCGAGCGCCATCAGCAGGCCGGTGTTCAGGAACATGTTTTGCCCTTCGGCAACGAAGGCGTTAATCGACGGGTCCTGAATGATGTACAGATGCACGTCTTTTGGAACGAGCCCTGCGGCGAGCAAAAGCGGATCGAGTTTGGAGCGCAGCACGCGCTCGGCTTCGGTGTCGCTGATCAAGCCCAGCCCTTCGCCCTGGGCATGGGCGTGCATCGCAGGATACAAGGCGAAAAAGCCGATCAGCAGCGCTGCAACGACGAGTCCGAACACCGGGCGCAGGGCAGCCAGCCGAGATTTCAAGGCACGCTCCTCCAGAATGTGGAACCCTAGGATTCCGACGCCACTGCGTCAAATTATAGGCTCCAGGCCTGACAAAAACATCAGGCTTTGAAGCGGCGCTGCCACCATCCCCGGCGAGCTTCGCGCGGTTCAGTTTCGGCGACATCGCCTTCGTCCGGCACGGCTTCCGCCGTTTCCGCAATCGGTTGTGGCGCGGTGCCTTGAGCGACGGGTTCGGCTTCCGCCGATGGCAAGGGTGTCACCGGCTTTGCCGCCATCGCGGGCGGTGGGGGGAATAGGGGCTCTTCGGCGTGATCGACGAGCGACCAGACCGGCGACGATGGCGTGTTCGGCTCTGTCACCAAATCGGGTTCCTGCGATGGCGTTTCATCTGGGGAGCGATTGGAATCGGGCGACGCGATTGGTGTCTCCAATTGCGCGGCAACACCAGCTTCGAGGTGCGCGGCATCTGCTGCGCCATGACCTTCAGAGCCCGTTGGGAGATGAGATTCAAACCGGCGGCCGCGGCGTCCGCGGCGGCGCCGGCGGCGCCGGTGCTCCGGCCTGTCGCCGCCAGCTCCCTGCGGTGCGGTTTCGGTTGCGCTTTCGGCTTCATGCTCTGCATCGCCCGCTTCGAAGTCTTCGGTCGCTTCCTCGCCATCCATTTCAGCCACTTCGACGGTCCCGAACTCCGTGGCCTGCGCAAGTTGGTCCTGCTGCGGCAAGTCCTGCTCACCAGCCGTTTGGCCAAAGCGCTGATCGCGACCGCGTCCACCGCGGCGGCGTCTGCGGCGTCTGCGGCCAGGTTCGCCGTCGGAGGCTTGGGCCTGTACCGGTGCTTCCGCGGGGGGGGCTTCCGGCGCTTCGGCAATCGCCGCATCGCTTTCGGCTTCGGCCGGAGGGGATTCCTGGAATCCGCCTTCCACCGAGACCGCCACAAGTTTGGGACGGGCGGCGGGTATCCTGACGCCGGTGCGCTGAAGATCGAAGCTGCCGCTGACCATATTTGCTTGCGGTTCGAACAGGATCGAGACGTCATATGCCTCTTCAATCCGGGCGAGTTCGCGTCGCTTTTGGTTGAGCGTGTAGATCGCAACTTCGAGCGGCGTCCTGACCGACAGATTGACCGACGGTTGGCGCTGACCTTCTTCGTCCAGGGCGCGCAGCAGGCGCAGCGCGGCGGATTCCGTCGAGCGGATAATTCCCTGGCCATTGCAGTGTGGGCAGGTAATGGTTGACCCGGCTACGACGCCAGCGCGAAGCCGCTGCCGCGACAGTTCCAGAAGGCCAAACTGGCTGATACGGCCGATCTGTATCCGCGCGCGATCGTTGCGCACCGCATTGTGGAGGCGCTTCTCGACATTGCGGTCGTTCTTGCTGTCCTCCATGTCGATGAAATCGATGACGATCAGGCCGGCAAGATCGCGCAATCTGAGCTGACGCGCTATTTCGTCCGCCGCTTCAAGATTGGTTTTGTAGGCGGTGTCTTCGATCGAATGTTCGCGCGTCGCGCGGCCCGAATTGACGTCGATCGAAACCAGGGCTTCGGTCTGATTGATGACTATGTAGCCGCCGGATTTCAGCGTTACGATCGGACTGAACATCGCGTCGAGCTGCGATTCGACCTGCAGCTTCTGGAAGAGCGGCAGTGGCTCCTTGTACGGCTTTACATTCTTGGCATGGCTCGGCATGAGCATGCGCATGAACTCCTTGGCGTCGCGATAGCCGTTTTCGCCATCGACAAGGACTTCGGTGATGTCCTTGCCATAGAGATCCCGAATGGCCCGTTTGATCAGGCTCCCCTCTTCGTAGACCAGCGAAGGGGCGTTGGATTTCAGGGTCAATTCGCGGACAGTGTCCCACAGTCTGAGCAGATATTCGTAGTCGCGCCTGATTTCGACCTTGGTTCGATTTGCGCCGGCCGTGCGAATGATCAGGCCCATGCCTTCCGGCAATTCCAGCGACTGCGCCGCCGATTTCAGGCGCTTGCGGTCGGCCGCATTGGTGATTTTGCGGGAAATGCCACCGCCGCGTGGCGTATTGGGCATCAACACGCAATAGCGCCCGGCGAGAGAGAGGAATGTGGTGAGCGAAGCGCCTTTGTTGCCGCGCTCTTCTTTGACCACCTGCACCAGCATCACCTGGCGCCGTTTGATGACTTCCTGAATCTTGTATTGGCGCCGGCGCGGCCGGGGGCGGTCGAACGGCCGGTTTTCGCGCCGCTGGTAAGCAGAAGGGACGCCCGTTGCCTCAGCCTGCACCTGGGATGATGCTGCGACATCGTCGTCCTGCGGCTCCGGTTGAGCCATTTCCGGTTCGTGGGACTCTTCCGCCGAGCCATGATGTTCGAAGATCTCAATGGCTTCGGGCGCTGGTTCTTCAATCGCTGAAAGTTCCCCCGGCATTCCGAATTCAGCAGCTTGTAGCTCTACAACTGTTTCGGCGGGTTGCTCGACCTCATCCGGCTCGGCATCCGCGGCCGCATCGCGTTCAGCGGGGTCGGGCGGCAGATTGTCGGCGGTTTCCTGAGCGACGAAATTCTCCGCCTCGTGCGCTTCGGCTTCAGTCGAGCGGCTTTCGCTGTCTTCGTAGTGTTCGCCAGCCGCCTCGCGTTCCCCGTGCGGCGCGTCGTGTTCGCCGGGCGCCGCATCGTGATCGCCAGCTGCCACGTCGTGCTCGGTGCGATGGGTGTCGAAGGATTCGACATCATCCTCGGCCATCAGGCGTTCTGTCTGCGCCTGCAGGATGGCCAGCCGGTCGGCGACCGGAATTTGGTAGTAGTCGGGATGGATTTCCGAGAAAGCGAGGAAACCTTGGCGGTTTCCGCCATATTCAACGAACGCCGCCTGCAGCGACGGTTCTACACGCGTGACTTTGGCGAGATAGATATTGCCTTTGAGCGGCCGTTTCGCCGCGGATTCAAAATCAAATTCTTCGACCCGATTGCCGTCGATAACCACGACCCGGGTTTCCTCCGGGTGGCTCGCGTCGATGAGCATGCGTTTGGACATTGAGAACTCCGTGGGCGCGGAGCTGCCGCGATACACGCGTGCGGGTCTCTCGGACGCGCACGGGATCGGCCGGCAATCGGCGCCAATTCATGAGGGAAATTTCAGGGGTGGGCAGACTATGGGCCCGTGGCGCGAAGCAGCTCCCAATCGCGGGAGAAATCTGCGCATGCGGGAAATCCATGAAACTCGTCGTCCCTGTTGCGACCGGCTTCGAATCGAATTTGTCGCCGGTGGTATTCTGGAGCCGCGGCTGCGTCGCCGCAATCGCGGGGTGGCTTCCGGAACAGGTTTTTCCAATGCTCAACCGGAAGCTGCAAAATCGTCCACGTCTGATGGCCCGTCAGGGCCGCGAGCAGCGAACGCGAGAGCTGTTGTATTAATGACGCTGGCTCATCGCAAGGGGAAATGACTGCCGGACAAGCATAGGCTGCGCCTCACTTCTGTGTGACAGCCGGTGAATTGTCGAAAAAAAGCAAGGAATTGTAAATTCTTGCGCGTCAAGCTAGGCGAATCATTGCTGCTGATTCGCGCGTGGGGGAATGATCCGGCCCGGCCGAGCTTTTGCTTTCATGCTGGCTTTCCTTGCCGGCGCGCAGTTGTGCGCCGCGGCCGCTGCTCCGGGGAAGCCGGTATTACCATTAGCGGTAACGGACGAAGCTGCGTCCGCACCGGTCGTGATGGGGATCGAACTCACCGATAATTCCGCGCAGTCCCGCCTCGTTATTGAGTTGAGCGACCCGGTCGATTTCCGCACTTTCCTACTCAGCAATCCAAATCGCATCGTCGTGGACATGCCCGAACTTCTCTGGCGGCCCGGCGCCACGCCGGCGCCGTCGGGCCGTGGCCTGGTCAAGAATTACCGGTTCGGTCAGTTTCGCAAAGACGTTTCCCGGCTGGTTTTGGATTTGAACCGGCCCGCGAAGATCGGCTCGGCAGCGATGCTGGCCCCCAGGGACGGCTCAGGATTCCGCCTGGTGATCAATTTGACGCCGGCTACGGCGGCGGAATTCGCCGACAATGCGGGATGGCCCAGGCGGGCAGAATTTAAGCCCGCCAGGAACGTTTCGCTCGCCCAACAGGCGCGCAGCGATTTACGCCCGCTGATCATCATCGACGCCGGCCATGGCGGCATGGACCCAGGCACACATGGCGAGAGCGGAATTCTGGAAAAGAACGTCGCCCTTTCGGTGGCGCGGCAGCTTAGGGAACGGCTCGAGCAATCCGGCCATTACCGGGTGAAACTGACGCGAGATGCCGACGTTTTCATACCGCTGCGCGATCGAGTCGAAATTGCCCGTGCGGCTCATGGCGATCTCTTCGTTTCGCTGCACGCCGATTCGAATGAGCATCGGGAAATTCGGGGTGCATCGGTGTACACGCTGTCGCGCGGCGCATCGGACCGTGAAACCGCCAATCTGGCCGAGAAAGAAAACCTTGCCGGCGTGGCGCTCGGCCTCGAACCCGCGGAGACCACTGCTGTGGCCGACTCTATCCTGTCGGATCTCGGCCAGCGCGAGATCATGAATCTCTCGGCGCGTTTTGCCGAAACCATCGTCGCAGTGCTGCCTGTGGCCACCGATGTCCATAAGCCGCTGCCGCACCGCTCAGCAGATTTTGCCGTGCTCAAGGCACCCGATATTCCCTCCGTGCTGATTGAGCTTGGCTATCTCACCAACCCGGATGATGAAAGCGAGATGGCCACGCAATCCTGGCGCATGCGGGTGGCGGGCACGATTGCAGCGGCGATCGACCGGCATTTTTCTGAGGCACAGGTGATCCATACGCCCATGGCCGAGGCCAGGACCGCGCCTTTGTCTGGACACATTCGGGGTGCTAGGACTCTCTCAAACCCATCGGCCCAAGAACTTACACAATGAAAACACTCACGAAAGTCGTGCTCTCCACTTTCGCCGGTGTGCTCCTGGTCGCGCTGCTGCTGACGGCAACCTATGTATACTGGGTCACGCGCGATCTACCGAGTTATGATGCGCTGGCGCATTACGAACCGCCTGTCACCACGCGGGTCTATGCCGGTGACGGCATGCTGATTGGCGAATATGCGCGCGAGCGCCGCCTGTATGTGCCCATCAACCAGATTCCGGATCGTGTGAAGCAGGCCTTTCTTTCGGCCGAAGACAAAAATTTCTACAGCCATCCCGGTGTGGACATAAACGGCATTATTCGTGCCGCGCTGAACGATCTGCGCGATATGGATCGCCGGCCGCAGGGTGCCTCCACCATCACGCAGCAGGTGGCGCGGAATTTTCTCCTGTCGAGCGAAGTCAAGTTCTCGCGCAAAATCCGCGAGATGGTCCTTGCGATGCGCATCGACAATGCGTTTTCGAAGGACCACATCCTCGAACTTTATCTCAACGAGATTTTCCTCGGAGAAAACTCCTATGGCGTAGAGGCCGCGGCGACGAATTATTTCGGCAAGCCCCTCGACGATTTGTCGCTGTCGCAAATCGCTTTCCTTGCCGGATTGCCGAAGGCACCTGCCAATTACAGTCCGACGCGCCACAAGGATGCGGCCATGACGCGCCGCAATTACGTCCTCGATCAGATGTGGGAGAACGGCTACATCACGCGCCAGCAGCGCGACGATGCCGAGGCCGAGGACCTCGTCACCTATAATCGTCCGTTTGGTGCGGTCATTGCCGACGTGGATTATTTTGTCGAAGAAGTCCGCCGGTCGCTGCAGCAGAAATATGGCGACCAGATGCTGTATGACGGCGGGCTGCAGGTACGATCGACGCTTGATCCGAAGCTGCAGGACATCGCTGTGCGGTCATTGCGCGCGGGTCTTGTCGCCTATGACCGGCGACATGGCTGGCGTGCACCGATTTCGCATGTCGATCTGGAACAGGACTGGCAAACCGGCTTCAAGCGCATGGCCAATCGCTCGGGTGTTCCGACGTGGAAAGTCGCCTTCGTGCGCAGCGTCGGACAGGATGCCAAGCTCGAACTGCAGGACGGCACAGCTGGCCAAATTCCGGCGAGTGAACTGCCCTGGGCGCATCAGCGGCTGAAAGCCGGCGATATCATCTATGTCGAACCCATGGGCGACGCAGGCAAGCCCGCGGACTACTACTTACGCGAAGTGCCAGTCGCCAATGGCGCGATCATCGCCATGGACCCGTTCACCGGTCACGTGCTCGCCCTCTCCGGCGGGTTCTCCTACGGCTCGTCGCAATTCGATCGCGCGATGCAGGCGGAACGGCAGCCGGGCTCGACATTCAAGCCGTTCGTCTATGCCACCGCACTGGACCAGGGCTATACGCCGGCCACCAAGGTTCTGGATGCACCATTTTCCGCCTACCAGGGACCCGGGCTGCCGCTGTGGACTCCGGAAAACTATGAAGCGGGCGACTATCTTGGTCCCACCACCCTGCGGCGCGGTTTGGAGCAGTCGCGCAACCTGATGACGGCGCGGCTGGCCAGCACAATTGGAATGCAGCCCATTGCCGCCACCGCCGAACGCATGGGCGTCTACGACAAGCTGCCGCTCTATCTGGCAAATTCTCTGGGTGCGCAGGTCACGACACTGCTGCGCCTGACCACCGGCTATTCCGAGTTCGTAAATGGCGGCCGGAAGCTGCAGGCGACCCTGATCGACCGCGTCCAGGACCGCTACGGCAAAACCGTTTACCGCTTCGACAACCGTCCCTGTGCGGATTGCAATCAGCCAGACTGGCACGGGCAGGAAGAACCGCTGCTTCCGGAGAACCAGAAGCAGGTCCTTGATCCGCGCACGGCCTATCAGATTGTGTCGATGCTGGAGGGTGTGATTCAGCGCGGCACCGGGCAGGCGATCAAGGTGCTGAACCGGCCGCTGGCGGGCAAGACGGGCACGTCGAGCGATTTCCGCGATGCCTGGTTCATTGGCTTCTCACCCGATCTCACGGTTGGCGTTTTCGTGGGCAAGGACAATTTCCAGACGCTGGGCACCGGCGAACAGGGCGCCTTGGCAGCCGCGCCAATCTTCCGCGATTTCATGAAGGAAGCACTGGCCGACAAACCACCGACGCCGTTCCACGCCCCGCAGGGGATCGTCGAGCTGCCGATCAATCCGATCACCGGTCTGCAAGTGGCTGACGGCAGTCCGGGTGCCATTCTTGAGGCATTCAAAGCCGGTACCGAGCCGGGCGCGGGTTACACGGTATCGGATATCAGTGACGTTCCCGGTCAGGCGCCGGCGGGGGTCACACCAACGATTGACGCGACGGCGCAACCGGCCCCGGCCGGAACCACGCCTGCTGCTGCGGCTCCAAATACTCCGCCGCCTCCGACCAATGCCATCAGTACCGGCACCGGCGGGCTGTATTAGGAACGAGAAAAGAGAAGCGAGGAGCGAGATATTTTCTCGCATCAAGCTTGCGCAATACTCATTCCATCCGCCGTGCCATGGCGCTCGCTTCGCTCGCTATCCCCGCCCCGAAATGCCCCGGTCCGGGCTACGCGGTTCCGCCGCTTCGCGAGGAATTTCGACCCGCCCGCAAGGAGCGGGTAAATATTACAGGTAATCGCGGTAGTCAGTTGCAGCGGACCGTCCAGATCGGAATCGGTCCTTCTGCAACCATCCCGACCTCCATCGATTCAATATTGTAGCCGCGAGGGCAGGCATCGGACGCGGCCCTCCGGAGTTGTGATTCCTGCGCGCAGCAGCCAAGCCAACCATAAACTGAAAGACGAAACTCATTCGGCTGAATTTGTCGCGTTTGAACGCATCCACAGACCATGCCAGCCAAAGCCACCGCAAACGCCAGTCTGTACCAATTCGTTTTTTGATTGCCGCGCCGCATTCAGACTCGTGCTTTCGCGATGTAAGTCACGCTCGGGAGCCCCGCAAAATGCTTATCGCACGTGACCAGCTCGGCACCGAATGCGACAGCCGTTGCATAAATGATCGCATCGGCGGTGGCGAGTTTGTACAGCACGCTCAGAGCTGCGGCACTGACAGCGATTCTGGTATCCAGGTCGGCGATTAAGCAGGTTTGTGTGAAGGCGATCACCGTATCCGCCTCGTCCTCGCCTGCTTCGCGCGTGAGCCATTTCGCGAGTTCAAGCTGCACTATTGTGGGCACCAACCACTCGGGCCGGGCCGGCATTTTGCCTTGCAGCTTCCGCGCAGTGGGCGAGCCGGTCAGCCACTCAACCCAGGCCGACGTATCGATCAGCCGCATCAAAATCGGTCAGTTCGGTCGCGATATCCGGTGCGCCGCGCTCCCTTCGCCAGTCCGTGCAGGTCCTTCACCTGTGGAACCGGGACCAGCAAGACGCCGTCGCCCTTGGGGATGAACGCGAACTCCTGCCCCGCCTTCCAGCCCTTTTCGGCACGAACTGCCTTCGGGATAGAGATTTGATATTTGGCAGATAATCTTGCGGTGCCTTTTCTCGTCATACCGGCTTGCTATCGATCATGTATCCGTAAGATGATCTCACAAACGACGATTTTCGTCCATAGTTGCGGGCTGGCTCCGGCGCTTCGCCTGAGAGCGAGTGCTCCCTGAAAAAACAAGAGGCGCGGGGGAAGCCGCGCCTCTTTCCAGCAAATACTCATTGGATTCATCGCAGGGTGATTTTCTGCACCCGGAGATTGCCGATTTCGCCGACATAGAGCTGATTGGGATTGCGGCAGTCAATCGCATTCACGGTGCCGAATTCGCCAAGCTGTTTTCCGGCATGCCCGAATTTGCCCATGATCCTGCCGTCGAGCGTCATTTTGTAAATCTCGCCGGCGGTATCGATGTTGTTGGGCGGATTGGAATCCGAGACATAGAGCACGGGAGTGGCGCCCGCGGTCAGACATAGTGCCTGCGGATTTCCCAGATTGTCATATTCGGTCTTGAAGGTGCCGTTATTGTCGAACACCTGGATGCGGTGGTTGCCGCCATCCGCCGCGTAGACATTGCCCTGTGCGTCGACGACGATGCTGCGCACATTGGCAAATTGTCCCGGCGCCGCACCCTTGGCGCCCCACGACTTGATGAATTTGCCGTCGTGATCGAATTTCGCGATCCGGGCATTGCCGAGCCCGTCGGCGACGAAGATGTTTCCGGCACTGTCCCATGCGACATCGGTGGGACGGTCGAATACGTCCTGCGGCCGGCCTGAGCCCGGTGGATTGCCTTCGCCATTGTCCGGGCGCACCGGAATGTTGATGGATTCAGGTTTGCGGCCGAGCAGCAAGAGTACATTGCGTCCGGTCGGGTCGAATTCAATCACCATCCCCGACATCTGATCGACGGCCCAGATATTGTTCTCAGGATCGATGCGAACCCGTTCCGCAAACATGAAGCCGTAGGAATCCTTGCCGATCTCTCCGACATAACGCCCGTTCCGGTCAAAATGGAACAATCGCGATCCGCCATGGGCGAAGGCGCGCGAGCCGCCAAGCGAAACCGTCGGTTGGCCGGTGCGCGTATAGACGAAGATATCGCCCTGCGCGTTGGTGGCGACACCGCCGATCTCGCCGAGATAGATGTCGTCGGGCATGGTCAGCGGATTGGGTGTCGACGCGTACTGAATATCGGGCGCGGCGTTTTGCGCGACCGCCGGAAATCCAGCGAGTGCCACAGTCGAGATCAGTGCAGCCAGAAGCTTTCTCATTGTCGATACTCCTGTCTGCCGTTACTGCGCGCTCGCGGCTTTCGCCGTCTGCGGCTGAAGCGTCCATCTCTGGACCCGCCAGGATTCAATTTCGCCGACAATGATCGAGTTCGGATTGCGGCAATCCATCATGTGGACCACCTGAACTCCGGGTGGACGCTTTCCGGGACGGCCGAATTTGCCGATGATCGTGCCGTCGAGCTCCATTTTGTAGATTTCGCCGGTGATGTCCCATGATCCGGGCGGATTGCCATTCGGATTGGAGTTCGACGCGAAGAGATATTGGTGTGGTCCCTCCGAGATGCAGTCGGTCCAACCCACGCCGACATTGCCGTAGATCGCCTTCGGGTTCAGATTGTTGTCCAGCACCTGGTAGCGCCCATTAGAGCGGTCGGCGACATAGACATCGCCGGCTCTGCTCACCTGCAGCGCATGCGGCAGATTGAATTCGCCCGGTCCGTTGCCCGGCTTTTCACTTCCCGCCTGCGCGAGGAAGTGGCCGTTTTTGTCGTATTTCACGACGCGATTGTTGCAGTAGCCGTCGGAGATGAAAATGTCGCCCTGCTGGTCCCAACCCACATCGGTAGGACGGCAGAAGATGTATTTCTGCGCCGGCGGGTTCGGGCCGGTCCGCGTCGCCACCGCGCCGGCAACTGCAGGCGGGCGGCGGCCCAGCACCATCATCACGCGGCCTTCCGGGTTGAACTCGGTGACCATGTTGGCGCCTTCATCGACCGTCCAGATATTGTCCTGCGGATCAACGCGTACCGAATGGGCGAACAGGAATCCGTAATAGCCCTTGCCGATTTCGCGGACGAAATTGCCGGTCTGGTCGAATTCCCACAGCCGCGTATTGGCGCTGCGCATATAGACGAAGATGTGGCCCTTCGAGTTGGTCGCAACCGCGACGGATTCGCCGAGATATTCACCCGGCGGTGGTTTGAGGAAATTCCCGGACGAGGTGAAGGGGATCTGCGGCACATTGGTCGCAGTCGCCTGTTTCTGCGCGAATGCTGCTCCGCCCGCGGCCAAAACCAAAGCCAGAGCGGAAACTGTAATGAAATGCCGCTTCATTGAGACCCTCCCGAGGACGGCGGCCATGGCGGATTGCCCGGCCCGCGCGAACCTGCGGCGGAGCCTATACCATTCGCTCGATTGCTTCAATTTCGCAGCAATGAGCGTCAATTCAGGATGAATTTTCTGCGCGTGAGGACATCTCTCCGGGCGTGGCATGGAGCGAGGTGATCACCGTATCGATTTCAGCGCCGCTGACTGGCTGGATGTGTCCCAGGTGTTTCGCCAGCAGCCGGGCATACAGGTCACAGCCGCCGCCGGCAATGTAGCCGACGATCACGCTAACCGTTCAACCACGGTAAAAATCCTCCGTGGCCGCAGCATGTGCGGCGACGCCGCTGCCCGCCCACAGCAATGCGACACAAAAAGAATTTGCGCGGAGTAGCCCGAAGAGACCAGATCAGAATTCCGGTCGCCACCGGACCGCGTCTTCGACATTGAGCAAAACCCGCCGGCTCAACGGAAGGCGCGAGCGCGGACGATCATGCGCCCATAGGCGCCAGCCAAGCACCAGCAGGCTGCCGCAAACCAGCGTCAGCACGACCCGGACAAGGATCATGGGGAGATCGTAATCATCGGCCTCATCAGGGCCGGACTGGAAATAATTTCTCATGGACGACACGGCAATAAGCCATTCCTTTGCTGACGTAATATTACGGCAAGACGGGCACGCATTCCACACTGAACCGGCTCGGGCCCATTGGCATTTTCATTGCGGCGCTACCATGGCGCCCCTATATCTCGGAGCCAAAAAAGGCGGGTGTTATGCGCGCGGAAATCGAACGGGCGGCAGAAGAAATCAAGCAGGCTTTGGCCCTGCTGAGGAGGCATCTTTGACTGGGACCGGTCGGTCCGCCGTCTGGATGAGCTGAACGCCAAAGCCGAATCGCCCGACTTTTGGGCCGACGCCCAGAAGGCGCAGGATCTCATGCGCGAGCGGAACCGGCTGGATCGTGCCATCTCGGCCTATCGCAGCCTGGAAAATCAATTCAATGATTCCACCGGCCTCATTGAGCTGGCAGAGGCGGAGGGCGACAAGGCCATGATCGCCGATGCCGAAGCGTCATTGCTGGCGCTGAAGCCGACGGCCGCGGCGATGAAGCTGGAGTCCATGCTGTCTGGTGAGGCCGACACCAACGACGCCTATTTGGAAGTTCATGCCGGCGCCGGCGGTACGGAATCCCAGGACTGGGCCCAGATGCTGCTGCGCATGTACACGCGTTGGGCCGAACGGCATGGCTATAAAGTTGAATATCTCGAGGAGAGCGAAGGCGAAGAGGCCGGGATAAAGTCGGCCACGGTCCAGATCAAAGGCGAAAACGCCTATGGCTGGCTGAAAACAGAGACCGGCGTTCATCGGCTGGTGCGCATCTCGCCATTCGACTCCAATGCGCGGCGGCATACGAGTTTTGCCTCGGTCGGAGCGTTTCCGGTGATCGACGACCGGATTGAGATTGATATTCCGGAAAAGGACGTACGCATCGATGTCTATCGCGCCAGCGGCGCCGGGGGGCAGCACGTCAACAAAACGGAATCGGCCGTACGCATTACCCATTTGCCGAGTGGCATTGTGGTGCAGTGCCAGAACGATCGGTCGCAGCACAAGAACCGCTCACAAGCCTGGGCCATGCTGCGCGCGCGGCTCTACGAAGCTGAAATGCGCCGCCGCGAAGAGCAGGCCGCCGCCGCCAATGCCGCGAAATCGGATATCGGCTGGGGACACCAGATACGTTCTTACGTCTTGCAGCCCTATCAGCTGGTCAAAGATTTGCGCACCGGCATGGAATCCCATTCGCCCCAGGATGTTCTGGATGGCGAGTTGGACCCGTTCATGGCGGCGTCTTTGGCGCAGCGGGTCGGCGAAGGCCCGGCAGGGGAAGTCACCGATCTGGAATAATCAGGTGCGAACCGAGAGTTCGACGCCGTCGCCGATGGGGAGTTCGGCCGAACGGTAGCCGTTCTGCGGGTTGCGTACATATTCGAGATAGGACGCCAGCCGTTCGGGAAACAGCTTGATGTCGTCGGCGACGACCAGCGTACCGGGATGCAGTGACGGCTGAAGCATTTTGAGCAGCGGGAGATAACTATCTTTCCAGCCATCGAGAAATAGAAGATCGATCGGGTGTTCGAGCCGTTCCAGCGCTTCGAAAGCGTCACCACAGCGGATTTCGACCCGGCCGTCGAGGCCGAGTGAGGCCAGATTCTTGGCCGCCGCAGTGGCCTTGGCACGTGAAAATTCGGTGGAGATCAGGCGCCCATCGCCATTGTCCGTCAGAGCGCAGGCAAAATGGATTGCTGACACGCCAAACGAGGTGCCCACTTCGATAATGTGTTTCGGCCGGTTGGCGCGGGTCAGCACGTACAGAAAGCGGCCGACTTCCGGCGGCACCGGCAAATAGGCCTTATCGAACAATGGCGCGAGTTCGGGAGCGTATCGCTGACCGCCAAAGCGTTCGTCCGCTTCCTTCTGGATGCGCGCAAGAAGTTCCGGATCACCTGTGTCGGACGCGCTGAACAGCCGGTCCAGCAGCGCTGCCACTTTTGGCGATGAGAGCGAGTCGGTCATTGCCGCCCAAATGGGACGAACAGCTCTGTCGTGAAGCGAAAGTTCACGACAGAGCTGTTCATCGTACAGTGAAAATCAGGGTGTGATAGGTTTGGCTGCGACCGGCCCCGGTCCCGCCATCGGCCCCGAGGTGGCCGGTCCATGTGACGTACGGGGTGGCGTCGCGGGGGCCCCGGGACGCGTCGTTTTTGGCAATGGTGGTGTCGCTTCCGGAGCGTCCGCCAGCGGGTTGTCGGTATGCCGGCAATTGCCTTCGAAAAACGCGCCATTCTCGACCGCAAGGGATTCGTGCAGGACATTTCCTTCGACATGACAAGTGGAGGAAAGCTGAACCCTGCGCGCCCGGACGCTGCCCTCGACACGGCCGCGGATGACGGCTTCCTCGGCGTAGATGTCGCCTACGATGATCGCCTTTTCGCCGATCACCAGGCCGGCAGCACGAATGTCGCCGTCGATCTTGCCCTCGACCTGAACGTCACCGGCGGAAATCAGTGTTCCTTTGACGATCAGTTCGGCACTGATCACGGATGGCGTTTCGCTGGCCTTGGCGCGCTTGGGAGCAGACGGCGGCGGTGGCGGCGGGGTGGTGACGGTTTCCGGTTCCTTGGTTTTGGAAAACATAGAATTTGCCCTTATCTCACTGCTTCAATCATGGACGACGAGTGCATTTAGCACATTTCGGTTAACGTTTCTGCCCTGGCTGGCGAGTCGCGCGGCATTTTTCCGTCGCTGGCGCCGGCCGGGAGATTCATTGCCTCGTGAGTAAAGCAGGGGTGCATCCATGAGCCCGGCCCATCCGGGTCGCGGACACAGGTACGTTCAATGCCTTACGCAGTTCCGTGTTGCAGCGCTTTCACTGCATCCAGAACCTGCGCAGAATGACCAGGAACTTTAACCTTGCGCCAGACCTGCCGGATTTTGCCCTTTTCATCGATCAAAAAGGTGGCGCGCTCCATTCCCATATAGCGGCGGCCATACATGCTTTTTTCGACCCAGACCCCGTAGGCTGCAGCAGTCTTCGTCTCCTCATCGGCGGCGAGATCGAGCGTCAGATCATATTTCGCCTTGAACTTGTCATGCGACGCCACGCTATCCTTGGACACCCCGATCACGACCGCTCCGGCCCGGGCAAATGATTTGGCATCTTTGGTGAAAGCCAGAGCTTCAGCCGTGCAGCCGGATGTGTCGTCTTTCGGGTAGAAATACAGAACCACGGACTTGCCCTTGAAGTTCGACAAAGAAATCCGGCGTCCCCCGTCCGCGGGCAAATCGAAGTCCGGCGCGCGGTCACCCGGTTTGAGTTCTTTGCTGGCCATCAAATTGCGCTCGCATTTATGAGGTTGGTCTGTTAGGCGATCCGGCCCGGACGCGCTAAGACTAGCTGTTGGCGTACGGGTGAATCGGACCGCGTGCATGGTCCGTGCATGGGAGTAGGCATAGCATGCTGCTTAGGCATGTCCAGCGCGCGACTCTGATCGTGACGGCGATCATTGCGGCGGCGCTGTTCTTTGCCGCCGGCGCCGCCCTGCGCCTGACCATGGGCCCGATATCGCTCGGTGCGTTTTCCCAGCCGATCGCGGACGCGCTGAACCTTTCGGTCACCGGCGCAACCATTCGGTTTGATGAAGCGGTGCTGGAGTGGTCGCGTGACGACGGCCGCATCAATCTGATCGTCCTCGGCACGAAGATTTTCGACCGCAACGGCCACATCATTACACAGGCGCCCAAAGCAGACCTCAACCTGGATGCGCTCGCTCTGCTCTCCGGCCGCTTGCGGTTGAAGAGCTTTGGACTTGTGGGTCTGCAGCTGACCGGTGTTCGCACGCAGGATGGCGCGGTCCGGCTCGGCTTTGGCCGTGACCAGAGCGAAGCGAATTTCCTCGATACCTTGCGCGAATTACTGAAATCGAGCGCCGGTAGCAGCGCCGCACTCGACACGCTGTCACTGCAGCATGCGCGTGTTGCTTTTCTCGATCAGCCGACCGGCCTGTTCATCGTTCTGCCCGACGCGAATTTGTCGCTCACCGCGCGCAAAACCGGCTTTGATACTGCGCTGGTGGCCGCTGGAGAAATCACCGGATCGCCGTTTCGTATTGATGCTCATGCCCGTCTGCGCGACGACGGTATGCCGCTGAGCGCGAACATAAAGCTGGCCGGCTTCAGCCTGCATTCACTGACCGAAAACAATTCCCGTTTCGCCGTTCTCAAGCCTTACGAACTGACGACCGACGTCACGGCGGATATTTCCTTTTCGGGTGATGGTGAACCTGCGGCAGCGAATTTCCGGGCGGCGGGGAGCGGCAGCGTGGATGTCCCTGCCATGGGTGGCGATTTGCGCCTGTCGCGGTTTGCAGTCGAGGGGCATGTCGATCCGCAAAGCCGCCATGCCGAGGCCGACAACATCACCATCGATGGCGCGGATTTGCTGCACGGGCGCGGGGCTGTCAGCCTCGATTGGGATAATTCAGGGATTTCCCAGCTGACCGCGAATGTCGATAGCGGCGGAATCCGGCTCAACCTGCCGAAACTCTATTCCTATCCGCTGGCCTTCGCCCATCTTGCTTTTCACGCCAACTACAATCGTGACGACCATTCGTTGAGCTGGGACAACGGCGCGTTTGAGGCAGGGCCGGTCTCAGGGAATTTGCGTGGCTCAGCGACGGTCGATGCATCTGGTGTCCAGGGTGTCCGATTGTTGGGTGGTGTTGCGCCGGTGATGCTGGCCGATCTGCTGACTTATTGGCCGAATGGAATTGCGGAGAGCGCACGCGACTGGATCATCGCGAATGTTCCACAGGGTAAGGTGGGGCCCTTGCAAATCTCTGCGGCGCTCCCGGCGGGCGTCTTGGATGCCCCTTCGCTGCCGGATTCCGCGCTGACGGTGACTTTCCCGTTCCAGGGATTAACCACACAATATGTCGACGGCATGACACCGATCACGCGCGCCGAGGGCGAGGCAACTCTCAAGGGTGACAGCTTCGACCTTGTGGTAAACCGCGGCGCGATCGGCCCGTTGGCCCTTTCGCGCGGGGAAATCACAATTCCCAATCTGCATCTTTCGGGAAGTGTCGCACACATCGTTGCCCATGCCGATGGCGCGACTTCCGATGTATTGCGGCTGATCGATGAGAAGCCATTGGAGTACCCGAAGAAATTCGGAATCTTGCCGGCGTCGGTGGAGGGAAGATCATCCGTCGATCTTGATTTTGAATTGCCGCTGTTGCGGGATTTGTCGTGGGACCAGGTGCATTTTCAGGTCAAAGCCAATGCAGCACAGCTCGCCCTGCCGATTGCAGAGCGCCGGATCGAGGGAGCAAATGTCGAATTTGTCGTCGATCCGTCATCGCTCAAGGCGACCGGACAGGGACGTTACGCTGCAGTGCCAGTGAATTTCACCTGGACCGAAGACTTCGCAGCCATCGCCAAATCCACGCGCCTCGACGTTACCGGAACTGCCGATGACGCCGGACGTTCGCGCCTCGGCATCACTACGCCGGACTGGATCACCGGGCCAATGCCCTTTGCGCTCACGCTTACCGGCCAGCATTTTCGTTTCACGGAAGGGGTGGTCAAAGCGGACCTGACCAGAGTGGCCGCCGATTTTCCCGGCCTTGCCGCCGGCAAGCCGGCCGGCATCGCGGCGAGCGGAACAGCACAGCTCAGTTTTGATGATGATGGCGTGGTGTCGATGCCGGACTTTGCGGCTGCCAGCAGTGACCTCCACCTCCATGGCGCGCTGCTGATGGCGGAGGAAGGAAGAATCCGCAGTCTTGCGCTGTCGGACTTCCACGCCGGTTCGGATGATTTTGCGATGACCCTGATTCCGTCGGGGCATGGTTATGCGATTACAATTCAGGGCCAGAGCCTCGACGTGCGTCACCTCACCGGGCTGGACCGGCCCGGCTCACCATCCCCCGATCGCGCCGCGACAAAGGTGGAGAACCCGATTTCCATCAGCGCCCAGGTCCAGCGGCTCGTCCTCAGCAATCGCGCGACTTTGCGCAATGTTGCAATGTCGATAGCTTTTGAGGCGAATGACCGGTTGAACGGATTCGATTTGCGGGCCGACAGTCCCGGCGTTGGCAAGCTGAGCGGTCACATGACCGTCGTAAAAGGCATTCGCACTCTCGATGTTGAAGCGGACAATGCCGGGGCGCTGATCGACACGGTGGTGAATTTTCCAAGCATTCGTGGCGGAAAGCTGAATGCGCAGATCACATTTCCTGAGCCGGGTTCGGTTCTTCGGCGGGTGACTGCGCCGTTACCTGATTATGAGGGTACCGTGACGTTTTCCGACGTCGTGCTCACCAATCAGCCTTTCATCGCTCGGCTGCTTGCGGCTGGCAGTCTTGATGGGCCACTGCGCCTGCTGCAGGGCGAGGGGATCGCACTCAGCAAGGTCACGCTGCCGTTTCGCGCGCGCGGGCGGATGATCGAAGTTGCAGATGGACGCGCTTCGGGTGATGCGATCGGTGGCACATTCACCGGCAGTTACGAGCGCGATTCCAGGAAGATGGATATTTCCGGAACGCTGGTGCCGTTGTTCGGGCTGAACAGCGTGCTGGGATCGCTTCCGCTTGTCGGCGATCTCTTGGTTTCGAAAAAGGGCGAAGGGATTCTCGGCCTGACTTATGAAATGAAGGGCAATATTGGCGACCCGTCGATCACGGTGAATCCGTTGTCCATGCTGACTCCGGGTATTTTCCGGCGCATCTTCGAATTTGGACCATCGCGGGCAGGCGAGGCGGCGGCGCAGCGGCCGCAGAAGTAGAAGCGAGAAGTTCGCGCTGCTCGCTTGTCTTTTCTCGCTCCTCAAATGGGTCTGATGAGGACGTGGTTTTTTTTGCCGAGCGACAGTTTGATCACGCCCTCCTTAAGGTCGTCCAGCGTCGCTATCGCGCGGACATCTGACACTGGGACATCATTGAGACGCAGTCCGCCGCCCTGAATTGAGCGCCGCGCATCGCTGGACGACCGGACGAGACCGGCGAGATGCGCGAGCGTCGCCACTGGAATCCCTGCTTCGAGACGGCCGCTTTCCACTTCAAAACTCGGCAGGCCTTCCGCCAGTACGCCCTGTTCAAAGGTCCGCCGTGCGGTCTCCGATGCTTCTTCGGCTGCGGCGCGTCCGTGGCAAAGCGCAGTCGCTTCGGTGGCGAGAATTTTCTTTGCCTCGTTCAGCTCGGCACCCTGCAGCTTCTCCAGCCGATGAATCTCCGGTTCGGGCAGATCGGTGAACAGCCCCAGAAACCGGCCGACATCGCCGTCTTCGGTGTTGCGCCAGAACTGCCAGTAATCATAGGGCGACCGCAGTTCCGGATTCAGCCATACCGCACCCGCCGCGGTCTTTCCCATTTTTGCGCCCGAGGAGGTGGTGATGAGGGGCGAGGTCACGCCGAACAATTCCGCATCCGCGACCCGGCGGCCGAGATCGATCCCGGAGACAATGTTGCCCCACTGATCGGACCCGCCGCACTGCAGGCTGCATCCAAACCGCCGGTAGAGTTCGACGAAATCATAGGACTGCAGGATCATATAATTGAATTCGAGGAATGACATGGGAGCGTCGCGATCCAGCCGCAGCTTCACGCTGTCCATGGTCAACATCCGGTTGACGGAAAAATGCCGGCCGATATCGCGCAGGAACGGGATATAGGAGAGTTGGTCCAGCCACTCAGCATTGTCGACCATAATCGCGTCCGACGCTCCGTCTCCGAAGGTCAGGAACCGCGCGAATGTTCCCAGGATCTTTTGCTTGTTTGTTTCGATCAGTTCCGGGCTGAGGACCTGGCGCATTTCGTCCTTGCCGGAAGGATCACCGATTTTGGTTGTCCCGCCGCCCATCACGACGATGGGCTTGTGCCCGGTCTGCTGCAGCCGGCGCAAAGTCATGATTTGCACCAGATTGCCGACATGCAGGCTGGGTCCCGTGCAGTCGAACCCGATATATCCGGTGACCCGGTTTTTCAGCAAAGACGCGTCAAGCGCTGCTTCGTCGGTGACCTGATGTAGCTGACCGCGGGATTGCAGCAGGCGCAGGAAATCGGAGCGGAATTCAGTCATGGATGTTATCGGTATTGGATTACATTCTCGGTAGCACGATGCCCGATCTTCTCAAAGCTATTGGCCTGATGAGCGGAACTTCGCTCGATGGCATCGACGCGGCCATCGTCGAAACCGATGGTGAGGATGCCGCCATACCGGGCCCGGCGCTGGCAACGACTTATCACCCCTGGGCGCGGGCCATGCTCCACGAGGCGCTGGAATCGGCCGGTCTGGCGACGCCCGGCAATCCCCTGCCGCAGGCCATCGCCAAGGCCGAGCGCCTGATAACCGATGCCCATATCGATGCGGTGAAGCGCCTGCTCGCCGACAACCGGCTCAGTGCCGGCCAAATCGCCTGCGTGGGCTTTCACGGGCAAACCATTCTTCATCGTCCTGCCGAACGCCGCACATGGCAGATCGGGGACGGCCAGGCGCTGGCAAGCGCCGTTGGCATTCCTGTGGTCAATGATTTCCGCTCAGCCGATGTTGCGGCCGGCGGGCAGGGGGCGCCGCTGGTTCCGTTGTATCATCGTGTGCTCACACGGAACATGACATTGCCGGTCGTCGTCGTGAATATCGGGGGTGTCGCAAATGTCACCTATGTTGGTTCGACCGGTGAACTGATCGCCTTCGACACCGGCCCGGGAAATGCGACATTGGACGATTGGGCGCTTAAGCACATTGGCGAGCCGATTGACCGGGACGGACAACTCGCCGCGGCCGGGAATGTCGATCCAGGGGTGCTCGGATTCATGCTGGGACATCCGATATTCGCGAAACCTCCTCCGAAATCGCTCGACCGCTTCGATTTCCCCATGAAGGCGGTTGAGGGACTCTCGCCCGAAGACGGGGCACGTACGCTGGCTGCATTTACCGCGGCCGCAATCGCGCGCGCGGAGGAGCATTTTCCGGCGGAGCCGAACAGCTGGATCATTTGCGGCGGCGGCCGGCACAATCCGGTCCTGATGGCCGAATTGCGTGCGCGTCTGAAGCAAAAGGTATTGAACGCGGAAGATGCCGGGTGGCGCGGCGATTTTCTTGAAGCCGAAGCCTTCGCCTATCTCGCGGTGCGCAGTCTTAAAGGACTGCCGCTCAGCCTGCCATCGACGACAGGTGTTCCATCTCCGATGCCGGGCGGCAGGCTGCACCAGCCGGAAAAATGACAGAAGCGAGAAAGGAGGAGCGATCCACATACGCTATGCGCTTCTGTGGACAGGTGAGTGAGAGCACCGCCTTGGCCGTGGCGCAGCCCGCGCTCTCGTTTCTCGCTTCTCGTTCCTCCTTTTTTGGAATCAGCGGGTGATGCCGTAGCGCGCGAAACGTGCGGTGATGTCCGGCTCGGCCGCTTCCGCCGCTGCAAAATCCATTTCGGCTGCGGTGTTGTCACCCAGGTGCTGTTCGGCGATGCCGCGGCCAAACAATGCGGTTGCGCGTTGGGCGTTGTGATTCAGCACGGCGGCGTAATCCGTCACAGCGTCCGCGAACTTTCCGCTTTTCAATTCGAGAAAACCGCGTGCATCGAGCGCGTCGATTCCGGACGTTGTTATTGTCAGCGCCTGCTCGCAATCCCGCCTTGCACCGGCAATATCATTTCCGATCACCGCGCGCGTCCAGCAGCGATTGACGTGGCCGCTGTAATTCGACGGATCGGCCGCGAGAACATGATCGAAATCGGTGAGCGCAAGACCAAACTGTCCTTCGTCGTCATAGGCACTGCCGCGGGCAAGGTAAGTCTCGATGGCATTGGGGCTGAGTTCGATCGCTTTGCTGAAATCCACCACCGCGCTGGTGTAATCCCCTTCAGCCACCGATGCCGTGCCGCGGTTGAAAAATGCTTCGGTATAATCCGGCTTCAGCGCAATGGCCCGGGAAAAATCCGCCAAGGCCAGTTTGTAATTGCCCCGCTGCAAATAGGCGCTGCCGCGATTGAGCAGCGCGCGTGGTTCCGGCCCAAGCCGGATCACCTGGTCGTAATCGGCAATTGCCTCATCAAATTTGCCGCTGCGGTAGAAATCGAAGCCGCGCCCGAACAAGGCATTTGAGTTGTCGGGCTGCATCCGCAGCGCCTCATTATAGTCAGCTATCGCGGCATCGTCCTTCTGCACTTTGAGATAAACATAGCCGCGATAATGGAACGCCTCCGCGACATCGGGCTCGAGCTGGATGGCGCGGGTCAAATCCGTCAGCGCAAGATCATAGTCACCGCGCTTGAGATACTCATAGCCGCGATTATCGAACGCGCCGCCGTAATCCGGTTTCAGCCGAATCGCCTCACCGTAATCGGCCAGAGCCGCATCACTCTCGCCCAGACGGTCGAGCGCAAATCCGCGATAGCGATAGGCCTCGGCGTAATCGGGCTTCAGCCGGATCGCCTGGCCGAGGTCTTCGATCGCGGAGTCGTAGCCGTCGAGTCCGATCTTCGCGAGCGCGCGGCCATAGAACGCTTCGGGATTATCCGGGTGCAGACGGATTGAGGTATCGAAATCGGTAATCGCCCGGTCAAGTTCCCCGAATGCGTTCCGGGCGAGGCCGCGAGCTTCGTATCCTTCTGCCTCATCGGGTTTGAGCCGGATGAATTGGTCGAAGTCTGCGATCGCGCGGCCGAAAGCGTGACGCGCATAGAAGATGCCGCCACGGTTGAAAATTGCCGGGGCAAAATCCGGTTTCAGCGAAATGGCCTTGCCGAGATCCGACACCGCATCGTCCCAGCGTTTCAGCGCGGCATTGGCCGTTCCGCGCTGGTACCAGCTATTGGCATTGCGCGGGGCAAGATCGATCGCATGACCGAAATCCGCCACTGCATCGGAAAACCGGCTGAGGTGGAATTCGGCAAGTCCGCGGCCGACCCATGCTTCAGTGTCGCCGGAGTTGATCCTCAACGAAGCGCCGTAATCATCCGTTGCGGCGCTATATTGTTCCTGCCGGTATTCCGCCAGCGCGCGATTGTAATAGGCGACAAAAACCTGGTTTTCGCTTTCCTGGCCGGATTGGATACGCGCCGTGCAGGCCGCGATCTGATCGTTCAGGCTGGTGCCCGGCGAACCGTTGCATTTTTTCCATTGCAGATCCCGGCTGGGCGGCTGGGCCGGCGCAGCAGCTTCCGCCGGATGCATGACCGGCAGAAATGCTGCCAGCAAAAGCAGCTTCAGAACTGTTGCGCGCTCGCGCATGAGTTTTCGCGGCAGACTGCCGCCCTGCTTGGTCTATCGCCCGCCATATGGCGATTCCATCCGGTTCTTCACGTATTCGGCCACCGACTCAACGACTTCACTCATATGATTGTCAAAAAAATGGTTCGCGCCCTCAATCTTTTTGTAGGTGATCCGAATGCCCCGCTGCGCCGAAAGCCGGTCGACCAGCTTCTGCACATCGGCCTCCGGCACGACCTGATCCTTTGTCCCATGAAGAAATAAGCCCGATGCCGGGCAGGGCGCGAGAAAGGCGAAGTCGTAGAGATTGGCTTGCGGAGCAATCGAGACAAAGCCGGTGATTTCCGGCCGGCGCATCAAGAGTTGCATCCCGATCCAGGCGCCGAAGGAAATGCCCGCCACCCAGCAGAAAGACGGGTTGGGGTACAGTGTGCTCATCCAGTCGAGCACGGCGGCTGCATCCGAGAGTTCGCCCGCACCATTGTCGAAGGTACCCTGGCTGCGCCCCACGCCCCGGAAGTTGAACCTCACCACCGTACAGCCAAGCTTGTGAAAGCGATGATACAGCTCGTAAACGAGAGGATTATTCATCGTCCCGCCATATTGCGGGTGCGAGTGCAGGATCAGCGCCATTGGCGCGTTTGGCGCCTTTTGCCGCTGGAATCGCGCCTCAATGCGTCCGGCAGGCCCCGGCAGGATAATATCAGGCATAGGGGGACTCCGTCGGATAACAGTGTGAGCTGGTCAACATTTCGTACGGTGATGACAAATAAGGGGAATATTGCGGGAAAATACGCAACAAAACCGTCCCTCCAATTCTTGACGGCATTAGTCGGGAATTATATATCACAACGGTGTTGCGAAACCCGGCCGGCACTCTCTTACAACATCGAAGGCGCCGGGTGGCAATTCTTTGATGGTCCGCAAACTGGATCGTTACCCTCCGGAGGGACAATGAAGCTAGGCGCACGCGCCCGTTACGCGGTCATGGCAATGGCCGATCTGGCCCGCCGGTCCGGCGAGCTGAACGGCGAGCCGGTGACGCTGTGCGAGATTGCCGAGCGCCAGGAGCTGTCGCAGGCCTATCTGGAGCAGCTATTCGCCAAACTGCGCCGCGGCGGACTGGTGATTGCCGCCCGCGGGCCGAAGGGTGGTTACCGCCTGTCTTATCCCGCGTCACAAACCCGGATTGCCGACATCATTTTTGCCGTCGAGGAACCGATCAAGGTTACGCGCTGCCGTGGCGGCAGCTCCAAGGGTTGTCTGACGCGCACCGCACGCTGCCTGACCCACGATCTGTGGGAAGAACTTGGGCGGCATATCGAAGTCTTTCTTGAATCCGTGACGCTGGCCGATGTTGTCGAGCACCGGGTGCTTGGACGTGCCCATGCGGGGCCGGCGCATTCGGAGGCGCAATACTCCGTATCGCCATGATCTATCTCGACCACAACGCAACATCGCCGCTGCGCGAGGAAGCCCTGGCGGCAATGACGCAAGCCATGGCCGATTGCGGCAACGCGTCTTCTGTCCACGCGGCGGGGCGCAGGGCGCGGGCACGGATAGAGAACGCCCGCGAAGCGGTGGCAAAGCTGGCCGGCTGCCGCAGCTTCGAGGTGGTATTCACCAGTGGCGGCACCGAAGCCAATGGACTGGCACTTCGGGGCGCCGTCCAGGGTGCCGCGGACGCAGGCAAACGCGTCACGCGCCTACTGATCTCGGCGATCGAACACGACAGTGTGCGAGCACCGGCCACTGCGCTGGCCGAAACCGCCCCTGGCCTGAAACTCCAGGAAATCCCCGTCACAAGCGAGGGCAGACTGGAAATATCTGCCCTGCGCCACATGCTGATCCATGGCAAGGGAAGAGCTCTGGTGTCGGTCATGGCGGCGAACAATGAGACCGGCGTGGTTCAGGACATCCCGAGCATCGGTGCCGTTGTCAGACAGGAAGGCGGTCCGGACGCACTGCTGCATGTCGACGCAGTCCCAATGATTGGACGCGCGGAGTTTTCCTTCAGAACAGCAGATGCCGATTATATGACGGTTTCGGCGCATAAGCTCGGCGGTCCACAGGGTGCGGGCGCATTGATTGTGCGCGAAGGCGCGCCGCTGTCGGCTGAGATCACTGGTGGCGGACAGGAAATGGGCCGCCGCGCAGGGACGGAGAATGTCGCCGCGATTGCAGGTTTTGGCGCTGCTGCCCGAAATGTCGAATTTGCACGCGATGTGCGGGTATTGCGCGACAGTTTTGAAGCCCGTTTGAAAGCTCTCGTGCCGGACCTGGTGATTTTCGGTGCGGCTGCCGAACGGCTTCCCAATACAACCAATTTCGCCATCCCGGGACTGCTGTCCGACACCGCGCTGATTGCGCTAGATCTTGACGGGATTGCCGTGTCGACAGGTGCAGCCTGTTCGTCCGGCAAGGTGAAGCCATCGCATGTGCTGGCAGCCATGGGGTTCACGGAAAGTCTCGCGCGTTGTGGTATTCGCGTCAGTTTCGGCTGGACTAATGGCGAGCGCGACGCAGATGCGGCAGTCGCGAGCATTGGACGGCTGGTCGCGCGCCGCTCCGCGCTGGCTGCTTAAGGAAAGCACTATGGCCGCAAAAGTCGAAACAGCAGAACGCGTCGCCAATCTCGCGGGCGAGAAATACAAATATGGCTTTGTCACCGACATTGAGATGGAGCGGGCGGCAAAGGGCCTGAATGAGGAGACCGTCCGCTTTATTTCGGCGCGCAAGCAGGAGCCGGAATGGATGCTGGAATGGCGGTTGTCCGCGTTCCAGCGATGGCAGCAAATGATCGAGCCGAAATGGGCGCGGGTGCATTATCCGCCGATCGATTATCAGGATGCGTATTACTACGCGGCGCCGAAATCGCAGGATGTGAAGCCGAAAAGCCTCGACGAAGTCGACCCGAAACTGCTGGATACCTATCGCAAGCTGGGAATCCCGCTGTCCGAGCAAAAGCTGCTCGCCGGCGTCGCGGTGGATGCGGTTTTCGACTCAGTGTCGGTCGCCACCACGTTCAAGGCCAAATTGAACGAGGCCGGCGTCATCTTCTGCCCGATTTCCGAGGCCATTCGCGATTATCCCGATCTGGTGCGCAAATATCTCGGCACCGTCGTTCCAGTGACCGACAATTTCTTCGCCACGATGAATTCCGCGGTGTTTTCGGACGGCACCTTTGTTTATGTGCCGAAAGGCGTGCGCTGTCCCATGGAGCTGTCCACCTATTTCCGGATCAATGCCTCGGAAACCGGACAATTCGAACGTACGCTGATCATCGCCGACGAAAACTCCTATGTCAGCTATCTTGAAGGTTGCACCGCGCCGAAGCGCGACGAACATCAATTGCACGCGGCCGTCGTGGAACTGATTGCGCTCGACGGCGCCGAAATCAAATATTCCACCGTGCAGAACTGGTATCCCGGCGACGAGCAGGGCAGGGGTGGCATCTACAATTTCGTCACCAAGCGCGGCGACTGCCGCGGCAAGCGCTCGAAAATTTCCTGGACCCAGGTCGAAACCGGTTCGGCGATCACCTGGAAGTATCCGAGCTGCATCCTGCGCGGCGACGATTCGGTCGGCGAATTTTATTCCATCGCCATCACCAATAATTTCCAGCAGGCGGACACGGGCACCAAGATGCTGCATCTCGGACGCAATACACGTTCGCGCATCGTTTCCAAGGGCATCTCGGCGGGAAAAGCGCAGAACACCTATCGCGGGCTGGTCAGCGTGCATGCGAGGGCGGAAAACGCGCGCAATCACACGCAATGCGATTCGCTCTTGATCGGCGCCGATTGCGGCGCGCATACGGTGCCGTATATCGAGAGCCGAAATCCGACGGCGAAGATCGAACACGAAGCGTCCACGTCGAAAATCTCCGACGACCAGCTGTTTTACGCCCTTGCCCGCGGGATTCCGCAGGAAGAGGCGGTGGCGCTGATCGTCAACGGATTCTGCCGCGAAGTGCTCCAGCAATTGCCGATGGAATTCGCCGTGGAAGCGCAAAAACTGGTCGGCATCAGCCTGGAAGGCAGTGTGGGATGAAATTGCTCGAGATCGATAATTTGCACGTCACCGTGGACGGCAAGGAAATCCTGAAGGGAATCACGCTCGTCATTCCGGCAGGCGAAGTGCACGCAATCATGGGTCCGAACGGATCGGGCAAATCGACTTTGTCCTACGCGCTGGCGGGACGCGAGGGCTATGAAGTGACGGGTGGACGGGTGATCTATCGCGGCGAGGAGTTGACCGGGCTTTCGCCCGATCGCCGGGCCGCGCTCGGCGTATTTCTCGCGCTCCAGTATCCCGTTGAGATTCCCGGCGTCACGACGATCACCTTCCTGAAGACCGCACTGAATGCCCAACGGCGTGCGCGGGGCGAACCGGAGATGGATGCCATGCAGGTGCTGAAGCGCGTTCGCGAAAAAGCCAGGGCTCTGCAAATCTCCGAGGACATGCTGAAGCGGCCGCTGAACGCCGGTTTTTCCGGCGGCGAGAAGAAGCGCATGGAAATCCTTCAGATGGCGCTGTTGGAGCCGAAACTGGCAATTCTCGACGAAACCGATTCCGGTCTCGACATCGATGCGCTGAAGCTGGTGGCCTCGGGCGTAAATGCACAGCGCGCGACGGACCGCGCGATGCTGGTGATCACCCATTACCAGCGGCTGCTCGATTACATCGTGCCCGACCGCGTGCATGTGCTGGCGCAGGGCCGGATCGTGACGTCCGGCGGACCGGATCTGGCGCGGGAGCTTGAACAGCGCGGCTATGGCGCCGTCGTGGAGGCTGCATGACCGTCATGGCGCGCAGGCTTTCTGCGTCGGGCGACGTTTTTCAGGAGGATTTCGCGCGCCATTTGCCGGAATTCCCCGGCGCGGCGCTCGATTGGCTGAACGCTCGCCGTCGCGCGGCGATGGACGCGTTTGCGGTGACCGGTATACCCGGCCGCCGAAGCGAGGCGTGGAAATGGACCGATCTGGCCAACGTTCTCGATCTCGGCGCGTTCGCACCCGTGGTGTTGCAGCCATCGGCGCCGCGGGATTCCATCTTTCCGAAGCAGACCAATGAACTGACATTTTCCGGCGGATTTCTGACCCAGGCGTCAGTGCAATCCGGAATCGACGTTGTCGATCTGGCGAAACTGGACGCAGCAGTGCCCGGTTGGGTCCGGGACAATCTCGGCACGCTCGCGCAAGGGCCGGATCAACCTATGGGTGCGGCGTCGCTCGCATTGATGCGCTCCGGCGCCGCCATCCGCGTCCGGAAAGACACATCGCTGCAACTCGTATTTTCTCATGCGCCGTCGGTGCGCGCACATGTCAGCCACAGCCGGATCTTGCTGATCGTGGAAAGTGGCGTCTCGCTGCACTTGCTTGAGAACCATCGTGGTACGAATGCTCATGGCAGCTTGCGGAATCTCGGATTCGAATTGCATCTCAAGCCTGGGTCACGTCTCGAACATGTCCGCGTTCAGAAGGACGCGGCGGATGCCATGCATCTGACGAGCCTTGGCGCGGTTGTCCAACGGGACGCCAGCTATCGTGCGCTCTATACTGCTCTTGGCGGGCAGTTGGCCCGCCTTGATGTCAATTTGCGCCTGGACGGAGCGAAGGCCGAAGCGGTCATTCACCATGTCGCTGCGCTGGCCGAAGGAATCGCGGATATCACGTCGGTGATTGATCATGCCAGCCCCCACACCTGCAGCCGGCAGGTATTCAGGAATGTGGTTGGCGGCAAAGGACGCGCGGTCAATCAGGGCCGTGTGGTCGTGCGCCACGGCGCGATCAAGTCCGACTCACATCAGCTGTTCAAATCGCTGCTGCTGTCGCCCCATGCGGAAGCCGATGCCAAACCGGAGCTCGAGATTTTTGCCGATGACGTGTTGTGCGGTCATGGCACGGCGATCGGCGCGCTTGAGGCAGATGCGCTGTTTTACCTGCGCTCACGCGGCATTCCCGAACCGGAGGCAAAACTGCTGCTGATCCGCGGTTTTGTCGCCGAGGCGATCGGTGAATTCGGCGACGATGCCATTCGCGATGCGCTTTGGCGCGAACTGGAAACGGCGCTTGCGGCTGTGGGGGCCGGACAATGACGTCGCAGCCGCTCGCCAGGCAGCCCGCCTATGACGTTGCCCGCTTCCGCCGCGATTTTCCGATCCTTTCTGCGGAGGTGAACGGCAAACCGCTGGTTTATCTTGATAACGCCGCATCGGCGCAAAAGCCAAGACAAGTGATCGAAGCGGTGGAACATTTCACCACCCATGAATATGCGAATGTGCATCGGGGTGTGCATTTTCTCTCCAGTGCCGCCACCGAACGCTATGAAGGCGCGCGCGTCCGGGTGCAGCGATTCCTGAATGCCGCGCATGAGGACGAAATCATCTTCACCCGTGGCGGCACGGAAGCCATCAATCTGGCTGCGTCATCCTTTCTGGCGCCACGCATTGAGCCGGGCGACGAGATCGTCCTCAGTGTGATGGAGCATCATTCCAACATCGTGCCCTGGCATTTTCTCCGGGAACGCCATGGTGCAGTCCTGAAATGGGTCGAAGTGTCGGATTTCGGTGATCTCGATCCTGCCGATATTGCGCGCGCGATTTCGCCGCGGACGAAAATGGTTGCAATCAGCCACATGTCCAATGTGCTGGGTACCGAGACCAATCTGGCCGAAATTGTCCGCATCGCCCACGCCCGCGGAGTGCCGGTGATTGCCGATGGCTGTCAGGCGGCGGTGCACGCCGATGTCGACGTCGGCCGGCTCGATGTGGATTTTTACGCCATCACCGGCCACAAGTTGTATGGCCCAACTGGAATCGGCGCCCTTTATGGGAAGCGCGAGCACCTGAAAGCAATGCGGCCCTGGCTCGGCGGTGGCGAAATGATTCGCGAGGTCACGAAAGACGATGTGAGCTATGCCGATCCGCCAAACCGTTTCGAGGCGGGAACGATGCCGATCATTCAGGCGGTGGGACTTGCGTCCGCGCTCGACTATATCGACAGCATCGGCCGCGAGCGGATTGCGGCGCATGAGCGCTCGTTGGCGGCGGCTGCGTCGCGTAAACTGAAAGAACTCAACGGGGTCCGCATCATTGGCGAAGCGCCAGGCAAGGGACCGATCATTTCGTTTGAGACGATCGGGATTCACCCGCACGACCTTTCGACGATTCTCGACCGCGAAGGGGTTGCGGTGCGCGGCGGTCACCATTGCGCGCAGATACTGATGCAGCGCTTCAATGTTGCGGGCACCACGCGCGCGTCATTTGGGCTTTATAACAGTGTTGACGAAGTGGATTCGCTTGTCCATGCGGTCACCGAAGCCCGCAGGGTGTTCGGCTATGGATGACTCACTGCGCGAACTTTACCAGGAGGTGATCCTGGATCATTCCCGGCATCCACGCCATTTCGGTGCGCTGCCGTCACACACGCATATGGCCGAGGGCCACAATCCTCTGTGTGGCGACCGGGTGAAGATATTCCTCCAGCTGGATTCGGATGAGCGGATTCAGGATGTGAGTTTCGAAGGGCGCGGCTGCGCGATCTCGGTTGCATCGGCATCGCTGATGACGGAGCTCCTGAAGGGCAGATCGGTCACGGAAGCCGAACAGCTAATGGGCGGTTTCCTGCATCTGGTGAAGGGTGAGGATGCGGCAGGGTTGACCGAAGATGATCGCGACCGGCTTGGCGTGATGGCCGGTGTGTCGGCATTTCCGATGCGGGTGAAATGCGCGACCCTGGCGTGGCACGCGATGAAGGCGGCGCTCGATCATGAGGGCGGGGCGAAGAGCGAATGAGTGACTCGACGGCGCGTGCAGAGGTGGGGCCGGGTGTGAAGACGGAGGGCGAGAGCGCTTTGCCGCCGGAGAAACTCGAAGCATTCGGGCAAGAGCTCATCGCGGCACTCAAGACCGTTTATGATCCGGAAATTCCGGTCGATATCTACGAGCTGGGGCTGATCTACAAGGTTGACGTCGCTGACAATCTCGACGTGACCGTGGACATGACACTGACAGCGCCCGGGTGCCCGGTCGCCGGCGAGATGCCAAACATGGTCAAGAGCGCCCTGCAAGGCGTTCCGGGGGTGGGAGAGGTTACCGTCAACATGACCTTCGATCCGCCATGGACGCCCGACCGCATGTCGGAAGAAGCGAAACTCGAACTCAACATGTTTTAGCCATGACAACAGCACGCACGACGACCACACGCCCGCGCCGTGAACGCCCAAAGGTGATGCGCCTCACCGATGCGGCCGCAGCGAAAATTCGCGAGATCATGGAAAAATCCAATGGACGGTTCATCGGCGTGCGCGTCGGCGTGAAGAACGGTGGATGCGCCGGAATGAGCTACACCATGGATTATGCGGAATCGCAGAATTCCTTTGATGAGGTGATCGAGGACAAAGGCGTCCGTATACTGATCGATCCGAAGGCGGTGATGTTCCTGATCGGCACCGAGATGGATTATGCGCGCGAAAAACTGGCGTCGCGCTTCATCTTCCGAAATCCCAACCAGACCGATGCCTGCGGCTGCGGGGAGTCGGTGGCACTGCGTCCGGCAACGCCAGACGATAATCCCGGCAGCTGAGCCATTTTCCGCCCCTGTGGTTGGTGCGATTCAGAAAGCCGCAATGCCCTGAATCGGTTAGCGCCGAAGGCTTGCTCCAGCACAATAGCGCTGATGTCACACAGCCTTGCGTGTACAAATGATGGGCGCACCCAGTTCACGATTCCCTTGACGTTAACCATTTATGGCGATACATTAACGAATCGTTAACCATACGGTGAGCCTGGAGGGGAGTGGCCGGAAGTATGGTGAACAGAGTTCGGCGATTGCGTTGCGGCGTGTCTGCGTTGGGGGATCCATGCTCGCCTATGAGGAGCTGAAAGGCTCGAACGACCGTGAAATCCGGGTGCGCGCGCCGCGTTATGATGCGCGCAAGCTTTTCCCGAGTTCTGCCCCACGGGTCTGGATCGGCTCCGCTTCTTTCAAACTGCACAATATCAGCGTCGGTGGACTGGCAGTCGTCTGCAACAACGCAACCGACGAAATTCCCGAAATCGGCGATGTTGTTCCACTGTCGATTCAGCAGCTGGGACATTCGATCTTTGAAGGCAATGCCAGGACGGTCCGGCGCGAGAACACGGTTTTTGGTTCGAAGATCGCATTCAGCCTGGTCAACAATTTCATCGAACTGGATAAGCTGTTGTCGCGCAATGTCCAGGCGCGAATCGCGGCACAGTCGCAAGGAACCGATTCCGGCGTGGACCGGCTGGTGCCATCTGAATACCGCGCACTCTGTGCCGATTTCCTGAAAGTTCTGCGTTCGTATCAAGATTTGCTCGAGGAAAGTCGGACGCTGGCTGAATCCCTCGGGCGCGAATTTGACGCTGAGAGCGCGTATCACGCTTGCGAGCCGCGGCTGCTGCAGAATTGGCGCTCGCTCTGGCGCACCGGGAATGATCTGGTCCGCAGTGTGATGCCGGACACCGCTGCGCGCGACGCCGTTAAGCATTTTACCGAAATGGTGATCACGCCCGAGATGCGTCGGGCCGCCATCGTCGACCGGAGCTATTCCAAGCCGCTTGGCTATCCGGGCGATTTCGAAGTGATGAATCTCGTCTATGCGTGGGAACGCCGCGGCGCGGATGTTTACACCCAACTTCTCCATCGGGTTGGGCTGGATGTCGCGGAGTGCATCCGCACCCGTATGGAAGCGATGCTGAAGACCATCGAGACTGTCGTTGCCGCCAAAGGCAGTCACCGGACGGCGCGGGTCATGAGCCTCGGTAGCGGGCCTGCACGGGAAGTCGAACTGTATCTCTCAAACACCGGGCTGCAGGGCCGGAATGTCGTATTCACGCTCATCGATCCCGAACAGTCCGCGCTGAATTTCGCGCTGGAAAAGACCTGGCCGCATGTTCTCAATTCAGCCGGTCATGCGGCTGTCCAATGCCTGCATCTTTCCTTTGTCGACATGCTGCGAAACGGCGGGACATTCCAAAATCTGCCGCCGCAGGACCTGATCTATTCTCTGGGACTGCTCGATTATCTTACGGACCGGCGAGTCCAAAGCATTGTGCAGCGGCTCTACGGATCGCTTGCGCCGGGCGGCGTGATGGTCGTCGGCAACATGAACGAGACGCCGATGAGCGCCCTGTGGCCCATGGAGTTCATCAGCGACTGGACACTTTATTACCGGACAGACGCTCAGATGCTGGGCTGGACCGAGAGGCTCAATCCCGTAAAAGCCTGGACCGACACCGACTCGACTGGCCGGGTCCGTCTGCTGCACATCCAAAAACGCTGAAGTGTTCGTTCATGCCGCAGCGACCGCGTCGGCAGATGTGCCGACGAGACGCCACGAGGGCAGGCGCACGGTAATCGTCGTACCCTTGCCGATCTGGCTTTCGATCTCAAGCGCTCCGCCGTGCAATTCGGTCAGCCGCTTCGCATAGGGCAGACCAAGTCCGACGCCGCCGTGACGGCGTGAATAGCTGGTCTCCACTTGCTCGAACGGCCGCAGCACGCGTTCGAGATTTTCGGGCGCAATGCCGATCCCGGTATCGCCAATCCTGAATGCCACCCCGTTTTCCGGCTCACCGGAGACTTGCATCCGGACGGTGCCGCCTTCGGGCGTGAACTTGATCGCGTTCGTGATCAGATTGGAGAAAACCTGCAGCAGCATCCTTTCGTCGGCGATGATCCGCACCTCGTGTGACACGCCGCCGAAAACAAGACGGACGCCGCTCTCCGTGGCGCGCATCTGGCACATACGCATGGAGGCCCGCAGCGTCTCGGCAGCATCGAACTCGGTTTCGCTGAGTTCGAGCTTGCCGGATTCCGCCTTCGCGAGATCGAGGAGGTCGTTGATGATGGAGAGCAAATGTGCGCCGCTTTCGTGGATGTCGCGCGCGTATTCGGTGTATTTCGAGTTTCTGATCGGCCCGAAAAGTTCACGGCTGATGATGTCCGAGAAGCCGATGATCGCATTCAGCGGCGTGCGCAACTCATGGCTCATGGTGGCCAGGAATTCGCCGCGTGATTTGTTGGCGCGCATGGCTTCGGCCAGAGATTCGGACACCAGCCAGTTTTTCTCCTCAACCAGCTTTTGCGCCGCATAGGCCTGGCGCATGTACCGTTCCTGGATATACGCCGCAAACAGTCCGACGCCGCTTGCCATCGCGAGAAAGAAATCATTTGCGATGAATACCGGCACCGGAATTGGATTCAGCCACAGCGCAACAACCTGATAACAGCCGAGCAGCCAGGCCGACACGGCGGCCGAATACAGGAAGTTCAGCCGGATGAGATTGCCGCAATAGCTGACAATCAGAATGAGACCGGCGTAGTAGAGCGTATTTGACGGCGGACCCATGATTGCGGTCATCGCGACAACGCCCATCCCGCAAGCCATCATGGCCAACGCGAGAGCTGGCTGCATGATCCGGTAAAAATCCGCCCGGAATGTCAGCAGGAAAACGACCACCAGAATTGGCGTGACGAGCCCGAGACGAATGACGAGGACAGAGAAACGCCCTGGGTCTCCCAGCACGACGTCCAGCAAGCCAAATGCCATATAGAGCAGAATGCCGGCGAACTGATAGGCGCGGACAAAGCGGATGGACTGCGCGAGCGTGTCGCGTTGGAATAAAAGTTCGGCGCGCGGGTCCCGGAACTGGAGATTGAATCGGCCCAGCTCGAAACCCGGTTTACCTGCCTCCGCCCAATCCGATCCCCATTCCATCCAGTCGCAACTCTTCAGCATTTCCCGCACACCATGTGCCGGTGATTGGCCGTTTCGGGCCGGAATTCCAAGAGCTTATCCGACCCTGAAACTTTGTAGGCGATTGGGAGTTAAAATTTCGGAAATATATGCCATGCGGCGGGGGGAAACCCCAGACAGTTTTGCAAGCACTGGAAATGGCTTAGGCCGAATGCCTCAGTGCGTTGATGATCAGGCGGAGGTCCGGCGCAATGTCCGGCCGCTCAAGCCCGACCGCCAGGTTGGCGTGCAGGAAACCGACCTTGTCACCGCAATCATAGCGCGCGCAGGTCGTGGTCACCGCATGGAAGGGAACCCGCCCTAGCAGCCGCGCCATGGCGTCGGTCAACTGAATCTCGTTGCCGGCGCCGCGCTCGCGCCGCTCCAGTTCGGAGAAGATCTCCGGCGGCAGGATATATCTGCCAATTATGCAGAGATTGGAGGGGGCATCCGCGGGCTTTGGCTTTTCGACGACGCCGAGAACCTCGGTGATCGGCCCCTTCACCGGGCCGGGTGCAATGACGCCATAGCGCTGGGTTTCCTCGCGCGGCTTTTCCTCTGCCGCCACCACCACGCCGCCACCGATTTCACGCCAGGCCTCGACCATCTGCTTTAGCGCCCCCGGCTGCCCGACCATTAGATCGTCCGGCAGTACCACGGCGAAGGGTTCATCACCGATCAGATGCTGCGCGCACAGCACCGCATGTCCAAGCCCGAGCGGTTTTTGCTGACGTGTGAAGGACACCGCGCCGGTATTGGGCAGGCTTTCCATGAGGCTTTGCAGCTCTTTGGTCTTTTCGCGCGCGGACAGCAGCGATTCCAGTTCATAGGCGTGGTCGAAATGGTCTTCGATGACGTGCTTGCCGCGTCCGGTGACGAAAATGAATTGTTCGATTCCGGCTTCACGGGCTTCTTCGACGCCATATTGGATCACCGGTTTGTCGACGACCGGAAGCATTTCTTTGGGAATGGCTTTGGTGGCGGGCAGAAAACGCGTGCCCATGCCGGCGACGGGAAATACGGCTTTACGAATGCGCGGTGCGGGCATGGAGAATCCGGATCATTTCAAGGGGTTACTCGGACGGCACGGAACCATGGCACAGCGGCGGCGCGATGGTCCATATGCGACGAGGGGGTGCGGTTCGTGTATATTTTTACTCACCTGCAGAAACCATTTTCGCATTCCCGCATGGCTTGCGCTCCGGCAAGCAAGCGCCGTTAACGCGTCCATCCGGCCAGGGTCAGCCGGCGACGTCCTTCACCGGGGGGCGGCCGATGCTGAAATATTCAAAGCCCTCTTTCGCCATTTCTGCCGGGCGGTAGATGTTGCGCAGATCGACCATCAGCGGGCGTTTCAGCAATTCCTTCACTTTGCGCAGATCCAGCGCGCGGAATTGATTCCATTCGGTCAGGATCACCACTCCATCGGTTTTGCTGATCGCCGAATAGGCATCATCGAAACATCTGATGGGCAGGAGTTTTTCGGCTTCGCGCATCCCTTCCGGGTCGTAGGCGTGGATGATCGCGCCCTGTTTGGCCAGTTCGGGCACAATCACGAGGCTTGGGGCATCGCGCATGTCGTCGGTGTTCGGCTTGAACGTCAGGCCCAGCACGGCGATGGTTTTTCCCTTCACCCCGCCAAAAGCAGCAGTGATTTTGTCAACCATCCGCTCCTTGCGCGCGTCGTTGACGTCCTTGACCGCCTGGACAATGTGTATCGGCGCGCCGGCTGTTTCGGCCGTGCGCAGAAGCGCAAGCGTGTCCTTGGGGAAGCACGAGCCGCCATAACCGGGACCGGCGTGGAGAAATTTCGATCCGATGCGGCCGTCCAGCCCTATTCCGCGTGCGACATCCTGGACATCGGCGCCGACCTTTTCGCAGAGATCGGCGATCTCGTTGATGAAGGTGACCTTGGTCGCAAGGAATGCGTTCGCCGCATATTTGATCAGCTCGGCGGTTTCGCGCGAGGTAAACAGCATCGGGGTTTCGTTGAGAAAAAGCGGCCGATAAAGTTCACGCAGAACACCACGCGACCGTTCATTACCGACGCCGCAAACGACGCGGTCGGGCCGGCGAAAGTCCTCGATCGCAGAACCTTCGCGCAAAAATTCCGGGTTCGAACAAACATCGAAATCCGCGTCCGGCCGGATTCTTCGGATGGCCTCCTCGATCCGGAGCCCCGTGCCCACCGGAACCGTCGATTTGGTGATGACGACCGTATAGCCGTTCAGGGACGCGGCAATTTCTTCGGCCGCTGCGAAGACATAGGACAGGTCGGCATGGCCATCGCCGCGCCGCGACGGTGTTCCGACCGCAATGAACACTGCGTCGGCGTCGTGAATGCTGTTGGCGATCTCGGTGGTGAAGAAAAGCCGTCCGGCCTTCACATTATCGGCGACGACTTCGCCAAGGCCGGGCTCGTAAATCGGCATGCGCCCCGCTTTGAGGCTGTCGATTTTGGCCGCATCCTTGTCGATGCAAACCACGTGATGACCGAATTCAGAGAAACATGCCCCGGAGACCAGACCGACGTAACCGGTCCCCATCATTGCGATTTTCATGACCCGCCCGCGTTATGCCCGGCCCCTGTTTGGCCTGCCAAACCCGATTTTGCAACAAAAACATGCCATTACCCGGCCCGCAAATAGCGGATGGCGGCATCCCGCCTGAACAAATAGAGCAGAGTTCGCAAAGCCTCACCCCGCTCCGATTTCAGTTCGGGATCGCGCTGCAGCACCAGCCGAACATCGTCATGGGCCACCTTCAACAACTCCTGGTGCAATCCGATATCCGCGAAGTGGAAATCCGGAAGTCCGCTTTGTTTGGTCCCCAGCACTTCGCCAGCGCCTCTTAAGCGCAAGTCTTCCTCGGCGATGATGAAGCCATCATCGGTTTGACGCAGGATCGCGAGGCGCTGTTTGGCGATGGCTCCCAGCGGCTCCTGATAAATCAACAGGCAGCTTGAGGCGGCAGTGCCGCGGCCAACCCGGCCGCGGAGCTGATGCAATTGCGCGAGACCAAAGCGCTCCGCATGCTCCACCACCATGACGGCCGCTTCCGGAACGTCGACGCCAACTTCTATGACGGTGGTGGCGACCAACAGGCTGGTCTCACCGGTTTGAAAGCTGCGCATGGCATCGTCGCGATCGCCCGGCTTCATTCGGCCGTGCACGAGGCCGACTTTCGCGCCGAAAATCTTGCGTAAGGTCGCTGCGCGTTCTTCCGCCGCGGCAACATCAAGAATGTCGGATTCTTCCACCAGAGGGCACACCCAGAAACAGCGCTGGCCTTTGGCCAATGCGCGTCGCAGCCCGGCGATCACATCATCCAGACGTGACGAAGGAATGACGCGCGTCGCAACCGGCTTGCGCCCGGCCGGTTTTGATGTCAGGCGCGAGACCATCATGTCGCCATAGGCAGTCAGTTGCAGGGTGCGCGGAATAGGGGTCGCCGTCATCACCAGCAGGTCGGCAGGGGCGCCGCCCTTCCCCTGCAAAAGCAGGCGCTGATGAACTCCGAAACGGTGCTGTTCATCCACGACTGCGAGTCCGAGATCGCGGAATTCCACGTCACCGGAAAAGATCGCATGGGTGCCGATCAGGACATTGATTTTGCCTGCGGCGAGATCGGCCAGAAGGGCGGCACGCGAGGCCCGTTCCCGGCCGGTGAGCAGCGCAATCCGCAAGCCTGCCGCTCGGGTCATCGGTGACAATGAAGCCAGGTGCTGGCGCGCCAGGATCTCGGTCGGCGCCATCAGCGCAGCCTGACAACCGGCTTCGACCGCATTCAGCATTGCGGCCATTGCGACGACGGTTTTGCCCGAACCGACATCTCCCTGGAGCAGCCGCAACATGCGCGAGCTGTCTTCCATTGCTGCGGTGATTTCG
>DASUHP010000058.1:0-8349 GCA_036273455.1 Micropepsaceae bacterium | reverse complement strand
AATAAGTTTTTGGGTCAAGCCCTCATAAGCTGCCGCCGCTCGCTCGTCGCGAGCGGCGGCAGCTCCGTTGTTACGCAGCCCACAGCTGCGATGATTTGATTCAGCCGGTTGGCTTCCGCGACGTGAGACCGATCAGCGCTGACATTCCGCCATGCGATGTGCCCTCGTGGAGCACCCGCTCCTCTTCGGTGATGCTGAGATTGGCGAAATCCGCGAAGGCTTCCTGGAGCAATTCGCGGCTGTAGAGCTTGTCCACTTCCTTCGGGCCGCCGGTGCCATATTGGAGCTGCTTTGGAGTGTAGCCTTGCAGAATGAGGAGCCCGCCGGGTTTCAGCGCCTTCTTCATTCCGGTCCATTTGCGCGTCCGTTCCGCAGGCGAGCTGAACTGCGTGAATATCTCGCAGACAACGTCGAAAGCATCTTCCGGGTAAGCCCATACATGCACATCTGCGAGTTCGAAACGCACCGCGACATGCCGCCTTTGCGCGAGCGCCCGGGCCTTTTTCTGCGCGGTGGGTGAAAAGTCGATCGACACGACGTCGAGCCCCTGCTCTGCCAGCCATATGCCGTTTCGTCCCTCGCCATCGGCGACAGCAAGTGCTGTTCCGGAACGTGGGAGCAGGTTCTTGCACGACGCGAGGAAATAATTGGGTTCGACGCCGAAGGCGTATTCCGGCACGCCGAAGCGCGTCTCCCAGCGGTCATATTCGCTCATGGATTCTCCAGTTTTTACATCACTGTTTTTGCGGTATTCGCATCGGGGGAGGAAACAACCGGATGGGCGAATCTCGTCCGAACCCGGTTTATTCGAAGTAACTGCGTTTGCCGGTTTTGATCAGCTCATAGAGCGAGGCGATTTCATCCTTTATCCGGCCGTAATTCCGCCAATTCCGGTATTGCGGGAAGGTAAGCCTGCGCTGCGCGTCCGGGAGGCTGACGCCCTTGCCGGCATCCGCTTTCACTGTGGTGTAGATGTCGCGCAGCATGGCGGAGAATTCCTTCACGTCGGCCTGCGTCGCGAGGTCGCCATGCGCCGGCAGGATGACATTGACATCCTTCATTCCTGCCACACCGTCGAGCAGGTTGATCCAACTGTCGACCGAAGTTGTGAAAGCAAAATTGGGAATACTGCGCGTCGCGAACGAGCCCGGCGTGAATAGCGCATGCGCATGGGGAAAGTAGACAAATGTGTCGCCGTCCTGCTGGCCTGGGCCGAGATACATCAGTCGCACTTCGCGCCCGCCAAGCCACAAAGTCATGGATTTGTCGAAGGTGATCTGCGACAGGATCAGCTTCACCTCATTGGGGTCATAGTTGTGGCTTTTGAAATAGGCCTGACGGCGGGCCATTTCTTTGGCTTGCACCCTCTGCATGATTTTCGGCGTCTCCTGCTGCGCGATGAACACAGCGCCCGCTCGCTGGAATGCGGCATTTCCGAAGGTGTGGTCGCCGTGGAAGTGGCTGTTGATCACGAAGCGGATCGGCTTGTCCGTCACTTTGCGGATTTCATCGATCAGCTCTTGCCCGGCGCGCGGGTGCTGGCGCGTGTCGATCACCAATACACCGTCATTGGTGACCAGGAAGACGGAATTTGAGCCGGCATAATCGAAGAAGAAATAAAGATCATCGGCGACTTTCTTGACCGCCACGGGAGGTGTGTTGGGTTGCGCGCGTGTGGGTGTATTCGCCGCGCAGACGAGAAGACAGAAGGCGGTAAAGAGCCCGAGTACGTGCTTCATGGCCGGTAGAATCCTCTCCTCACCCAGCAGCGCCAGTGGGCGCGTGCAAAAGCGCACGCGCGGGCGCTGCGTCTCTCGCCTTCGTGGCCCACCATAGCGCCACTTCGGCGCGGCGGCGGCAAGGGGGAGGCGAATTAGAAGTCAGGCGTCGTTGCCCGGGGCAGCGGGACGACATCGTAGCCGAAATATTCCGTGTTGTTCTCGGCGCAGACCATTTCCTCCATGGGTGCGGCGTCGCTGCGCCGGTAGCGCTGAATCGCGTTCCACGGCGTTGTGAATGCCCCGGGGTCTTCGACATGCACATTGACTTCGATGGTCTTGCCGCCGCCGATCAACCGGAACCGCTCCACCACGTGAAGCTGTGTCGTGTGCGGGGTGCGGTAATTGTCGACATAGGTTTTATCGTTCTGGCCTATGGTGTCGACGACAAGGGTGTCGCCATTCTCATAATGGCCGATGGATTCTCCGTACCAGGATGGTTTTGGGCTTTTGCTGTGCGGCACATCCAGGTAGACGCGGCGTATCTCGGCATTCTGCTGCCACACCATCAGCACCTCTTTCGGAGTCTGGATGAAGCGCACCGGATTGGCGGGAAACAGCAGGAAACTCGGCACGCCGGATGGATAGCAGCGGGAATCGGCGGTGAAGGCGATTTTTCCAGCCAGCACATCCGTGTTGGACTTTTTCATCTGCTCCGCCGCCCAGGGCTGGAGTATGGGGTTGGTGAGGTCTGCGACCCGGAAGGTGGGCTGCTTGCCAGTCGCCGCAGCAGCCGCATTGGTCACGTAAGGATAACGCGGATCATTCGTCACTGGCCCCGGGCCACTCGCGGGCTGGACGAAATCCGTGCCGAAGCCCATTCCTGCCGCGATCCAGCCGGTATTGCTGCCGGGCGCGAAGTCGGGAATCTGGCGCGCATCTGAGCCAAAGCCGGGATTGAGACCCGCCGAAAGCCAGAGCAGGCCTGCTGTGCCACACGCAGCCACGCCGAACCGGCGCCAAGTGGAGTTGGAGTTACGTTTGCCCATCGCATCCTCCCCGGGCGCGATCTTAAACCACAGCGCGGGCGGCATCCATTGCAGACGACAGTTTTGAGATAGATTCCGGCACCGGCACATGTACAAAGGGCACAATTTTCGGAGGGTTCATGCCAGCGACGGTTTTGCGAAACGAGTGGAAGCCGGTCCATGCCCGGATGCTGATTGGCGGTGAATGGACGAACAGCAGTCAGCGCATCGACGTGTTCAATCCCGCGCGGCCCGACGAATTGGTGGGAACGGTTCCGCGTGGCACTCCCGATGATGTGGTGAGCGCGATCACAGCTGCAAAACTGGCACAACCTGATTGGGCTGCGAAAAGCTTTGCCGAACGGGCGCGGATCATTGCTCCGGTGCTCGACACGCTGTCTCAGGACATCGAAGACCGCGTGATTCAGTTCGTGCGCGAGAACGGCAAAACGAGCGCCGAGGCGAGAGGAGAAATTGCCGGTGTCCCTGCGCGTCAGCGGTTCACGCTGGAACTTGCGGCGGAGCTGGACCAGCGGAATGAAGTTGCCTCGCCCAACGGCCTAAGCTTTGTCGGCTATTTGCCATATGGCGTGGTGGTATCGATCGTGCCCTGGAATGCGCCGGTCAGCCTTGCGTTTCTTCAAATCGTTCCGGCCTTGTTGGCTGGAAACACAATTGTGCTGAAACCGCCGGAGACCTGCCCTCTCTCGCTCATCCGTTCGGTCGAAATGATCGCGCCTTTGCTTCCGGCGGGTGTCATCAATGTCGTCACCGGAATGCCGGGCGAGATCGGCGACACGCTGACGACGCATCCGGACGCAGGCAAACTTGCGTTCACCGGCAGCGTGCAGGCTGCGCGCAAGATCATGGCCAATGCTGCTGAGACGATCAAAGGGATCACCCTCGAACTCGGCGGCAACGACGCGGCAGTCCTTTTGGAAGATGCCGATCTCGGCGACGCCGCCATGGAGCGGATGGCAAAATCGGTTTACCGCATGACCGGCCAGGTGTGCATGGCGATCAAGCGCATCTATGTGCCGGAATCGATCAAGGACAATTTCCTCACCGCGTTCGCCAGGGCGGTCGACAGAATTGTGGTCGGTGACGGACTCGATCCGGCTGTCACCATGGGGCCGATGCATACGGGGCGCGCGCTGGAGCGGGCGCAAGGCATCGTCGCCGATGCAGCCAGGCGCGGCGCGACAGTGCAAGTCCTTGGGCAGGTGGCGAACAAGGCAGTATTCCAGTGCGGGCATTTCATGCAGCCCACGGTGGTCAGCGAGATCGCCGAAGACTCACGGCTGATGGCGGAAGAGCAATTTTGCCCGGCGGTGCCTGTCGCGGCCTATCGCGATGTCGACGATGCCGTCGCCCGGGCAAATGCGACGATCTACGGCTTTGGCGGATCAATCTGGACGCGGGACATCGCGCGCGGTACCGAGTTAGCCCGCAAGCTGCAGGCCGGGACGGTGTTCGTCAACGCGCACGGCACCGAAAGTGTCAACCGCAAACTGCCTTATGGCGGAATCAAACAAAGCGGCATTGGCCGGCGAGCGGGAATTGAAGGCGTGCGTGAGTATATGCAAATCCAGACGCTGACGACGTTTGAGGGGTAGCGCGGTGGCATGGGGGCCAGCGTCAGTTTTCTTGCTGTCGGCCGGTGGCCGGTCCCCTCCCCGAAATCGCCAATGCGATTTCGACCCTCCCCAAGTGGAGGGTTGAAAGAATAAGCAAGCGCGGGTCGCGCGCGCTTGCGCTCCGGTATCACCAGGTTTTGGTGAGTATGATTCCGAAGGTGCGGCCGAGATCGCTTTCGGTGACGTCGAAGGCTGCGGGCGCCGAGCCCGACGCGATCTGGTATTCGAACGCCGGCAGTTTGTTCATGATGTTCTGGATGACGAGCTGTAAACCGATGTGCTGTAGCCAGGGTGATGCCGGCAACTCGCCGGTATTATATCCAAGCGACAGATCAAAGGTGTACCACGCGGGTTCTATGCCGGTGTAATTGGCGAGGAAGCACGGGAATGTCCCGCCCCCAACCGTACCGCCCGCCGCGGTGCACTGGAAGTTGACATTGGGCGGCGCGTTCTGGGTGTTGAAATAATGGCCGACGTAATTGACAAATCCCGCGGCTGACCAGGTGCCGTCGCTCCAACCCAACCGGGCGCGGTAGCGCATCCTGGGCATCTGTGGAACGCCGGCCTGATCGACACCGCCGACCACACCCGCGTCGGTATTGAAAAGATCCGTGACCGGAGGATTCGGCACGGCCGCGGAGGGGTTGTTTGCCTGTAGCTGGTGCAGGTAATATGTGCCGGTGATGCCGGTGTTGAAGGCGCCAAGATCGCCCGCATCGAAATCATAGCTGGCGCTGAAATCGATGCCCTGCAGCTTGATCCAGCCCCAATTCCCGATGGCGCCGTCATTGACCCAAAGCACGGAAGTCAGGGCATTCGCGGGCACGGCGTTTTGCGGATCGTTCAGGACAGCCCTGACGATGTTTTCGAATTCCGGACAGGCCGACGGCGTATTGTTGTTGCTGCATCCCGCGACATCGACGCCTGCTTTGGCGATGTCCGTCGGCACGATGTAGGAGAAGCCGAGCACGGGATTGTTGACCGAGGAATTGCTCGGATTGCCGAATTGCTGCAGCGCATTGTTGATTTTCAACTGGTACCACGAAGCCTGGATATCCAACCCCCTGAGGAATGCGGTTGGCGCAAATTCCGCGGTGAAGTCGTAGTTCATCGCGGTTTCCGGGCGGAGCACGTTCTGCGCGGTATTTACATATTTGCGAAAGCCGTCCTGGATTGCGACACCGCCGGTGGAAAAAGTGCCGATGCCGGTCGGCAAGGCCAGAGAGCCACAGGTCGTACCTGATTTGCCGTTGTTTCCGACGACACCATTCCAGCCAATGAATCCCGCTCCGGGATTGAGCAAGCGGCCGGCCAGTGAATTCGGATCCGCGTTGCAGTTAAGGCTGACCGCGCGGTTTGCCGCAAAGTTCGGAACATTGATGCCGGAAATGATATCGCCGACAATTGCCGATTGTTCGGCAAAGCCCGGCGCGCGGAAGGACGTACCCCAGTCGCCGCGGAGAATCAGCCCGTAATCCTGCGAAATCGTCCAATTGAAGCCGATCTTGGGATTACTCGTCCCGCCGAAGTCGCTGTACTGATCGTGACGCCATGAGGCTTCGACTTCAAGCTGCCGAACCAGCGGAATTGCATTGGCCTCGCCAATCAGCGGGACATTGAGCTGAATAAATGCCGCCCAGAAATTCAGATGTTTGGCTTCGCCGAGCGGAGGGGTCAGCAGGGAAGGTGTCTTGGTGTCATCGTTCAGCGAATACGACCATGATTCATTCGTATACAGACCACCTGCAGCGGCCTTGACGTCGCCGCCCGGCAATGAAAACAACGCGCCATCAAAATTGGCGCCGGTCTCATTGATCCAGAAATTCGTCGCCTCGATTCTCGACGCCGTAATATAATTCAGTGTCGCCGGCGAATTGCAGGCAAACGCGCGTGGATCGCAGAACAGGTTCAGATATGGGATCGTCGCGGGCTTGGTCCATGACGCGATGCCGGGTGCCGTTCCGAGTGCAGTACCTGCCGGGATGGTCCAACCCAGCGCCGCCGATACGGCGTTCTGATTGACCGCGTGGGAAGCCGTGTGGGAAGCATCATAGCTCCCGGAATAATAAACCCGTCCCTCCCAATTGGCAGGCAGATCGAATTTTATGCCTCCGAGGTAGCGGTCGGCGATTTCGCTGCCATCCGTGAATGGCGGGATTTCCGTGCCGATATTGTAATTGACAACCAGATTCGTGGGCGCGCCGATCGGATAATAGGGATTGAGTGTCGGAACCTGAACTGCCATATCCTGGGTGGAGGCCGGCGACTGGTTGGCGAGATTGAGATATTCAAAGCGCCGATTGTCGTAAAATCCTTCGCCATAGAAGGATACGTTCCCGGTGATGCGCTGATCGACCGTCAATACCGCGTTATTCTGTTGCGTGGCCGGCAGGTAGTCGCCGATCGAATAGGGATTGAATTCGTTCGTCCCGGCATTTGCCGCAGTGCCAAGCGATGACCAGGTGAGAACACCAGGGCCGCTGCTGGGTGCAAGCGGTCCAAGGCCGTTGTTGAGCGACGAATCGAAATTGGCGCCAGACCCGGCCGGAAGTGCAAAGCAATTGCTGCAGATGGTTCCGATGCCCCTGGCCGTCGCAGGGGTAGCTGCGTTCCCGGTGGATATTGTCGGCGGCAAAGAGGACGCGACCGGCGTTCGATTATCGAGGCCCCAGGGCGTGAAATTCAGGGTGAAATTCGAACGCGCGCTGCCCTTCAGTTGCGTTTGGTCAGACCACTGATAGGTCAGAGTGATATCGCCACCGTCCCATGTGCGGCCAAAAAGCTGCGACGCCTGATATGCCTGTCTGCCATCGGCGAATGTGCTCTGCAGTTGCGTGACCGCGCCGTCATAGCCGCGCTTCAAAATGATGTTGATCACGCCGGTGACAGCGTCAGATCCGTAAGTTGCCGACGCGCCATCCACGAGGATATCGATGCGGTCGAGAGCCAAAGTCGGAATGATGGATGGATCGCGTTGACCTGAATGCTCGCCCTGCGGCGGAAACCGGACACCATCCACCATCATCAGGCCACGAACCGGGTATCCGCCACTCGAATCCAGACCGCGGAGACTGACCTCTGTCTCCCTGCCGATATTGCCACCATTGTTCGTGCCGACCGGCCCTGGCGACACAACGGCGGCAGGCACAGTCCTGAAAAGCTCAGCGGCCGTGAGGCTGCCGGTCTGGGTAAAATCCTGCGGCCCGAGGTTGGTCACCGGCGTACCGACCGCAACGGTGCCGCGAATGAGTGATCCGGTGACGAGAACCTGCTCCGGCACTTCTGCCGGACCCGCCTGCGCGGATTGCGCCTGGGCCAGTTGCTGGGCGTGCGATCCTGCCGCGCCGAACATGGCCAGCAGCGACGCCGAACCCAATAGAGACGTAAGCTTCGATGCCGTTGTATTCATGACCGCTCCCCCCCGGCGCCCTTCCTGCGAAAGGCGAGAATTTTCACGCAACCGCGCGCCATCGCGAGGCGCGGCTGCCGCTCAATTCACGGCTCTGGCTAATCCCCCCTGGATTCCCACCCGGTTGTTCGAATCTGACGATGTAATCAGGCCAAGTCAATGAAATCAGGGAATGGCCGGAATCTGTCCACCTTGACCTGTGTCAGAAATCCGATCAGCACGGCGAAATTTTCCCTGCCATTGACCGCGATCAATTTCCCGAACCCGCCGGCAAGAGTAGCCTCGGGTTGCCTATGAATATCGGACAAAGCTCACGGGTGTATGTCAAAGACTTGCCGATGGTAGCGTGCAATGATGCAGCAGCTCCAATCCCGCCAGCAATTGGACAGACTCATTTGTGAGACTGAGGCACTGGCCGAGCGAACAAGCGACTACCGGACTCTGATAAACGAACAGCAATTCATGATCCGCTGCATGCTTGAGTTCTCGCGTCTTCTCCAGGCCGACGCGCGGAAATCGCTGGCGCGGGCCGATCAGATACTCGACCACAATTCATG
>DASUHP010000057.1:0-17946 GCA_036273455.1 Micropepsaceae bacterium | reverse complement strand
TTTTGGTTTCTCATCTTTGCGGCGGCGGAAGCCCTCCAGCGCGAACCACAGCAGCAGTCCAACCAGGAAGACCCAGATCGGCGGCAGCACCGTCATCAGCCAGAAGCGCCATTCAACGGTGCGCACGACCGTGGTTGACGTGGGATCACCGCCGGCCGGGCACCACAGCGCATTGCCCGCGTGAAAGCATTTGGTGCTGTAAATCCATACCCAATAAGCGATCCAGAACACGGTCGCGGCGATCCAGAGCCGAACCATTCGCCGTGCGCTACGCATTTGGTGCCTCTGTAAAATCTGTCATGGTCCCGAAAGAGACAGCATCGCCGTTACATGCGAAAATTGCACTGCAATGCCGGGAAACAACCATGCGTTCCATTCTGATTGCCACCGCCTGTGCCGCCATTCTGTCCGTATCCGCACAGGCCCAGTCCACATGGACCGAGTTCAACTATGCCGATCAGGGTTTTGCCGTGTCATTCCCCGGAGATCCTGCGATCGGCCATATGAAAGTGAAAGCTCCCGACGGGGCTGACGCCGACGAAACACTATACGCACTGCGCCAGGGCGACGCGCTCTACCGTATGACCGTGATCGATTACAAGGACATGATGGTCGACGGCAACAAAGCCATTGAGGCGGCGACCGCCGCGTTGCGCGAACGCGGCAGCGTGAATCTCGACCTCCCGGCGCGGGTGAACCGCAATCGCGGCCGGCAGCTCAGCATCACCGGAAAGGACGGCAGCCATTCTGCGGTCGCGGTTTTCTTCGGTGATCACCGGCTGTACCAGATCGAGGGCACGATGCTGGCCTCGAGCGCTGATCCATCATCCGGGGAAATGATCCGGTTCCAGCAATCGCTGCGTTTCACCGGCGGGAATAACGGATTTGGCCGCGGCTTTGGCGGCCGCGGGTTCGGCCGCCCTGATGCCAATGCCGGCGGGCCGGGAGCGGGCTTCCGCGGGCGGCGGTTCCGCAGAGACGCTGATCCACCCGACAATCCACCGGCCGATGCGCAGCCGCAGCCGCAAGGGAACGGCTGAATAGACGGCCATGGCGGCGGCTGATAGCGTTTCTCCGGAGTACCGGAGGGACGGTTATGACACGCATTTCGCAGATCATTCTTGCGCTGACCTGCGCGCCCGTGGCGCTGGCGCATGCTGCCACCATAACCGGCACCGTCACGGCGCCGGATGGTTCGCCGTTCCGCGGCGCCTTTGTCCAGGCGGAAAATACGCAGAACAAGATGCTGGTCAGCGACATGTCGGACCGCCAGGGCAGGTATCGCATTCCCGATCTCCGGCCGGGCGAATACCGGCTGCAGATCCGTGCCCCCGGTTTTGCCGCTGATGCCGCCGCCGGCGTGAAGCTGGATGCAAATTCGAACCTGACCCAAACCTTCCGGTTACGGAAGGACATAGTGCACTGGAACGACATCTCACAGTATCAGGGGGAGAAACTGTTCCCTGCCGCGCTCGGGAGCAATGTCCTGCATGGCAAGGATGTGCTGGTCGGGCGCTGTTTTGCCTGTCACGGGTTTCAGACCCGCATGGCGTCTTACACACGTGATCTCGACGGCTGGCGCGACCGGGTGAATTTCATGCGCGGGGCGATGCATTTTTTCCTCGACGGAGCGCAGCCATTCCCGGATGCCGATGCCGACGCGGTGACGAACTACATCAATCTGCTGTTTGGCGAACATTCGGTATTGCCGCCATCGCCCTCCGACATGCCGGGGTACAAGAACATCGTGCGGAATTTCTCCGACGAGGCGATGAAGATTGTCTATGTCGAATATCAGATGCCGAAAGCCAATCGTATGCCGTGGAGCGCGGTTGAGGACAAAAAGGGCATGTTCTGGATTCCCGATTATGGCGCGGCCAATCGCATCGAGCGGCTCGATCCGAATACCGGCAAGGTCGATGAATTCCGGGTGCCGAACGACACGACCGCGGCGATTCATTCGGCCGTTCCGGCGCCGGACGGCAGCGTGTGGATGACCGAACAGGGGGCCAACAAAATCGGGCGCTGGGACCCCCTAACCGAGAAGATCACCGAATATCAGGACGCATATTCGCCCGGCAAAGAAGGCGTCACGGCGGGCGGCGACAAGCACACTTTGCGCGTCGACGCAGCGGGGCGTGTCTGGACCACCGGCCGGCCGATGACCCTGTTCGATCCGAAAACCGGCAAGTTCACGCGCTTTGCCGAAATCCCCAGCGCCTATGGTCTCGCTTTGGACAAGGACGGCAATTGCTGGTTCGCCGAATATGTCCAGGATGGTCAGATCGGAAAGATCGACGCGAAGACGTTGAAGGTGACGAAGTGGAAAATTCCCACCGCCGACGCGCGGCCGCGCCGAATTCAGATTGCCGCCGATGGCACAGTCTGGTTTGCCGAATTCAAGGCCGGGCAGATTGGGCATTTCGATCCAACGGCGCAGACATTCAGGGAATTTCCGCTGCCCGGACCGGAAGCAACGCCCTATGCACTGGGCGTCGATACCTCGGGCGACGTCTGGTACTCGTCAGAACATATGGACGTGGTCGGCCGGCTCGATCCGCGCAATGGTCAGGTTACGGAGTTTCCCATCCCGCAATCGGAAAACACCATGCGCGAGTTCTTCACCGACTCGAAAGGCCGGATGTGGTTCGGCAGTCCGGCGAATAACAAGGTCGGGTATTTCTATCTCGCGCCAGCGGCGAGATAACACCGTGTGTCATGGCAGCGCTTGACCCTGCCACCCAGTGTAGGCGCGCGTCCGCGCCAAAAGGATTTCTTCGCGCCGCAGACGCGGCGCGGCTGGTTGGCCGGGTCGCTTTGCGTCCGGCCATGACCGGGGGGGTGGTTACACCGACTCGCGGCGCCAGGCGAAGAGCAGCGTTGCCAGAACGATGATCAGCGCCAGCCATGGCGGCAGGAGTTCCTGACTGTCCACGGAAGTCACGCGATAGGCGCCACGGCGTTCAATGCCGAACCAGCCGCTGCCATGCGTCGTCGCGCCCTGATCCACCGCCCGTAAGTCCGGCAAACCGTCCGACAACCACTGCACGCCGCCGCCGGTCGCATCGGCATACGGGCGCAGGATTTCGTCGGTCGCGCGCATGTCCGCAACCTCGCGCGGGTTCAGCGGTCCGGCTGCAGCAACGGCATTGAGCGTCCCGTCATTCATCCGGTAAAGGCCGAGTTCCTCCGCCTTGAGATGGCCGACGAAACGGCCCGGGCTCGACGGCGACATATGCAGCACTTCGGACTTGCCGGTCGGTGTCGTGACTTTCACATCCGGCGCCGTGTCGGCCATGGTCTGCCGGGTGACGCGCAATTCGCCGCCAGCCACTTCCGCCGTCAGACGCTCTTCCTCGAGTTCCGGCTCCTTCATCAGCCAGTGCGCAAGGCGCCGCAGCAATTCCGCCTGTGGCCCGCCATTCTCATAGCCGCGTGCCCACAGCCAGATCTGATCCGACAGGAGCTGCGCGACGCGCCCCTTCTGCACCCGGTCCAGAACCAGAAGCGGGCGATTGCCGGGACCGGCCATCACGACATTACCCGCGACGCGCTGGGTTGCGATCAGACGGAACCATTGTCCCCAATTCGGTTGCGCCGGCAGTTCTTCCCCGCCCGAGGCCACGGGCTGTATCCCCTGGACAGCCAAGGGATTGGCTCCTGGCGGCGGATTGGCCGCGGCCTGCAGGGCGTCATTCACCAGCGGCAGGTCGCGCGTCACGGGATGGGCAAAGCCGGCCTTGGTGATCAGTGGACGGAATGCACCCGTGATCACTTCGCCGGTTGGTTCGGCCGGGAGAACGGCCGCCAGCGGCGTGCGATAGATGCTGGACTCGTCGGCGAATTCCGGCCCTGCCGACACCAGCAATGCGCCACCGTTTTCGACATAACGGGCAATATTGTCGAAATAGGCCAGCGGAAGGATGTCGCGATTCTGGTAGCGGTCGAGGATCACGAGATCGAACTCGTGCAGCTTCTCGGCAAACAGCTCGCGTGTCGGAAATTGAATCAGCGCCAATTCATTGATCGGCGTGCTGTCCTGCTTGTCCGGCGGCCTGAGAATCGTGAAATGCACCAGATCGACCGACGGGTCTGCTTTCAGCAGGTTGCGCCACACCCGCTCGCCCGCATGCGGTTCGCCGGAGACAAGCAGCACACGCAGCCGGTCGCGCACGCCATTGACGATCACAGCGGCGCGGTTGTTCTGCAGAGTCTGTTCAGCCGGACCGGGGGCTGCTTCGAGTTCGACGACGTTCTCGCCGCCATGCGTAATCGGCAGGCTGATGGTCGAGTCCTTGCCAACCGGAACCTGACGCTTGCCCTGATCCTGGCCGTCGACCCGCACCGACACCTGGGCATTCGCCGCCGGTGAACCACCGAAATCATCAACCCGGAACGTGATCTGTGCGTCCTTGCCGACGATGTTGAAGCGGGTCGCCCGCACCACCGTCAGCTTACGGTCGCGTTCGTTCGGCGCACCGGTGAGGAGGACGTGGAACGGTGCGCCGAGATGGAATGTCTTGGGATCGGGTGCATCATGCACCTGACCATCGGTGATGACGATTGCGCCGGCCACGCGGTCGGGCGGTGCGTCCGAAAGCGCAGCATTCAAAGCCGAGAACAGCGCCGTCCCGCCATTGTCGCCGGCATCCGCCGTGGTGCGAACCTCGCCTTCACGCAAATCGACATTCATCGTCTTCAGCTTGTCGCGCATGGCAGCCAACGCCTTGTCGGCGTCGGCCTTGCGGCTGCCGATGTCCATGCTTTGCGAACGGTCGACAATCAGCGCGACGATATTGGACAGGCCCTGCCGCGTCTCCCTGACGATCAGCGGGTTGGCGAGCGCGACCATGATGACGGCAAAGGCGAGAATCCGCGCCCAGGCGCCATGGGCGCGGCGATATTGCGAGAAGGCGAGGATAAGCAGCGCCACACCACCGAAGGCGGCGAGCTGCCAAAGCGGCAGATGCGGGGCAAAGGCGATGCCGAACGACGACATGACGACCTACTTTCCCAACCGTTCCAGCAATGCCGGTACGTGCACCTGGTCGGTTTTGTAATTTCCGGTCATAGCATAGATCACGAGATTGATCCCGAAGCGAATCGCCGTCTCGCGCTGCTGTTCGCCACCGGTCGTCGCGGCAATCGGATTGCCGTTTTCGTCACGTGCCCAGGCAGCCGCCCAGTCATTGCCGCCCATCACGATCGGTGACACGCCGTCACCACCCCGTGCAGCAACCGGCTGCGCCGGCGGATTTTTCGGATCGGACGGCGGAAGCGCTTCAACCCAGACCTGGCCACCGCTCCAGCGGCCGGGAAACTCCTTCAGCAAATAAAAGGTCTTCGTCAGCACATGATCGGCGGGACAGGGCTCCAGCGGCGGGATATCCAGCTTGGACAACAGACGCCGCAGCACAGCTTCGCCCGGCGACGCCACGCTGCCGAGACCGCCGATAGGAGAATCGCGGGTGTCGAACAGAATGGTGCCGCCGTTGCGCATGAACTGGTCGATCTTGGCCACTGCCGCATCGGAAAGATCCTTTTCCGTGGGGGCCATCGGCCAATAAAGCAGCGGGTAAAAGGACAGATCGTCCTTTTCGATATCGACACCGACAGGCTCGGCCGGCTCGTAAGCCGTGCGCGCCTTAAGTTCGAGGCCAAGGCCGAACAGACCGGCTTTGCTCATCTTGTCGACCTCGGGATCGCCGGTGACGACATAAGCAAGCCTGGTATCGAGCGCAGAATCGAGCGCCTTGTCTCTTTCCTGGGTCGCCTGTGCACGCTGAGCCGTAGCGGCCAGCGCGTGACCAGGAATCCCGAACAGTGCAATCGGAGTTGCGAGCAACAACAGCGCGGTCGCCGAGCCAACCGCGGTTTTGCGGAACTGGTGCGAGCCCATGGAAATATAACCGCGCAAGATCAGCGAAATCAGCGCATCGACCAGAAGGATGATCAGCGCAATCTCAAGCATTGGCCATTTCAGTTCCTGCGCGGCCGTGCCGGTATAGGGGAAGATGCGCCTTCCAATTGCGAGCGGCTTCAGCACCGAGCGCGAACCGAACGCGTTCAGCGCGACCAGAGCACCCTGAACGCCGTACAGCCCGGGAGGGTGCAACGGACTTGTTGTCACGGTTTCAATTTCCGATGCACGAATCGGTGTGGCCTCAGGATAAGGCTTCTCGAGGTGGCCGAAACCGTCCAGAGTCTGGTAAGGCGGGAAAGTTCCGGTCTTGGCCGCAGCAGCACCACCGCGCACGCCTTCGGACAATTCCACCACGCGGCGCAGCATGTCGACATAAAGACCCGAAATCGGCAGCGACGACCAACCGGGGCTCGCAGAGACATGGAACAATACGATCCAGCCGCGGCCCTTCTGCGCGCCGGTGACCAGCGGAGTGCCGTCGTCGAGCCTGGCCCAGGTGTGATCGGCGAGTTCGATCGAAGGTTCGGCCAAAACCTGTCGCGACACTGTCACGTCGGGCGCGATATTGAGGCCGTGGAACGGGCTATCATCCGGGAACGGTGCGAGATGCTGGGGTGATGCCCAGGTCATGGCACTGCCCATCAGCCGCTCGCCTTCGCGCAAGCGCTCCGGAACGAGGTCATCGCTATGCGCCGCAAGGCGGGGACCGCCAAAGCGCAGCAGCACGCCGCCTTCGTCGACAAACTTTGCCAGCCGGTCGTGTTCTTCCTGCGACAGCTGCCCAATATCGGCAATCGCGATCACCGCGACACCGCTGTTCAGCACCTGATCGACATTGCCCTTGTGCAGTTCGGCATAAGGTGAGAGCGCACGCTCGATGTAATAGATATCCGACAGCAATGGCTGTTCGTTATCCGCGGTGCCGCCCGAAACAATGCCAACGGGCCGGCGGCGAAAACGCGCGTCCACCAGCTGGACCGATCCGGCGGAATCATTGGCCATCACCGCGATGCGCACGGTGTCGTTGCGCAGTTCCAGCGGCAAAGCGATGGTGGTTTTGGTTTCGGTCGCGCGCAGCCCGAAATGATAGGGCGCCGTTTCCAGCACCTCACCGCGCGCGTCCAGCGCCGCTACCCGGCCCTCGCGCTGCACATCGGCCGCCATCCGGGACAGCGTGATGCCAAAGCCGGTATTGGCATTGTCGGGCGGGCGCATGGCGATCGGCGCCTTATCGGGCGGGTCCTGAAACACGCTCAAAGATCCGATCTTTGCCAGACCGTCGCCGAACGCCCTGGCATTGCCGTGGTCCACGCCATCGGAGAACCACATGAGCTGCGGTGTGCCCTGGAACTTGATCTGCTGCAGCCGTGCAAGCGTCCTGGCGCGGTCCGGCAGCCATGGCCGCGGAACCATATCCTGCACGGTTTTCAGCGCCTTCGATGGATCAAGGAATTGGGTGATGACGGGAACAGTTTCGGCGGTGGCGACGATCATCACCGGCCGGTTGTCGCGGGTTGCTCCGGTCAATCCGCGCTGCATCGCGGCCTGCCGCGCATCCCATTGCGCCGCCGAGGTCCAGCCATTGTCGATCACCATCACCAGCGGTCCGGCTCCGCGCGCAACCGGGGTTGGGTCGTAAAGCGGTTCGGCGAGGGCGAAGATCGCGATGGCCGCCGCGACAAGGCGCATCAGCAATAGCCACCACGGCGTGCGCGCAGGTGTTTCTTCGCTGGCCCGCAGTCCGAACAGCAGGCGCAAGGGCGGAAATACAACCCGCTTCGGTGCCGGCGGTGTGACACGCAGCAGCCAGTAAATGACGGGCAGCGCGGCGAGCGCCCACAGAACATAGGGAGCGCTGAAAGTCAGTCCGGTCAGGATGCTGGCAAACATGGCTCAAAATCCCCGTTGCGCGCGGGCGCCGCCGATCGCGCCATACAATGAGATCAGCGCCGTCGCCGGCGAGTGATCGGTGCGGTGACGCAGGAAGCTCCATCCCACCCGGCGGGCGAACTGCCCGACCGCCTCGGAATGAGCGTCATAGCGTTTGCGGTAGCTCGCTTTCACGGTTTCGGCGCGGCCGAGAATATGCGTGTCGCGTGTGGTGCGGGCTTCGAAGCGCGCCCGGCCGGTGAACGGAAAATCTTCTTCGGCGGGATCGATGATCTGCACCAGATAACCATGCGCGCCGCTGTAAGCCAGCCGCTTCAGCGCCGCTTCGATGGAGTCCAGCGGCTGCAGGAAATCGGAAACCCACACCAGTTCGCATTGCCGTTTGACGTGCAGATCGGGCGGCAGATCGGGTTCTTCCTCATTGGGCTGCGCCATCCGGTGCGCCATCCGGCGCAGGGCGATGCGCCCGCTCGATGGAGTTGCGCTGGCGCCCAACAGTCCGATGCGTTCTCCGGCGCGCGTCAGCAGGGAGGCCAAGGCCAGCGACAGCACGGTGGCGCGCTCCCATTTCTCGGGCACACTCTTTAGCGACGCGTAGCGCATGCTGGCGGATGCATCGCGCCAGAACCAGACGGTTTCGGCGGCTTCCCACTCGCGCTCGCGAACAAAGACGTGCCGGGACTTTGCCGATTGCCGCCAATCGATCGCAGTCGACGGATCTTCGACCCGGTAGCGCCGGAACTGCCAGAAGGTCTCGCCGATGCCGGCTTTGCGCCGGCCGTGCACACCGAGCCAGATGCCCGCTGTCAGACGTTCCGCCTCGACCAGCAATGGCGGCAGCGCCGAAGCGAGTTTTTCGGCTTCCTCGCGCGGCCGGTCCCAATGCTCCATCTGACGCGTGTCAAATGACAGGCTTGCCGTATTCGCCATATCGGTCCTTCGGCAAAACCGCTGTGTTTACAAATATGCCTGGCAGAGGCCGTCGATCACCTGGGTGATCGTCGCGCCCTCCGCGCGGGCTGAGAAATTCAGCGCCATGCGGTGCCTGAGAATGGGATGCGCAAGCGCGATCACATCATCGATTGACGGCGCGAAGCGTCCCTCCAGAAGGGCGCGCGCACGGATCGCCAGCATGAAGGCCTGACTGGCGCGCGGGCTGGGGCCCCAGGCGACGAAATTGCGTACGTTTTCGCTGGCGTTGTCATCGGGCCGTCCGGAACGCACCAGGCCAAGAATGGCCTGCACGACCTTTTCGCCAACCGGCAGGCGGCGGACCAGAGCCTGCGCTTTCATCAGTGTATCCGGATCGATCACCTGCTGTGGCGGCTTCTCGTCGCCCACCGTGGTGGCCAGCAGCATTTTCTGTTCGGCCTCGCGATCGGGATAACCGACATCGACCTGCAACAGGAAGCGGTCAAGCTGTGCTTCAGGCAGGGGATAGGTGCCCTCCTGCTCCAGCGGATTTTGAGTTGCGAGCACGTGGAAAGGACGCGGCAGATCGTAACGCTGTCCGGCAATCGTGACGTGGCGTTCCTGCATCGCCTGCAACAGTGCCGATTGCGTGCGCGGGCTCGCGCGATTGATTTCGTCGGCCATCAAAAGCTGGCAGAACACCGGCCCTTTAAGGAAGCGGAAATTGCGGCGGCCGTCATCGGCTTCCTCCAGAACTTCCGAGCCGACAATATCGCCAGGCATCAGGTCGGGCGTGAACTGGATACGTTTGGTGTCCATCCCGAGCACGGTGCCGAGCGTGTCGACGAGCCGTGTCTTGGCGAGACCGGGGACGCCGATCAGCAAGCCGTTGCCGCCGGCCAAAAGCGTAATCAGAACCTGATCGACAACCGTCTTCTGACCGAAGATATATTTGGCAATCGCTTCACGCGCGGTACTGAAACGCGACCCCACTTCGTCCGCCAGCGCCTCGGCGTCGGCAGGGTCAAGTCCAGGTGCAAAGCCTTTGAATTGCGACGTCTGGGCGTCGGTAATATTGCTCATGTTCTGCATCCGCTATCTTGACAATAAGTTCCCGGCATTGCGTCAACGCCTGAGGCCCGCGAGTAGCGGTCTTTCAGGCGGACCGCCATGTTGCACCGTTATACGGCCCGTGCAACAGCCTAAGGCGGCTGGATTGATGGAACATAGCGCGGCCATAACTTTAGTGGTCACAAAAACCCGTGAAACACCCTGCGCAACTGGAGAAAACAGCATCAGTATGAAGGACATGCCTCCGGAAGAAATGCATATTACAGGCGAGCGCATCAGATCGGTTCTGCGCCAAACGCCGCCGGAAATGGCGGCCGGCGAGACGCGCTTCCGTCGCGCTGCCGTGATCGTGCCGATTATCTTGCGCGATGAACCCGTGCTGCTGTTCACCCGCCGCACGGAGCATTTGCCCTCTCATGCCGGACAGATCTGTTTTCCCGGCGGCAGCTACCATGCCTCGGATGAAACACTGATCCGCACGGCGCTGCGTGAATTGCAGGAAGAAATCGGAATTCCGGCGGGTGCCGTCACGATTGCCGGGTTTCTCGACCTGTATGAGACATTGAACAGCGGATTCCGCATTCTGCCGGTGGTCGGCTTTCTCGACGCGAACTGCCAACTGAAGATTAACGAGTATGAAGTTGCGGAAGTTTTCGAGGCGCCGCTGTCATTTGTTATCGATCCGGACAATCAGGCGCTAAAATATGCCGAGCGGGGGGGAGTTATGCGCGAATTTTATTCCATCCAATTTGGCCGTCACGAAATCTGGGGCGCAACCGCGGCGATGATTGTCAATCTGTCGGAACGGCTGCGCGCATGATCCGGCGCATCATTTTTGACCTGCTGCTGTTTCTGCTGCCGTTCGCGCTCTATGGCGCTTATTGGCGTTTGTCGCCGAGCCCGAACGGCCGCGGAACAAACCATCCGTGGAGCTATCTTCTGATTTCCGGACTGGTGCTGGTGGCGGCAAGTTTTGTCGTCTGGGGTGTGACCCAAGGATCGGGCGAGCGCGGCCTTTATGTGCCGGCGCATCTGGAAAATGGCCACGTTGTCCCGGGGCATGTCGTCACGGCGCCGGCAAAGTGAAGCTTGATCCCAAACAAAATGGTTGGATGACAGCGGCGCCGGCGCGCGCCGTCATGGCAGCGCTTTCGGCGAGTGAAGATGGGGCGCGATTTGTCGGCGGCGCAGTGCGCAATGCATTGCTCGGCGAAGCTGTCATGGATGTCGATATCGCCGCGCGCTTTCCGCCGGATGAAGTGACGCGCCGTCTTGAAGCAGCCGGCCTGCGCGCCATCGCAACCGGAATCGAACATGGCACGGTGACAGCGGTTGTGGACGGCACGCCCTATGAAGTGACGTCATTGCGCCGCGATGTGGAAGCATTCGGCCGTCGTGCCGTCGTCGCCTACACCACCGATTGGGCCGAAGATGCCGCGCGCCGCGACTTCACGATCAATGCGCTGTATGCCGGAGAAGACGGCACGCTGTTCGATTATTTCGGCGGCCTCGACGATATTCCGGAACGGCGCGTGCGGTTTATTGGCGATGCGCGCCAACGGATCAGGGAAGACTTCCTTCGCATTCTGCGGTTCTTCCGTTTTCATGCGCAATATGGCCGCGGCGATGCGGATCGCGGCGGACTTGCGGCCTGTATTGCAGAGAAAGCCGGTCTGAAATTCCTGTCCGGAGAACGAGTGCAAAAAGAATTGCTGCTTCTCCTGAAAGCGCGTGACCCGGTGCCGGCAATCAGGGTGATGCAGGAGACCGGGATACTGAATGAGATTATCCCCGGCGATGTAAATCTGCCCCGGCTGGAAAGACTGACGAGCATCGAGCAATCGAGCGGCGCTGGGAGCGATGCGGTTTTGCGTCTTGCGGCGCTGCTGCCGGATTCCGCAAACACCGCGCGCGAGATTGCCGAGAAGCTGCGACTGTCCAACGATGTCCGGGACCGGCTGGTCGCGGCGGCAGAGAAAGACGAACGCACTGCCGCCCCGGTGGCGGACTCATGTTTGCGCGAATTGATGTACCGCATGGGAAAAGACAGAACTCGCGATCAGCTATTGTTGCGATGGGCGGATGCCGCCGCGCAACCCGTGAATCCGCAATGGCAGGCCATGCTGGGTCTGATGCGGGAATGGCAGCCGCCGGTATTTCCCGTCGACGGCAATGATGTGATGGCCCTGGGCGTCCCTGAGGGGCGCGAAATCGGCGTTCATCTGCGGGACATCGAGCAATGGTGGATTGCGCAGGATTTTGCCCCCACCCGCACCGAGTTGCTCGAAAGACTGCGATCCGCGGTGCTGAAAACATAACGATTTACCGCCATGAGATTTGAGCAAATCGGCGCGCTGTCGCAGCCCGGCAATTCGCAAAAACCCAATGAGGACAGCTACGGCATCACAGAGCGTGGCGCCTGTGTGTTCGATGGCGCAACCGGGTTGGGCGAATTGCTGATGCCGGGAAAATCCGATGCGCAATGGATCGCGACTTTTGGCGCGCGCCGGTATTGCGCCCATGCCCGGGCGGACGAAGGCGGAATCCGCGAATGGCTGCGCCGCGCCGCCGAAGATGCCGAGCGCAGTTTTCTTGCACTGCGCCGGCGTCCGCCGCGCGAGAATTACGAAACTCCGTGTGCCTCGGCTATCCTCATCGCGCTCGAAGGCAATCTTCTGGACATATTGTGGTTCGGCGATTGCGCACTGATGCTGCGCGCGCCGGATGGCGGCTTTACTTTCATTGGCGACACGCTGTCGAAGCGCGAAAGCGAGCGCGCGCGCGTCGAAAAAGCATCGCGCGGGCTCAAAAACCGCCCTGCCGACGCCATCCTGCGCGATGAATTCCTGCCGGCATTGCGCGCCACCCGCAATCTGGTGAACACCGGCAATGACTGGTTGTTCGCACCCGACCCGGCCTGCGCCGAACACGCGAAGAGCGCGACCTTCGAGATCGCCGGGGGCACGACATTGCTGCTCGCCAGCGATGGCTTCCTCGCGCTTGCCAGTGACTATGATCGCTACTCGCCGGATGAATTGCTGCACGCGATTCAGCAGCATGGGCTGCAAGAGCTCGCGAACGAATTGCGCGCCATCGAAATGGCTGATCCCGCAGGCGTAAAATACCCGCGTTTCAAAACCAGCGATGACGCGACTGCCTTGCTGCTGCGGGCCGTGGCGTGATCTGATGGCTATGGCCCAAAGGAGCGGTGCCGATGCCCGAGGTGACGATTGGCAGACGGGAATTCCTGCATATCAGCGTTGGGGCATTGATCGCGCTGCCGTCTGGAAATGCTGTGGCGGCTGAAGGCGTGGTGCCGAATTCATCCGGCACGGAACGGCCGAATTTAAAAGCGCCGGTGAATGCCGCCGACTGCCATATGCATATTTACGATCCGGCGCGCTTTCCGCTCGCGCCCAGCCCGCGGGTGGCGCCCACCAATGCGGCTTTGCCCCAATACCGTCTGCTGCAGAAGCGGATTGGCACGACGCGCGTCGTCATCGTCACGCCGCGCAATTACGCGACCCGGAACGAAGCAACCATCACCGCCATTCGCGAAATCGGACCAAATGCGCGCGGCGTCGCCGTTTTGCATCCCGATGTGAGCGACGCCGAGTTGAACCGCCTCGACACCGCGGGGATTCGCGGCATTCGCTTCAGCCTCGGCGATCCGGCAAGTGCCGTGGTCACACCGGACATGATCGAGCCACTCGCCAAACGCATCGCGCCGCGCAACTGGCATATTCAGTTCAACATGAGCGGCGATCAGATCGTGGCACTGTCGGATGTCCTGCGGCGACTACCGGTCCAGATGGTGTTCGATCATCTCGGCAGTCCGCCGCTGCCGGCCGGCGCGTCACATCCGTCGCATCAGATCATAAGGCGTTTGCTGGATGCGAAGCGCGCGTGGGTCAAACTGTCCGGCGCCTATCTCAACAGCCGTGTCGGGCCGCCTTATCCGGAGGCGATGACCATCGCGCAGGATTTCGTCAGCGCGGCGCCGGAGCGGCTGGTCTGGGGCAGCGACTGGCCCCATCCGACCTCGCCGGGCCCGGAAAAACCGGACGACGCCAGGCTGTTCGACCTGCTGCTCGATTGGGCGCCGGACGAAGGCACCCGGCACAGGATTCTGGTGGAAAATCCGGGACGTCTCTACGGCTTCAGCTAGAACAGGATCAGACCGAACGCTGGCCGGTTAGAGTTAAGACACTGAAAGCTCAGCGATCTCTGGGCATAAAGAGAACAATTGCAGAACGAGAACAAACAGTGTACATGTGGATATGCTTAACGGGCCGATGGCGGTGCTGGGCATTTCGCAGATGCTGTGAAATAAGGGGAGAGATCAGATGATGCAGGCGATTCTTCGGGTGGTTGAAAGAGAAGACAACAGCGACAGAAAGCGTGCCCTCGAAGCCGCGCTGTCCCAGATCGACCGGGCTTTCGGTAAAGGTTCTGTGATGAAGCTCGGCCAGCGCGAAAAGGCGGTCGAGGCGGATGCTGTTTCAACCGGTTCACTGGGACTCGACATCGCGCTCGGCATCGGCGGTTTGCCGCGCGGCCGCGTCATCGAAATTTATGGACCCGAATCCTCGGGCAAGACCACTCTGGCGCTGCATGCGGTGGCGGAAATTCAGAAGCGCGGCGGAATTGCCGCCTATGTCGATGCCGAACACGCGCTCGACCCCGGCTATGCCAAAAAACTCGGCGTCGATATCGATGAACTTCTGATCTCGCAGCCCGACACCGGCGAACAGGCGCTGGAAATCACCGATACTCTCGTGCGATCGGGCAGTGTCGACATCGTCGTGGTGGATTCGGTCGCCGCACTCACACCCAAGGCCGAGATCGAAGGCGAGATGGGCGACCAGCTCCCCGGTCTGCAGGCGCGGTTGATGAGCCAGGCACTGCGCAAGCTCACCGGCTCGATCTCAAAATCCAATACCATTGTCGTCTTCATCAATCAGATCCGGATGTAGATCGGCGTCATGTTCGGCAATCCGGAAACAACGACCGGCGGCAATGCGCTGAAATTCTATGCCAGCGTCCGTCTCGACATCCGCCGTATCGGCGCGATCAAGGACCGCGACGAAGTGATCGGCAACCAGACGCGCGTCAAAGTCGTGAAGAACAAGGTCGCGCCGCCGTTCCGACAGGTGGAATTCGACATCATGTATGGCCACGGCATTTCCAAAACCGGCGAACTGATCGATCTCGGCTCCAAGGCCGGCATCGTCGAAAAGTCCGGCTCATGGTTCTCCTATGATGGCAATCGCATCGGCCAGGGCCGGGAAAACGCCAAGCAGTTCCTTGAGACCAACAAGGATGTCGCGGCCGCAATCGAAGCAGCCATCCGGTCCAATGCCGGACTGTTGTCCGCAGGCCTTGCCGCCGCCGGGGATGAAGCCGCCGAATAGAATTACAATCTTTCTCACGTTCCCTTGGCAGGGGAACGGCTCCCGAAGGGCGCTCCACCGGAGCGCCCTTCTCTTTTGCGCCAAGGGCCGGGCTGCTATGAGAACCCCATGAGCAGCCTGAAAGAAATCCGCCATTCATTTCTCGAATTCTTCCGGCAACGGCAGCACGAAGTCGTGCCTTCATCGCCTTTGGTGCCCCGCAATGATCCCACTCTGCTGTTCACCAATGCCGGCATGGTGCAGTTCAAGAATGTTTTCACCGGAGCCGAAAAGCGCAGCGTTCCGCGTGCGGTGACCGCGCAGAAATGCGTGCGCGCCGGCGGTAAACATAACGACCTTGACCGTGTCGGCTATACCGCGCGGCACCATACGTTTTTTGAGATGCTGGGGAATTTTTCTTTCGGCGATTACTTCAAGGACCGCGCGATTGAGCTCGCCTGGGAACTGGTCACCAAAGATTTCGGACTTTCGAAGGACCGGCTTCTGGTGACAGTCTATTCCGAGGATGAAGACGCTTTCCGCCTATGGTCGAAAATCGCCGGCCTTCCGGACTCCAAAATTATCCGCATCCCGACATCCGACAATTTCTGGTCGATGGGCGAGACCGGTCCCTGCGGACCCTGTTCTGAAATCTTCTATGACCATGGTGAGCATATTCCGGGTGGACCGCCGGGATCGGCCGAAGAAGACGGCGACCGCTTCATCGAAATCTGGAATCTGGTGTTCATGCAATATGAGCAGCGGGCGAAAGATGTCCGCGAACCGCTGCCGCGCCCATCGATCGACACCGGCATGGGCCTCGAACGCATCGCCGCGGTCATGCAGGGCGTGCATGACAATTACGATATTGACCTGTTCCGGCACCTGATCGCGGCCTCTGCCGAGGAATCGGGGACGGCGGTTGCCGGGCCGCACGCGGTCAGTCACCGCGTGATTGCGGATCATCTGCGATCGTCATCATTCCTGATCGCCGACGGCGTACTACCATCGAATGAAGGTCGTGGTTACGTGCTGCGGCGGATCATGCGGCGCGCCATGCGCCACGCCCATATACTGGGCGCGAAGGACCCGCTGATGTACCAGCTGGTTCCGGTGCTCGTGGCCGAAATGGGCGAAGCCTATGCCGAACTCAAACGCGCAGAAGCGCTGATCACCGAAACCCTGAAGCTGGAAGAGACGCGCTTCCGCGACACGCTGGCGCGCGGGTTGAAACTGCTCGACGAAGCCACTGCTTCCATGAAGCCGGGTGACACGCTCTCCGGCGATGTCGCATTCCGGCTCTACGACACCTACGGCTTCCCGCGCGATTTGACCGAAGACGCGTTGCGCGAACGCGGTATGGGTTTGGATCAGGCAGCGTTCGATGCCGCCATGGCGCGGCAGCGCGCGGAAGCCCGCAAGGCCTGGTCCGGTTCGGGCGAAGCGGCCACCGATCAATCCTGGTTCGCGCTGCGCGAAGAACTCGGCCCCACCGAATTTCTCGGCTACGGCACCGAAGCGGCCGAAGGGGCGATCGCGGCCATTCTGAAAGACGGCAAGCGCGCCGAAACGGCGTCGGCCGGCGAAACCGTGCGTATCATTGCCAATCAGACCCCGTTCTATGGGGAGGGCGGTGGGCAGGTCGGCGACACCGGCGCGATGTTTTCGGGGCGCGGCGCGGAAGGAACCGTTCTCGATACCGAGAAGAAACTCGGTAATCTTTATATCCACGTGGTGCAAATCACCCGCGGTGAATTCAGGGTCGGCGATGCCGTGGACCTGCGCGTCGACAGTGAACGCCGTCGCGCCACGCGCGCCAATCATTCCGCGACGCATCTGCTGCACGCCGCGCTGAAGCATGTTCTCGGGCCGCATGTGGCACAAAAGGGCTCAATGGTTTCGCCCGACCGGCTGCGCTTCGATTTCTCGCAGCCGCGCGCCCTGACGCTCGACGAACTCAAGCGGGTCGAGGACGAAGTCAATCAGGTGATCCGGCAGAACAATGATGTCGCGACCCGGCTGATGCCGACTTCCCAGGCGATTGAATCGGGTGCGGTGGCGATGTTCGGCGAAAAATACGGCGATGAGGTGCGCGTCCTCGCCATGGGCGATGACCTTGAATCCGGTGCGGGGCCTTATTCCGTCGAGTTGTGCGGCGGCACGCATGTGCGGCGGTTGGGCGATATCGGCCTGTTCACCATTCTTTCGGAGTCTGCGGTCGCCGCGGGCGTGCGGCGCATCGAGGCGCTCACGTCGGAAGGCGCACGACTGTATCTCGAAACCCAACGCGAGGCAGCGCAGGCAGCGGCCGCCGTGCTGAAGACCGGTCCGGCAGAACTCCCCGCGCGCATCACCGCCCTGGTCGAGGAGCGGCGCAAGCTCGAACGCGAGCTCGCCGAGGCCAAGAAAGCGCTGGCACTCGGCGGGGGCGCCAAAAGCGAATCCGCATCGCATAAGGAAATCGCCGGCGTCAAAACCGTGTTGCGCGCGGTCGAGAACGTGTCGCCGAAAGACCTTAAGTCTCTGGCAGATGATGCCAAGGCGCGATTGGGGTCGGGGGTCGTCGCCTTTGTCACTGTCGCAGACGGCAAAGCCTCACTCGTCGTGGGCGTGACTCCCGATCTGACCGCGCGCATCAGCGCTGTGGATCTGGTGCGCGCGGGGGCAGAAGCGCTGGGCGGCAAAGGCGGCGGCGGCCGTCCCGACATGGCGCAGGCGGGCGGCCCTGATACCGGGAAAACCACCGAGGCGCTCGCC
>DASUHP010000056.1:0-22806 GCA_036273455.1 Micropepsaceae bacterium | reverse complement strand
CGTCAGGATGATGCCGGAAATCTGAACCCGCTCATTAAAGGTCTTGGCGATGTTCACCGCGTCCTGGCCGGTCAGGCTGTCGGCGACCAGCAATGTCTCGTGTGGCTGGGTGAGTTTCTTCACCTCGGCGACTTCGGCCATTAGCGCTTCGTCGATGTGCTGACGCCCGGCGGTGTCGAGGATCACGACGTCATAACCGCCGACCCGTGCGGCGGCGATCGCGCGTTTGGCGATGTCCACTGGGCGCTGCCCGGCGACGATCGGCAGGGTCGGGGTTTTGGTCTGCTCGCCAAGCACTTTGAGCTGCTCCATGGCGGCAGGACGGTTGACGTCGAGTGAGGCCATCAGCACGCGCTTCTTGTCGCGCGTTTGCAGCAGCATGGCGAGTTTGGCCGAAGTGGTGGTCTTGCCGGAGCCCTGCAGCCCGACCATCAGGATCGGCGCCGGGGGACTGCCCAATGCGAGCCCCTGCGAGTCCGTACCCAGCGTTTCGACCAGCGTGTCATAGACGATCTTGACGACCTGCTGGCCCGGCGTCACCGAGCGGATGACCGCTTCGCCAATCGCGCGCTCGCGGACTTTGGCGACGAAACTCTTCACCACCGGCAGCGCGACGTCCGCATCGATCAGGATGTTGCGAATTTCGGTCAGCGCGGTATCGACATCGCCCTCGGACAGCGCGCCACGTCCGCGCAAGTTGTCGAATACCGAATTCAGACGATCCTGTAGCGTGCCAAACATGCTTCACTCCAAACGCGTATCGCGCCAGGGGGCGCACCTGCGCTGCCTGGAGGCGACGCCGCATATGCGGCGCCGGAAGGGTTTGTGGCCGTTCCGGATGCCGCCGATTTAGTTCCCGGCTGTTCTCAAGTCAATGATAGTAATCCCGGGCATCATGGGGAGACGAGACAAATGAAGGTGCGCGGAAGCTGCCTGTGCAAGACCGTCCAATATGAAGTGGAGGTTCCATTTGTCCGCTTTGTTTATTGCCATTGTTCGCGCTGTCGCAAAGCCACCGGTTCCGCGCATGCCGCCAACGGTTTCGCCATGCCGGAGAGTTTCCGCTGGATTCAGGGCGAAAGCGCGGTGAAACGCTATGACGTGCCCGAGGCGAAGCGGTTCGGGCTGCAATTCTGCAGCCATTGCGGCTCGAAAGTTCCGCATCTGACACGCGACGGAGCCGGCATCGTGATCCCCGCCGGCTCGCTCGATGACGACCCCGGCATGAAGCCGCAGCGGGTGATCTATTGGGGCTCGCAGGCGCCGTGGTTCAAGGATTCGTCAGAACTTCCCCGTCACGACTCCATGCCCGAGTGAACGCTACTTCGGCGTGGCGACGGGGCGGAAATCCTGATCCGGGAAATTTTGTCCGTCCGGCACTTTGACCACCAGGAACGGGTGTTCGAGTCCCTGATGGCAGGTGTTGCAGCCTTCCGTCAGGTCGGTATAGGCGCTGGCAAATTGCTGCGGATTTTTTGCCATGATGGCCGCGTTCATCGCCTGAATCTTCGGCGCGAAAATGGAAGTGACCGTCGCATCGACGCTGATGTTACGGTATTTCGGAATGGTCTGGCCAATGCGGCGCAACGCAGAGCCCATCTCGTTCAGCTCAAATGCCGCCAGCGTCCAGTTCTTCTGTTGCCCGGCGTAGTACAGTTTCATGTGGCGCGGCTGAATTAACATTGTCATCAGGTCGTCCATGGCCGGCTTGAATTCGAGAATCGTCAAGCCGCCGCCGGCAGGGGCCGCCGGTGCAGTTGCCGCGCCGAGCGCGGGATAGCCGAGCGCGACCGCGGCGAGCGCGAGCGAACCGGCAAAAAGCAGAGCGAAGCTATGGCTCGATTTCATGGATACCTCCCCAGGTTACCTTGAGTTTAGCGGTTCGCTCGAACCAGGGTCCAGCCTCATCCTTGCTTGCGCCGCAATTGCTGGGTAACTCGGACTGTGATGCCAGGGGAGGCGTCGAGAGGACATTCCGTGGAGACGACAGGGGCAGCTGTATCGAAGAAATCCCACTTCGCATTTGGAGGCCGGCCCAGCCGGCGCGAATTGTTGTTGGGAATGGGCGCCGCGGCCCTTACGGGGCAGGCCGGATATGCCCGGACGGCGACCACAAAGCCGGACCACACGATCCGGATCGCACCCGTCTCATTCGAACTCGCACCAGGCAAGATCATCCAAACGACTGGATATAACGGGCAAGTGCCAGGCCCGGTTTTGCGCCTCCGCGAAGGCATGCCGGTAAACATCAATGTCATCAACAAGGCCGGGTATGATGATCTCATCCACTGGCACGGGCTTCATATCCCGTCGGTTCAGGATGGAGCGACAGAGGAAGGATCCCAGATCATTCCGAATGGTCAGTCGCTGACTTATTCCTTCACACCGAGGCCCGCGGGCACACGCTGGTATCATAGTCATGCGATGGCAATGACCAATCTCGCCCGCAGCACGTATACGGGCGAGTTCGGTTTCCTGATTGTCGAGCCGGCAAGCGATCCCGGCCGCTACGACCGCGAGATACTGCTCGCGGCCCGCCGTTGGGAAGGCAAATGGGTCAGCATGCAGGACATTCGGAAGGGGCCGCCGCCGGACAACGGCCTGGAAGTGATGTACGGGTCCGCGACGTTGGGCCAGCGGATGCTGGGTCATGACGAACCCATCCGTGTACGTCATGGCGAACGGATTCTGTTTCGTCTATTGAACGCCAGTGCGACAATGGACGTTGCGCTCGCGCTGCCGGGACATCAGTTCACGGTAGTGGCGCTGGACGGAAATCCCGTACCAAACCCCGCGACAGTAAATGTTCTGCGGCTGGATGCAGCCGAGCGCGCGGACGTGATCGTGGAGATGAACAATCCGGGCGTCTGGGTTTTCGGATCAGCCAGCGACATGGACCGGAACATGGGAATGGGAGTCGTCATCGAATACCAGAACCGCAAGGGTGAGCCACAATGGATGCCGGTGACCAAACCGGATTGGGCCTATCAGAAATTCGCGCGGCTTGGCGCGGCGGCCGCACCGGATGAGACGATCTCTCTGACATTCGACAAGATTCCAGGCGGCCACGGCGGCTATAATCGGTGGACGATCAACGGGAAGTCATGGCCGAAGACTAATCCCTTGTTCACGGTGAAACAGGGCAAGCGGTATCGGCTGGTCATGTTCAACAACAGCGGCGACACGCATCCGGTGCACATGCATCGCCACAGTTTTGAAATCACCAAAGTCGCAAACAGCCTGATATCGGGTGTGATGAAGGACACCATCAGCATGACACGCTACTCGACGGTTCAGATCGATTTTGTGGCCGATAATCCGGGGCCGACATTCTTCCACTGCCATCATCAGGATCATATGGACGAGGGCTTCGCGGGACTCATCACCTACGGTTAGTTGAGGCAGGCGCCGCGATCAGCGGAATTGTCGCGGTGCGCGGGCGGACTTGCTCTTCGATTTCGCCGCGCGCGTGCCGGGTAAACCGCGGCGGGACCGCGGCGGCTCGCCACCGTCACCGTCGCGGAATGTCGCGACCGATTCCTCAACGGTTGATTGCCGTGCGAAGGGGTCATCGGCAATGGCGAGTTCGGTTGCCTGCAGCCGCTTGATTTCATCGCGCAGCCGCGCGGCCTCCTCGAATTCGAGATTGCCTGCCGCGGCGCGCATCCGCTTGTCGAGGTCGGCCAGATGCGCCTTGAGGTTGCGTCCGATCGGCACCGGGTCTTCCGCCAGCCCTGAATCCACCAGCACGTGATCGCGCTCATAGGCGGAGGCCATGATGTCGGTGATGTTCTTCTTGATGCTCGCGGGCGTAATGCCGTGGGAAAAATTATAGGCCTGTTGCTTTTCGCGCCGCCGCGTGGTCTCGGCCATAGCTCGCGACATCGATCCGGTGACATGATCGGCATACAGAATGACCTTGCCGTCGACATTGCGGGCGGCACGGCCGATGGTCTGGACCAGCGACGTCTCGGATCGCAGGAAGCCTTCCTTGTCCGCATCCAGTATCGCGACCAGCGCACATTCCGGAATGTCGAGGCCTTCGCGCAAAAGATTGATGCCAACGAGTATGTCGAACGCACCGAGACGCAGGTCGCGCACAATCTCGATGCGCTCCAGGGTTTCGATATCGGAATGCATGTAGCGGACGCGGACGCCGTGTTCGTGCAGATATTCGGTCAGATCCTCGGCCATGCGCTTGGTAAGCGTGGTGACCAATGTGCGATAGCCTTTCGCGGCCACCGCTTTGCATTCGGCGAGAAGGTCGTCGACCTGGTGCTCCACCGGGCGGATTTCCACCGGCGGATCGATCAGACCCGTCGGCCGGATCACCTGCTCGGTGAACACACCGCCCGCGCGCGCCAGTTCCCACGGTCCTGGCGTTGCCGAGACATAGACCGTCTGCGGCCGCATCGCGTCCCATTCTTCGAATTTCAGCGGGCGGTTATCGACACAGGAGGGCAGCCGGAAACCATATTCGGCGAGCGTCGATTTGCGCCGGTAGTCGCCGCGATACATGCCGCCGATCTGCGGAATCGTCACATGGGATTCATCGACAAAGACGAGGGCCTCGTCGGGAAGATATTCGAACAGGGTCGGCGGCGGCTCGCCGGGACGGCGGCCGGTCAGCCAGCGCGAATAATTTTCGATGCCGGCGCAAGAACCGGTTGCCTCGATCATCTCGAGATCGAACAAAGTGCGCTGCTCCAGTCTCTGTGCTTCCAGCAATTTGCCGTCGCGCCGGAACTGATCGAGCCGCTGCCGCAATTCCTCGCGAATCCCCTTGGTCGCCTGTGCCAATGTGGGCCGCGGTGTGACATAGTGCGAATTGGCGTAGATCTTCACCGAATCCAGCTCGACCGATTTCTTGCCGGTCAGCGGATCGAATTCGACAATCGAATCCACTTCGTCGCCGAACAGCGCGACGCGCCAGGCGCGGTCTTCATAATGCGCGGGAAAAATGTCGACGGTGTCGCCGCGAACGCGAAAGCAGCCGCGCGAGAAGGCTTCGTCATTACGGCGAAATTGCAGAGCGACCAGCCGGCCCAGGAAATCGGCCCGGTTCATGCGATTGCCACGTGCCACCGAAAAAGCCATGCCCGAATAGGTCTCAACCGAGCCGATGCCGTAAATGCAGGATACCGAGGCGACGATAACCACATCGTCGCGTTCGAGAATGGCGCGCGTGGCCGCGTGGCGCATGCGGTCAATCTGTTCGTTTACGGAGGAATCCTTCTCGATGTAGGTGTCGGTGCGCGGGATATAGGCTTCCGGCTGATAATAGTCATAATACGACACGAAATATTCGACGGCGTTCTCCGGGAAGAAGCCCTTCATTTCGGAATAGAGCTGCGCTGCCAGGGTCTTGTTCGGCGCGAGAATCAGCGCCGGCCGCTGCAGCCGCTCGATAACCTTCGCCATCGTGAAGGTCTTGCCCGAACCGGTGACGCCGAGCAGGACCTGGTCGCGCTCCGGCTCGCCCGACGGTCCATCCCCCAGCAGCCCACCACTCAATTCCTCGATGGCCTGCGGCTGGTCGCCTGCCGGCTGATAGTCGGAAACCAGACGAAAGCGCCGCCCGCCCTCGGACTTCTCCGGCCGCGTGGGACGGTGCGGTACAAATGCCGTAAGTTCGGCGCCAGTGAGATGACCAAATTCGGCCCGAGCTTCAGCGAAGCCGGGGATGCGGCGAAAACCAGAGCCGTTATTGTGACCCATGCCGCTGACATATAGGGCGGCGCCGAAACAAAATCACCCGGGCGCGCTGTTCGCGTGCCAACAGGTCGGACCGGCGGCACCAGCGGATAAGCGCGGTACCGCCGGGTCAGAAACTGCCTTACTTCGCCTTCAGATCGTTCTGGGCGTCGGTCGCGATCTTTTTCGCCGCCGCCATATCGCTTTCACCGATGCCAGAGCGCACCAGAGTTGCGACGGTGAGCAGCTTGGTTTTCATTTCCGCATTATTTTCCTGCGGAATCGCGCCACCGGCCATCGCGCAGGGATTTCCCGGCATGGCATCAAAACCGTCACCGCCCGGTCCCACGAGGCAATTCAGCACGTGGTGCAGATGGGTGTGAACGACATTGATATTGCCGGCATTGGCTGCCAAGCCAGCATGATTCGCCGCGATCGTGACCGCCTGCTGCGCATCCGCGGCGGCAACATTGGGAATCAGTGCGCCAAGCGAAGCTGCCGCCACGCCGGCCAAAACGACATGTAGAGATTTCATAGATTTCCTCCCGGTTAGAACGGCTGGGTCCACGCCTGATATTGGCACAAACTTACCTTCCGTGGAAACTAGGGCTTAACCCCGATAACCGAGGAATCGTCCACCCGCACCAGGAACATCGGGATTTGCTGTTCCTGGAGGTATTCGTCGGTCGCTTTACGAGACCCCTGCCAACGGAAATAATCGTCCACGATCAAAATCCCGCCACGGACCAACCGCGGGTAGAGATGGTCAAATTCCGCCCGGGTGGAGGCGTACCAGTCGGTATCGAGCCGCAACAGCGCAATCCGTTCCGGGAGCGCAGCCGTCGAAAGTGTTTCCTCGACTTTGCCTTTGACGAAGTGGACGCGCTCCATGGGATAGCCGGTCAGGGCGAGATTGCCGCGCACTTCCTCAATGCCGTGATTGATCCACGTCGAGTGCCCCGCGTCATCGCGGCGTTTGCGCCAACTGCGATGGGCCGGTTCGCCGAACCGGCCGCGATCATGTTCATCCGGTTCCGGCATGCCTTCAAACGTATCGTAAAGATACAGATCGGGCCCGGTCATGCGCAGATCCAGAAGCGTATATGCGATCGCCATCATGGAACCGCCCTTTGCGACACCACATTCGACGAAATCGCCGGGACAGTTCCGGGTCACATATCGCACCGCAGATTCAAGAACCGCGACGCGCTCGTCCGACGTCATGGTATAGGGGCGGACCTTCTTGAGCAGGAATTTCTGAAATGGTGAAAAATCCAGCGGAGGTCCGGCTGCGGTGCTGCCGGCAAAGGGCCGCCGCAATTCGCGTTTGAGCTTACCCACCCAATCGATCACGATAGGCCCGCCAACCTTCTTTGTGCCGATGAGCGATACGCCACCCGCGAACCAGCGACAACCCGCGCCCGCCGCGACAGCCGATCCCAGGCCGCTGGTGATCGTCTGTTACTTCCTTTTCCTGCTTGCCTGCATCAATGGATTCACCGCCATTATTGGCGTGGTGATCGCGCATCTCCGGCGCCACGATTCGCTGGGCACCATCTGGCAGAGTCATTTCGATAATCTGATTCTCGTATTTTGGGTGCTTGTCGCGGCGCTCCTGATCGCTGTGCTGGCTTTTCCGTTCGGGCTATGGGCAAATTTTTCCTATCAGTTCTTCAGCCATCCATCGACCCTGTTTCTCTGGCCGCCGTGGTTCCTGATCTTTCCGGTTGTATTCGGCCTCATTGTGTTGCCGTTGCTGGTAATCTGGTATTTTTACCGAACCATCCGCGGCCTTGTCCGGGCGGCGGAAGCTCGACCCTATCGCGATTAAACCCGACGCCAACTTCAAACAACTGACGCACGCCCAATATAAAGATCGCATGCCAAGGCAGTCCGGCGAACTGATGACGCCCAAAATCCACTTGTCGCAGAAATGCTGTGCCCCAATGGCGCCGCCACGGGTGGTTTTGGTGCGGCACGGCAAACCGGCGATTGCCATGGCGCGCACCTGCTATCGCGGTTTCCGGCATTTCATCGCCGCCTATGAGAGTGCCGGTCTCGACCCTCACAGCGCCCCGCCGGCAGAGCTTTGTGCGCTGGTCAAGGATTTACCCGCGGTGTTCACCAGCGGCGCGCCGCGCGCCAATGACAGTGCGCGTTCGCTGCTGCCGCAGGCGCAAATCATCGCCGATCCACTATTTGCCGAAGCTCCGCTGGCCGGGCCGAAAATTCCGCTGGTGAAACTGAATGTACCCCTCTGGGCGGTGATTTCCCGCATCATGTGGCACGCCGGATATCACCCGGAAATCGAGAATTACCGGCGGGCGCGACGCCGCGCCGCCCGGGCCGCCGACCGGCTTCTCGCCGGCGCCGAAACCAATGCGGGGACGGCGGTTCTGGTCGCACATGGCTATTTCAATGCCATGATCGGGCGCGTATTGCGTCAGCGCGGATTCGTACGCGTCGGCGCGCATCGCGCCAGTTTCTGGAACGCCGTCACCTATGAACGGCTATAGCCGAGTCGTGATCGCGCCGATGTCGGGACGTGGCCGGTCTTCCAGCGGATCGGCGGGATGGCCGATGTAAATATATCCTGCAATCCGTTCCGTCGGTTTGAGCCCAATACGCTCCAGAACAGCAGGATGATAGGCACACCACTCGGTGATCCAGTTCGCGACATAACCGAGTGCGTGCGCGGCGATAACGATGCTCATGCAGACGGCGCCTGCCGACAATTGCTGTTCCCAGACCGGAATTGGAATCTGTTCGCGCACGCGGCTGACCACGCCGATTACGACTGGCGCCCGTAAAAAGCGCTCCCGTTCCTGCGCAACGCGTTCCGGAGATGAATCGCGCTCGCCGGAAATGACTGAGCCGAGAATCTCACCCATCCGGTTGCGGCCCTCACCCTCGAACAGGATGAACCTCCAGGGCCGGAGTTTGCCATGGTCTGGAACGCGCAGGCCGGCCGAAAGAATTCGGTCCAATTCCGTTTGTGTGGGCCCGGGCCCCGTCATGGCCTTCGCCGAACCGGATCGGCGGCTCAACAGAAGGTCAAAGGTCTCCGGGACGGCAATGTTCAAAGGGCGCGTGGCATCATTCATGGAGTGTTCCCGATTTAGGCCGGACGATAAGCTATTACGGCAGTTTGCGCTTCGGTGGAATTCTAGTTTTTGGATTGCGTCTGTCCGGCTTTTCACGACCGGGGCGATGATGATAGAGAAGCCGGCCAATTGCATGGATAGAGTTATGCGCCCGGCCGAGAAAATAGCCAGTTGCGATCCGATCTGGTCGGCACTGCGCAAGCAGGCCGAAGAGTTGGCGGAATCGGAGCCGGAGCTCGCGGGTTTTGCGCACGCGACGATCCTCAAACATGAACGGCTCGAGGATGCCCTGTCATATCATCTCGCGCGCAAACTTGGCGGTGAAGACCTTTCCCCCATGCAATTGCGCGAACTCTTTGCCGAGGCATTTGCCCGGGACAGCCGGATTGGCGAAGCCGTCCGCGCGGATCTTGCGGCGGTGTATCAGCGCGATCCCGCCTGCCATTGCTATGCCCAGGCATTCCTGTTCTTCAAAGGTTTCCACGCGCTGGAATGCTACCGTCTCTCGCATTTCCTGTGGACACGCGGCCGCCGGCTGATGGCGCTGTTCGTGCAGAGCCGGATTTCCGATCTGTTTGCGGTGGACATTCATCCGGCGGCCCAACTCGGACGCGGTATTATGATCGACCATGCCACCGGCGTTGTGATCGGGGAGACGGCCGTCGTCGGTGACGACGTATCGATGCTGCATGGCGTCACGCTCGGGGGCACTGGTAAACAGAACGAGGACCGGCATCCCAAAATCGGCCGCGGAGTTCTGCTCTCCGTCGGGGCAAAGGTGCTCGGCAATATCCATATCGGCGAGTACAGCAAAGTCGGCGCCGGTTCCGTCGTACTCAAACCCGTTCCGCCTTACACCACGGTTGCCGGCGTTCCGGCGCGTGTCATCGGCAAAGTGGGAACTCCGCATCCTTCCCAGGATATGAACCACGACTTTCCGGATGACGGTACAAAATAGCTGCGGCGACTTCTTATAAACCCACGCAGCAGGAGAATCTTCCTTTGACCCGCAGCGAAATTTGGCGCCTCGAAAAATACATGCGCAATCTGTTTCGGCTCGACACCGTGACCATCATGGAGCGGCAGCCCAAGGACTCCGTCGAGGTCCATATCGGTGGAGAATTCATTGGCCTGATCTACAAGAACGAAGAAGAAGGCGAAGTTTCCTACGACTTCAACATGTCCATCCTCGAAGAGGATTTGCCTGAGCCGCCGGCTTCCAGAAAGTAGCTACAGCACCGACAGCATTTCGCCGACCAACGGGTGCCGGACGATGTCGGCATCGGTCAGGCGCACGACCGCGATGTTCTCCACCTTCTCCAACCGCGTCGCGATATCGCGCAGTCCCGAAACGCCCGGCAGCAAATCGGTCTGATCCGGATCGCCCGTAAGGATCATGGTCGAGCGCCAGCCGAGCCGGGTGAGCAGCATCTTGAGTTGTCCATAGGTGCAGTTCTGCGCCTCGTCGATGACGACGAAGCAATCGTTCAGCGTGCGTCCGCGCATAAATGCCACCGGTGCAACTTCGATGGCTCCGTCGGCCAGAAGCGCCTTGAGACGTTTGCTGCCCAACCTTTCGGTCAGGGCATCATAGAGCGGCCGCAAATAGGGCGCGAGCTTTTCGCCCATATCGCCCGGTAGAAATCCGAGCGTCTCTCCCGCTTCGACGGCCGGGCGCGATAGCACAATACGGTTGACGCGGCCACCCTCCAGGGCATCGACGGCGCGCGCGACCGCGAGGTAAGTTTTGCCTGTGCCCGCGGGCCCCAGTGCCAGAACGACAGAGCGTTCCTCGATTGCGTCCAGAAGTTGCTGTTGCACCTTGCTGAGCGCACGTACATTTTTCACATATTTGCGGTCGCGCTCGTCAGGTTCGAGGGGCGACCAACCTCCTGATGGAAAGAGCTTGTGAACATTGCCGCTTTCTTCATGACCCCGCTCCCGCAATTTGTTACGCGCGACGCGTTTGGCCATGAACACCCCCTGTTGGCAGCGAATCAGTGACACCCTCAATCCTATGCCCTTTCCAGCCCTCCGTCGCGCCTGACGAATAAAATTCACAACTCATCGGAGGTACCCATGCCGATCTACGCGCTTTCCGACTGGCAACCGGAGCTTCCGCCGGAGGGCGAGTTTTGGATTGCCCCCGACGCAAATCTGATCGGGCGGGTGAGGCTTGCCAAAGGCGTCAGCGTGTGGTTCGGCAGCGTTTTGCGAGGCGACAATGACTGGATCAGCGTGGGTGAAAACAGCAACATCCAGGATCTCTGCGCATTGCACACCGATCCGGGTATTCCACTGAGTCTGGGCGCAAATGTCTCCGTGGGACATGGGGCTGTCGTGCACGGCGCAACGGTCGGGGACAACTGTATCATCGGCATGGGCGCCACCCTGCTCAACCGTGCGAAGGTCGGCAAGAACTCCGTTGTCGGTGCAAATGCGCTGGTGCCGGAGGGAAAAGAGTTTCCCGAAAATTCACTGATCGTCGGCGTACCTGCGCGCGTGGCGCGGACCATCGCGGAAAGCGATGTGCCCATGCTGCTGTTGAACGCGCAGGTCTACTGTCAGCGCTGGCGGCGCTACCGCGAAGAGTTGAAGCGGCTTTGAATCAGTAAGTGCGCGCCTTGGGCGGTATCGATTCCACGTCGTTGGTCAACGTGTACATGTGCACCGGGCGAAAGCTGACCCGGGTTTCAGCCGTCTCCGGATCGAACCAGATGACGGTGTGCTTCATCCAGTTTTTGTCGTCGCGCTCGGGATAGTCTTCGCGCGCGTGTGCGCCGCGCGATTCGGTGCGGGTCACTGCGCTGTCGACCGTGACAATCGCCTGCGCGATGAGGTTGTCGAATTCCAGCGTCTCCACCAGGTCCGTATTCCAGATCATGCCGCGATCCGAAACTGCGACATCGGGTATGGCCTTGAACACTTCCCGTACCGCCTGCTGGCCTTTTTGCAGCGTCGAGCCGGTCCGGAAAACCGCGGCGTCATTCTGCATTGTCCGCTGCATGGCGAGGCGCAACTGCGCGGTGGGCGTTTTGCCGCGCGCATTGCGGAAACGGTCGAACCGCGAAAGCGCTTCATCACCTGCGGTTTTGCGCAAGTCGGGCTGGCTCTCGCCGGGTTTGATGCCTTGCGCCGCGCGCTCGCCCGCGGCCTTTCCGAATACCACTAAATCGCACAGCGAATTCGAGCCGAGGCGATTTGCTCCATGTACAGAGACGCAGGCCCCTTCCCCAATCGCGAAAAGGCCCGGCACTGTGCTGTCGGGATTGTCTCCGGTCACGCTCAGCGCGTCACCGAGATAGGTCGTGGGGATGCCGCCCATATTGTAATGAACCGTCGGCAGCACCGGGATCGGCTGTTTGGTGATATCGACACCAGCGAAAATCCGCGCCGATTCGGTGATACCGGGCAATCGTTCGTGCAGAACCTTCGGATCAAGATGCGAAAGGTGAAGGTTGATATGATCCTTGAGCGGACCGACACCGCGGCCTTCGCGAATCTCGATCGTCATCGCGCGCGACACGACATCCCGCGAGGCGAGATCCTTGGCGTTGGGGGCGTAGCGTTCCATGAAACGCTCACCGGCCGAGTTGGTCAGGTAGCCGCCTTCGCCGCGCGAACCTTCGGTGATGAGAACGCCCGCGCCGTAAATGCCGGTCGGATGGAACTGCACGAATTCCATGTCCTGCAGCGGCAGGCCCGCGCGCAACACCATCGCGTTGCCGTCCCCGGTGCAGGTATGCGCCGATGTGCAGGAAAAATAGGCGCGGCCGTATCCGCCGGTGGCGAGAATGGTTTTATGCGCACGGAAACGGTGAATCGTCCCGTCATCGAGATTCCACGCCATCAAACCGCGGCATTCCCCGTCTTCCATCAGAAGGTCGAGCGCGAAGAACTCGATGAAGAAGTTCACGTCATAGCGCAGCGATTGCCCGTAAAGCGTGTGGAGTATCGCATGGCCGGTGCGGTCGGCGGCGGCGCAGGTGCGCAGCGCCTGTTCTTTGCCGAATTTCAGCGTCATTCCGCCGAAGGCGCGCTGGAATATCTTGCCGTTTTCCATGCGTGAGAACGGCACGCCGAAATGTTCAAGCTCATAGACCGCTTCCGGCGCGTGGCGGCACAGATATTCGATAGCGTCCTGATCGCCGAGCCAGTCGGAGCCCTTGACCGTGTCGTACATATGCCAGCGCCAGTCGTCTTCGCTCATATTGCCGATGGCGGCGGAGATTCCTCCCTGGGCGGCGACGGTGTGGCTGCGCGTCGGGAAAACTTTGCTCAGGCAGGCGACCTTTAGTCCGTGCTTCGCCGCTTCGAGAGTGGCGCGCAATCCTGCGCCGCCCGCGCCGCAGACAACGACGTCATAGGTGTGATCGGTGATCGGATAGGCAGCCATGTCAGCGTCCTGCGAGTGCCATGCGAATCAGTGCCCAGCCGGCGGCAGTCGCGACAATCCAGCAGGCAAAGCGGTCAAGAAGCAGCAGCGTGATTTTGACGCTTTCCTGGTGGAAGTAATCCTCGATCACCGTCTGCAGCCCGAGCGATGTGTGGTAGGCGCAGGTGATGATGAACAGGAACATCAGCACCGCATTGACGGGCTCGGAAAAATAGGCGGCCACCGGTCCCTGTCCGGCGCCGACATAGGCGAGCGCCGAGGCGACAAACCAGATCGATAGTGGCACCAGCGCGACCGACGAGACACGCAACGCCCAGAAGTGATGGGTGCCGGCCCGCGCCGATCCCAGCCCTTCGATTTTCGATAGCGGCGTCCTCATCCGCGGCGCGTTCATACGTTCAATCCCGCTTTCACCATCAGTCCGACCGCAAAGGCGCCCGCCGCGAGAAGAAGCGATGCGGCGAATACAAACGCCGCGGTGATACGCGCTGTTGGCACGTAAAAGCCGTATCCGATATCCCAGAACAGATGACGGATGCCGTTGAGCAGGTGATAGCAAAGCGACCACAGGAATCCGAACAGGACAATTTCACCGATGATGTTGCCTGCAGCGGTGGTGAACACCGAATAGGCGCTGGGGCCTGTCGCCGCGGCGATCAGCCACCATGCAAGCAGGACCAGCCCCGCCGCGAGAGCAATTCCTGTCGCGCGATGGGTGATCGAAGCAGCCATCGTTATCGGCCAGCGATAGATCTGCAAATGGGGCGACAAGGGGCGTCCATAGGGCCGCGCGCTCGGGCCCGGGCTGTTCGGAGGAGTGCTCATCCTGTGTCCTGAAAACGGCGGTTCGAGTTTGGGCGCAGAATAGGTAGGGGTGGGGGCAAGTCAATTGCAACGCGCGATTTTTCACCTTGTACGGCCATGCGGAATCGCGCAGAAACACGGCCGATGGCAAGCAAAATCCGTATTGCGCCCTCGATTCTTTCCGCCGATTTCGCGCGCCTCGGAGCGGAAGTTGAGGCGATCGACAAAGCCGGCGCCGACCTCATCCACATCGATGTCATGGATGGGCATTTTGTTCCCAATCTGACCATCGGCCCGGTCGTGGTCAATGCCTTGCGGCCACACAGCCGAAAGCCGTTTGATTGCCATTTGATGATCGCGCCCGCCGATCCATATATTCACGCCTTCGCCGAAGCGGGCGCCGATATCATCAGTATCCATCCCGAATCCGGACCACATCCGCATCGCACGCTGCAATTGATCCGCAGCCTCGGGAAAAAAGCCGGTTACGTGCTCAATCCGGGCACACCGCTCGAAGTCACCGACCCGGTATTCGACATGATCGACCTGCTGTTGATCATGACGGTCAACCCCGGTTTTGGCGGTCAGGAATTTCTTGCGAGCCAGCTTGAGAAAATCAAAGCTGCGCGCGAACGGATCGAGACCTGCGACCGCGAGGTGATGCTGGAGGTGGATGGCGGAATCAATCCGGAGACGGCAAAACAGGCGATTGCGGCTGGCGCCGATGTGCTGGTGGCTGGCACTTCCGTGTTCCGCGCAGGCAGCGACTACGCGGCTGCGATAACCCGATTGCGCGGATAATCAGCAATAGATGGAATGGCTCGCAGATCTTTCGGGCGTGATGCGCCGCGTATTGGCATCACGCACAAAGGGCGCGAGTTTTCCGCGCACCTGCAGTCTGTGCGGCTATCACGGGTGGTTCTGGCCGGCGGGACGGCCGCAGCGTATTGATGTGCGCTGCCCGCGCTGCGGTTCGACCGAGCGGAGCCGCTTGCTGGCGCTGTGGCTGGATCGGCATGGCCAATCCCTTTCGTCGGCGGCCGTCCTGCATTTCGCGCCGGAGCCGTGTCTGGCAAGACTGCTGCGAAGCCGTGCAGGGAAGCTTGTCTCGGCCGATATCGTGCCCGGCAGGGCTGACCGCGTCGTCGACATTGAGGCGATTGATTCGCCCGCCGACGCATTCGACTGGATTGTGTGTTCGCATGTGCTGGAGCATGTCGATGACCGGCTCGCGCTGGCAGAAATGCACCGTGTGCTGCGGCCCAATGGCACCGCACTGATCATGCTGCCGGTGATTGAAGGCTGGAGGCGCACCTATGAGCGCGATGATCTGCGCACGCCCGAGCAGCGCAAGCGTCATTACGGACAGGCGGATCATTTGCGCTTTTACGGAGCGGATGTGCGCGAGCGGATCACCAGCGCCGGATTTGCCCTGGAGGAGTTCACCGCCGAAGGCGACGACGTCGTGACATATGGCTTGCAGCGCGGTGAAAAACTGTTCATCGCGCGCAAGAGATCGCCGGAATAGAGCGAGGAGCGAGAGCTTCTCGCTTCTCTTTTCTCGTTCCTGTCTGCTATTGCTGCCCTACCAGTGAGGTGATTTGTCGGAATGGTTCAGCTCAGATTGCCGAAAGACAGCAGGGTTGGTGCGGGTAAGACCTGGCCGGCGCCGAAACGCGCCGACGGAAAACCGGTGAACCGCGCCAAGCGGCTGCGCATCTACCGTTACGATCCGGAAACCAAAGGCAATCCGCGCCTCGACACCTATACCATCGACACCGCGGATTGCGGCCCGATGGTGTTGGACGCGCTGATCAAAATCAAAAATGAAGTCGATCCGACACTGACCTTTCGGCGCTCCTGCCGCGAAGGTGTGTGCGGCTCATGCGCGATGAACATTGGCGGATCGAACACGCTCGCCTGCACCAGGGCGATGTCGGATGTGTCGGGCACAATCAACATCTATCCATTGCCGCATATGCCGGTGGTGAAGGATCTCGTGCCCGATCTCACAAATTTTTACGCGCAATACGCCGCCATCGACCCGCATCTTAAGAACAAGACTTCCGCTCCGGCGAAAGAATGGCTGCAATCCCCTGAGGACCGCGCGAAGCTCGATGGGTTATATGAGTGCATTCTGTGCGCCTGCTGCTCGACTTCCTGTCCGTCCTATTGGTGGAATCCGGAGCGTTTTCTCGGACCGGCAGCGTTGTTGCAGGCTGCGCGCTGGATCACGGATTCACGCGACGAATATGCCGGCGAAAGACTGGACGAGCTTGAAGATCCGTTCCGCCTTTATCGCTGCCACACCATCATGAACTGCGCCACGGTTTGTCCCAAGGGCCTGAACCCCGCCAGGGCCATCGCCGAGATCAAGCAGTTGATGGTCAAGCGAACAATGTAGCGCTAATTCATCTGCGGTTTGCGCAGCGCGACGGCAAATCCGCCAACCGCCACATTATGTTCGTTGCGCAACACGCAGGGATCAATCGCAAGCACCTCCAGACCGGCGAGATCGGCTTCGGATCGCAAGTAGCCCGGCGAATGCCGGAACCGGTTTTGCGGCGTCTGTTCCCAGTCCTCGCCGTCCAGACTTTCCACAGCGAACAGATAATGACCCTTCGGATCGAGCCTGCGGGAGACGCCGGCGAATGTCCGCGACAGATCGCCGAGATAAATCATCGTATCCGCCGCAAGGATGACGTCATATTGCGGCCCGGGCGCGAAAAGTTCGTTTTCCAGATCGCCGAGTATGAGATTGCGGTAAATGCCGCGCGCCTTTGCCGCCTCGAGCATTTTCGGCGCCAGATCGATGCCGTCCATCGGTCCGCCATTCGCGAGATCGCAGAATGCCACGCCGGCAAGGCCGGTACCGCAGCCAAGATCGAGCACGCGGAGGGGGCCATCGCGCTTGGGCAGCACGCGATCGGCGAGCTCGCGCAGATGCACATGCGCGCGATACTGGAGTTTTTCGAGCATGGTGTCGTCGTAATGCGACGAGAACTGGTCGAATAGAGTGCGCATGAATCCGGTTGGACAACGCTTCAACCGTCCCAGTTGGAACAACGCGTTGTCACGGTTTTCCATCGCCAGCTGATTCGAGGGATCGATTTCCAGCGCGCGGGCATAGCATTCGAGCGCTTCCAGCGGCCGGTTCAATGCGATCAGCGTGTTGCCGCGGCTGTGCCAGGACACGAAATGGCGCGGATCGATCGTGATTGCGCGTTCCAGCTCAGGAAGCGCCCGTTCGGCCTGTCCCATCTCCAGCAGCGTAGTGGCATGATTGGCCAGCGCATCGACCGAATTCGGCCGGATCATCAGCGCCCGCTCGAAGCAGCCGAGCGCTTCCTCGTGCCGGCCGAGCCGTATCAGCGCCACACCGCGCACGCAGAATCCGTCGGCAAACAGCGGATCGAGGCGCACGGTTTCGCCGAACAGTTGTTGTGCCTGCTCAAATTGCTGGGCGTACAGACACACGAGGCCGAGACCATACAGCGCGTCGAAATCCCGCGGGTTGCTGCGTAATGCGTCCTGAAATAACCGGCCCGCTTCGGGCAGCCGGCCGGCGTGAAGCGCGGATTGCGCTGTTTGCAATGCGGTGTTGAGCATGGCGGCAATTTGGCCCAACGCAACGCCTTACGCCACCAAAAATTACAGTGGAATCAACCCCGTTGGAGCGCCATCCCACGCACCCGCCAGGTCAGCAGGCGCCACACGATGCCGCCCGCCAAACCCACCAGGCGCCCGGATGGGTCGATCCCTGCCGGCATGACCACCATCTTCACCAGCTTCTCAACGTGATGACGGCGGTAGAAGCTCATGATGGTATTGCGGTACTTCTGCGCGTAATACCGGCGGCGATAGGGCAGGCGGGCGCTGTCCGATTCCGGTACATTGGCGCAATAAAAGGCACAAGCGAGTTCGTCGTCGGTGGATTCGTTGACCCTTCCGACCGCGATCAGGAATTTGCGCCAGCGCGGCAGATCCGGCTCCTTGTCGCCGCGCATGATGTCATAGAACATCCGGTAATGGCGAAATTCGTCGCCCGCGATGCGCGCGGCAATCTGCTTCAGTACTGGCTCATCACTTCCATCGCGCAGGGCACTGTACAGCGAGGAGGTGCCGCTTTCGACGACACAACGCGCAATCATTTCGCCCCGGCGTGATCCGCGGACGGATGATTGCGCCCGTTCAAAATGCGGCGCGCGGTACAGCTTGTGGAACCTCGCGAACGCCGCCTGGAAATTGAATCCCGGGTCGGCAAGTTCGGCCCAGCGTCCGAGCGCCAATCCGTGCTGGACCTCTTCACCGCCCCAGCGTTCGATGTTGCGCCGGACATGTTCGGGCTGATCACGATAAATGGTCGTGAGGTATCTGACGTAATCGGGCGCGTTGTATTCCACGAGCGAGGCGGCTTTCACCGCCGCAAGCAGCGTGGTGTTGATTTTGGACGCATCGAACAACGACCACGGAATCTGGTCGAGCGTCCATCCCGCCTCATACACGGCGCCGTCCGGCATCCACGAACTCCCCCACGCGAGCCCTGAGATTCGGCAAATCAAAAGGAAAAGGCAAGTGGCCGCTCAGAACACCGAGCGGAGCTGGCGCAAATGGTCGAGTTGTTCGGCGACCCGCATGCGTTCGGCGTCGGTTCTCGCCGCCGCCATATCCTCCTCGGTGTCGCGAATGCGCTGGTCGAGTGCGGCGACATCGAAATCGGCGAGTGGGATGGCCTCTTCTGCCAGCACCACGACGCGGCGATTGTCCACTTCGGCGAAACCTCCGCGCACGAACAATTTCATCGGCGCCTCAGAGCCGGTTTTCACTTCGATCACACCGGGCTTGAGGCCGGAGAGCGTCGGCGCGTGGCCGGCGAGCACCCCGAAATAGCCGTCCACGCCGGGAAGCGTCACCATCTCGACATCTTCGGACAGCAGCTGCCGTTCCGGCGAAACCAGGTCGAAGTGTATCAACTCCGCCATCCGCCTACGCTCCTTTGGAGCTACAGCGCGACGAGCTTGTCAGCCCCGGCAAGTCTTGGCGAAGGGGGGCCATTTACGCTGCTTCCGCGGCCATTTTTTCCGCTTTCTTCACGGCGTCCTCGATGGTGCCGACCATGTAGAAGGCGGATTCCGGCAAATGGTCATATTCGCCATTTGCCACCGCGGCGAATCCCTTCACTGTGTCGGCGATGTCGACAAACAGGCCGGGGAAGCCGGTAAACACTTCCGCGACATGGAACGGTTGCGACAGGAAGCGCTGGATTTTGCGCGCGCGCGCGACCGTCAGTTTGTCCTCTTCGGACAATTCATCCATGCCGAGAATTGCGATGATGTCCTGGAGCGATTTATAGCGCTGCAGGATCACCTGCACCTGGCGCGCAACGCGATAATGCTCATCGCCGACGACACGCGGATCGAGAATGCGCGATGTCGAATCGAGCGGATCCACCGCAGGATAGATTCCGAGTTCTGCGATCTGGCGCGACAGCACGGTTGTAGCGTCAAGATGCGCGAATGATGTCGCAGGCGCCGGATCGGTCAGATCGTCTGCCGGCACATAGATCGCCTGCACGCTGGTGATCGACCCCTTGTTTGTGGAAGTGATGCGTTCCTGCAGCGCGCCCATGTCGGTAGCGAGCGTCGGCTGATATCCCACCGCCGAAGGAATGCGCCCGAGCAGCGCCGACACTTCCGAACCGGCCTGGGTGAAGCGGAAAATATTATCCACGAAAAACAGCACGTCCTGTCCCTGGTCGCGGAAATATTCGGCAACAGTCAGACCGGAGAGACCGACGCGGGCGCGGGCGCCGGGCGGCTCATTCATCTGGCCATAGACCAGTGCGCATTTCGAACCTTCGGTCGATCCCTTTTTCGGGTCCTTGTTTACGCCCGACTCGATCATCTCGTGGTACAGGTCATTACCTTCGCGGGTGCGTTCGCCCACGCCCGCAAATACCGAATAACCACCATGTTTCTTCGCGACGTTGTTGATCAGTTCCTGGATCAGCACCGTCTTGCCGACCCCGGCGCCGCCGAACAATCCAATTTTGCCGCCTTTGGCATAGGGTGCCAGTAGGTCAATCACCTTGATGCCGGTCACAAGGACCTGCGCTTCGGTCGATTGTTCGACGAATGACGGCGCCGGCTGGTGGATGCCGCGCCTGCCGGGGGTATTGATCGGACCGGCTTCGTCCACCGGCTCGCCAATGACATTCATGATGCGTCCGAGTGTGCCGTCACCGACCGGCACGGCAATTGCCTGGCCGGTGTCGGAGACCTCATTCCCCCGTACCAGGCCCTCGGTGGAATCCATCGCAATGGTGCGGACCGTCGACTCACCAAGATGCTGGGCGACTTCCAGGATCAGCCGGTTGCCGTTGTTGTCGGTTTCCAGCGCGTTGAGGATTTCCGGCAGCGGTCCATTGAACTGTACGTCCACCACCGCGCCCATCACCTGCGCGACACGGCCGATCTTGTTGCTGGAAGATTTGAGAGGGGCATTCATGGCTCAACGTCCTTTCGATCAGATCGCCTCGGCGCCGGAGATGATCTCGATCAGCTCCTTGGTAATCATCGCCTGGCGTGTCCGGTTGTATTGCAACGTCAATCGGTCGATCACCTCGCCGGCATTGCGGGTCGCCGAGTCCATCGCGCTCATGCGGGCGCCCTGTTCGGATGCGGCGTTTTCCAGCAGCGCACGGAAAACCTGAACGGAGATGTTGCGTGGTAGCAGGCCGGCGAGAATTTCCGCTTCATCGGGTTCGTAATCATAAAACGTGCCGCCGGCCGCGGATTTTTTCGCGCTTTCCACGGGCGCGGGAATTAGACGCTGCGCCACCGGCTCCTGCGATACCACCGAACGAAAGCGCGAATAAACAATCGTTGCGACGTCAAATCCGCCATTTTCATATATTTCCAGAATCTTGCGCCCGATCTCCGCCGCGTTTCCGAAGGCGATTCGTTTGACGCCGGTGAATTCCACCGTCTCGATGATGTGCCGCCCGTACAGCCGGCGAAGCTGGTCGCGCCCTTTTCTTCCGATACAGAAGATCTTCACCTCTTTGCCGTCGCGCAACAGCTGATCGATCAGTTGCCTCGCCCGCCGGACAATGTTCGTGTTGAATCCTCCGCACAACCCGCGGTCCGCTGTCGCGACAATGACGAGCTGCACCTGGTCCGCGCCCGTCCCGGTGAGGAGCTTCGGTGCGCCCGGATTGTTCGCCATTGCACCAGCCAGCGATGAAATCACCGACGACATTTTCTCCGCATAGGGCCGCGCCGCCTGTGCTGCATCCTGGGCCCGCTTCAGTTTGGATGCGGCAACCATCTGCATTGCGCGCGTGATCTTGCGTGTTGCCCTGACGCTGGCGATGCGGTTGCGGAATGCCTTCAGGCTGGGCATGGGTCAGGCGAAATTCCTGGCGAATTCGTCAAGGATCGACTTCAGCCGGTTTTCAATATCGGGTGTGAGCTGCTTGCCGGTGCGGATCGCCTGGAGCAAATCGGCGTGCTTGCCGCGCATCAGGCGCAGGAATTCGGCCTCGAAGCGCTGCACCTGATTGACCGGAAGGCGATCGAGATAGCCTTTCACCCCGGTATAGATCGCCGCCACCTGCTCTTCGATGGGGTAAGGCGCGTATTGCGGCTGCTTCAGCAATTCCGTCAGCCGTGAGCCGCGGTTGAGGAGTCGCTGGGTCGCGACATCGAGATCCGAGCCGAACTGGGCGAAGGCCGCCATTTCGCGATATTGCGCCAGCTCGAGTTTGATCGAACCTGCGACCTGTTTCATCGCCTTGATCTGCGCGGCCGAACCGACGCGCGAGACCGAGATGCCGACATTCACCGCCGGGCGAATGCCCTGATAGAACAGGTCGGTTTCGAGAAATATCTGGCCGTCCGTGATCGAAATCACGTTGGTCGGAATATAGGCCGAGACGTCGTTGGCCTGAGTCTCGATCACCGGCAGCGCAGTCAGCGAGCCGCCGCCATTGGCGTCATTCAGCTTGGCTGCCCGCTCGAGCAGGCGAGAGTGAAGATAGAACACGTCGCCGGGATAGGCCTCGCGCCCGGGCGGACGGCGGAGCAGCAGCGACATCTGGCGATAGGCGACCGCCTGCTTCGACAGGTCATCATAGATGATCAGCGCATGCATACCGTTATCGCGGAACCATTCACCCAGCGTGCAGCCGGCAAATGGCGCGAGATATTGTAGCGGAGCAGGGTCGCTTGCGGTGGCGGCCACGACGGTCGTGTATTCCATCGCGCCGGCATCTTCGAGGGTTTTGACGATCTGTGCGACCGTGGAGCGCTTTTGGCCGATGGCGACATAGATGCAATAGAGCTTGGCCTTCTCGTCCCCGGATTGGTTGACTTCGCGCTGATTGATGATGGCATCGATGGCAACCGCAGTCTTGCCCGTCTGACGGTCGCCGATGATCAGTTCGCGCTGACCGCGGCCGATTGGGATCAGCGAATCGATGGCCTTCAATCCGGTCTGCATCGGCTCATTCACCGATTTGCGCGGAATGATGCCCGGCGCTTTTACGTCCACGCGACGGCGTTCCGCCGCACCGGCGATCGCGCCTTTGCCATCCAGCGCCTGACCCAGCGGATCGACGACGCGCCCGAGCAGCGCCTTTCCGACCGGGAAGTCGACGATGGCGCCGGTCCGCTTGACGGTGTCGCCTTCCTTGATCGAACGGTCTTCACCGAAGATCACGACACCGACATTGTCGCTTTCGAGATTGAGCGCCATGCCTTTGATCGCGCCGGGAAACTCGACCATCTCGCCGGCTTGGACGTTGTC
>DASUHP010000055.1:0-2291 GCA_036273455.1 Micropepsaceae bacterium | reverse complement strand
CCAATGAATTGATCGGCTTTCCCCGCCATCTGTCACAGCATGTCGGCGGATTCGTGCTCACCCGCGATGCCCTCGACACCATTGTTCCGATTGGCCCCGCGGCCATGGAAGACCGCTATTTCATCGAATGGGACAAGGACGACATCGATACTCTCGGCATCATGAAGGTCGATGTGCTGGCGCTCGGCATGCTGACCTGCATCCGCAAGGCTTTTGACCTTATCGCCGCACATGAAGGCCGCATGCTCACGCTCGGCACCGTGCCGCGTGAAGATCCCGCCGTCTACGACATGTTGTGCCGCGCCGATGCGATCGGTGTGTTCCAGGTCGAAAGCCGGGCGCAGATGAACATGCTGCCGCGGCTCAAACCGCGCGAATTCTATGATCTGGTGATTGAGGTCGCGATTGTCCGGCCCGGTCCGATCCAGGGCGACATGGTCCATCCCTATTTGCGCCGGCGCAGCGGTGTGGAAAAAATCGCGTTCCCCTCGCCCGCCCCCGAACATGGGCCGGCCGATGAATTAACCCGCGTGCTGCACAAGACCATGGGGGTGCCGCTGTTCCAGGAACAGGCGATGCGGCTCGCGATTGTCGCGGCGAAATTCACCCCCGACGAAGCGAATGGACTCAGGCGCGCGATGGCGACCTTTCGCAATGTCGGCAGCATTGATCGCTACCGGGAAAAGCTGATCTCAGGCATGACCGTGCGCGGCTATGACCGCGATTTTGCCGAACGCTGCTTCCAGCAGATCGAAGGCTTCGGCAGTTACGGCTTTCCCGAAAGCCATGCCGCGAGCTTCGCGCATCTGGTTTATGTCTCGGCCTGGATCAAATGCCACCATCCGGCGGCATTCGGCTGCGCGCTGCTGAATTCACAGCCGATGGGATTTTACGCCCCGGCGGAGATTGTGCGCGATGCGCGCGAACACGGGGTCGAGGTGCTCGCGCCGGACGTGAATTTCAGCACCTGGGACAACACGCTGGAGCATGTGGCATCAGGGCTGGCGATCCGCCTCGGCTTTCGCCAGATCGATGGGTTTCATCACGACTGGGCCGATCGCCTCGCGGCAACCCGCGAAGCCGGCTTTCCCGATTTTCGCGAATTCGTCCGCCGCGCCCATTTGCGCAAACCGGCGCTGATGGCGCTCGCCGAAGCCGATGCGTTCCGCTCTCTCGGCCTCGACCGCCGGGAAGCGCTGTGGGCCGTGCGCCGGATGACCGGCGAAGATAGCCTGCCGCTGTTCGCCGCGCGCGATGAAAGCGATCAGCCGGGCGAACAGACCGCGCCACTGCCGCAAATGCCTTTGGGCGAACAGGTTGTCGCCGATTACCAGACCCTGCGGTTGTCGCTGAAAGGCTATCCGACCGAATTTCTGCGCACGCGTTTTGCCCGCGAACACATCATGCGCTGCGCCGATGTGAGCAAGGCAAAGGACGCCGCACGCGTCAAATGCGCCGGCGTCGTACTAGTGCGCCAGATGCCGGGAACCGCCGGTGTGGTGTTTGTCACGCTCAGCGACGAAACCGGAGTCTGCAATGTCGTGATCTGGCCCAAACTCTATGAGCAATTCCGCAAGGAGATCGTCGGCGCCAGGCTGATGCTGGTGGAAGGCAAAATCCAGCGCAGCCCGGAAGATATCATCCATCTGGTCGCGGAGCGGATTTTCGACCGCACCGCCGATCTCGATTTACTCTCCGAAGCGCCGATGCCGGCCATTCCCGGCCATTTCGACGACATTGAGCATCCACGCAGCGACCCGCGCGGGCTTCATCGTCATCCGCGCCAAGTGAAAATCCTCCCCAAATCCCGCGACTTCCATTGAGACGAGTTCAGAGGCTTGACTAATATGAGTAAACACTCATATAAGAAATTGTCATGATCCGCAGGACGGTTCCGATCCGGCCGCTGTTCTGGGTCGCATCGAGCAAGCGTGACTATGGCCATTTCCCGACACCTATTCAGAATCGATTCGGATTCGAATTGTTCCTGGCTCAAACCGGCCAGCACCCCCATCAGCCAAACCGCTAAAAGGACTTGGCGCCCACGTTCTGGAGCTTATCGACGAAGATGACCATGGCACATACCGAACCGTATATTCGCTGCAGTTCAGAGACTCCGTTTATGTCCTGCACGCGTTTCAAAAGAAATCTAGCAGTTTGCTGAAAAACCTCGCCACAGGTGATTTAGGGTGATTCAGTTCTCGCGTTGCGAATCAGGGGGCGCGCGAATGAGAGGGGAATTTCGGGATCAGGGTGGGATGTTTTCCTATGTTCTGCCGGAACGACGCATC
>DASUHP010000054.1:0-28647 GCA_036273455.1 Micropepsaceae bacterium | reverse complement strand
GGCAAAACTCGGCGCTCCGCAATCGGCAAAGATCGTTTGGCGTCCGGCAAACACGGTCACGGTGGATGATGAAACCGCGGAGACGCTGATAAAATTGCTCGACGTGCTGGAGGACCATGACGACGTCCAGAATGTCTATGCGAACTACGAGATGAGCGAAGCCGCGATGGAAAAACTTTCGGCCTGAGCCGTTTCACGGCGGCTCAGCACGACACATGACTGGTGACGGATAATATGGACATCCGTCCATTCTTTGACTGTACACCGTCGCCGGGGAGTCTGGATCGATCGTGCTGCTCACGACCGCAAACGCGCTGGTGATGGTGATTCGCGCTCCAAGAATGCCGATCAGGCACCTGCTCATTGACGACCCGCACATGGGATATTCCTTCGGTTACGATCCTGCCGGTGGAATCGGTGATCTGTTGTGCTTTGCTGCCAGCAAGTTCGTTGATCGGCCGCTTGAGGTTACTTGCCCGCGCGCTTATTTCTCGACGCACGGATGACCAACCGAAAACCCGAGCGCGCGGGCAGTTTGCTGGTTCTGCTCGTGGCGGGACTGCTGCTCTGGGAAGAATCGCGCCGGCCGCTGCGGCGTCAGACGCAGTCAAAACCTGCACGCGACGTGCGGAATCTCGGCACAGCGCTAATCAGCGCTATCGTGGTTGGATTGATCGAAGTTCCGACTGTGCGTCCACTCGCCAATCTGGTTGAACGCCGGACATGGGGAATCCGGCGCCTCCGCCTGCCGCAATGGGCGGAAACCGTTCTGGCCGTGCTGCTGATGGATTACACGCTGTATCTCTGGCACGTGGCGATCCATAGCTGCAAGTTCCTCTGGCGGTTTCACCAGGTGCATCATGTCGATCTCGACATGGATGTGACGACGGCGTTTCGGTTTCACTTCGGCGAAATACTTTTGTCGGTGCCGTATCGTTGGGCCCAGATCTTGCTGATTGGCGTAGGGCGCAGGTCACTGGCCCTGTGGCAGCGTCTTCTGCTGCTGTCGGTCATCTTCCATCATTCCAATCTGCACCTGCCGCCGCGGCTGGAGTCGCGTTTGGCGTGGCTTGTCATGACACCGCGGCTGCACACCATCCACCATTCCGTCGTGGAGGCCGAAACCAATTCTAACTGGTCGAGCGGGCTGACGCTCTGGGACAGGATGCATGGCACTTTCAGGCTGGACGTTCCCGCGGAGAACGTCACAATCGGCGTGCCGGCATTTCAGGACCCGAAGAAACTCACGCTGATCCGGCTTCTTAAACTGCCGTTCGGCCGACAGCGGCCGTCATGGCAACTCCCGCCTGAAACCGCTTCGTCTCGCCAGATCCCGCCGTAACCTTTTCTGTAGCTGCGGAGAATTTCTGATGAGAACATACCCCAATGCTCCAGTCCGTCCCGCTTCGCGAAAAATTTGTCGATCCCGATTGGACCGCGTCAGGTGAAGCGCGGGCCCGGGTCGCGCCGGCGGGTCTCAAAACGCTTTGGTTCAACACCGGCACGCTGTGCAATATCGCGTGCCGCGGCTGCTACATTGAATCCACACCGCGTAATGACCGGCTCGCCTATCTTTCGTATGAGGAAGCCAGAACATTCATGGCCGAAGCGGCGCGCGATCACCCCGCTTTGCGAGACATCGGTTTTACCGGCGGCGAACCCTTCATGAATCCCGACATCATTGCGATGCTGATGGATTCGCTTGGGGCGGGTTACCGCACGCTGGTTTTGACCAATGCCATGAAGCCCATGCGGCGGCATGAGCCTGCCCTGTTGGAGCTGAAGCATCGATATTCCCATCAGCTGTCGGTGCGGGTGTCGCTCGATCATTTCACTGAAGCAAAGCACGAGGCGATCCGCGGCCGGCGCTCCTGGCGGCCGGCACTGGAAGGATTGCGCTGGCTGTCACGGAACGGGTTTGATTTGGCGGTGGCGTCCCGGATGCTCTGGCCCGAGGATGAAGCGGCCATGCGCAGCGGTTTCGGCGCCTTGTTTGCGGAAAATGCGATCGCGATTGAAGCATGGGACCCACATCGGCTGGTGCTGTTTCCGGAAATGGACGATTCCGCAGCCGTTCCGGAAGTCACCGAACGATGCTGGGCCATTCTGAACAAAAATCCGGACCAGATGATGTGCGCGCATTCGCGGATGGTGATCAAACGCGCAGGCGCGGCTGCACCGGCCGTGGTCTCCTGCACGCTTCATCCGTATGACGATCGATTCGAAATGGGCGTGAGTCTTGCCGACGCGAACCGGCCGGTCAGTCTGAATCACCCGAGATGCGCGAAATTCTGCGTGCTCGGCGGTGCAAGCTGCAGCGCCTGATCTCGCGCTTCGCATGACCGAGCGGCTCAGAAGTGATGTCTGCGTGATCGGCGCCGGATCGGGCGGGCTGTCAGCGGCATTCATCGCCGCGCAACTCGGTGCCCGCACGGTGCTGTTCGAGAAAGGCGAAATGGGCGGTGAATGCCTCAACACCGGCTGCGTGCCCTCCAAGGCATTGCTCGCGGCAGCGCGCACTGCCGCGGAAATCCGCAACGCGAGCCGGTTCGGCATCAACGCCGTGCCGGATGTCCGTTTTTCGTTGGTAATGGATCATGTCCGGCGCGCGATCGCCGCCATTGCGCCGCACGATTCCGCCGAGCGTTTCGAACGGCTAGGCGTCAATGTGATCCGGGCACAGGCCCAGTTCACCAGCCGAAACGGGATCGCCGGCGGCGACTGTGACCTGCGTGCGCGGCGGATCATCATCGCGACCGGATCGCGACCGGCCATTCCGCCGATACCTGGACTGGATCAGGTCCCATATCTCACGAATGAGACGATTTTCTCATTGCCCGACCTGCCGCGCCATTTGCTGATCATCGGCGCAGGTCCGGAGGGTGCGGAACTCGCGCAGGCATTTGCGCGACTCGGCAGCAGCGTGACGGTGTTCGAGTCCGAACGGCTACTGGCCAAAGATGAGCCCGAATTGGTTGATCGGCTGCGGCGCCAGCTCACGGATGATCGCGTCGCACTGCGGGAACACACCCGTATCGCCAATGTCATGTCCGGTCCGGATGGCGTTGCAATCACCCTTGGCGGGACCGGAGAGCGGATTTCCGGATCGCATCTGCTGGTGGCTGCCGGCCGCGAAATGAATCCCAATTCTCTGGCGCTCGAACGAGCGGGAATTCGCTTCGGACGCGAGGGCATTATTGTCGATGCCCGGCTGCGCACCACTCAGCGCCATGTCTATGCCATTGGCGATGCCATTGCCGGAGCGCACTGTTTCACTCATGCGGCGAATTATCAGGCGCAGATTGCTGTCGCGAACGCGCTGTTTGGATGGCCGGCGAAGGCGGATTATCGGCTCATTCCTTCGGTGACCTATACGGATCCCGAACTCGCCCATTTGGGAATGACGGAAAGCGAGGCGCGCGCCGTGTATGGCGACAAAGTCCGGGTGCTCACCGAGGAGCTGGCTGAAAACGACCGTGCACAGACGGATGTCGCATTTCCCGGCGCCATGAAGCTGATTGTCGCGCGGAACGGCAAAATTGCCGGAGTATCCATTCTCGCGCCACATGCCGGCGAAATGATTCAGCCCTGGGCGCTGGCAGTGGCAAACCGGCTGCGGTTGAGCGCGTTTTTGAAGGCCGTCATGCCCTATCCGACTTTAGGTGAAATCTCAAAAACGGCGGCACAGTCGGTCTATATGCCGAGACTGTTTTCGCGCGTGCCGAAGGCGCTCGTCAGGCTGCGGCTGACACTCGGATAAAGCATTACTGGAGCAACCCAAGCGCAGTGCGCGGTCGTAATCCTCCGGCACATCGATGTCCCAAAGCGTCTCAAGTTCGGCGATGGCCAACCCGAGATGGGTTGCGCGTTTGCGCGTTTCTTCCATCACTGCTGACGTGTTCCACGCGAGACCCTGGAACAGCGCAGGCTGGCACTGACGCACACCCACAAGCAAATAACCGCCGTCCTCGACGGGAATGAAAACCGCATCACATTCCGCGCGCAGTAAATTCGCCGCGTTTATCAGATGTCGCGATTCCAGAACGACAGAATCGGTACCGATCAACAGAGCCGGCGAATCCCGCGTCAGCTGGCATAGCGCATCGCACATCCGCGCGCCGAGATCGCCCTCCGCCTGATCACGCAGCGCCACGCCAAACTCGCCGGCGAGTGCCTGAAATAGCGGGTGTCTGGTTGTGGGTGTGCACCACAGGGACACCGGACCGATATTGGACTCGCGTGCAAGCTTCACCGCACGCCGCGTCAAGCTACTCTGAAGTCTTGCGGCTCCTTCCGGACCAAGCCGGGGAATCAGCCGCGTTTTGGCAAGGCCCGGGACTGGCGCTTTGGCGAAAATACCCACCGATAACGGGGAGGTCTGCATTACATCGGACCCGGCGATTTTTTTGATTGTTGCTTCCGGTACATGCAGGCAAGGGTTTCCGGCGACAACCCAAGCCAGAACAATACGTGCAATTTCAGCCAGCCATAGACGATCTCGGGCGGCCATCGGCCGTCGAAACGGCGCGATGAGGTGACCAGCGGCTTGTCAATGATGCGGCATGTTCTCCCGGAACGTTCCAGCCGCCGCACGAATTCAATGTCCTCCATAACCGGAATGGGCTTCATTCCACCGATGGCGTCGTACACGGATCGGCGAACGAAAATTCCGGAATCGCCGTAATACAGCCGGAACAGCCGGATGAAGGCGTAGAAACCGGTCAGCCAGCGGCTGAAACCGGAATCGCCATCAAAAATCAGACGAAAGTTTCCGCCCACTGCTCGAGGGTATTCGGCGAGAGCTTCCCTGATCCGCTGCAACCCACCGGCTGGAAACACACTGTCCGCGTGCAGAAAAAACAACACATCGCCGCAAGCTTGTTCTACCCCACGGCAAATCTGATTCCCGCGCCCGCAGGCCGACGAAATCACGATCGCGCCCGAGCTTCGGGCAAGCTCGACAGTACGATCCGTACTGCCGCCGTCGACAACAATCACTTCGTGCGGGGTTGACTCGAGTTCCAACTGCCGCAACAGCGGTTCGAGCGCCGCCTCCTCGTTCACAACTGGAATAATGACCGAGATCATGAAGTTTGCGGTGCCGTTTTGCGGTACTGTAACAAATCCCGCGCGCTCGGCGAACTTATCGTGTTGGAAAATGCCTAAGGAGAGACCTCATGGTCAAAGCAATCTGGAAAGGAAAAGTGCTCGCGGAATCGGACCGGACCGAGGTCGTCGAGGGCAACCATTACTTTCCCGCCGAAGCGCTGCATAAAGAATTTTTCAAATCCAGCGAGACACACAGCACGTGCCCATGGAAGGGCATCGCAAGCTATTACTCGATTGAAGTTGACGGCGAAAAGAACCCTGATGCCGCTTGGTACTATCCAGACCCAAAACCGGCGGCACGCAATATCGCGGGCCGGGTCGCATTCTGGAAAGGCGTTCGCATCGAGACGACCTGACCCCGCAAACGCGATCCCTGGCTGTCACCGGCTCGCGGCGCGTATTTTGTCCAGCGTTTCAATGACGAGCCCGATTGGGGGCCGCTTGGTGTAAGTCGCTTCGTACAGTTTATCCTGGATGACACCATTGCGATCCAGAATGAAAATGATCGGGCGAGGCACGCCATAGGCACGGTTTCCAGGAGGATATTGCGGGTCCCGCAGTTTATAACGGTCGATCACTTCGGATTTCGGATCGCTTAGCAATGTGTACTTGATCCCGCGTCGTTCGATGAAGGTCGCGAGGATTTGCGGCGAATCGTAGGAAATACCGGCCAGCCGATAACCGCGCCTTTCGATCTCGGCCACGCCGGTATTCAGGTCCATCATCTGGGCCTGACAATAGGGACACCAATCCGCGGAGCGGAAAAAGAACAGCACCAATCCTTTTTCACCCATCAGTGATTCAATTGAACGAGGCTTATTGGTTTGGTCGAGGGGCGTTCCGATCGTCGGCGCTTTTGAGCCCGTTGCCGGGCCAAGCTCGAAATCCGGATTTGCCAGGACTGGGTATGCAAATCCCAGAAATAGAAGAACTGCGACAGCCATTCGCATATCGAATTCCCTTCACGAAGTGCTTTGAACGACGTCTAGCGGCGGAAACACCCGGTCTAAATTCGGGTTTAGCACCTGGAGTGTCACCTGGGCAGATGAAAAATGGCGCAATCTTGGGAGTTGCACGGCGCACAAGCGCAGACGACAGTGTGCGGGCGATTCGGACCAATGTGAGCATGATCATGCGTATCGCCGGATTTGATCCGGGACTGGCGCGCACCGGCTGGGGGATCATTGAAGCCGACGGCGCGCGCCTCACGCACATTGCCAACGGTATCGTCGCAACCAAACCGGCCACGCCTCTGGGCGAGCGGCTGGCCCAGATCCACCGGGCAATATCCGCACTCCTGGCGCAATTTTCGCCGGCTGCTGTTGCGGTCGAACAGGCATTCGTTGCCAAAGACCCGCAAGCGGCACTCAAGCTCGGACATGCCCGCGCGATGCCGCTGCTTTGCGCAGCAGAAGCGGGCTTGCCGGTCGCGGAATACGCACCCAATCACATCAAGAAGTCGGTTGTCGGAGTAGGACACGCCGACAAGGCGCAGGTGCAGGCAATGGTTCGGCGTCTCTTGCCGAGAGCACAGTTTGAAGCCGCAGATGCAGCCGACGCACTGGCCTGCGCCATCGCACATGCGCATCTCTCGTCCACTGGCGCCCGTATCGCCGCAGCATTGCTGTCATGATCGGCAAACTTACCGGCCTCATCGACACCATCGCCGCGGATCATGCAATCATCGATGTCGCAGGGGTCGGGTACATGGTGCACTGCCCGTCATCGACGCTCGCGCGCCTGTCGCCGGGTGAGCGCGTCAGTCTCGCGATCGAAACGAAAGTTTCAGAAGATGCCATCCGGCTCTATGGTTTCATTGCGGCGCAGGAACGCGACTGGTTCCGGCTGCTGCAGACCGTGCAGGGTGTCGGCGCGCGGGTGGCACTGTCGATCCTGTCAGCCCTGAAAACCGGCGAGATCGAGCGCGCCATTGTGCTCGGCGACAAGGCGGTTCTCGGCCGGGCCCAGGGCGTCGGTCCGAAACTCGCGGCGCGGCTGATCGCGGAGTTGAAAGACAAAGTCAGCGGCATCGCCATTCCGGCCGCGGCGGTCCATGCCGATTTACGCGGGCCCTCGCTACCCTCGCGCAGCGTCGAAGCGGAAGCCATCGCAGCCCTGGTGAAACTTGGCTATCCGCAAAGCGCGGCAAACGATGCGGTCGCCCGGGCGGCGCAGGCGATCGGGCCCAACTCCGATGCACTGCCGCTCGACGTGTTGATCCGCGAATCCCTGCGTCTGTCTGCGAGGCTGTGACACGCTTCAAAAATCAGCGAAATTCACGCACAGTGCGATAGCATCCGGAACGATTCATGGCCTTGGCCAAGACCAAAAGCGCAGAACCTGTAAGCCGCGTCGTCACTCCTGAGCGCCGCGACGAAGACGCGCTCGAAACGTCCTTGCGCCCAAAGCAGCTAAAGGACTTCATTGGCCAGAAACAGGCGCGCGAAAACCTGACGGTGTTCATCGAAGCGGCGAAATCGCGCAACGAACCGCTCGATCATGTGCTGTTTTCCGGTCCGCCGGGTTTGGGCAAGACCACGCTGGCCCAAATCCTCGCCAAAGAACTCGGCGTCGGATTTCGTGCCACCTCCGGTCCAGTGCTCGCCCGCGCCGGCGATCTCGCCGCGCTGCTCACCAATCTCGAAGCGCGCGACGTGCTGTTCATCGACGAAATCCACCGCCTAAATCCGGTGGTCGAGGAGATCCTTTATCCCGCGATGGAAGATTTCGAGCTCGATCTCATCATCGGCGAGGGACCGTCGGCGCGTTCGGTGAAGATCGGATTGCAGCCATTCACCCTGGTTGGCGCAACGACGCGTACGGGACTCCTCACCACGCCGTTGCGCGACCGCTTCGGCATTCCGATCCGCCTGTCATTCTATGATACGAACGAGTTGATTCAGATCGTCGCCCGCGGTGCCCGTGTGCTCGGCTTACCACTCACTCCGGATGGCGCGCGCGAAATCGCCATGCGCTCGCGCGGCACACCGCGCATCGCCGGACGACTGTTGAAACGCGTGCGGGATTTCGCTGTGGTGGCGGGCCGGGTCGAAGTCGATCAGGTGGTCGCCGATGCCGCGCTCGCCCGGCTGGAAGTCGACCACAAAGGTCTCGATGCTTTCGACCGGCGCTATCTTGCGCTGATCGCGGAGAGCTTCACCGGCGGCCCCGTCGGGCTCGAAACCCTGGCCGCAGCACTCGGCGAACCGAGCGATGCGATCGAGGAGATTGTCGAACCCTATCTCATTCAGCAGGGCCTGGTCCAACGCACGCCGCGCGGCCGCGTATTGACCGGCAACGCCTTCGCGCACCTCGGTCTGCCGCAGACCGCAAATCCAGCACAGCAAACGCGTCTATTCGACAATGGCGACGAATGAACATTCCGTCATGCCACCCACCGGGTGGATGCACGACAGGACGCATGTGTTTCCGGTCCGCGTCTATTACGAGGACACCGATTTCTCCGGCTTTGTCTATCACGCCAACTATCTGAAATTCATCGAGCGCGGGCGTTCCGAATTCCTGCGCATCTGCGGCATTGGTCATCGCGAACTGCTGCATGCGGCCGAACCATTGTTCTGGACGGTGCGCAAAATCGGCATTACCTATCTCCGGCCAGCGCGGATCGAAGATGCCCTGACCGCACGCACGCAGATCGCCGGCATCACCGGTGCTCGCATGTTGCTTGATCAATGGATCGAGCGCAGCGCCGAAATGCTCATTCAGGCGTCGGTTGAGGTTTGCCTGATCGGTTCTGCCGGACGCCCGCGGCGCATCCCCGGCACAATTCGCAAACAGATGGAATTTTACGTCCAAAGCGCGAATAATCCCGACGGTAATCAGGAGCATTGAATGCGCAAACGCCCCTTGATGCTTGCCGTGGCATTTTTCTGTGTCACCGGTGTGGTGCCCGCAGCGGCGCTGTCGCAAAGCCCATACCTGACGCCGGCGGATTATGACGTGTTGCACCTCCTGCCTCCGCCTCCGGCCCCGGGATCCGACGCCGAACGCAAGGATGTCGAAACCGTTGCCGCATTGCGCGCAGCGAGCAGCCCGGAACGAATTGCACTCGCGCAGAAAGATGCAACCGACGGCCTGACAGCTTTCGCGGCCACTCTCGCGCCGGGTTTTGATTTCGCGAAAGTACCGGATGTGGAGGCGTTCTTCCGTAAGGTGGGCCGCGACGTACAATTCGCCACCGCGCTGGGCAAGGACTGCTGGGAGCGGCCGCGTCCATTCGTGCTCGACGGCAACATTCATCCGCCCGGCACAATGAAAGAAGATACGCTGCAGCGGCCGGGCGCGAAAAACACCGCCCCACATGGTCCGGGATCGCCCTGCCCTGCGCTCAATCACTCGCCGCAATACAGCTATTCCTATCCCAGCGGCCATTCGACCTTTGGCGCCATGACCGCCATTCTTCTGTCCGACATGGCGCCGGAAAAACGCACCGAACTTTACGCACGCGGCTGGCAGTTCGGCGAAAGCCGGATTGTCGGCGGTGTGCACTATCCGACGGACGTTGATGCCGGGCGCATTGATGCCACGGCTCTGGTTGCAGTGATGATGCGCAATGCGGATTTCCGTGCCGATCTCGCCGCCGCTGGCGCGGAGTTGCGCGCGTCTTTGAGCCTTAATCGTTAGACCCCGTTAACGCCTGCTCCGGGTCAAAATTCAGCCACGTTTGGATGAGTTCACTAGCCTTGGCCGGTGCGCCGGTCAGCAATCATGATTCATGGGCGGGTGAGCTTGTCGAAAACAACGTCGAAGACATCGTATCGTTGGCTTGGCTTGTTTTTCGCCTCGCTTCTCATTTGTTTTGCCGCATCGGCGAGCATCAACTCGGCAGTCGCGCAATTGCAACGCGCAGCTCCGGTTGAGGCCGGACGCCCGCCCTCGGCCGCACCGGTTGGACCAGCCGCAGATGCTGCGCCATTGGCGGCGCCTCCGGGGACCGAAAGTCCCACCGCCGCGGCAGTTTCCGAAATCGAGAGCGCATTTACCCCGGTCGGCCTGTTTATCAGGGCCGATATCGTGGTCAAGGTCGTGCTGGTGTTGCTGATCCTGGCATCCTTCTGGTCATGGGTTCTGATCATCGACAAGTCGATGGTGTTCGGCTCGCTGAAGCGCAAGGCCAACACCTTCGAGTCGACATTCTGGTCCGGCCGCTCGCTTGACGATCTCTATGCACAGCATTCGCACACGGCCGATCAGCCGTTTACGGCAGTATTCGTCGCCGCTCTGCGCGAATGGAAGCGCTCATTCGAATCCGGCCCACCCAAGGAATGGCAGCTCGCGGGTCTGAAAGAACGCGTCGAACGGGCGATGAATGTTTCAATCCAGCGCGAGGTGGAAAAGATCGAGCGTGGATTGGGATATCTCGCCACCGTCGGCTCAACTGCTCCCTTTGTCGGGTTGTTCGGGACGGTTTGGGGAATCATGACGGCGTTTCAGGCGATCGCCGCACGGCAGGACACAACGCTCGCGGTTGTCGCGCCAGGTATTGCCGACGCGCTGTTCGCAACCGCATTGGGCCTCGTCGCCGCGATTCCGTCCGTGGTGGCGTATAACCGGTTTCTCAACGAGGTTGGCCGCTATACCGGGCGCCTCGAAAATTTCGCCGAAGAATTCTGGACCTTCCTCTCACGGCAGCTCGACGAAAGGGCGCGTTGATGCCGGCGGTGATGACCAATCCGCGCAAGACCGGCGGACGTGGCCGCCGCGGCCGGCCAATGTCCGAGATCAATGTCACGCCCTTCGTCGATGTGATGCTCGTGCTGCTGATCGTCTTCATGGTGACGGCACCGCTTCTCACCGTCGGCGTGCCGGTCGATCTGCCGCAAACCCGCGCCAAACAGCTCGGCGAGGATCGTGAACCGCTGGCGGTCACCATCGATAACAGCGGAAAGATATTCCTGCAGAACACCCCGATCGAGGCGGACGCTCTGGTCCCCAAGCTGATGGCGATTTCGGGCAATGGGTACAATCAGCGGATTTTCGTCCGCGGTGACAAAGCGGTCGATTACGGCAAGGTGATGCAGGTGATGGGCCTGTTGAATTCAGCGGGCTTCACCCGCATCGGCCTCGTCACCGACACTGTAAAGAAGCTGCCACAGGCGCGCTGACGGCGTGAATTGCGGATTGCATCGCACGCGTAACGAAATGCTGGATTGAGCATGTTGAGACGAAGCGTCATTGCATCGGGCTTGCTGCATGTGGCGGTGATTGCCGCCGCGAGCGTGGCCTGGTCGTCGTCCTACACTCTGCCCGACGACCAGACATCACCGGCCGTCCCGGTCGATCTGATCACGGTTGCGGACGTCACCAATGTCGCTCCGGCCCAACCCGATCCGCCGAAAGTGCAACCGCTGCCCGATCCGCAGCCGCCTCCCCCGCCGCCGGTGACGGCACCGCCGCCCGAGGAAGCCGAAGTCGCCCCTGAACCGGACAAAGCCCTGCCCAAACCCGAACCGGAGAAGGAACAGCTGGCCAGGGCGCCCGACCACCCGGTGCGGCCGAAGTTCAAGCCCTCGCGTGAGAAGCCGCAGAAATTCGATGTCGATTCCGTGCTCGCCTTTCTCGACAAGAGCGCGCCGCAAACGCCGCCTGCCCCCGCCCCAACGGTGAAAAAAGCCGACGTCCCGGTGCAGGGGCTGGGCGCCCAGGACGCTTTCACGCTGGACATAAAGGATGCGCTGCTGGCGCAAATGCGGGAATGCTGGAACGTTCCGGTCGGGGCGCCCAATCCCGAAAAGCTGATTGTGCAGGTGCGCGTGTTCCTGACCCCGGATGGTGGTCTTGCCCAGCCGCCGCAACTCGAATCCGCCACCCGCGCGGCAGCAGCCTCAAATCCCTATATGCGCGCCGCCGCGGAAGCAGCTTTGCGCGCCATCAATGTTTGCGAACCCTACAAACATCTACCCAGCGAAAAGTATCAGGTATGGCGCGAGATCGTCATGACCTTCGACCCCAGCAAGATGATCGGCCGATAGAAGCAGGACGAACAAAATGGCAGTTCAGTTGTTTGTTTATTTCCGGCGCGCACCGCGCGCATTCATGATCGCAGCGCTGCTGGCGCTCGGCGGCCTGCATACAAGCGCGGCCGATGCAGCGCTCCAGGTCAAAGTCGATCAGGGCGTGACCGAGCCGATTCCTCTGGCCATACCCGACTTCCTCGGCAATTCGACGCAAAACCGCGATATCGCCGGTGTTGTCCGCGCCGACCTCGAGCGCTCCGGCTTGTTCAAATCGCTCAATCCCGCATCCTTCATCGACAAGATCACCGATATCAACTCGCCGCCGAAATTTGCCGACTGGCGGGGCATCCAGGCGCAAGGCCTCGTCACCGGCCAGGCAACTATGCAACCCGACGGAAGACTCAAGCTCGAATTCCGCCTGTGGGACATTTTCGGCGAAACCCAGATGGTCGGGCTGCAATACACCACGACTGCCGAGAACTGGCGCCGCATCGCGCATCTGGTGTCGGATGCGATCTACGAACGCATCACCGGGGAGAAGGGCTATTTTGACACCAGAGTCGTGTTCATCTCCGAATCCGGACCGAAGCTCAATCGCCGGAAGCGCTTGACCGTCATGGATGAGGACGGCGCCAATCCGGTGTTCCTCACCCAGGGCGACTACCTCGTGCTGACGCCGCGGTTCAACCCCACGGCACAGATGATCGCCTATATGTCCTACATCCAGGGTAAGCCGCGGGTTTATCTCTTCGATCTCGAAACCGGGCGGCAGGAAATGCTCGGTAATTTTCCCAATATGACGTTCTCACCGCGTTTTTCGCCGGATGGAAAAAGCGTTGTGATGGCGCTCGAAAACAACGGCGCATCGAACATTTACATCATGGATTTGGCGACGCGGGCGACCAAACGGCTGACCAATGATCCGAATATTGATACGGCGCCGTCATTTTCACCCGATGGCAGGCAAATTGCCTTCGAATCCAACCGCGGCGGTTCGCAACAGATCTATGTCATGAATTCCGACGGAACCAATGTTCACCGGATCAGTTTTGGCGCCGGAAAAAACGGCACACCGGTTTGGAGCCCGCGCGGCGACCTGATTGCCTTCACCAAGATTACACCGTCCTATTTTGGCATCTGCGTGATGCGCCCCGACGGTTCGGGGGAGCGGCAATTGACGCATGGTTGGCAGGATGAGGGACCGACATGGGCGCCAAATGGACGCGTGCTGATGTTTACCCGCACTCTGGAATCCCGTGCGAACGGCTCCGGTGGCGGTTCGCAGATCTGGTCGATCGATATCACCGGCCACAACGAAAGGCGGGTGTTGTCGCCTGGAGATGCGTCCGATCCGGCATGGTCGCCACTTATACAGTAGCCGGAAAATTGCCACATCTGGCGGGCATGTAGTGAAAATCGTAGCTTGGGCTTCAGTATTATCCGTCACGAATCATCGCTCGTACCCGACGAGGAGAAGTGAAACATGAGAGTTCTGTTCAAAGTCGCAGCGCCTGCCTGTGTGACGATGAGCCTTCTGCTCGCGGCATGCGGCGGCAACAAAATGGCGCCCATGATGGCCGCCCCGCCCCCACTGCCTCCGGCCGCCCCCGCGCCGCCGCCGATGCCGCCCGCACCGCCTCCGCCGCGTCCCATCGCGCCCGTGCAACAGTCGATCGTTCCAGGCAGCGTGCAGGACTTCCAGGTCAATGTCGGGGACCGCGTGTTCTTTGCCTTCGACAAATCCGATCTTGACGACCGAGCCCGCGCTGTCCTGCAGAAGCAGGCCGCCTGGTTGCAGCGCTATGGATCGGTGGTGCTGTCCATCGAAGGTCACAGCGACGAACGGGGCACGCGTGAATACAATATCGCCCTTGGTGCACGCCGCGCCCAGTCCGTGAAGGATTACCTGACCAGCCTGGGCGTTTCGACCGCGCGGCTCGATACGATCTCCTACGGCAAGGAGCGGCCGGTCTGCATTGAATCGACCGAAGCGTGCTGGGCACAGAACCGCCGTGGCGTGTCCGTGATAAAGAGCGGTTCCGTCTCCTGAGGCAGATTGCATTTTAATTGCCGCGTTTTCCGCCCGGAACCGGTAACAAGTCCGGCGGAAAACGCGTTGTCCAGCCGCAATTCGACCAAGTTTTGCGCTAAGGTTTTGTGCGCATTCAGGGCAAGAGGCGACCATGACGGCACTGCACCGGCATTGGACCAGCTGGGCTGGCGCATTTCTGATCTCGGCGGCGCAGATTCAATTTGCAGCCGCAGCACCTGCCTCGGCACCATCCGGTCCCAGTGCGACGGACTACAACCAGCTTGTCACCAGGTTGCAGCGGCTGGAACGCGACATGCGCGACGTCGAAGCGGCAACCTTCCGCAAACCGCCCGGCGACAAAGCCGATGCGCCACCGCCAGTGGACAAACCCGAGGCAGCTGAAACACCGCCGCCGGTCATGCCCGATCTCAACCCGTTGATGCGCAGGATCGATGAGCTGGAAGAAGGGCTGGGCAAAGTAACTGGACAGATGGAAGTTCTCGGCCACCAGGTCGATCAGCTGACGCAAAAGGCCGACCGGCTGCAAAAGCAACTCGACTTGCAAGCCGCCGCGCGGGCCAAAGCGGAAGCTGACGAACAGACGGCGGGACAAGCGCCACCGGAAACCAAAGACGCCGATCAAATCGCTTCGGCGGACAAACCGGCAGCCCCGGCCACGGAGTCCGGTCTGGCCAAACCGCCGGGAGTGCTGGGCACGATTCCTGCCGGCTCAACCCTGCCGAAGCCGGCGCCCGACAATGTTGATCCTCGAAAACAGTTTGACGCTGCTATGGGATTGCTCGCGCGGGCCAAATATGACGAGGCGAGCGACGCGTTTCGCGCCTTCGTCGATGCTCATCCGGAACTCGACCGCGCATCCGACGCACTCTACTGGTCCGGTGACATCGCCTATTCGACCAAGAAGGATTATCCCACCGCGGCCCGAGATTTTGCCGAGCTGCTGAAGAAGTATCCTAAGGCCCAGCGCGCCCCCGACGGCATGCTGAAACTCGGTCTGGCGCTGTTTGAAATGGGACAGACCAAAGAAGGCTGCGCCGCCGTCGCCGCCCTGCCCGCCAAATATCCCGATGCGTCCGCCGCCATTCTGACCCGGGCCAGGAGCGTGCGGGATGACAAGAAGTGCAAATAGGCCGCCGCCGCTAGAAGATCGCTTCGCTTCGGTTCTGGCAAAGCTCAATTTCCGGCCAAAGAGTTCCTGGGCCATCGCGGTTTCCGGCGGCGGCGATTCCGTTGCCTTGATGCATCTCGCAGCCGGCTGGGCGAATGCCAGTCATCTGCTGCCGCCTGTGGTGCTGACTGTGGATCACGGCTTACGGCCGGAATCGGGCCGCGATGCGGCTCGCGTGAAAGCTTGGGCGGAAGCATGCGGCTTGAAAGCAGTGGTCTTGCGCTGGGCCGGGGCAAAGCCCCATACGGCCGTGGAGGAGCAAGCCCGCATCGCCCGCCATAAATTGATGGGGGACTGGTGCTCGCAGCAAAACACAGACTGGCTTCTGCTCGGCCACACCAAAGATGACCAGGCCGAGAATTTTCTGCTCCGGCTCGGCCGTGGCAGCGGCGTGGACGGGCTTTCGGCGATGCAGGCCGCCATTCCACTACCCGCCCGCGCTGCGCCTGCCGTGATGCTGATGCGTCCGCTGCTGGGCTTCAGTCGCGCTGAATTGCGGTGTTGGCTCAGCGGCCGCGGCGTGATCTGGCTCGAAGACCCGATGAATGACGACGATCATTTCGCGCGCACGCGAGTGCGGAAGCTGCTTCCGCTGCTGGCCGACGCGGGGATTCCATCGGACCGGATTGCCGCTGCGGCGGGTCATCTGGGCCGCGCCCGGCATGCGCTCGAGCTGAAAACACGGGAATTTCTCGAACAGCATGCAAATTTTGACGGAGGCATGGCGTTGATGGATGGTGCAGCCTTGCGCGACGCTCCGCGCGAGATTGGCTTGCGGGCGCTGTCCGAGGCTTTGCGGAGCATTGGGAAAATTTCGTACCGGCCCAGATTTGAGCGGTTGGAGCGGCTTTTCGAAGCGGTGGTCTCCAATGATTTCAAGGCCGGGACTCTGGCCGGCTGCCGTCTGGTCAGGGCGCCTAAATCCCGGGCGGCATTTGGCCCGCGTACAATCGCGATTGCTCTGGAGTCGCCCCGCAAGTCACGCCGCCGCGCGCCAGCGCCGTAGATTCGGCGCATTTGCCGCATTAATTTTGCGCATTAATCCATTCCCCGCTGGCAAGAGGTGGGGGAAGCCCCTATCTGTTGGACGATTAGCCGCGTATCGGCGTTATTCATTCTGACGCGCGGAAAAGAGGCTGGCACTTGAACAATTTCAGAAATCTGGCGCTGTGGATCATCATCGCGCTGCTGCTCGTGGCACTTTTCAACCTGTTCCAGGGCCCGGCCCAACGTCAGGGGCGCCAATCCATCCCGTTCAGCGAATTTAATCAGCAGGTGGTCTCGGACCAGATCAAATCCGTCAACATGTCGGGCAACCATATTGATGGTCAGTTCCGCAACGGCGGTCAGTTTGCGACCGATATCCCCGACGATCCCGGCCTGACCCAGCGCCTGCTCGACCATAATGTTGAAATCAAAGTGCGCCCCGAGGGCGACAACATCACGCTCCTGTCGGTGTTTATCAACTGGTTCCCGATGCTGTTGTTTGTCGCCGTCATGATCTTCCTGATGCGGCAGATGCAGGCGGGGGGCGGCAAAGCCATGGGCTTCGGCAAGAGCCGGGCCAAAATGCTGACCGAACGACAAGGACGCGTGACATTCGAAGACGTCGCCGGGGTCGACGAGGCCAAGGAAGACCTTGTCGAGATTGTCGACTTCCTGAAGGACCCGCAGAAATTCCAGAAACTGGGCGGGCGCATTCCCAAGGGCGTGCTCCTGGTCGGCCCGCCGGGCACCGGCAAAACTCTGCTCGCCCGCGCGATTGCGGGTGAAGCCAATGTGCCGTTCTTCACCATATCGGGCTCCGATTTCGTGGAAATGTTCGTCGGCGTCGGCGCCAGCCGCGTGCGCGACATGTTCGAACAGGCGAAGAAGAACGCTCCCTGCATCGTGTTCATCGACGAAATCGATGCGGTCGGACGCCACCGCGGCGCCGGGCTCGGCGGCGGCAATGACGAACGCGAACAGACCCTCAACCAGTTGCTGGTGGAGATGGACGGCTTTGAAGCCAATGAAGGCGTGATCCTGATCGCAGCCACCAACCGGCCGGATGTTCTCGACCCTGCGCTGCTGCGCCCGGGCCGTTTCGACCGCCAGATCGTGGTGCCCAATCCGGATCTGTCGGGCCGCGAAAAAATCCTCAAAGTGCATATGCGCAAGGTGCCGCTTTCCCCCGATGTCGATGCCAAAATCATCGCCCGCGGCACACCGGGTTTTTCCGGCGCCGATCTCGCCAATCTCGTCAACGAAGCGGCTCTGCTCGCCGCCCGGCGGGGCAAGCGCCTGGTGACCCGCAACGAATTCGAGGACGCCAAGGATAAGGTCATGATGGGCGCCGAACGGCGCACGCTGGCCATGACCGATGACGAGAAAAAGCTGACCGCATATCACGAAGGCGGCCATGCGCTCGTCGCCCTGAGCGTCGTCGGCTCCGATCCGATCCACAAGGCGACCATCATCCCGCGCGGCCGCGCGCTCGGTATGGTCATGCGTTTGCCGGAACGCGATCAGCTCTCGTTGACGCGCCAGAAGCTTTATGCCGACCTGCAAGTCGCGTTTGGCGGCCGCATCGCCGAGGAGCTGATCTTCGGCTATGACAGAGTCACTACCGGAGCACAGTCGGACATCGAAATGGCGACCCGCATGGCACGCGCCATGGTCACCCGCTTCGGCATGTCCGATGAGCTTGGCCCCATCGCCTATGGCGAGAACCAGGAAGAAGTCTTCCTTGGCCATTCCGTGTCACGCACACAGAATGTTTCGGAGGCGACGGCGCAAAAGATCGATTCGGAAGTACGCCGGATTATCGAGGACACTTATCTCCGCGCCAAGCAGATCCTGCAGGATCACCTCGACGACCTGCATACGGTGGCCAAGGGCCTCCTCGAATACGAGACTCTGACCGGCGACGAAATCAAGGCGCTGCTGCGCGGCGAAAGACCCGTGCGCACACCTTATGAAGAGCCGGAATCCACGCCGCAATCGCGACCCTCAGGGACGGTACCGCAGACGGGACGACCACGCGAACCGGGCATCACCATCGCTCCCGAACCGCAGCCCGGCACGTAAGCAGATCACCTCTCCCCTTGCGGGAGAGGGCGGCGTGCCCGCGCTTGCGGAACGTAACTGCGTGGTGGCGCGCCGGGTGAGCGGAGCGTCTTGAGCATTACGGATTGCAAGGCGACTCATGGCCGACAAAATCTTCGGCATCCTGAATATCACCCACGATTCCTTTTCGGACGGCGGGAAATATCTTGATCCCGAAGCGGCGTTGGCCCATGCCGGTGAATTGATCGCCGATGGCGCCGACGTCCTCGACCTGGGTGCCGCATCGAGCAACCCGCGTTCTGAACCCGTCCCTCCGGACGTCGAAATCGGCCGGCTTGCGTCCGTTGTGCTGGTGGCAAAAGAGCGCGGCTGGAAATTGTCGATCGACAGTTTTGCATCGGAGACCCAGCTCTGGGCACTTGGTGAAGGCGTCGAATATCTCAACGATATTCAGGGATTCAGCGATGCGTCGCTTTACCCCTATCTGGCCTCGTCCAGCGCAAAGCTGATCGTCATGCATGCGGTCCAGGGCTTTGGCCGGGCGCAGAAGATCGATACCGATCCGGCGGAGATCATGGGACGGATTGCCGATTTCTTCGATCGCCGGATCGATGAACTGACCCACGCCGGCATTGCACGACACCGGCTGATTCTCGATCCCGGTATGGGTCTGTTTGTCGGCACAAGGCCTGAGGTTTCGCTGACGGTGCTGCGCCGCCTGCCGCAGCTGAAATCCGCGTTTGGTCTGCCGATGCTGATATCGGTTTCGCGCAAATCCTTTTTGCGCAAGCTGGCCGCGCGCAGCATTGAGGAGATCGGCCCCGCCTCGCTCGCAGCCGAGCTCTACGCCGCGATGCACGGCGCCGACATGATCCGCACCCACGCACCGAAACCCTTGCGCGACGCACTGTCGATCTGGTCGCAGATTGCCACGGCGGGTGCGGCGCCGGCCGTGGTCTGATATGCTGACAGAATTGGCCGCCCGAATTTAAGTCTGGAATATTGAATGACACGAAAACTCTTTGGTACCGACGGAATCCGCGGGATGGCCAATGCCCTTCCGATGACAGCCCAGATTGCGCTGAAAGTCGGCATGGCCGCCGGACGGGTATTTACGCGCGGCGAACACCGTCACCGGGTGGTGATCGGTAAGGACACGCGGCTGTCCGGCTATATGATCGAGTCCGCGCTCGTGTCCGGATTCACCTCGGTGGGCATAGATGTGTTTCTGTTCGGACCATTGCCGACGCCGGCGGTTGCCATGCTCACGCGATCCTTGCGCGCCGATCTCGGAGTGATGATATCGGCCTCGCATAATCCGTTCTTCGATAACGGGATCAAACTGTTCGGACCCGACGGCCAAAAGCTTTCCGATGAGCGCGAGGGGGAAATCGAGGCGCTGATGGAGAACGGCGTCGAAGACGGACTCGCGCCGGCGGCGAAGATCGGCCGGGCGCGGCGTATCGACGATGCCGGGGCGCGCTATATCGAATTTGCCAAGCGCACATTTCCAAAACATCTGCGCCTGGATGGCCTTCGCATTGTCATCGATTGCGCCCACGGCGCGGCCTACAAAGTTGCTCCCGCGGTGCTGTGGGAACTGGGTGCCGACATTTTCACACTGGGTGTCGATCCCAATGGCATGAATATCAATCAGGATGTCGGCTCGACCGCGCCTGAGGCAATGGTCGCAAAGGTGCGCGAGACGCGGGCCGATTTCGGCATTGCGCTCGATGGTGACGCCGATCGCGTGGTGATGGCCGACGAAAAGGGCCACATCATCGATGGCGATCAGATTCTTGCGCTGATCGCAAGTTCCTGGGCCAAAACCGGCCGGCTGCAGGGTGGCGGAGTGGTCGGGACGGTCATGTCGAATATCGGACTCGAACGCTTTCTCGCCGGGCGTAGCCTGAAGCTGGTGCGCTCCCCCGTCGGCGACCGCTATGTCATCGAGCATATGCGCGACGGCGGCTTCAATGTCGGCGGCGAACAATCCGGACATATCATCTTCAGTGATTTCATCACCACCGGGGACGGATTGATCGCTGCGCTTCAGGTGCTGGCGGTGATTGCGGAAGAGCGGCTTCCGGCGAGTCAAGCAGCGCACATGTTCGAACCCGCGCCGCAATTCCTCGAGAATGTGCGGTTCAAGGGCGGTGAACCGCTGAGCAATTCCGAGGTCAAGGAGCGGATTCGCGTCTGCGAGTCGCGCCTGAACGGCAGCGGCAGGATATTGGTGCGCAAGTCGGGCACTGAGCCCGTGATCCGCATCATGGGCGAAGGCGATGACGAAAAGCTGGTGCGGCAGGTCGTGCGCGATATCGCGAACATCATCCGCTCCGCCAGCGCGTGAATCTTCCTTCGCGCGTTTTGATCATTGCCGGTTCGGATTCGGGCGGTGGCGCCGGAATCCAGGGCGACATCAAGACCGCGACCATGCTCGGCGCCTTTGCGATGACCGCAATAACCGCCGTCACGGTCCAGAATACAAGCGGTGTTGCGCGCACATTTCCGATTCCCGCCGAGGTCGTGTCGGAACAGATTCGCACCGTGATGGCTGACATCGGCGCGAATGCGATAAAGACCGGCATGCTGGTGTCGGCAGAAACCGTCAAAGCGGTGGCGGGTGCCCTGCAGGCCTATCCCGCACCTCTGGTCGTGGACACAGTCATGATCGCCAAGGGCGGCGCGGCACTGCTCGACGATTCAGGCGTCAATGCCCTGCAAACATACCTGTTTCCCCTTGCGGCGCTGGTCACGCCCAATATTCCTGAAGCCGAGAGATTGGCCGGGATAAGCATTTCCTCCCCCGATGCAATGATTGCGGCCGGTGAAACATTGCGCAAACGGGGCGCGCGTGCCGTGCTCATCAAGGGTGGACATCTCACCGCCGAAACCGTGACGGATGTGCTGGTCACTGAATCCGGCGTATACAGATTTTCTGGCGCTCGCCTGCACAACCCCGCAACTCACGGCACCGGCTGTGCGCTCGCAACCGCCATCGCCGCAGGTCTGGCAAAGGACTGGCCGCTGCTGCGTGCTGTGGAATCTGCGCGCGACTTCGTCCGTGGCGCAATCGGTGCGGGCCTCCCGTTCGGAAGCGGTACCGGACCGATCAACCATCTTCATGCGGCCAAAGAGTGATCGACGCCGCCATTCTCGAACGGATTTCCCGCCGGCTGGGACAAGCCCATGCGGCACGACGACTGGCGATCGAAACCCGGCACGAGCAGGAAGTCACGCGCTCCAGGCTGCATTTTCTTCATCGGGACAACTGGTTTGCGCATCCCCATCTGATCAAATATGCGCTGATCCTGTCCGGATTGTACTGGCGCGGGCTGCGCAACGCCGCTGAGGTTATCGTCCGGTGTAATATTGTCAGATTCCCGGACTTGCCTCCGGCATTTGACGGGTTCACCATTCTGCATCTCTCCGATCTTCACGCGGATGGAAGCGAGCCCGCGATGCAGCGGGTACTTCAGCTCGTCGAAAATCTGAAATATGATATTTGCTGCCTGACCGGGGATTATCGCGCCGGAACTACGGGCAATTGCGAGCCCGCACTGCATGGCATGACGGGACTGGTGGCCCGGCTGAAGCATCCGGTTTTCGCGGTGCCTGGAAATCACGATTCCCTCGCAATGATTCCCGGACTGGAAAAACTCGGCATCACAATGCTGCTGAATGAATCCTACGCGGTCGAACGCCGGGAGGACCGGATATTCCTTGCCGGCATCGACGACGCGCACTTTTTTGCCACCGGCGATATCCCGCGGGCGAGCGAAGAAATTCCCGCAGATTCATTTTCGGTGCTGCTGTCGCACACACCCGAAGTTTTCGGCGAGGCAGAACAGGCTGGGTTCAAACTCATGCTCAGCGGCCACACGCATGGCGGCCAGATCTGTTTGCCGGGCTCTATCCCGGTGATCCTGGAGGCAGCACTACCACGCCGTTTTGGCGCCGGAGCGTGGCGCCACGGTTCGATGCACGGCTACACGTCGGCGGGCGCCGGCACCAGCGTGGTTCCCGTGCGCTTCAACTGCCCCGCGGAAATCACTCTGCACGAATTGCGCCGCGCATCGGTCGACGGATAGCAAGCATACGATACCGCGGCTGTGCCACCACTCGCGAATGCCAGTACAATTTTACAGTATGAAGATTCTCTGGGCCGATAGTACTGGCCGTTCCCGCAGAACTCGACTGGCACTTTTTAACGCATCGATAAGGATGTTCCCAGCAACTGCTTGATCGCGCGTCCCTTGCCGGTCAGCAATATCCCTGCCGTGCCTGGGGAGGCCAAACGGAGATGTGCATGCGCGAATTGATGAACAGACTTATGAAGAACGAATCCGGCGCCACCGCCATCGAATATGGGCTGATCGCGGGGCTGATTTCAGTGGTGATCATCACTGCGGTGACCACCGTTGGCACAAATCTTGTGGGCAAGTTCAACACCATCGCGACCGCGCTGCAATAAACGAGGGGTGCCTAACCAACCCCGCAGGCCGGTGTGAGCCGCCTGCGGGGTTTTTTATTTGACCGGATATGAGCTGGCGCTATTTCGGCTGGTAAACGCCGATGCAGCCTTGCGCGCAGAGGGGATTGGGCGCGGTCAGCGGAATCCATACGGCGCCGGTCTTCGCGTCCGCCGCAACCGAATGCGCATTCGTGCCGGTCGGAACGGATTCGACCAGCATGTTTGTCTTCGCATCAATCACGCCAAGCACAGGTCCACCCGGCTGATCGCGCGACGCGGTGTAATAGCGATTCTTTCCAGAATCGTACCAGACCTCGTCGGCGCCGCCGATGCCGGGAATGCGCGCGACAATGGCTTCGGTTTTGGCATCCACAACTATGGTCACGGGCGCCATGCCGCCGGTGCGTGCGGCGCCGGCGCTGCAGCCAACAACGATCAAGGTGCCCGGGCCATGCGCGTTGCCGGCCGGCATGCAGCCATCGATCGGAATCAGGCGCACGAATTTCAGGGATTTCGGATCGATCACCGCAAGCCCGCCATGGTTTTTGTCGTCTTTCCATACGGGTACGGAAGAATAAAACATTCCCGTCTCGGGCATCCATGTTGTCTGGTCAATTCCGTCCGTCGCGTCGGGCATTTCAATTTTCGTAGCGACGCGATGGTCCGCTGCCGTGGAAATCAACGTCACGAATGACGGCCGGTCGGCATTATTGCCGACAAGCACAACCCCGTCGCGCGTGTCCACCGTCAGTTCATCGGCGCGGCGCTGCCCAGCGGTGGAAATCGTGCCGATGATTTTGGCCGGAATGGATCCAATATCGATCACTTTCACTGAGCTATCGCCGTCGCCGACCCAGAGCTGCTGCTTGGTCGGATCGAGCGCCACGCCGTTGGGTCCGCTGATATTTCCCGCCGGCCGTCCATTGGCCCCATTCCTGACGCCGGTAAAACCGATGACGCGGGAAACAAAGCGGCCCGTCCTCGTGTCGAAAATATCGACCGCTGAATTCGACCGGTCTGCCAGGTAATAACGCCCCGTCGTCGCGTCGACCACGCCGATGTCGAAATTGTCGAGCGGATTCCCCGGCACCTCCACCGGACGCAGAGATCCGGAGGCAGCGGCATATGCCACCGAGATGAATCCGGCGAACAGGCCGGCGGCGTAAATGAAGCGCTTCATTCTGGTCCTCCCGGGACAACTATCGATTGTAGTAAAAATATCACACTACCGGCGAATCCTTTGTCGGCCCAGGCGAACCTTAATTAAACATTAATCCGAGTTCCATTGCCGGCTCTATGATAACTCAAACAGTGGGAGTGCCCGAGTTCTGGTGCTTCCCGTGCCAGGATCGAGTCCCACGTCAACAGGCTGCCATGCAGGGCAGCCAAGGGGGGAATCATGGGTCAAGGCAGGCTCCGCTTCACCACATTCATGGGCTCCGCGTCGTTTCTGACGCTGGCCGGCATTTCGATCGCGAATGCGCAGATGCAGACGGCCGAACCAGCGCCGGGAAACGTACCCGAGCAGGTGCTGATTACCGGCTCGCTGATCCATGGCACGGCGGCTGTCGGCGTTCCAGTGACCAATCTTGGTGTGCAGGATTTCACGCAGACCGGCGCTGTCACCATCGGCGATCTGTTTCGTACAGTGCCCGCAGCCAATGTCGCACCAGGCCCGTCGGCCATAAACTCCAACGGCCAGCAGGAACGCGAAACGCGAGTCAATATTCGTGGCCTGGATCAGACTGGTCCGCGTTCGCTGCTGATGGTTGATGGTATCCGGTTCCCGCCCCAATCCGACGGCCTCTGCTCAATCGATCCGTCCATCATTCCCGCATTGGCCCTGGATCGCGTCGACATCCTCGCCGACGGCGCGTCGGCGACCTACGGCTCCGATGCGATTGCGGGCGTGGTCAACGTCATTCTGAAGCGCAATTTCGATGGTGCGGTGACGCTGGTGCACTATCAGCAGCCGGATAAAGGCGGCCAGCAGGTGCAGGCATCGCAATTATGGGGCCGAACCTGGGACGGCGGCGATCTCACGCTGACTTACGAGTTCTTCAATGAGCAGCCCGTCAAAGGCAGCGCCCATTCGAATTACACCGCGAATTTCACTCCCTGGGGTCTGGATAATGAGATTCCGATTGGCGCCTCGATCCCGGGCACAATCTCGGTTGGCGCACCAAAGGTCAACAACGGTGCGGGCGTAAGCGGGGTTGGCACCGTTTGCAGCAATTGCTGGGCCGTGCCGCGAGGTGCTGGAGCCAATTTCAACGGCGCGCTGAATAGTGGCGTTGGACCGCTCGCGCCCTCCAGCGCCGCCACATTTGACTGGGCAAGCTTCAGCGCCAATGCCGCCAACTTGGGCACTAATGAATTTGACCCGCTGCACAACGGCCAGGCCTGGGAAGTGGCGGCGCAGCAGCACAACGCCTTTGTGGTTACGGCCGACCAAAGACTATTACCCGGTATTTCCCTGTTTGCCACCGGCTTCGACAACAACCGCCGCATCAACATATTGACGACGGAAGATTTCGCCCAGGGCATTACCAATGACATCAAAACTTTCGGTGTCCCGACGACGAATCCCTATTATCCCACCAATGCTCCCAATAACCTGAATGTGTCATATGATTTCGCACATGAGTATCAACCGAATGAGGCGGCTTATGAGATTTCCTGGCGCGCTTCGGGAGGTGTCAATCTTGACCTGCCGTTCGCGTGGAGCGGGCAAATCTATTATTCGCGCAGCTATGAGAAGAACAAATATGTCCAGCATGCGGTCAATGATAATGCGGTGAATGTCGCATTGGGCAACACCGTTGGCGGGATCACAAAACCGGCCGGCGTGCCCTATCTCAACCTGTTCTGCGATCAGACCGCCTTTACCTGCAACTCACCCGCGACGATCGGCTATATATCCGCCATTCGTTATGTCGGCGATGTCGTCCAAATTTCCGAACGCGGCGCGCGCTTTGACGGTCCGCTCTTCGACGTTCCCGCCGGCCAGATCAAGGCCGCCATCGGCGGCACTTATGAATCCGACGATATTATTGGCTTTACCGCCAATAATGAAGGATCGCAGGCCGGCTCTCCGGCGACAGAGATCGACGATTCACAACCCTACAATGTTTGGGCCGGGTTTGCCCAAATCGATATCCCGATCTTCGGCGACAGTCTGAATCTTCCACTGGTGCGCAAACTGGATCTCGAAGGCTCATTCCGTCACGACACCTATAGCGGGACACTGCACGGCTCAACCGACAATCCAAAAGTGGCTTTCACCTGGCTGATCGACGATCGCGTCGGTGCAACCATCCGCGGCGCATGGGGAACGTCCTTCCGCTTTGCCAATGCCGGCGAATATTCCACCGTGCTCAGCGACAACAACCAGGATTTCAATATCCCGGGCCAGCCGGGAATCATTAAGTTGCCCTGCGCCGGAAACGCGCCAACCCCGGGCAGCACGGCAGCGGATTTGATCGCCGCGGGGTTTACCTGCGGATCAACCCCGGGCGGGTTGGTCTGGGGCGGTGGGCCGCACCCGGAACTGCGTTTTTTCACCAACGCTGCCACCGGGCAGGTGCAATCGCGCGAAGGCGGCACTTCCCTCGCGCCGGAAAAATCCGCCAACTACAGCATCGGATTTGAACTGGCGCCGCAATTCGATTTTCTCCGCGGTCTCGATCTGCAGGCCACCTGGTACAGCGTCAAAATCAATGGAACTCTCATCGGGTTCAACGGCACCACCGCGCCGGTGCTCGGTGATGCCAGTCAGCGCTTCCACATGGTCCTGCCGAGCGATCTCGGCTGTCCGGTTTCCGCAAATGCGACACCCACCACCTGCGCGCCATTCGAAAGTATGGTTTTGGCCGCTCTCAGTGATCGCAGCAGCCCGGTCAGTACTAGCACGCTGACAAACTTCTATTGGATCAACGACGGCAGCACGGTGGGACTCGGGTTTGTCCATGTCGAGGGCGTGGACTGGAACGCCAGCTATGATTTCGATGCCGGCGACTTTGGCGCCTGGAATACAGGCATCACCGGTACCTATTACCTGCACCGCTTTACCCAGACGGTGCCGGGCAGCGCCGTCGTCGATCTGTTCCATCAGAACATCTCGGGCATCGGCGGTATTGCACAGAATGGCGTGGAAACCCTGCCCCGCATGATCTACCGGGCGCGGCTCGGCTGGAGCAACGGCCCCTACAGCGTTACCGGATTTCTCAATTATCAGTCACACTACTTTGCAACGAGCGTCGGTACACCGCCGAACGTGAACTTCCAGTGCACAACATCGGGTGGCACGGTCGGCGGCGGATCAATGCCCTGTGCCATCAGCAATTTCACAAATATAGAACCCGCCTGGTACACGATTGACCTTTCCTTCGGCTACAACACGGGCGACCGGCCTGCGAACGATTACCTGAAGAACCTGACGATTCAGCTGGTCGTCCAAAACATCATGGGAATCCATTCTGCGTTTCAATACGGTGCGACGTTCAGCGGACGAAACGTTGCCGCATACGACGTTCTCAAGCCGAATGGCGGGCGCATCCTGGGCCTCACATTGCTCAAAAGCTGGTAGCGGCATCCCGCGAGAAACTGCAGCGGTAACACTCGAACAGTCCCCGCTGTGCAACAATCCCCCGGGCTAAAATCGCGAAAGAGCGATTTTAGCCCGGGGGATGCGGCCAGCGACTTGTTGAACCATTTTGCCGGGGAAATTCTGATGCGCTGGAAATGCAGATCTGCATTGATCGGGTGTGTTTTGATCCTTTCGGCATCAGGGACAATGGCACAGCAAGGCGCGCAGTCCTTTCCAAAAGCCTTTCCCACGGGGCAGCTACCACCGAAAAAAATCTGGCAGATCGCCGACAATCAAACGGCGCTCAATCTGCAGTCGCGGCTGGAATGTCCAACCGACGCAGGAGATTTCATCGCATCAGCCTGATTGTCTATAACGGGTTCGGAACCGATGTCAGTTGCGGTTATCACAGCATCAGCGGCGGCACGATCACATTCTACATCGCTCTGCGCGGCAATCAGCAGACGGCGGATCAGAAATTCGAGGCCGGCAAGAAAAGCATCGTGCAGCGCGTGCCCAATACCACACCGATCGCCGATGTCGAGCAGCAGACATTCATGTCGGATCTCGATTGGCGGCATATGATTTATCGAGCCAATGGCGTCACCCGAGAAGGCATATGGATGACGCGGTTTGGCGGGTGGAACGTTGAATTCCGCGCGACATATCCGCAGCGCAGCACCGAAGCAGCCATTGCGGCGATGAGCGTATTGTCCGCGAATGGGCAGAAGACCGCGGGTGAGCACATTGCCGCCTGCTTCGCGATGACGCCGGTGGCACGCAACGGCCACCTGATCCTGAATCCGCGAATGGCGCAGGTGCTGTCAGTGACGGGAATACTGACAGTGCAAGTGTCCGCCAGCGCTGGCCCGAACTGGTGCGTTCAGCAGGAGCTCACCATCAAGGGGCGCAATGGCTGCCGTAGCGTAATGCGGGGGACCAGAACGGCGGAGCGGCGGATCGGCTGACGTCCACGGCCGAGGAAAACCCAGCGGTGATCTACAGCGTGGCGGATACGTACTGGCAGCCGGGATGGAAACTGGCTGAGCGGCCGACTGCGCCCTACGAGATTGCAATCGAAACGGCGGGTGACATCGCGTTGGCGGGAGTGTTTGAAGGCGGCCAACAATTCAGCCGTTGGCGATTGTCACGAGGCGGGCGGTTCCGCTGTATGCGCGTTTCGACAAGAACACGAAGCAGCTGTCGCTTTTCCAGCCGCCATTGCCG
>DASUHP010000053.1:0-4833 GCA_036273455.1 Micropepsaceae bacterium | reverse complement strand
CGCATCTTCGCTACGCACAGCAAGCGTTACCGGCTCGACGCCGGCAATGGTGCAGACCAATGCCGCGAACGCCTGTTTACCGCGGAGAAAGCCGTCGGCATTGCCAAAACATGCCTGGCGGGACGGCCAGCACATCCAGGTGCGCCGGTGCGTCCGCCATTCCGCCGGCCAGACAAAGCCTTGTTCCGCCGGATATCGCGATATTGCTTTGGTGAGATCGGTCATGGCCTGGCCTTGTGCCAGAAAATGCTCCGGCCCTCTTGCAGTGACTGCCGAAAATGCGGAAGCATTTTGCGCCGGCGCTTGGGAAAACTGGGCAATTTCGCGCATCCCGCAACCGCCGGAAAGTTCGAATCTGCGTGATCGGTACAACAGCGAGATTTGGCGGCAGGGCAAAGGAAATCGGGCCAGAGGTCTGGGACCGGCTGGCCAATCCGGGCCACGCCCCCCTGCCCTATCCTTTCACCCGCCATGATTTTTTCGCAGCCCTCGAAGAATCCGGATCGGCGACCGCAAAGACCGGTTGGAAACCGTTGCACCTGCTGCTGTTCCGCGACGATGACCCGATCGGATTGCTGCCGCTGTATCTTAAATCCCATTCCTATGGCGAATATGTCTTCGACCATGGCTGGGCAGAGGCGTTTGCCCGTGCCGGCGGCCGGTATTACCCCAAACTTCAGGCGAGCGTCCCGTTTACGCCGGTGACCGGGCGCAAATTGCTGATCGCGGCGGGGGAAGATTTCGGAGCAACATCGCGTTTGCTGCTGAAGGCCGGCGAACGGGCGGTCGACGAGCTTCGTGCTTCGTCGCTTCACGTCACATTCATGACCGAAAGCGAATGGGGAGTGGCGGGCACGCAAGGCTACCTTCGCCGCACGGACCAGCAGTTCCACTGGGAGAACCGCGGCTACGCTGGTTTTGACGATTTTCTCGCCGAACTGGCGTCGGCAAAAAGAAAGAATCTTCGCAAAGAGCGTGGCAGTGTTGGCGCTGCCGGAATCAGTTTCGACTGGCTTTCCGGGCGAGATCTGACGGAGGCGGTTTGGGACGAGTTTTTCGAATGTTATGTCGCAACCGGAAACCAGAAATGGAATCCGCCCTATCTGACGCGGCGGTTTTTCAGCCTGATCGGCCAATCCATGGCAGATCAGATCTGGCTGGTGATGGCGCGGCGCGGCGGGAGATATATCGCCGGGGCGCTGAATTTCTTTGACGGGGAAGTGCTTTACGGACGCAACTGGGGTTGCACCGAATATGTGCCGTTTCTGCATTTCGAGACCTGTTATTACCAGGCGATTGACTTTGCGATCGCGCGCGGGCTGAAGCGGGTCGAAGCGGGAGCGCAGGGTTCGCACAAATTGCTTCGGGGATACCTGCCGCAGCCAACCTGGTCGGCGCATTATATTGCCCATGCCGGCCTGCGGCGGGCCGTGGCGGAATATCTGGAGGATGAGCGCGCAGAAGTCGCAGACCACATGGAAGTCCTGAAGGAGCGCGCGCCGTTCCGGAAAACTCAGCAATAGGGGTGGACGGATTATGGCCTATGACCGGAACAACATATTCGCGAAAATTCTGCGCGGCGAAATTCCATGCGTACGGCTGTATGAGGACGCCAATACGCTGGCCTTCATGGATGTGATGCCGCAATCCGATGGCCACGCGCTGGTGATCCCGAAGGAAGAGGCCGAGGATTTTTTCGCGCTTTCGCCGGACGGCGCGGCGGCGCTGATCGCAACCACGCAAAAACTCGCAAAAGCGGTCAAGAAGGGAATGAACGCACCCGGCATCATGATTGCGCAGCTCAACGGCGCAGCCGCCGGGCAAAGCGTATTCCACGTGCATTTCCACATCATTCCGCGCAGCGCCGGCGCCGATTTCCGCCTGCATGCGCGCGAGATGGAGAAGCCGGAAAAGCTGCAGGCACTTGCCGAACGCATCCGCGCTGCGCTGGAGTGAACCCGGGGCCATTTCTTCACGGCAACCGTCACAAAGTCACAATCCAGGGATTTGCTGGGGTTTTGACGGTTTGCAACCGTAACGGCAAAAGTCACAATCATGGCGCTGCGCCTTCCGTGGACAATTCCGGAAGGTAGCGCGCAAAGGCGTCAGTGAACTGGGCGTGGAGATAACCCTTGTCGGTCAGATCGCGCATGACGCCATTCTGATCGCTGGTATGAAAGCGCAGGGTTGCGGGGCGGATGCGCAGGGGCGCGAGGAGTTTGGCGAGCGCATGCGGAGTGAGCGGCTGTTTGGCCTGGCCCCATTCGTGCCAGAGCCCGCCTTCGATTTCACTCAAGATGCGGGCGAGATCCGTCGATCGTATGCGGTCGCGGTCAATAAGCCACCTGCCGTTCTCAATGGAAAGAATGGGCTGACCGGTCTCGCGGCGGCCGAGGATGGTGCGGATATCGGTGAGCAGGGTTTCGAGCACTGAAGGCGCTGCTTCGGCGCGTAAAACGCGCATGGCGGCGCCGGCGCGCTGTTGCCATTCCTCGCCTGCGCTTTGGGCGATGACGAGGAGCGGTGTCCAGTTTTCATCTTCGGAGAATTCGATGGCGTGTTCGGCCCGGCGCAGCGATTGGGTGTGATCGCTCGCCCAGCGCGCCGCCTTGCGTGACAATTCTGCGAGCGCGGTGTTGCCGGCGGATCGGAGCCGCAAGGCAGCTTCCGCCGGTGCGGCGCGCTGGAGGCGGATTTCGATGCTGTGTCCGGAGAGCGCGGGCAGCCGGCCGGTGACGCAGAGGGCGGCAGGCGCCCAGACAGAGACGCCTGTGGCCTGGCCGTTCTCGAGGCGCAACACCTGGGCTGCATTCCGCCGACGGCCTGCGCGCAGGATGTTTCTGAGCTCGCCGCCCGACGCCAGCACGGCGCCGCCGTCATCCATCAGCAAAACCGGCTTTTGCGCCATTCCCTTCACGACTGCCGCTGCCGTCGCGGCCGAGAAGGTCAGTGGACGCGGCACCATTTGGCCCAGCAGATCGAGCAGAGTGCTTTTGCCGCTTGCGGGTTCGCCGGAGGCGATGATCAGGCGCGGACTGGTTTCGAACGCGTCGAGCGCATGACAATGCATGATCCAGAGCGCAGTGGTGAGAGCGGCATCATCGGAAATGACGATGTGCCGGTGAATCGCGCCGACGAGCTGCGGCAGCAGATCCGACGCAGTGACGGGATAGGGCCACTCGCGGACTATTCCTGCGTCAGATTTCCGCGACGCCGCGGTGGTGCCGGCAACCCGCCAGTCATTGCCGCTGCTTTTCCAATCCTTCTGGATGTCCCAGACCAGACTATTCAGATCACCGACGGACATGCTCAAACTTTTGGCGGCTGCTTCTTGTTCGCGTTCGTAGGCATATTTGGACAGGCCGGCGAGGCGTTCGAGTTCCGCTTCGACTTCCGGCACGGTCATTTTCCGCGCCGGCGGCGGTGGCGCGGCGCGATGCGAAACATCCTGCGAAGTCACGGCTGAATCAGTCATTGGCTGCCTCGTAATTGTTCCTCTTTTGTTCTATAGGACGCTATAATTCCTATGTCAATAGGCCGATCCGCAGGCCGGCCTCCAGGTTGCAGGCTGGGAAGGTGAACGCAAGCGTCCGGTATTGGCCGTCTTGCCCGACGGGCACGGCCACCCCTTGCTCACCCGCAAACGCACAAGCCCCATCCACGCGCGTGGGAGGCAGGCCGCGCGCCCCGGTGCGATCACGGGCACGGGACTTTTAGGCGCGAGCGGGTAAAATTCCGGGGACACAATAAAATTCCGGGGACACAATACCGAATCAACCGGGCGGGGCAATCGCGTCAAACTCAACAAAGCCACGACTGTCTCGGGGCAAGCCTACACTTATGATGCAGACGGAAATCTGACCTCCGACGGGGCAATGAACTACGCTTGGGATGCGGAGAACCGCGTCGTCGGCATCACGTACATCGGAGTTTCAGGCGTAAGCGCCCGGTATTGGCCGCCTTGTCAGGCGGATACAGAGGTGAAGGCTAAGTCTTAGGAGTCGCTGCGGGAGCGACGATAAGACGTGTGGCTTGCCTATGTCTGGACAGATCACCAATGCGACGGATGAGATGGTTTTCACGGCGCGGCGCCGGTGGTCTGACGGGGAAAAGCGGGCGCTGCTGTCAGAACTGGCAGTCAATTCAGTATTGTGTCCCCGGAATTATTCCCTCCTGTCGCCATCGATCATGGACAGAATGCCGGCGCTCTTCGCCACGCCAAGCACGCTCCCCGCAGTCAACAGCGATGCCGCCAGGTACGGCGGAATTCAACGGGTGAGGTGAGCCATGCCAGAATTCCAGACACTTCGCTTTACAGCGACATTATATCTTTTCCGCCGGGAGGAGGGCGGAAGAGCGACAGCATTCGTCATGGGCGGAGCGAAGTATCGGCCGCAGTTTCGGCTTAATGGGTCCGGACCCAGTTCGAGCTGCTTTATTGATGCGATTAGTGGTGAGCAGCGTATGGCGCCCGGCGAGAGACAGACGGTTGAAATGTCGCTTCTTCACCCGGAATATTTTCATGGGCAACTTGGACCCGGGACCAAATTTGAAATATGCGAAGGCCCCAAAGTTGTTGGAACGGGCGTGATTCGTGAAATTAACTAGCCGGGTCGGACCGCGCGGGATTCGACTCAACGCGAAACAATCGAGCCAACTTGGCAGAGGACACCCCTCTAGTGGATAACGCCTGCCTTAATTCCGGGGACACAATACCGAATCGACCGGGCGGGGCAATCGCGTCAAACTCAACAAAGCCACGACTGTCTCGGGGCAAGCCTACACTTATGATGCAGACGGAAATCTGACCTCCGACGGGGCAATGAACTACGC
>DASUHP010000052.1:0-7088 GCA_036273455.1 Micropepsaceae bacterium | reverse complement strand
ACGGAGGGGGGCTCACTCCTCACTTACGTCGATCCAGTTCCCGTCCGGATCGGCCATCTGCCACTGGCCGCCGGCACTGCCGGCGAACAATTCCCGCCGCGTTTCCGACTCGCCGCTGCCGCCCATCGGCACCGGCGCCAGAAACGGATTCATGCCGGCCACTTCCGCAACATGGGACTTGAACGCCGCAAGATTCTCGACCCTGAACCCGATATGATCCGGACCCGGACGTTTCACCGACATGCCGGCAAAGAGCCCCGGCGACCATGGCAGAATCGACAACGTCACCCGCCCGTCGCTCAAGTGCCAGCCGTCGCCGTCGCGGCTGCTTGCCGGCTTCAGCCCGAACACATCGCTGTAGAATTCGGCGCAGGCTTCGGCATTGGGCGTGCGGATCGCAAAGCGGTTGAGATAGCGGTCCTGCGCCCAGCCCGCGCTCGCGATATCCGCATAAATCTCCTTGCGCGTGTCGCCATTGCGTTGCGCGAGATCGAACACATTGCCGTCCGGATCGTGGCCGCTGAACGCCGCGAAGGGACGCGCGGAGGGCCGCTGCACCACATTTGCTTTGGGGAATTTCTTCTGCATGCGTTCTTTCACCGGCGCGACTTCGTCCACCAGCATGCCGAAATGATCGATCCCTTCGATATATCCATCGCGCCGCGGAATGATGTTCAGCCCGGTATAACCGTCGCCGATGGTGATTGCGGCGGCCGGGCGGTTCCTGCTCGCCGGTTTCAGTCCGAACAGCGCCTCGTAGAACTTGCCGAGGTTCGGATATCGCGGACTGATAATCGCCATATGGTTGATCTGAACACTCATTTACTTTGTCATTCCCGGCCGAGCGCCCCGCGCGCTTTGCGCGCTACTTTCGGAGTCCGCCAGTGCGGTTTTGCCGCACTGGTCGGGCGCGAGGGAAAGGGAACCCATCCGCGCCGCGTCTGCGGCGCGAAGAAATCCTTTCGCAGCCGCGCCCCGGCGCATGTTTCCTCCCCCGCCTGCGGGGGAGGTGGCGCGCTGCCCTCCAGCGCGACGGAGGGGGGACTTCTTACTCATCCGTCACATCGATCCAATTCCCGTCGGGATCGGACATCTGCCATTTGCCGGTCGCGTGTTTGCGGAAGAAATCCCGCCGCACATCGGACTCCTTGCTGCCGCCGAGCGGCACCGGCGCCAGATAGGGGTTCATCCCCGCCACTTCCGCGACATGCTGTTTGAACGCGTCGATACTCTCGACATGGAAGCCCATGTGGTCCGGACCGGGGCGCTTGATCGACATACCTTCGAACACCGGAATCGACCATGGCAGGATCGCCAGCGTCATGCGGCCGTCGGTGAGATAATGTCCCGGCGCATCATTCTTGCGGTTCACCGGCTGCAATTCGAACACATCGGCATAAAATTCCGCGCATTGTTCGGCATTCGGCGTGCGGATGGCGAATTTGTTGAAATAGCGCTCCTGCTGCCAACCGCTGTCCGCCTGCTGCTTGTACAGATCAACGCGGGTGTCGTTTTTCTTCTGCGCCAGGTCGAACACATTGCCGTCCGGATCATGGCCGCTATAGGCCGCAAACGGGCGCGTCGACGGACGCTTCACGATATTCGCCTTCGGATGCTTCTTCTTCATCCGGTCGAGCACCGTTTCGACGTCATCCACCACGATGCCGAAATGATCGATGCCCCCGACATAGCCGTCGCGCCGCGGGATGAGCTGCATACCGACATAACCATCGGAACAGATCGGCGCGTCGGTGACGCGGAAGGCCGAGTATTTCAGGCCGAACACCGCCTCATAAAACTTCGCCAGCATCTGGTACTGATGGCTGATGATCGCCGTATGATTGATCTGCGCAAACATCGTCTCTCCTCGTGTCACTTACCACCCTCCCCTTGAGGGAGGGTCAAAATCCCCCGGTCTTTCGGGGGATTTTGGGGTGGGGACAAAGTGACTCGTCGTTCACTTCGCGCGTCGTTGCGGTGGCGACGCCGCCCTCATCCCCACCCCGAAATGCTCCGCATTTCAACCCTCCCTCAAGGGGAGGGTTGTGCCCCCATCCCATCGCCCGCTGCGGCGATTCCGTCCAGATACAATTCCCACACCAGCAAATTCCGCCGGCACGCCTCCACCACGGCATCTTCCATCTTGAGCTCGCCGGCATATTTCGCGATTGCCCGCCAGCCCATATCGGAATGTTCAATATCCGCCTGCTCATGCAAAGCAAAGAAGTCGAGCTGTTCGGAATCGAGGCCGAACAACCGCCCCCAGCGCTCGCGCTCGAGCCCGAACCAGCCATGCTCACGCATCATGCCGGTGCCATAGCCCGGCACATTGGCGCGTTCGGCGCAGGTGTTGGCGACGATTCCTTCCAGCCAATGCCGGTTGGCCATCAGCCCTTCCCACGCCGCCCAGGCGATCAGCGTCGTATCGAGCGGTTTGGCGGCGCGGATCTCTTCCACGGTCATGCCGATCGTGATGCCGAGCTCTTCCAGAATCTGCCAATGCGGTTTGCCGTGGCCGTGTTGGTGATCGGCGATGATTTCCTCGGCGCAGGCGCCGATGATGCGCAGGCGCGTATCCCAGTCCGGGCAGTTGGTGGCGACCTTCAGCTTCAGCACCGAATTGCGATGGCGGGTGTTCTGGCGATGCTGCACGACAAATGCACGCGCGCGGGTTTTGGTCATCGGCTCATGGAAAAACCGCGTCCGGCGGCAGAACTCATCCACCACCCGATCCAGCCGCCCCACCACACCGTCTGACATGTCTACCCGGCAAATTTCGACGTAACTTCACCCTATCCTCCCCTCTGTGAGGAGGCAAAAAGACTTTATCCCCACCCCGAAGCGGCTAAAGCCGCTTCGCCTGCACGCGGCGCCGCGGCGCCGCGGCAATCCAAACAAATGGCGCGCAAGGCGCGCGGGCCCTCAAGGGGAGGGTGGCAAGTGGGTCGCCTGCCAGATGGCCTCGAGAATGGAATTCAATTCTCGCTTTCCTGCGAAATTCGAGAACCTCAGTACACGGAAACCATTGGCTTCTAACCACCGGGTCCGGGCGGTGTCGTACTCCAGTTGCTGGATTTCGGTGTGATGACCGCCGTCAAGTTCGATGATGAGTTTTGCCGATGCGCAGTAAAAATCCGCAATATACGGGCCGATGGTTTGTTGGCGTCGAAAGTGAAGGCCGTCAAACCGCCTGGCTCTTAGTTCGAACCAGATTATGCGCTCATGTTTGGTCATATCGCGCCGCAGCTCACGGGCGAATTTCGTTTTGAACGCTAGCCTTCGGGGGTTTTCCTGCGGTAGGCGCATCCTCCCTTACTACCCTCCCCTTGAGGGAGGGTCAAAATCCCCCGATCTTTCGGGGGATTTTGGGGTGGGGACCACTTAACATCGGCTATACGAAAAGTCGGAAAATTTGGACACAGATGCGCCGTAATCCGAACATACCCGCCGGTACGGTTCACCGGCTCGCGATCGACAGCCGCCTGCTGGGCGACAATCCGCTCGGCGACAATCCGGTGCGCGACATCCATGTCTATGTCCCCCACGACCATGACGGCAAAAACCTGCCGCTGCTCGTCGACCTCGTCGGCTTCACCGCCGGCGGTCCGGCGCACACAAACTGGCGCAATTTCACCGAGAACATTCCCGAACAGGCCGACCGGCTGATCGCATCCGGCGAAATGCCGCCGGCAGTGATTGCCTTTCCCGATTGCTTCACCAGGCTCGGCGGCAATCAGTACATCAACAGCGACGGGGTCGGACGCTGGGACGATTTCCTGCGCGAAGAAGCGGTGCCCTTCGTCGAACAGCGCTTCTCCTGCGGTGGCGCCGGGAAACGCGGGCTGTTCGGCAAGAGTTCAGGCGGCTACGGCGCGATCATCCACGCTTTGCTGCATCCCGATTTCTGGGCCGCCGCCGCGTGCCATTCCGGCGATATGGGTTTTCCGCTGATGTATCTCCCGGAATTCCCGCATGTGCTTCGCGCCATCACCAAAGATGGCAACAGCATCCAAAGCTGGCTGGAGAGCTTTTACGCCAAACGCAAAGTGAAGGACGACGACATTCATATCCTGATGATGTTCGCCCAATGCGCCACATTCGATCACGACCCCCAAAGCTTCATGGGCGTGCGGCTGCCGGTCGATATGGAGACCTGCGAGTTCATCCCGGAACGCTGGAACAGGTGGATGGCCTGGGATCCACTGACACTGGTGGAGACCCGCGCCGAAGGGCTGAAGCAGATGAAGCTGCTGTTCATCGATTGCGGCAATGTCGATCAGTACAATCTGGTCTATGGCGCGCGCCGGATGCATCGGGCACTGGACCGGCTCGGCGTTCCGCATGTCTATGAGGAATTCCCCGACAATCATTCCAGCATCGATTACCGGATGGACCGCAGTCTCCCCCTCCTCGCCACCGCCCTGACCTAAAATCTCTTTGTCATCCCCGGCGCGCCGTAAGGCGCGGTCGGGGACCCATCCGCGCCGCGTCTGCGGCGCGAGAAAATGACTACGGTCTCCGTCTCCGGCTCGTCGCCCTCCGAATCGCGATCAAAATCTTATCTCACCCCGCAGACTGACATAAAAAGGAGTAAACTATCGGTTAATATGCACACAATCTAAGCGTGCAGCCGCTTCGACCATTGATGTTGCGATGCAAAAGAGTTATTGTGCAGCGCACAATGAATGATGTGTGGACGAAATCTGCGGTTTTTGCCGCTTTTGTGGAAAGGGCTTGGGGATGGCGGAACTATCGCGAGAAGATGCCGAGCGGCAGATCAGGCAGCTGGAAGCCCGCATGGCGCGTCAGCAAGTCTTGGCAAAGGAGCTGACCCGGCAAGGATATAAGGGCGCCGCGGACTCGGCCAAACTGCTCGCCGCCACGCTTCAGCTGCGCCTGGACCGAACCGCCGCCTTCCTGAGCGCCACCGCCTGAACTGGGACGCGGGAAAACAGCAGCGAGCAGCGAGAGCCAGTTTCTGCCTCCCACTCGCGGGGAGGCTCGCGAATTTTCAGTCAGAAAATTCGCGGGTGGGCGAACGCCATCGCATACACCCCAACCCGAGATTGGCTGCCACTGTTACTGCGCGACTTGCCACAGGTTTTTCCTCAATCTCCCCAGTCGCGATTCGCATCACATGAACCGCGTTGCCGATCACATCGGCGGGGCTATCCTTGAGGTCCCTTCGGCATGGGCAGACTATGGCACGCCAGTGGGGTTAGTGTGAGATGGAGAGCGAGCTGGAAAAGGCCGCCAAATTTTACAATCGTGCGGCAGAACTGCGCGGCATCGCAGAAAACGTGAAGGATGCAGACACCAAAGATGCCTTGGTAAAATGGGCCGAAACCTACGAGGTGATAGCGGGGCGCATCATTGAAGCGCTTCCCGATGGAAAGCCCGGCGCGTCGATTTGAATTTCAAACTGTAACAGTGCCGATTTGCGACCATCCAAACTTCTCCAGGGTTGAGGTAAACCCGGCGAATCGCCGCAAACTCACCGCGCTAATTCGTCCGCTGCTTTTGATGCGGCACGTGCCCGGAAATGATCTTCGACAGCGTTTCGTTGACGAACAGCGCGCGATGCAAACCATAACCGTTGCGCACAACATCCTCCGGCAGAGTATCGGCGCGATACTGGCACACACCCGATAGCGAATGCTCCTCATTCAGCAAGTGCTCGAGGGCAAGCTCATAATCGACCAGCTTTGAGAAGTCCTGTTCTGGCCCAAATTCCCACGACATATCGCCGGATGCCCACAGCCCGGAATGGCCGTCGGCCAGAGCGGAAGCCAGTGCCTCTCTCAACAATTCCAGCATCCGCGCTGGATCGAACCTGCCCCTGACCAGATGGTCGCGATCAGAAGAGAGCAACAGCCTTCCCGTTGCCAGTTCATGGTCCACGTCGACGCCCCGGGCCGTCAGACAGGACCGGATACCGGCGACCATGGAGGGGTTGTTCAGATACAGGCAGCGGTAATTGGCCTTCAGCTTGTCGCGGATCGCGCCCGCGAGCGCCATGAGATGATCTGACGGATGTCCGGAATAGATCAGGCATTGGTGCCTGGGCATGGAAGTCATGACAAGGGCTCCGACGCGCACCCCCGGCCTATTACCCCGCACCGGTTAAAATTCCAATCATGGCCGATTGACAATCCTGTGGACGCAGCTTCTGGTTGCGGCTCTTCAGCTTGGGGAGGCCGTGAAATGTCCGCATCCGCAAAAGCCGACAATGGCGTCAATGTCGATTTCCTGCTGACCGCGCGCAAGGCGCTGAGCGAAACGCCCGAGGCGGCAAAATTCCAGTGGCGCGCCTCGTGCTCATGGATCAACGGCACCCACAGCCGGACCCTGGTGCGCGACTTCTTCGGACTTGGAGCCGAGCAAAAGCACCGCACCGAATTCAAATTCAGCGCCGACCATCCGGAGATTTTTTCCTCCGAGGATCAGGGGCCGACGCCGGTCGAATATGTGCTGGTCGGGCTGGCGAGCTGTCTCACCGCCGGCATCGCCGCGGTGGCACAGAATCGCGGGATTCAGCTGCGATCGGTCGAGGCGTCGATCACCGCATCGATGGACATTCAGGGCATCCTTGGCGTCGATCGCGACGTGCGCAACGGCTTTGAAGATATCAAAGTGAACTATCACATCGATGCCGACGCCACGCCGGACGAGATCAGGGCACTGGTCGCGCAATCGCAGAAGCGCTCCGCCGTCTTCGACATCGTCACCAACCCCACCAACGTCACCGTCGAAGTGAACTGACACAATATTTCGCTTCTCCCCTTGAGGGAGAAGGACGCAGCGCCCGCGCGTAGCTTTGCTACGCGCGCCCTGGCGCTGCTGGATGAGGGGATCGTTCTGCGAAACTCCGATCAATCCGTGACAGCTCGCACCGCACGTTTCCTCCCCCGCATGCGGGGGAGGTGGCGCGCGCTTGCGCGACGGAGGGGGGATCTTTTGACCCTGGAAAACACCAGGTCGCACCACCGACTGCAATTTTCGCTTCTCCCCTTGAGGGAGAAGGACGCAGCGCCCGCGCGTAGCTTTGCTACGCGCGCCCTGGCGCTGCTGGATGAGGGGATCGTTTT
>DASUHP010000051.1:0-14867 GCA_036273455.1 Micropepsaceae bacterium | reverse complement strand
GGGATTGCAGGCGCTGGTGTTCGGCAAGAAGGCGTGACAGGACGCGGCCGCTTCATCACTTTTGAAGGCGGCGAGGGCGCCGGTAAATCGACCCAGGTGCGAATGCTCGCAACCCGGCTGAAAGCTGCCGGCCGGCAAGTCTTGGCCACACGCGAGCCCGGCGGATCACCGGGCGCCGAAGCCATCCGCAAATTAGTGGTCGAGGGTGCAACCGATCGGTGGGCGCCCTTGCCGGAAACATTGCTGTTTCTTGCTGCCCGCGCCGACCATGTCGTGACCAAAATCGAACCTGCGCTCAACACCGGAGATTGGGTGATCTGTGACCGCTTTATCGACTCCACGGTCGTGTATCAGGGAATCGTGCGCGAGCTTGGCGTCGAGCGCGTCCAGCTTCTGCAGCAACTGACTGTCTCGATCATCCCGGACCTCACATTCGTGCTCGACATTGATCCGAAGGACGGGCTTGCGCGCACCCATGGCCGGGCATCCCGCGAGGATCGATTCGAAAAATTCGATGCCGGTTTTCATCGGCGGCTCCGCGAAGGGTTTCTTGCGATCGCCCGACGCGAGCCGCAACGCTGCATTGTCGTGGATTCATCCCGTTCGCCTGATATCGTGGCCGATGAAATCTGGCGCACGGTTGAAGCGCGGTTGGGATGAAAGCAGAAGCAAATCTGGACGAACCGGACCAAATCCCCGGCCAGCCACATCCGCGGGAAAACTACGAACTGTTTGGGCAGGACGAGGCGCTCATCCGTGCGGCGCGCAGCATTCGCGGCGGGCGGCCGCCGCACGGATTTCTGCTCGCAGGCGAACCCGGCATCGGTAAAGCCACGCTTGCCTATCGCATCGCGCGCTATCTGCTGAAATACGGCGCGACTGCCGGCGGCCCGGCCGACTTATTCGTGCCTCCCGAGGATTCCGTTTCGCGGCAGATCGAGGCGCGCGCGCATCCGGGGCTTCTGGTCCTGACGCGGCCGTGGGACGAAAAGACGCGCAAATTCAAAACCGTCGTCACGGTTGATGAAATTCGCAAGCTGGGCGAATTTTTCGGACTGAAATCCACCTCCGGCGGCTGGCGCGTAGCGCTCATCGACACCGCCGACGAGATGAATCTCAACGCCGCGAATGCACTGCTCAAGAATCTTGAGGAACCGCCGGCGAGGTCGCTCCTGATCCTGATCAGCCATGCGCCAGGCCATTTGCTTCCCACCATACGGTCCCGCGTGCGGCGGCTCGACCTGAAACCGCTGCCTGAAACTCTTGTGGCCGAAATGCTGACCCGCATGGCGCCCGATCTCGGTGAGGACGAACGCAGCCTGCTGGCCCGTCTGTCCGAAGGATCGCTTGGTCTTGCTTTGCGGCTTGCGGGTGATGAGGGCGCGCAACTGGCCCAGGATGCCGAAGATCTCCTGGTCACAGGTCCGCCGGATTGGACCAGGGTGCTGAAGCTCGCTGAACGCGCCGGCAGACGCGCCGATAGCCTGGAGGCTTTCGGCGAATTCTTACAGCGTGCGGTGTCGCGCAGGATTCGCGCCCGGGCCGAAGCGGGCCATAGCGACGAACGCGCCGTCGAGTTGTGGGAACAATTGAACGGGCTGTTCACCCGCGCGACGGAGGTCAACCTGGAACCGCGCCAGACCGTGCTCGCCGCAGCCGCGCTGATCGCCACCGCCCACCGCCACCACGTGTTGTGACGCCGGCTGCCGCGTGGCAGAAACCTGAATAATGTTTGTCGACAGCCACTGCCATCTCGATTTCCCGGAATTCGCTCCTGAACTCAGCGATGTCCTCAACCGGGCGCGCAGCGCGGGTGTCGGGCACTTCCTGACTATCGGGACGGCGCTGAAGAATTTTGCCGCCGTCCGCAGCGTGGCGGAGTCCGCACCCGATATCCATTGCACGGTCGGCGTCCATCCGCATGATGCCGGTGTCGAGCCGGTGACTCCCGAACTGCTGCTGGCCGAATGCGGACATGACAAGGTCGTGGGATTCGGCGAGACCGGCCTCGACTATTATTACCTCCACAGTCCGCGCGAGACGCAGATCGCGAACTTCCGCGCGCATATTGCGGCAGCGCGGCTGACGGGATTGCCCATCGTAGTGCACACACGCGATGCCGAGGACGACACGATTGCCATTCTCGAAGAGGAACAGGCGAAAGGCGGGTTCGCGGGCGTCATTCACTGCTTCACGGGAACGGCGCGGCTGGCCGGCGCGGCCCTGGAGCTCGGGTTCTACATTTCAGTTTCGGGCATCGCGACGTTCAAGAAGTCGGATCTTTTGCGCGCGACATTGAAGGAAGTGCCGCTGGATCGGCTGCTGGTCGAAACCGACTGTCCCTATCTTGCGCCGCAACCGGTGCGCGGCAAGCGCAATGAGCCGGCATTCGTGGTGCACACGGCTGTGATGCTCGCGGAGCTGAAGGGTGTCACCCCGGAAGAATTGGCGCAGGCCACGACCGCTAATTTCTTCCGCCTGTTTTCAAAGGCGGTCTCAAGCTGAATGAGCGCGGATTTTCTCGAGGCGGTGATTCTCGGTTGCGGTTCTTCGACCGGCGTGCCGCGGCTCGGGGGTGCGAATGGAGCGGGGGAGTGGGGCGCCTGCGATCCTGCCAATCCAAAAAACCGGCGCCGTCGTTGTTCGCTGCTGGTCCGCCGCGCCGCCACGACAGTCCTGGTCGATACTTCACCGGACTTGCGCGAGCAACTTCTCTCGGCGCGGTGTTCGCGCCTCGATGCGGTTCTGGTCACCCATCCGCATGCCGATCAGATCAACGGCATCGATGATCTGCGGGCACTGACCTTCGGCCATGGCCGGAAAATTCCGGTTCATGGCGATCGCGCGACCATGGAGCTGGTGCAACGGCAATTCGCATATTGCTTTGTGCCGATGAACGGCTACCCGGCGATAGCCACCGCCCATGTGCTTTCCGAGCCATTCAGCGAGATGCGGATCGGCGGGCAGGGCGAAGAAATACCTGCGATTGCCTTCTGGCAGCGGCATGGGCCGATCGATTCTCTGGGCTACCGCTTCGGGCCACTGGCTTATTCCAGCGACGTGGTCGAACTGGATGAAGCAGCATTTGACGTGCTTGAGGGTGTCGACACCTGGATCGTTGATTCGCTGCGCTATCATCAGCATCCAACACACGCCAATGTCGAAACCGCATTGCGCTGGATCGAACGGGTCAAACCGCGCCACGCCGTGCTGACGAATTTGAACATCGAGATCGACTACGGAAAGCTCAAATCGGAACTGCCCGAAGGCGTCGAACCCGCCTATGACGGCATGGTGCTCCGCGTCCCGCTGTAAACGAAATCTCTCGACCCTCCCCTTGAGGGTCGAAATCGCGGAACGCGATTTCGGGGAGGGGACCGGCCACTGCAATTTCAGAAAGAACTCTGGCGGGGCGCGAGCGCAATCCCTTTACGCCCACAACGCCTGCGTCGCGAGGCGCGCGCCTTCCGACAGGCTCCGGAATTTTTCCCACACGATCGTGGGATGCACCTCGGGCACCGCGCGCGGCATCGAGGCGAAACCGCAATCTGCGCCGGCGATGACATTCTCGCGCCCGACAATGCGGGCGAAGCGCTGAATCCGCTCCGATACCAGCTCCGGATGCTCGACCAGCACGCTGCAATGGCTGATGACGCCGGGAATGATCGCTTTGCCCGCCGGCAATTTGGCGGATTCCCATAGCCGCCACTCGTGTTCGTGGCGTGGATTGGCCGCTTCAAACGAATAAAAATTGGCGCGGATCTTCAGCACGATGTCGATCAGATGCTTGAATTCGAGGTCGTAGACCCGCGGGCCCATATTGATGCCGTAGCAGGTGTGGTGCCGGATGCGCTCGACCGGCAGGTCGCGCAGCGTGTGGTTCAGGATTTCGACATAGTGATTGGCCCAGCGCCGCACTTCATCAACGCTGAGCGCCGGCTCCAGCATGTAATGCATCGCAAGATGGGGATCGTCGATCTGCAGCATAAATCCGGCTGCGATGATCGCCTGATATTCCTCGCGCATGGCTTCCCCTATGGCGAGCAGGAATTCATCGTCTGACTTGTAATAGCGATTCAGGTGATAGCGGTGGATCTGGCCCGGAGAAACCGCCGGCATGAACACGTCTTCGACCTGGACATGTTTCAGCGCCGATTTCAGATTCGCGATATCGGCTTCGAGCTGCTTGTGCCCGATATAGCGGATGGGTCCGGTGCAGAGCATCGGCGCCGGACGCGACCCCGAATGGCCGTGGGTGTAGAACTCCGGGAAGGCGCGCTTCTCGCGGGTGTCGAGTTGCGCAGGGTTGTCGGTGCGCGCCTCCATGCCGCCGAGGCGTTCGTGAATATAGGTGATGAAACCCGGCTTCGACTGTTCGCCATCATCGATGATGTCGATGCCGCATTCCGTCTGGCGGCGGACGATATCCTCGACAGCTCTGCCGACGGCTGCCGCATAACCGGGGGGAGACCCGCCGCCTGCCATCATCTCCGAGAGCGATTCGGGGCGCGGCAGGCTGCCGACATGGGTCGTGAGGATCCGCCGATAGCGTTGGGCTTCAATGGTCATGGATCGATCCGGACACTAGTTTGATTTTCTGCTGCGGGTCGAACGCGTTGGCTTCACGTCGTCAGCAAACTGGCCGTCCCAAATCGCGAGCGTAACGCCAAACAAACCGAAAACGATCAGGACGGTAATCCCGTCTATCGTGCCGGCGAGAGTTCGGACGGTGTGGCCGCCCGAAACCAGGTCGGCCAGGCTCGAAATCAGTATCGGGATGCTTGCGCCGACGCCGAAGCAAAACAGGACCTTGAAGAAAGCGACGCCGATTCCGTTCATCTCACCGCGCGCTTTTTGCCTTTGGAGCCAATGGGGATGGGCGTAATATGGCACGTCATTTCGAGGGGCGCGAGATGGTCAACAATCCCGATCCTGTCGTCAGGTGGCGCAATCGCGCCGAAGAACTGCGCACATTCGCAGACTCGGCCAAAGACCCAACCAACCGCGAGGCATTGCGCGACTGGGCCAGGGAATACGAGCGTATGATCGCGATGGCGGTGAAAGTCCCGCCACCCGATTAACCCCGGCGGGACGATTAGATGTTCGGACCAGTCGTGGTTTTTATTGCGCTCGCGGGGTACTGCGTTTGGGCCCTCATTTACAATTGGTGGTTCGAGATTGACGCCGATCTTTCCCACATTCGCGGAGCTCTCGTATTCTTCCTGATCATGGCTGCCGGGTCATGGTATCTTGCCGCGGAACTTCACTGGCCGTGGTTTGGCTTTCCCAACCGGCGCGCCGGGATTTAGACTTCCAACACGCAGGCGAGCGTCGGGTCCGTTTGGTTTGGGACTTCTTGCCCGACTCGGTTTACCTTCTCACGCGCTGACAGCATTCCGGCAGGCTAACTTTCGGAGCGTTCTCAGCGACCGTAACAGGATTCCGTCTTCCGACAATCAGGGCGACTTCGGCAATGGTCACTCGCATCCGAACGGTCCACGAGAGGTTTCCTGAGGAAATGAAAATAATCGGGCGTCTGCTGACCGACTATGGCGAGCTGGAAATCTCGCTCATGAACTGCGTTCAGGTCGTGCACAATGATCTGGACGGCGTTTTCAAAGCGATGTTCCGGCCACGCGGCGAATTGAAACGGATAGACATCGCGGACGGTTTCGGGCGAACCACTTATGACAAATGGGGATTGGGAACGGAATTCGCCGTCGCCATTGACGCGATGCGGCACGCCCTCAAAATCCGCGACCAATATTCTCACTGTATTTGGCAGGCCGGCGTCAACGAACTCAAATTCGCCGCGTTGGAAGAATTGGCGCTTGATGACCGGCCGCTCGACAGTCTGGATGACGTGGTGATCAAAGAAATCACCCTTGATCTGCTGGAACAGCAATACGTCTATTTCGTCTACACGGACCATTTTCTTCGCTGGCTCGCCTACGAAGGCCGGGCAAAGGCAAACGGCACCACTTCAGCGAACCTGCTGTCGAAGCCAGAACCACGGGTACAGCCCGACCTCTACATTCCACAGCCGGAATCCGATGATGATTTCCCATAATATTGCTTATACGCATTTTGCATTGATGCGAGCCCCGAATTGATTGACTGAGGGCCTGACTTACCTGACATCATTTCCCAATGCCCGACCCCGCTTCTGCCGGTAATATCCAGCGCCTGCTCGACATCATGCGCCAACTGCGCAATCCCGACGGCGGCTGTCCCTGGGATCTCGAGCAGAATTTCGCGACGATCGCGCCATATACAATCGAGGAAGCATACGAAGTCGCGTCCTCGATCGAGGCCGGTGATTTCGCATCGCTCAAGGACGAACTCGGCGATCTGCTGCTGCAGGTCGTCTTTCACGCCCAGATGGCCAGCGAACAAGGCCTGTTCAACTTTACCGATGTTGTCGCGGCGATTTGCGAAAAGATGCTCCGGCGTCATCCCCATGTATTTGGAGATACCGAAGCCCGATCCAGCGCCGCGGTTACCCGTGCCTGGGAGGAAATCAAGCGCCAGGAGCGTGCCGCGAAATCCGGCGAGTCCCATGGCCTTCTGGACGATGTGCCGCCCGCCTTTCCCGCCCTGATGCGCGCCGTCAAACTGCAAAACCGCGCGGCCCAGGTCGGATTTGACTGGCCTAGCGCGATCACGGTCACCGACAAAATCGCTGAGGAATCCCGCGAACTGGCCGAGGCCAAAGACAGCGGCGATCACGCGAAACTGGCCGAGGAATTCGGCGACATGCTGTTCGCCATGGCCAATCTGGCGCGGCATCTTAAGCTCGATCCCGAGGATGCGCTGCGCGGCGCCAATGCCAAATTCATCCGCCGGTTTCGCGCCATCGAGGAAGGAATCCGCGGCCAGGGGCGCACCATGCAGGAATCCTCTCTCGAAGAAATGGAAGCGCTCTGGCAGGAAGCAAAAAAGGCGGAGAAGCCTGAATAAACAACCCTGTGTACCCTGTGGTCCCCCTCCCTCGCCGCAACAGCCTTGCGGCTCGCCGTGGATGACACGGGCTTTTACGGCGAGCGCTCCTCTACGAACTGGCCCGGCGGCGGCGGGGTTCATAGAGCGCCACCCGACCCGGATAATGGGCAAAAAACCGTTCGATCACGGCTGCATCGCCGGTCACCAGCAGATCGACACACCTGTCGCTATGACGGCGCTCCAGCACACGGCCGTTCGCATGCGCCCAGGCAATTCCCGCGCCATCCGCCGGATCGAGTTTGACGCGAACAACAGTCTCGGCCTCGCCCAGCAGCCGGTCGAGCAGTGCCAGAAGATTGTCGAGCCCCTGCCCCGATACCGCTGAAATCGCAACCTGGTCCTTCGGCGCCCTCGCCGCCTTATTCCGCGCCAGCAATGAGCGCCGGACTTCCGGCTGCAGCAGATCGATCTTGTTCAGGACTTCGACAATCACCCGTTCGTCTGCGTCTACGCCAAGTTCCGCCAGCACCTTCATCACGTCCGATTTCTGTGCGTCGCTCTCGTCATGGGCAATGTCGCGCACATGCAGGATGATGTCCGCTTCGAGTACCTCTTCCAGAGTTGCGCGAAACGCCGCGACCAGTTGGGTCGGCAGGTCGGCAATAAAACCCACTGTATCCGACAGCACGATGTGCCTGCCCGATTGCAGCTTAAGCCCGCGCATGGTCGGGTCCAGCGTCGCGAACAGCATGTCTTTGGCGAGAACTTCGGCCGCGGTCAGCCGGTTGAACAAAGTCGATTTGCCGGCATTGGTGTAGCCGACCAAAGCGACCACCGGATAAGGCACGCGCTTACGCGCGCGGCGGTGGAGCGCGCGGGTGCGCTTCACGTCCTCCAGTTCACCCTTGATTTTGGCGATGCGCTCGCCGATCAGCCGCCGGTCGGTCTCGATCTGGGTCTCGCCCGGCCCGCCAAGGAACCCAAAGCCGCCGCGCTGGCGTTCGAGATGGGTCCAACTCCGGACCAGGCGTGAGCGCTGATAGGTCAAATGGGCAAGTTCGACCTGGAGCCTCCCCTCCCGGGTGCGTGCCCTCTCGCCAAAAATCTCCAGAATCAAGGCCGTACGGTCGAGGACCTTGGCGGCCCAGGCCCGTTCGAGATTGCGTTGCTGCACCGGCGACAGGCTGGAGTTGACGATGACAACTTCCGCTTCCAACCCACTGCAAATTGCCTTCAATTCCTCGACTTTCCCCGACCCAATTAGGGTCGCCGGCGTCGGGCGCGCGATGGTCGCGATCGCGCTGTCCACCACCGTCAGGCCAATCGCGGAGGTCAGCGCCGCTGCCTCCTGCAGCCGCGATTCTTCGGCCCGGCCCGAATTGGCCGCAGATTTCCTCGCGACATGCAGGACGATTGCCCGGCGTATCGATTGCGTCGCGCTTCCGCTCCGCGCGTCCTTCGAGCGGCTACGGCTCAGGACTCGGCAGCTCCGGTAGCTTCATGGTCCTGCAATTGCACCGGGCCGATCGGCATCACGGTCGAGATCGCATGCTTGTAGACAAGCTGGACCTGACCGTCGCGGCGTAACAGGACACAGAAATTGTCGAACCAGGTGATATTCCCCTGCAGCTTCACGCCATTGACCAGATAGATCGTAACCGCAGTTTTGCTTTTGCGAACCGAATTGAGAAATGTGTCCTGAAGATTCTGTGGCTTCTCATTCATGGGTGAACCCCATTTGTTATGTGCGGCGGACTCGAGCAGGTCACCTGCCTGCCCCAAACTCATCCGGCGCGGCAATGTGGCGCGCGGCCACGGACCATATAGGCCTTTAACGCGAAAGCGAAGCGCAAAACGAGTCAGGCTCGCGCAGTAGCCGCTGTCAACTGCGAATAAGCTTCGTGCAACTTGCGTGTCACGGCACCCGGTTTGCCGTCGCCCAGCAACTTTCCATCAATCGATACCACCGGGATCACTCCGCCGGAAGCCGATGTAATAAAAGCTTCTTTGGCGGTCAGCGCTTCATCGACGCTGAACGGACGTTCTTCGACCGGAATTCCGGTGGTGGATTTCAGCGCCGTCAGGACCCCCGCCCGCGTCACCCCCGCAAGAATATTATTGCTGAGATGCCGGGTCACCAGCACACCGTCGCGCGTGACGATCCAGGCATTCGCCGAAGTTCCCTCGGTGATCATGGCATCACCATCGACCAGCCAGGACTCGAAAGCGCCGCGTTTGCGCGCTTCGGATTTCGCCAGCGTATTGGGCAGCAACCCGGTGGTTTTGATATCGCAGCGGCCCCAGCGCAAATCCGGCAGCGTCACGACGGCGATCCCCTCGGAGCGCCGCTTCTCGACCGCCGCGACATCCATGGATCGCGCTGTCATCATCAGCGACAGCTTCGGATTTGCCGGAATGACATGATCCCGGCGATAGGCACCGCGCGTCACCTGAAGATAAACCAGCCCGTTGCGCAAACGGTTGCGCCGCACCACTTCACGCATGACGATCCCAAGCGCCGCAGGCTGCATTGGCATCGGCATTTGCAGCTCCTTCAGGCTGCGGCCAAGGCGGGCCGTGTGGCCCTCCTCGTCGATCAGCCGGCCGTCGATAACCGCGCAGACCTCATAAACCGCGTCGGCGAACTGCAAACCGCGATCTTCAATATGAACCGAAGCTTCCGCATGCGGAAGATAGCGCCCATTGACATAGGCAATCCGCCCGTGGGGCGAAGAATGAACGTGGCCGGAGCGCTTTTCACAGGCTTCGGCATCTTGTGATTGGCGCGTTTTCTGCGCCGCACCGGAGGCCACTCCGGCGGAAAACGCTTTGCGCATCACGCGTCGTATGCCTGATCGAACTTGGGAGAATTGACGCCAAGGGATTTCAGCTTGCGGTGCAAGGCCGAGCGCTCCATGCCGATGAAGGTCGCGGTGCGCGAGATATTGCCGCCAAAGCGGTTGATCTGGGCCATCAGGTAATCGCGTTCAAACAGCTCGCGCGCTTCGCGCAAGGGCAAGGTGATGATCAGGTCCGGCTTACCGCCATTTGACCACGCCGAGGCCGCGCCGTTGAAATTGGCCGGCAACAGGTCGGCGGAGATCGCCTCTGCGGCATCGTCGGTCGCGAGGATCAGCAGCCGCTCCACGATATTGCGCAACTGCCGCACATTTCCCGGCCAGTGATAGGCCTGCAACACCGCCATGGCCTCACCGGATACCTCGCGCATCGGCAGCCCCGACGCTGCAGACAGCCGCTTCATGAAATGATCAACCAGCAAAGGAATGTCGTCGCGCCGTTCCGCGAGTGACGGCACGCGGAGAGGCACCACATTCAGCCGATGATAGAGATCCTCGCGGAAGCGGCCGGCTTCGATTTCCTGCCGGAGATCCGAAGTCGAAGACGAGATTACGCGGACATCGACCTGCACCCGGGTTGAGCCGCCGACCCGCTGAAAACTTTGGTCGATCAAAACGCGCAGGATCTTGCCCTGGGTTTCCAGCGGCATGTCGGCGACTTCATCGAGGAACAAAGTGCCGCCATGGGCGAGTTCAAGCAGCCCGATCTTGCGCGCTTCTTCGGTTTCGATGCCGAACAATTCCGTTTCGATACGTGCCGGCTCCATCATCGCGCAGTTCACGGCAATGAAGGCATTGGCGGCTCGGCGCGACAGCGAATGGATCAGGCGCGCGGTGACTTCCTTACCCGAACCGGACGGGCCGGTGATCATAACCCGGCTGCCAGTGGGTGCGATTTTGTCGATCAACTGGCGCAATTGCGTGATCGCCGAAGACTGCCCGCAGAGTTCGGTATCGTCGCCGGCCCGGAGCTTCAGTTCCTCGACCTGCCGTTTCAGGCGTGCCGATTCCAGCGCGCGGCGAACCGTGTGGCACAGTTTGTCGGCTTTGAACGGCTTTTCGATGAAATCATACGCGCCCTTCTTGATCGCTGCGACCGCAGTTTCGATTGTGCCGTGCCCGCTGATGATCACCACCGGAAGATCGGGGTGATCGCGCACGATCTCTTCCAGCACCTGTATGCCGTCCAGCCGGCTCCCCTGCAGCCACACGTCAAGGACAACCAGATGCGGCCGCCGCTGCACAATCGCTTTCAGCGCCGCATCCGAATCGGATGCAACGCGGGTTTCAAAGCCCTCATCGGAAAGCACGCCGGCCATCAATTCGCGAATGTCCGCCTCGTCGTCGACGACGAGAATCTCAGGCGATACCGGCGACCCGTTCTGTCTCACTGACAATCCCTTCTGCCCGCGCGGCATGACGCTGCGGGAACACCAAAGTTACAACTGCCCCCGAACCACCGGAGCGGCCATCGTCATCCTCGAGCAGCAATGCGCCGCCATGGTCTTCGAGAATCTTGCGCACGATCGCAAGCCCAAGCCCGGTGCCCTTCACGCGCGTGGTGACATAGGGTTCGGTCAGCCGGTGACGGTTCTCCTTCGGCAGACCGATGCCGTTGTCGCGCACCGCGATGCGGACCCGGCCGGCACTGACGGAAATATCCACGGAAATGCGTCCCGGATTTTCGTCGCCCGATGAAATGCGCGCGCCGACGGCCTCGGTGGCGTTTTTCAGCACATTGGTCAGCGCCTGGCTCACAAGGCGGCCATCGCAGTCGAGCAGAGTTGTACCTTCCGGTGCATGGATCTCGAACTGGATTTGGGGCTGCGCCACACGCTGGAGAAACACCGCCTGCCGCACCAGTTCCTGTGCGTCATGCGGCAGGATCACCGGCACCGGCATGCGCGCGAACGAGGAAAATTCGTCCACCATGCGCCCGATATCGCCAACCTGACGGATGATTGTGTCGGTGCACTGCGCGAAGACATCAGGTTCGGTCGAGACCTCGCGGGTGTATTTGCGTTTGAGCCGCTCGGCCGAAAGCTGGATCGGCGTGAGCGGGTTTTTAATTTCATGCGCGATGCGCCGGGCGACGTCGGCCCAGGCCGCCGTACGCTGGGCCGAGACAAGGTCGGTGATGTCGTCGAATGTGACGACAAAACCGTGGCTCCCGCCTTCGCTCGAGACCTGCACGTTGAGATGCCGGAGAGCGCCGCGACGGCGCACATCCACCTGCCCTGCTGCCCGCGGGGCGCATTCGCTGATCGCGTGATGAATCAGCGCCGCCAATTCCGGCATGCATTCGGAATAATGCCGCGTCTCCACGTTTTCGGATTTCAGGCCCAGCAGCCGCGCAGCCGTACGGTTGATCAGCGTCACCCGGCCTTCACCATCAAGGCCGACAACGCCGGCCGAGACGCCGGCCAGCATTGCTTCGGTGAAGCGGCGGCGCGCATCGAGCTGCCGGTTGGCATCCATCAATTCCTGACGGCGCGCCTCCAACTCCGACGTCATGTGATTGAAAGTCTCGGACAGCGCGCCGATTTCGTCATCGTCCTTGCTGACGGCCACGCGGACCCGCAAGTCGCCCTGACTGACGCGTTCGGCCGCACCGGCGAGACGCCCGATCGGCCGCACGATACGGCTCGCGGCCCAGAAGCCGAGCCAAACTGCCGCCAGCAGAATCAGCATCGCGACGACAAAATACAGCGCAGCGAAAGTGAGCTGGATCTGCGAGCGGTTCTCGTTCAGGCGCTGATATTCGGACACTGCGTCATGCGTCCCCTGTTGCCGCGCCAGAACCTGCGGGTCCACCGGACGGTTGACCAGCAAATAGGCGTCGACGAACGCGTCGAGGCGGTAGAGCGCCGTGACCGCCTTTTCATTGGCATCGGCAAGAACAACCGGGGCCATTTTCGCCTGTTCGATCTGCGCCGGCGTTACCGGGCTCGGCGCCGGCATATAGCGTTGCTTGGCGCTGGCGAGAATGCGATCGCTGGAGTCGATGACGTAAACCGCCGGCAGGGCGCGGATTTTTGCCTCGGTTTCCAGAATTTCAACGATCCGCTTCTGGTCGCCCTGCACCAATGGCGCGGCGCGGTTCAGGTCGATCGCCATGGCCAGAATATCGCCACGAATATTCTGTTCGTGCTCTTCCACATAAGCGTCCGCGATGCTCACCGAATTGGTCAGCGCGGTCTGCACCCGCTCGGAAAACCAGGCCTCAACACCGAGATTGAGTGAAACTGCGGCGAACACTGCGACCAGAATGGCCGGCACCACGGCGATGGCGGAAAACATCGCCACCAGCCGGATATGGAGTTTGGAACCCGCCGCGCCGCTTTTGCGCTCGATCCAGAGCCGCGTCAGCCGCCAGGCGATCAGCGCGGACAAAGTCAGCACCAGGGACAGATCGACGAGGATCAGGATGACGACGACCCGCGGTCTCGCGGTATAGGCGGTGAAACCCGGCAGCGTGAGATAGGTCAGCGCACCGGAGACAACAGTCGCAACGAAGACCGCCAGTGCCACCAATGACGAGCGCGAGACCGGGTTCGGAAAGCCGAATCCGCGCCAAAAGGCTCGCGACTGAACGCCGGTACTGGACAACATCGGCCGGAAAACGCCTTTTCGCCGGATCGGTTAGGGTCTCAAGGAAAAGCGAGTGTAGCAAAGCCACAGTCTGTTGCAATTGTGCTGCATTACGTAGCTGACGCCACAACGTCAATACGTAGTGCGGGTTCCGAGGAGAGAAAATGGAACCCAAGGCAAATGCACCAGAGTGCGGGTGCTTCGTTTGTAGTCAGATGCGCTTAGTCTTTCGCGATTCTAAGCGTGGGGAACATGTGCGCGATGGCGGTGGCTTCCCGGTCACCAAGCACCGGGACGGTCGGCCACTGGATGTCGCCGCTGGCGGGCCAGATTTGCCGCAGGTAAGTGGCACCGGGTCCGCGCACATCCCAGCGCATATCGAACTGGCGCCCGATGGTCACGGCGAACAGATTGCCCATGCCCATCGAAGTGAGCTTCGCATAACCAGTGAGTTTGCCTGGGCCGCCGATGGACGTGAGGTCTAGATAGCCGCCCTGCTGGAATATACCGAGATCGCGCCACGTCTCGCCCGTGTAATAGCCGATATAAACCTCCCAATTTGGGGGCGGCGATTTGTGGTCGTACATCCAGCGGCGATGTTCCTTTGAGACGTTCCAATCGCCGCGGCGCGCAGAGTCTCCCACTATGGAGATTTTAACGAACCACGTCGCGAGGATGTTTTGCATTGGCACCGTGATGACGGTCGCTTCACCTCTGATGAGCGGGGTTGCAACGTACTTTGCCGCGTCGTCGATATGGCCGATCCACTCATTGTTGCACGGGATGCAAACTGTCTTAATCTTTCGCGATCCCGAATGCCCTTGTCGGTGCTGCGTGGCCCATTGCAATTGCGGCTGACCGGCAGAAATCGTCTGACCGAAGATGTGTGAGCTTGAGGCATCGCGTGGAAAGATTTGGCGCAGCCAGAGGGCGAAAAGGTGCTCATTCGATAATCTTGGACCACCGCAAAAGATGCAAAACCGCTGTGGTTTCGGCATAATGAACCTATGAAGCGCGATTCAGACGAAGGCGGTACAGAGCAGCGGCTTCGCAAGCTGCTGCAAGGCGCGTTCGCCGGCCCACCAACTCAACTGAAAGATGTTCCCACCAAAGAAGGGCGGCGGCGCAAGGTCGCGAAAAAAGCCGCTACACGCCGCCGCAAGCATCAGTGACGGCTGCTTCTGTCGTTTGGATTGGTGTCGATTATCTCACGCCAGCGCCCGCCGCGATGCTCCGTAGGCGGCGCAGTCTTGCCGCGTACGAGTGTGGAGCGTTCACCGGAGCTTGAGTCACGATAGATGCCAGAATCTGGGACCCTCTGGCCGGGTTTGATTATTTTCATCGTTGCGACTTCCTAAAAAATGCCGCAGCGATGGCTTGCGTGTGTTTCACTATCCGATATATTCGGATTCGCAATTGCACTCCGCCATCGCATTGGCGGTTTCACCTTCGGGCCGAATCACTGGCGGTGATTCG
>DASUHP010000050.1:0-60978 GCA_036273455.1 Micropepsaceae bacterium | reverse complement strand
AGCTTGTTCCCACCCCCGCGTGCGGTGTTGGTGGCGGGCGGCGCGCTTGCGCGACGGCGGACGGAGCAAGGGGGGGACGGCCACGACGTGAGCCATTGCGGAAACTAGACCCATGCGTGTCGTTGCCCTGAACAGCGGTTCGTCATCGCTGAAATTCGGCGTCTATGACGCCGCGCGCGGAGCCGCAACCGTGGTCCTCTCCGGTGAGGCCGAGTGGAGCGGCGCAACCGGAACAATCCGGGCAAATGACCGCGCCGGCAAACCCGTCGCCTTGCCGCAAAATGCCGTCGCAACCCAGGACGACGCCATCGTCACAATCTCAGCCCTGTTCGCTCAGCTCAATATCGCGGTAGAGGCCGTAGGCCATCGCGTGGTGCATGGCGGTCCGGACTGCCGCCGCCACTGCGTCATCGATGATGCGGTCATGGCCCAACTGCAATCTGCTGCCGAATTCGCGCCGCTCCATGTTCCGCCCGCTCTTTCCATAATCCGCTACGCCAAAGCGCATTTCGGCGCCGTACCGCAAGTCGCCTGTCTCGATACCGCGTTTCACTCCGGCATGCCCGATGTCGCGCGCATCTTTGCCCTGCCGCGGGAGCTGCGCTCCGAAGGCGTCGAACGGTTCGGCTTTCATGGGCTGTCCTGCGAATCCATCCTGCGGCAGCTCACAAAAACACCCGAACGGCTGGTGATTGCCCATCTCGGAAGCGGCGCCAGCGTCACCGCGGTGCGCAACGGCCGCTCGATCGACACCAGCATGGGACTGACGCCGACCGGCGGGATCATCATGGGCACGCGCTGCGGCGATCTTGATCCCGGAGTTCTGATCTATTTGATGCGCAAGCATGGGTTTGATGCGGAACAGCTTGAACAACTGGTCGACCATCGCTCCGGGCTGCTCGGCATTTCCGGCGACAGCAGCGACATGCGGGAATTGCATCGCGCCGCCGCGGCATCGCCGGGGGCAAGGCTCGCCATCGCGATGTTCTGCTATTCCGTCCGCAAACGGATTGCCGCAATGGCCGCCGCCCTTGGCGGCATCGACGTCCTCGTGTTCACCGGCGGCATCGGTGAGCACGATGCGGCCATTCGCACGTCCATTTGCGAAGCGCTCAGGTTTATGAATATCGGCCGAACGCTGACCCTGCCGTCACTCGAGGACGAACAAATCGCCCTCCACACCGCCCATCTTTCTCACCTCTCCCGTTGAGGGAGAGGGTTGCGTGTCGCGCGTTCTCCAGGGCTCGGGAATCGAATTGATTGGTACATCACTTACTTCGGATCATCGAGATGATGGCGGCGGCGCGCAAATTCGTGGAAAGTTCGGCCAGTCAGGGAGCATCCTGGTCGCCAGACCCCAAGCTTGGGTCCAGAGGTGCCCCTAGGGCAATAAGTGCTGCTACCAGCTGATGAGCCCGCTCTGGACCCAGACCGTCAAAAGTCAATACGCCCCGATTCATGCAATCATATACGGTGTCATGATATCGAATACGGGACTCCGACTTCCCGAGTATCAGGTGACCCGATAAGTCGTCATAAGTTATCTGATCCAGGTCCGTAATATGTATTGGAACCTTTCCGAAGAATAGGCACTGAAAGCCGGATGGGTAAACAAAGGGCGCATCAACCCACTGAGCGCCCAGGTATTGAGAAACAACCATTGTCGCGACTGCTGGCGGCAAAGTCGTCTGCTGCAGCGATAGTTTGTACAGCGCCGGTGCGTCGTAACCGCAGGACGTAAGTACAGAGCAAAAGGCTAAAATGAGGAGACCTCTTAATCCTTGCATCAGTACCCCCCGGCAAGTGCGAGCTCGAATTGCCGTTGTGATCGGTATACCATCAACGGATCGCGCACAGTGAGTTTTAATGATAGGCGGGTCTCGGGATAGCGGGAGCGGTTTTAGCAGACTGTCTGGGGCGATCGGTTCATTATCCGAAGCGGTGTGACCGCACCAGCTGCAAGCATGCCGGCAGCAAGGATCAGCTACCCGGCCCCCGCCTTGACAATCTGGTCACCGCCCATCTCACAAACAAAAACCAAACGCGCTCTTCACGTGCGCACTTCGCCGCCGGTTTCCCCCCACATGCGGGTGGAGGGCATCGCAAATCGCCAGCCGCCGTCGCGCCGAAACGTCGCTACGGCGCGCCGGCGATTCCCCGTCGTCACGCCATGGCGCGTTTTGATGCCCCTGACGATTCGGTGCGTGGCGGCAGCAAGACCAGAAACACGGCGGCCACCAGCAAGAGCGCCGGCACATCGCCATACAGATGGCCGAAATGTTCGCTCATCTGGACGGATTGCAGCGCCATGATCGCCGCATGCACAATGCTGGACCACGCCGTGAACAGAATGAGGCTGCGATTTGCAGCCGGATCACGCGAAGCGAGGATCAGGAACACACCAAGCGTCGCGTACACGCCGGTGATCATCATGAAGTAATCGGAGTCATACGGCATACCCGCGTGCCACGCCCATCCGGACGGCCACACCAGTGCCAGCGGATAGACAAGACAGAAGACCACACCAAAAACAACCAGCGCCAGTTTGAGAAGACCCATCCTGTCAATCATGGTTTGCTCCTGCGATTGAATTCCCGATTTTCGCGCATCTGACGGCGCGTGTCATCCCGGCACAGGGCTGTCCGCGCACTCACGGAGATTTTCGCCGGCCTGCTCAGCCGCCCATGATCCTGTTTGTTCGCCTCATGCCTGCAAATTTGCTCTTGGCAGATACAGATGGACGGTTGTCCCACGTCCTGCTGCGCTCTCGATCCGGGCAACACCGCCGCACTGTTTCGCGAAAGCATAGACCATTGCCAGACCAAGGCCCGTCCCCTTGCCTGCAGATTTGGTGGTGAACATCGGCTCAAATGCGCGCGCCATCACCTCCGGCGTCATTCCACATCCCGTATCGATCACCGAAAGGTGTACATAATCGCCGCTGCCGAAATCGACTGTGCTTTTTTCGACGCTGATGTTTTCAGCGCACAGCGTAATACGCCCGCCATCAGGCATGGCATCGCGGGCGTTGATCACCAGATTCAGCAGAGCAGATTCCAGTTGGGCACAATCTACGAAGATCTCTCCAATGCCGGCGCTCGTCTCCGTACAAAGTTCGATTTTCGGCGGCATGACAGGTCCGGCAAGCGTTACAATTTCTGTCAGGATGCGGTCCATTCCGGCAAGCTCAGGCACCATCGGATGCCGGCGCGCAAAGCCCAGCAGTTGTTTCGTGAAGCTCGCCCCCTGTTTCGCGCCGAGCAGGGCGTTATCCGCGAGACGGCGGGCCGGATCACTGTCCAGGCATCGTGCGCGTATGAGCTCGAGATTGGCGATCACCGTCGTCAGGACATTGTTGAAATCATGCGCGATGCCACCCGCAAGCTGTCCGATGGCTTCCATCTTTTGGGCCTGCTGGAGTGATCGCTCAATCTCCAGCCGGTGGGCGACTTCATGCCGGACCCGGTCTTCCAACTCGTCCTTCGTGCGGCGCAACTCCTGATGCGCTTCCAGCAGCTTTTCGTTTTGGGACAACTGGTCGTCGCGGGCTTTCTCTGCCTGTTCAACCGCGTCCATGCGCTGATGAACAATGGCTCCGATGATGAAAAGTCCGAAAGCGACGAAACTGCGATTGATATAAAACGCACCCAGCAGGCCATCCGGTGGACTGGGGCCGAATGCGAGACCCGCATATGTCAACGCCACCGACAGCAGGACAATGAGCCACAGAAACATGCGCGAGCGCGCCCAACCTGCGGCAACAACGCTGGAAGCGTACAGAATCGCAACCGTGAATTCCCCCGGCAGCGTAAAGTCCCAGAACGCGTATAGCGCAGTCATTGTCAGCGTCAGCACGACTGCACTTCGCCGGGAGAGGACTATCCGGGTCCAGCGGGATCGCGAAGGTCGATCGTCAAATGACAACATCGGCAATTTGAAATCGAAATCCTGCCGCGCAGCCGTTATCAGCCGCATGCGCTCCCTCCGATGCAGGCGACGCCCGTTACTGGCGATTGATCTACAGTTCGGAAGCATAGCATGCCCGCGAAGTGATTTGCTTCGCAAGTACGTGCCGAAATGTCACGGCGACATGAAGTGACACCATTCTGACGTACCGGAGCGCGACACCGGATATGCGATCGCGTCGCCAGTCTCGGCCGGCGTCCACCTCTAATCGCTGACCAAAAGCCGCCGATCAGCGTTCGGCGCGGGTCACAACTTCCATGAGTTCGGCGATCTTGCGCCGTTGCTCGGCAGGATTTCCCGAAGCGATCGCGCCTTCCACGCAATGCGCAACATGGTCACGCAGGATTTCTTCTTCGGCGCGGCGAAGCGCCGCCCGGACGGCGGAAATCTGGGTCACGATGTCGATGCAATAGCGGTCCTCGTCGACCATCCGGGCGAGGCCGCGCACCTGGCCTTCGATCCGGCTTAAGCGCTTTCGGCAGGACTCCTTGATGTTCTTGCGCATGATGCATACTATATACCCCTATCAGGTATATGCTTCAAGGAGAAACTGCAGTGGCAACCGATCCGGTTTGCGGAATGCGGGTGACCTCCGGCAAATCCGTGCCCCAGGCGGAACATCTTGGGCACCTGTACTTTTTCTGCGGCGCAAAATGCCGCGACAAGTTTGTCACCGATCCCGCGAACTATCTGAACCGGCAGACTGGGCAACCTGCCGCAGGCGGCCTCACATACACCTGCCCGATGCATCCGCAGATCCGCGCGACTGCGCCCGGCAATTGCCCGATCTGCGGTATGAGCCTGGAACCGGAGACCGCCGCGCCGGAAAGCGCAACCAGTCCCGAGCTGATCGACATGACGCGCCGGTTCTGGATCGGCGCCGCGCTGGCGCTGCCCGTCGTGGTTCTGGATATGGGCGGCTTCATGCCGCCGCGCATTTCCATCTGGCTGCAATGCGTGCTGGCCAGCTTCGTCGTATTCTGGACCGGATGGCCGCTGCTGACGCGCGGCTGGCAATCCTTTGTGAATCGCTCGCTGAATATGTTCAGCCTGATCGCTCTCGGCATCGGCGCCGCCTATTGTTACAGCCTCGTTGCCACATTCGCGCCCGGCCTGTTTCCGGCCGGAATGCGCCAAGGTGCAATCGTTCCCGTGTATTTCGAGGCAGCGGCCGTCATTACCGTACTGGTGTTGCTCGGCCAGGTGCTCGAATTGCGCGCGCGGGAGAAGACCGGTAGCGCAATCCGCGCCCTCCTCGACCTCACGCCCAAAACCGCGCGCCGCATGCGCGATGACGGCAGCAATGAAACGGTGCCGCTGCAGGATGTGCGGACCGGTGACCGGCTGCAGATCCGCCCCGGCGACAGTGTTCCGGTCGACGGGTGTGTGGTCGAAGGCCACAGCGCCGTCGATGAATCCATGATCACCGGAGAATCGCTGCCAGTGGAAAAAACTCCCGGCAGCAGCCTGATTGGCGGCACAATCAATGGCACCGGCAGCCTCGTCATGCGCGCGGAGAATGTCGGCGCCGGCACCGTGCTGTCGCGCATCGTGCAGATGGTCGCGCAAGCGCAGCGCAGCCGTGCACCGATCCAGCGCATGGCCGACGTGGTATCCGCCTGGTTTGTGCCTGCCGTGATCGTGGTCGCCGCGGCGGCGTTCATCTTCTGGCTGGTTTTTGGCCCACCCCCCGGCCTCGCCCATGCGCTGATCGCCGCGGTGTCGGTGCTGATCATCGCCTGCCCCTGCGCGCTTGGTCTCGCCACGCCAATGTCGATCATGGTTGGCGTCGGCAAAGGCGCAACAGCCGGCGTGCTGATCAGGAACGCCGAAGCCCTGGAGCGGCTGGAGAAAGTGGACACGCTGGTGGTCGACAAAACCGGCACGCTCACCGAAGGCAAGCCCCGCGTGGAAGCGATCCTACCGGCCGGCGGTACGAGCGAATCCGCCCTCCTCTCGATGGCAGCCAGCCTCGAGAGCCTGAGCGAGCATCCGGTCGCGGCGGCAATTGTCGAATCCGCCAGAGCGCACGGCTTGCCGGTCCAGCGGGTCGCCGATTTCAAATCCATCACCGGAAAGGGCGTTACCGGAAAGATCGGCGCTCTCGACGTGGCAGCCGGAAACGCGAGTCTGTTCGACGACCTCGGCATCGCCGAACACACCCTGCAGAGCCAGGCGGATGAGCTGCGCCACGACGGCGCGACCACGATCTTTGTCGCCATCAACCGGCGGCCCGCCGGCATCATTGCAGTCGCAGACCCGGTGAAGCGGACAACGCCCGCCGCAATCCAAAACCTGAAATCACACGGCATCCGGATCATGATGTTGACCGGCGACAATCGCGTATCGGCTGAGGCGATCGCCGCGAAACTCTGGATCAGCGATGTGGCAGCCGAAATTCTGCCCGATCAGAAATACGCAATTGTCCGCAAGCTGCGCAGCGAGGGCCATGTGGTGGCGATGGCCGGAGATGGCATCAATGATGCGCCGGCGCTCGCCGCAGCCGATGTCGGCATCGCCATGGGCACCGGAACCGATATTGCGATCGAAAGTGCCGGCGTGACTTTGGTCGAGGGCGATCTCGCCGGCATTGCGCGCGCCCGCAATCTCAGCCGCGCCACCATGCTGAATATTCGCCAGAACCTCGTGCTCGCATTCGTCTACAACGTGATCGGGATCCCGATCGCCGCCGGTGCGCTGTATCCGGCCTTCGGCCTGCTGCTGAGCCCGATCATTGCCGCCGCCGCCATGAGCTTCAGCTCCGTCTCCGTCATCGCCAACGCCCTCCGCCTCCGCTTCGCCAAACTGAGTTAGACCGGGTGGCGATCGGGTTGAATGAGCCTAATCCCCGGCCAATCGCCGAATAATGCTGCACAACCTGGGACGTTGCGCCGCTGGAATACGCACGCTGCGGTAGTGCCCACCCGGGCAGTGTGTTAGCCTTCGCCAGAATGTTTCCACCGCTTTGGGCAACCGGAAGGAAGGGCCAATGCTCGCGTTGTGGAATGAGCAGCCCGAACAAGCGACCCCCGCCTTTGGCGGCGCGCAATGCACGACGACGGCATTGGCGCGCGCTTGTGGCGATGAATTCGAGTGCAACTGAGATGGGCAGCGCTCCCCCACCCTTGTCATCCCCGGCGAACCTCGCGAAGCGAGGTGAGGGAAGGGGACCCAGGGGCCGCGGACATGCCGCGCCATCCGTCTAATCCGGTTACCATCCGATGAGAGACCATTTGTATTTCGTTTACATTCTGGCCAGCCGGCGCAACGGAACGCTCTATGTCGGCGTCACCAACGATGTGATGCGCCGAACCTGGGAGCACAGAAACGAGCTGATCGACGGGTTCACAAAGAAACACGGCGTTCACATCCTCGTCTATTACGAAACATTTGGCGAAATCGATGCCGCCATCGCGCGAGAAAAACAATTGAAGGGATGGAATCGCGCCTGGAAAATCAAGCTGATCGAAAAACACAATTCTGGCTGGAATGATTTGTACGCGCGCCTGCGCGGAGAGATTTGTTTGCCGGATATTCCTGGGTCCCCTTCCCTCGCCGCAACGACGTTGCGGCTCGCCGGGGATGACAAAGCGTTTGTGGCGCGAAATGACTGATCAAACGAACCGCGCGGAAAAAGTACCAACTGACCGCCTCACTGCGATCTTCCACCGAATTAAGCAGCATCGAATCGCGCAGTGGACCATCGGCTACGTCGCTGTTGCTTACGGCATTCAGCACGCCGTCACGTTGACCAGCGAGGCTTTCAAATGGCCCGATGCAGTCCTGCGCGTTTCGATGCTGCTGCTGATACTGGGTGTGCCGTTCGCCATGGTGTTCGCGTGGTATCACGGCGAGCGCACAACGCGCCGTATCTCAGCCGGCGAAACGACTCTGGCATCATTGCTGCTGGTGCTAATTTCGCTGGTTTTTTACGCGGTCGTTCGGCCATCGAACGAAATCCGGACAGCCGCTGTCCCCGCTGTGCAGGAAGCGAGCGTCACAACAGCACGAACAGCGGCAGCATCGCCGAACGGCGCAATTTCGGTCGCGGTGCTTCCGTTTTTGAATCTGTCATCGGATAAGGAACAGGAATTTTTTTCCGACGGGATGACCGAGGAGATCACAGCCGCGCTGGCGAAGGTACCCGACCTGCGCGTTGTGGCCCGGACTTCTGCTTTTGAATTCAAGGGAAAGAATGTCGAAGTTCAGAACATTGGTCAGCAACTGCACGCGACGCATCTGATCGAGGGCTCCGTCCGCAAGGCCGGCAATCGCCTCCGCATCACGGCGCAACTGATCAAGGCCGATGACGGCACCCATATCTGGGCCGAGGATTACGACCGCGAACTCACCGATGTATTCGCGATCCAGGAAGACATCGCCCGCGCCATCACGACCTCACTGCACATGACGCTGGGTCTCAAGCCCGGCGAAAACCTCGTGTCCAGCCGGGACATTGATCCGGAGCTGTATCAGGAGTTTCTTCGCATTCGCGCCCAGGCACGCACGGGCGTGAGTTTCACTTTGAGAGGTGAAGCAGTCGAAGGTCTCGAAAAGCTTCTGGCGCGTGCGCCCAATTTCGCCGAAGGCTTGGCCTATTTCTCCGAACTCACTCTCACCCAATCGGTCGCCGCTACTTACCAAAACCTGTGGCTACAGCCGGCGGAAGAGTCACGCCGGCAGATGTCGCTTGCTTACGAGAACGCGGGAAAGGCTGCACGCAAAGCCATTCGCCTCGATTCGACCCAGGTGAGTGCCTACAGAACCCTTGCCGAGATCGAAACCAGCCGAAGCAACTGGGCGGCGGCTGAAGACCTTTATCGCAAATCTTCGGAACTGGACCCAAACGCGGCCGATAGCGGATATGGCTGGTTCTTGCTGAAAACGGGCCGGCTGCGAGAGGGTTTGCGGGCGTTGCAGGAAGCCCGTGCACTGGAGCCGCTAATACCGGCACTCAATGATCTCCTCGCACTGGCGCATCTGGAGAACGGTCAACCGGACGTCGCCATCGCGCTGATCGAGGGCAGACCCGGTATCGGCGCTGTGGGGATGCGTCTTCTTGCCTCGGTTTATGCGAGCACCGGCAAATTCGACAAAGCCGCCGATGCCATTCTCGCCAGCCGCGGCGTGGGTCGTGGTCGTACACCCTTCCTGGATGACGCGGCGAGAGTGATGCGAACCGCGCCGCACAAAGCGAGGGATCCAAAGGCGCTGCCGTCGTTGGGTGGTGATCTGAACTTCGTATACGCGTATATTGGAGCAGAAGATCGCTTGCTCGATTTCCCTGAACGCGCGCTTGAGGCCGGGATGTTCGGCGACGTCCGGAACTTGTTCATTCCGGCCTATGCGCCTGCCCGAAAGACGCAACGCTTCAAGATACTCGTCCGAAAAGCGGGACTCGTCGAATATTGGCGCGCGAAGGGTTGGCCGCCGCAGTGTCATCCCACCACGGCCGACGATTTCGAGTGCGTCTGAAATGGGAGCGCTTCCCCCACCCTTGTCATCCCCGGCGAACCTCGCCAAGCGAGATGAGGGAAGGGGACCCAGCTACCGGAACAATCGCGTTGCGCAGGTTACGCACACGGTCGTTTTTGCATAAGACGATATCTGTATTTCGTTCGACTGCTTTCTGAACCTGCCTGGGTTCCACTCCCAGCGATCAAAGCTGCGGCGATGCGTGAAAGCCGACTACTTTCTTTGCCGGGCTTTGCGCGCGGCGTAGCGACGATCGCGTTCGGCTTTGCGCTCCGCCTCCAGCGCGATTTCGCGTTTGCGTTTTTCTTCCTCTGCGGCCGCTGCATCCCGCTTCGCCTGGGCAAGCCTTGCCTCGTCGGCGGCCTGATCTGCTTTCAATTTCGCTGCCCGGGCGGCTTGTTTTTCCGCCTCCGCCTCGGCCTCGCGCTGTTTCGCGGCCTTGCGTTCGCTTATCCGGGCCTCGCGGGCGGCGTGAATCGCCTGCCGCTTTTTTTTCTTCTCGGCAAATTCGGGATCGTTCGCCGGCAATTTCGCCCGCGCTTTCTCGAGTTGCGCCTGTTTTGCCCTGGCGGATGCTTCCATCCGCTCCTGCAATGTCGGTTCTTTATTCCCCATGTCTGTGCACCTTCACGACCTGACCAGTCATCGCCGACGGCGGTACCAGACTGCCATTTGTCGAGCACCAAAAAAAAGACGGTCGCTGCCAACCCGATCACAATTTTCCACTCCGCGTGGCGCCGGTCTTGCGGGAGACAAATTCGTGACGTGATCACTTTTTGGGAACGTTCACGGACCGGGCTCGTTGGCGATCAATCCGGCGCCGCGCCGGACCGGGAGCCGGGCATGCGTGAATTTTTGGTCCTGATGGCGGGGCTCGTCATCATCGGCATCATTGTGGATGCCAGCGGAAATACTGCCGCAGACCGTCGCTTCGCGGAGGCACCCGCACTGGCCGCACTGGCCCGGGCACAGGACCATGTGATGCGGGGCGGGCTGGTGGCCGGAGAAGTCTGCGCTGAGTGTCATGCCCTCGGTCCAGGTGAGTCCTCCCCGGCCGATAGCGGAGCTCCGGCTTTTCCGGGCGGGGTTACCCCCGCGGCAATACGGGTCTGGCTCCAGACCTCGCATGCGACGATGCCGAACATCAATCTCACGGATGAACAGAGGAACGATGTCGTCGCCTGGCTGCTGTCCCTCAAAACCGGTTAACGCGCCGTTCGCCGGAACTTCTGCAATTACGCCATCGTCGGTTTCGTGAGTTCGGGGTGGGTTCCGAATGGCGGATGGCACGGTGATCCATTAAATTGCTGCGGCAATGAGAACGCCAGGTTTCACGCGGCCCATTGGCCTTTTCTTCTGCCTCGCCGTGGCAATGTTTTCGCTCGAAGCGCATGCCGCCAATCCAGCGGAGGCCTTCATCGAGGAAAGCATCCGGAAGGGCAGTGCAATCCTGGACGACAAATCGCTCGACGCGGGCGAACGCGATCGCGCGTTCCGCGATTTCATCCTCTCAATTACCGACATGAAGCGGGTCGCTTTGTTTACCCTCGGACCCTATGCAAAGGATCAGTCCGAGGATGCATTGGCTGATTTCGTTGCAGCTTTTACCGCGCTCGACGTGGCTCTGTACCGGAATGGTTTCAGTAACTATGCCCACAGCCTCAGAATAACCGGATCCGTCGTCCGCGCCGAAGACGACGTCATCGTCAATTCCGAAGCCGCAAATCCGGACAGCAATTCGGAACCGATGAAGATCGCGTTCCGGGTGCGCAAAGACGATCGCGGCCGGCCGATCATTGTTGACATAGGACTGGCAGGAACCTGGATTGCGATCTCACAGCACGAGGATTTTGGGTCATATCTCCTGCTCAATGGCGGAGACATCGCGAAACTCTCGCGCGCCCTCGAAGCCCGTGCGGCGAAATGAACCGTGTGCAGGCCAGGGCCTAACGCGCTGCAGCGCGCGTGGAATTTTCCGGCTGCAGCGATCTTAGATAGGTGATCAGATCGGCGATCTGGCCGGGATCGAGCATGAATTCCGGCATCTGCTGTCCACTGCCGTCGTGAACGACGATAATACCTTCGGCGAAGGCCTCGGCAAGATCGCCGACGTCGTAACGGTTATGCAAGGTCCGGAACGGCGGCGCGGGCGCATACGGGCTCGCATCGTCCATCCCGATGGCATGGCAGCGGGCGCAATTCTCCTGCGCGAAAGCCTTGCCGCGTTCGGCCGGCGTATCGTCCTGACCGCGCACGGCCCCGCCGGCGAGTGCGACGCTTAGCGCGATCGTCATCACGCAGACTATCGGGCCATTACCCGCAAGGAATTGCTTCGGCATCACGGCTTTCCCGTTGCTACCAACTTATGCGTGCGACCGGTTTACGGAAGCCGGATTAATCCGTGGTAAAGGCGGGCAGAACCGCGCCCGTGCAGTGGTTTAGGCATTTTCGCTGCTTTTGCCGTATCGGCGCCGAAGCCCGCGGACAATGCGCAATACGACTCAAATCCGAAAGTCTTCTTGCCGGTATTTTATCCACCGCATGCGCGCAAGTGCGCTTCCGTCGCGGACCGGATAAACGGCCAAGCCACAGGCGAGGGTTCAATATGACAGTCCGAGAACTTCTTCCGCATGCTTGTATGGCAGGTGTTGCGCGTCGGCGACCGCTTTGTAGGTCAGCTCACCTTTGTACACGTTCAGCCCCGCGCGCAGATGCGGATTGGTTGCCATCGCCTTTGCCGGTCCCTGCTCGGCGAGTGCCACGGTAAATGGCAGCGTCGCATTGTTCAGCGCGAAAGTGGAAGTGCGCGCCACGCCGCCCGGCATGTTCGCGACGCAGTAATGCACCACATCATGCACCACATAGGTCGGATCGGCATGCGTGGTCGGACGCGACGTTTCGGAACAGCCGCCCTGATCGATCGCCACATCGACCAGGACCGAGCCCTTCTTCATCTGCCTGACCACGTCTTCGGTGATCAGTTTGGGTGCCGCGGCGCCCGGCAGCAGCACCGCGCCAACCACGAGGTCGGCCCCCAGCACCTGCTCCTCGATCGAATGGATTGTCGAATAGATCGTGTTCAGCATGGCGCCGAATGGCAGGTCGAGCTCATAGAGCCGGCGCAGCGAAACATCCAAAATCGTAACATGCGCCTCGAGGCCCATCGCCATGCGCGCGGCATTGGTGCCGACCACGCCACCGCCAAGCACGACCACACGGGCCGCCGCAACGCCGGGCACGCCGCCCAGCAGCATGCCGCGGCCGCCCGCTTCCATTTCCAGGCACCGCGCGCCTGCCTGAATCGACATCCGCCCCGCGACTTCACTCATCGGCTGCAGCAGCGGCAAGCCGCCGCGCGAATCCGTCACCGTCTCATAGGCAATGCAGATCGCCCCCGAATCCAGCAGGCCGCGCGTTTGTTCCGGATCGGGCGCGAGATGCAGATAGGTGAACAGGGTCTGCCCCTTGCGCAGGCGCTTGATCTCGACCGCCTGCGGCTCCTTCACCTTGACGATCATGTCGGTCTGGCCGAACACTTCGTCCGCATTCGGAAGGATCGTCGCCCCGGCACGGCGATAGGTTTCGTCGAACAGCCCGATGGCGTTACCAGCCATAGTCTCGACAAAAACCTGATGGCCGCGCGCGGTCAGCTCGCGCGCCGATGCCGGCGTCATTCCGACGCGGAATTCGTTATTCTTGATCTCTTTCGGCACACCGATCTTCATCTCACGGCTCCTTGTAGAAACGAGGAAATCTCGGATGAGGAGCGAGGATCGAGAAGCGAGGATCGAGAGAAGTCCGGCTCTCGCTCCTCGCTTCTATTTTCTTGCTTCTCGCTTCTCGCTCCTCGCTTCTCGCTACTCGACACTTTTCAGTACCGCGCGGACGCCCTCGGTCATCCGCGACAACTCCGCATCACCGGCAATCAGCGCCGGAATCAGGACCACGGTATCGCCGCTGATCCGGATCACCATGCTCTGGTCGAAGAAGGCTTTTTCCAGCGCTTCATAGCCGCGCCGGCCCACCGCGCCGGCCGCCGGTTCCAGCTCGATCGCCGCGGCCAGTCCGACCGAGCGGATGTCCACCACATGCCGCGCATCCTTCAGGCTGAACACCGCGTCGCGGAATTTCGGCTCCAGCTCGCGCGCGCGTGCGAACAGGTCTTCATCCCGGTACAGATCAAGTGTGGCGAGCCCTGCGGCCGCGGCCAGCGGATGGCCGGTATAGGTGTAGCCGTGGAACAGGTCGATCGCGTAATCCGGCTTCGCCTCGAAGGCGTCATGGATTTCGCGCTTCAGCACCACCCCGCCCATCGGCACCGCGCCATTGGTGACGCCTTTGGCAAAGGTGATCATGTCGGGGGTGACGCCATAGCGTTCGGCGGCAAAGCCGTAACCCAGGCGCCCGAAACCGGTGATGACCTCATCAAAGATCAACAGGCACCCATGCCGGTCGCAGATTTCGCGCAAGCGCTGGAGATAGCCTTTCGGCGAAGCGAACACCCCACCTGAACCCGTCATCGGCTCGACAATCACAGCGGCAATCGTGCCGCCGCCGGCTTCGCCGCAAATCTTGTCCAGCGCGTCGGCATAATGCGCGCCGTCATCCGGCTCACCCTTCGTGAAGCGGTCGCGCTTCACGTCATAAGGCAGCGGCAGGCGATATTCGGTACCCGGAACAAACGGGCCGAAGCCCTTCTGGTTGTTGGGAAGACCGCCGAGCGATGTGCCGCCGTAATTCACCCCGTGATAGGACCGCTCGCGCGATACGAAGCGGAAGCGCACGGTCTCGCCTTTGGCGGCGAAATAGCCGCGCGCGATCTTCATCGCCGAATCGCAGGCCTCCGATCCCGAATTGCAGAAAAAAACGTGGTCGAGTCCCCTGGGCGCGAGTTCCGCCACACGCGCCGCCAGCGTCACGATCTTCGGATGGGCGAAATGGAACGACGGCGCGTAATCCATCTCCGCCGCCTGCTGTTGAATCGCCTGCACTATCGGTTTGCGTCCGTGGCCGGCATTCACGCACCACAGCCCGGAGATCGCATCCAGTACCTGACGCCCCGTCGCATCGCGGTAATACATGCCTTCGGCGGCGCTTAAGAGTCGCGGCCGCCGCTTGAACGAACGATTGGGGGTGAATGGAAGCCAGTAGGATTCCAGATCATTGGGAATGGCAGACGGATTTGCCGGCAACTGGGACTCTCCGCGGGCGGTGGATTGAGGGAGAAGGGTTTCGGCCCAGTGTAAAACGCATCTGCCCGGGAAAAGTAAGAGGCGCGGGAGGAGAACCGCGCCTCTTGCAGGGAAACTCCGCAGATTAGCGGCGCGTAAGGAATGCCTGCCGCATCATCATGTGGCGCTCATGGCGCAGCCATGCATGACGCACCCAGGCGCGGCGGAAGAAATCGTGCCGGTGCACGACAACCACCGGGTGGTGGATGGTCACCACATGAGTCGTCGTGGTCACGATGCGTGCCGCATCGGCCGGAGCAATCGCACCCACCGCTGCGGTCGCGAGTGCAAGGGCACCAATTGCAGCTTTGGCAAACGCTTTCATAATTCGTCTCCTTGTGTTCGCTAGCGGGCGGCTCACCGCCCTTCCCGACGAAGCTAACGTGACGGAACAGCCACTGTTTCAGACACTTGTCCGGATTGACCGGGGGTCTCGCGGAACAGTGATCAAGCCTGACTGCGATGACAAAAAAGAGCCGCCGGCGATCCACCGGCGGCTCTTTTTCACTTACGCTGAGATCGGATTAGTAGCCGTAATTCCGATACATATCCCGATCCATGCGGCGGTCGAGGAACGCCTGGCGGCGTTCATGATCGCGATCGCGCCACATATGTTCGCGCATCCGATCGAGACGATCGCGGTCGAGGAACGCGAAGCGATCACCCCGGAAGCAATAGCCCGGGCGGAATTCAGGCGCGCGCAGGCATGGATTGGTGACCACAACATTCGGCGTGGTGGTCACGATGCCCGGAGTCGTGACGATGATCCGGGCGGCGTTTGCCGGCGCGCTGACGCCGAAGCCGAGCGAAGCAATCGCCAGAGCTCCAAGGGCTGCTTTTGCAATGAGTCTCATGTCTGCCTCCTTGCGGTTATTCCGTATCGCGGCCATCGCCGCACACAGGGTAAACGCGTCGGCTCTGCCCACTGTTGCAGCCGGTTCCCGGCGGTTCCATGCGGCCTCCCGATACCGTGAAGGGGTAACCGCCGTTCCCCGAGCTTGACCTCCACCGCCGGTTATCTGCGGTTGCCCTCAGCCGTGATGGTGCCCCCCGCCTTCGTGACCACCACCGCCTTCGTGACCACCACCGCCTTGCGGGCGACCACCGCCACCTTGCGCGTGACCTCCGCCGCCTTGAGGACCGCGGAAGCCGCCACCGCCGGGAGCGCCGCGGAATCCACCGCCGCCTGCATAACCGCGGTTAAGCTGACCACCTTGCGCGAAGTTACGCTGGCCACCTCCGCCGGCAAAACCGCGGAAGCCACCGCCCGATTGCGGCGCGAAGCGCGGCGCTGCTGCACCGTAATTGCCGCGCGCGACGCCACCATAATTGCCGCGGAAGCCGCCGCTGGCTTGCGGGGCGAAACGCGGCGCGTTGGCGCCATAATTGCCGCGTGCGATCCCGCCGTAATTACCCCGGAGTGAACCGCCGCCGGCGAATGAGCGGCCGCGGATCGGACTGCCGTTCCAGCGCATGTTGTGCGACCAGTCGATATGTGCCGGACGCGCACCGCGCCATTCATCGCGGTGCCAGCCGCCGTTCAGCCAGAACATGCGTTCGCCGCCGAAGTCGCGGTAGTAGATCGGGCCGCCGTACCACAGGCCGCCGAAATAAACCGGCTCGGACCAGACATTATAGTTGCAGAAGTCCGGCGGATAACCCCAGGGCGCATCATAATAATCATAGGCCTCGCAAGCATAGGGATCGCCATAGTAACCGTAGGCTGGGGGTGGCGGGGCGTAGGCCGGCGGCGGCGGCGCACCGTAATAGTCTGGCGGCGGGGGTGGGCCGTAATCCGGGGGCGGCGGCGGGCCGTAGGCGTCCGGGCCCGGCAGACCATAGGGATCGGGACCATAATAACCGCCATAGGGACTGGCCGTCTGCGCCGTCGCAGGCATGGCAAAGCCGGCGATCGTTCCGCCCAGCAGGGCCACCGCAAGCACGGCTTTTGTCAGCATTTTCATATACTTCTCCTGCCTCACGCGTTGGACGGACTGTCGCACCCGGCGCCTGAACGTGATGTGAACGGATATGACAGTCTGGCGATAGAACTACGCGCGGCTGCCCCTGGTTACCGTGGATAAAGAACGGAGACCGCCATGGCCGATATGCTCGACCTTATGATCGTCGTGTTTGACGGCCGCGTGGCCCGCTTCTTCAAAGGCGATGCATCGGCCGGGCTCAAGCCTGTTTCCGAAATGCACTCCGAGCTCCACCGCTTCGCCCGCGACAGCGGTTCCGACAAAGGCGGCCGGCGTTTCTCCCCCACGGCGCGCCACGCGATGGAGCCCAGGCACGACCTCCACAAGGAAGAAAAGCACGATTTCGTGCAGAAACTGGCAAAGACGCTCGACACGGCGTATGATCAGGGCGCGTTCAAAGCGCTGATCGTCGTGGCGCCCGAACGTAGTCTGGGCGAGTTCCGTAAACTTGCATCAGACCGGTTGATGAAACTTGTGGTTGGGCAGGTTCTGCACGAACTGACCCAGTATACCGACCACGAGATTATGGAGCGCCTGCGCTCCACCATCACCGAAGCGGTCGGCTGAAGCGTTGGGCTGAACCTCGCCAAAACTTCAATCTGCCGCCCTTGACCGGGCGAAGTCCCGCACTTATTTACGTCGCGCGACGGCTGGCACTCACTCATGAGGAGTGCTGCCAAGCGAGGACTATCAGGGGCACCCCGATCCTAACTATCTGATTTTAAACCCTCTTGAGGAGATTATCGCATGAGATTCCGTCCTCTTGGCGACCGCGTCGTGGTTCGCCGTGTGAAGGAAGAGCAGAAGACCGCCGGCGGCATCATTATTCCCGAGACCGCACAGGAAAAGCCGCAGGAAGGCGAAATCATCGCGGTCGGCCCGGGCGCGCTCGACGATTCGGGCAAGCGCGTCGCCCCGGAAGTGAAAGCCGGTGACATCGTGCTGTTCGGCAAATGGTCGGGCACCGAGGTCAAGATCGACGGTGAAGAGCTCCTGATCATGAAGGAGTCCGACATCATGGGCATCGTGGAAGGCCGCAAAGCCACCAAGAAGGCCGCCTGAACACAGCCCGCCAACCATTTGCAATCAGGAGACATAGAATATGGCAGCTAAAGACGTAAAATTCGGCTCTGATGCCCGCGAGAAGCTTCTTCGCGGCGTCGACATTCTGGCCGATGCAGTACGCGTGACGCTTGGCCCCAAGGGCCGCAATGTCGTCATCGACAAGAGCTTCGGCGCACCGCGCACGACCAAGGACGGCGTGACGGTCGCGAAGGAAATCGAACTGCACGACAAGTTCGAGAACATGGGCGCGCAGATGGTGCGCGAAGTCGCCCAGAAGACCAATGACAAGGCCGGCGACGGCACCACGACGGCGACGGTTCTCGCCCAGGCGATCGTGCGCGAAGGCTCCAAGTCGGTTGCCGCCGGCATGAACCCGATGGATCTGAAGCGCGGCGTCGCCAAGGCGGTTGAAGTCGTCGTCGCCGATCTCAAGAAGCGCTCCAAGAAGGTCAAGTCGAACGAAGAGATCGGCCAGGTCGGCACGATTTCCGCCAACGGCGACAAGGAAGTCGGCAAGATGATTGCCGAAGCCATGGCGAAAGTCGGCAATGAGGGCGTGATTACGGTCGAAGAGGCGAAGAGCCTCGAGACCGAGCTCGAAGTCGTGGAAGGCATGCAGTTCGACCGCGGCTATATCTCGCCGTACTTCATCACCAATGCCGACAAGATGGTCTGCGAACTGGATGAGCCCTATATCCTCATCCACGAGAAGAAGCTGTCCTCGCTGCAGCCGATGCTTCCGATCCTGGAAGCGGTCGTGCAGGGCGGACGTCCGCTGCTCATCATCGCCGAAGAAGTCGAAGGCGAAGCGCTGGCGACCCTCGTCGTCAACAAGCTGCGCGGCGGTCTGAAAGTCGCGGCGGTGAAAGCACCGGGCTTCGGCGATCGCCGCAAGGCGATGCTGGAAGACATCGCGACCGTCACCGGCGGTCAGGTGATCAGCGAAGATCTCGGCATCAAGCTCGAGAACGTGAAGATCTCCCAGCTCGGCACGGCGAAGAAAGTCCGTATCACCAAGGACGACACCACGGTGATCGACGGATCGGGCAAGAAGAACGACATCTCGGCGCGCGTCGCGCAGATCAAGCAGCAGATCGAAGAGACCACCTCCGATTACGACCGCGAGAAGCTGCAGGAGCGGCTGGCGAAACTGGCCGGCGGCGTTGCGGTAATCCGGGTCGGCGGCTCGACCGAAGTCGAAGTGAAAGAGAAGAAGGACCGCGTCGATGACGCGCTCAACGCCACCAAGGCGGCAGTCGAGGAAGGCATTCTTCCCGGCGGCGGCGTGGCGCTTCTCTATGCCACCAAGGCTTTGAACGGCCTGACCGGCGACAACGAAGACGAGAATGCCGGCATCGCGATCGTCAAAAAGGCGATCCAGACGCCGTTGCGCCAGATCGTCGAGAACGCCGGCATCGAAGCCTCCATCGTCGTCGGCAAGCTGCTTGAGCAGAGGTCGAACACCTTCGGCTTCGACGCTCAGAACGAGAAATATGTCGACCTCGTCGAGACCGGCATCGTCGATCCGACCAAAGTCGTCCGGACTGCGCTGCAGGATGCGGCTTCGGTTGCGGGCCTCTTGATCACCACCGAAGCGATGGTTGCGGACCGTCCGCAGAAGCCGGCGGCAGCGCCGGGCGGCGGCCATGGCCATGGCGGCGGCATGGGCGACATGGACTTCTAAGTCTTGTCATGGCCGGGCAGCGCCAGCGCGACCCGGCCATCCACCAGACGCGTTAAAAAGAAGGGCCGGAAGTTCGCTTCCGGCCCTTCTTCTTTGCATGGTGGCCAACAAAAAAATGGGCCGCAGAAGCTTTGCGAGGGACATCTGCGGCCCAGTTGATCCATGCATTCTCACTTGGGCAAGCAAGAAAATGCGCGACCAGGAATTTGGTTTTCGGACCTGCGCGAATTAAGCCGGTCCGCTACCGTGCCATCCGCCTTCGCCGGGGGCTACGGCGCGATTAACGACGGCCGCCACCGGCGCGGGCTCCACCGCCACCGGCGCGGAAGCCACCAGCAGGAGCACCGCCGCGGAATCCGCCGCCGCCGCGGGTAAAGCCGCCCCGGAACCCACCACGCCCGAAGTCGTCGCGATCGAACCCGCCGCGGAAACCGCGGCCAAAGCCGCCGTAATAGCCAAATCCGAGACCAAGCCCGAACGGCGCACCCCAATAGTCGTAGGGATAACCGTAATAACCATAGTCGTAATAGGGAGAGGCGGGGTAGCCATAGGCGCCGTAGCCATAGGCTGTCGTGCCATACGTGCCATATGCTCCGTACCCGCTGTAATAACCGTCATAGGCGCGATAGGCGCAGGCCGACAGCAACAAACCTGCCACCGCCGCCAGTCCGGCCACTTTCAGTGAGCGCATCATCGAGGATTGCTCCGCATAGGTTGAGTCGCCCAACTATGTCCCGCTGCACCCCCGAAGGCAACCGTATCAAAGGTTAAAAGCCGTTTAACTACGGTAGCTTAGACGCAGGGACACAGTCCTGCCGCATTGCCGGGATTGGTTTGCCCCCGTGATGATGCTGTCCCGCCGAATCCTGATCCTGACCGCGGCCACATTCGCCGTCCCTGCGCGCTTCGCTTTTGCCCAGGAACCGGCCGAACGCGTCACCGAACGGCTGATTGCCGAGGCCGTCAATGCAGGGCGCAGGCGGCTCGCGCCGGACCTGCCTCCGCTCGCCGGTGAAGCCGTGCTCGATGCGATTGCGCGCGAACGCTCGGCGGCGATGGCGGCCGGCGGCGCCCCGTTCGATCATCAGGATGCGGAAGGTGGTTACCCTGCGATCGAGAAGATGCGCACGCGCTACAACAGGTTCGGCGCCATGGGCGAAAACATCGCAATGGATTACGAACCATCGCGCAACGATTTCGACCCGCGCTATTTCGCCAGCCGCATGGTGGATGGCTGGTTCAGGAGCGAAGGCCACCGCGACAACATCCTGTCGCCGGCCTTCACCCGCTGCGGCACCGGCGTGGCGCGCTCGCCGGGGCGCACCACGGTCTATGCGACGCAGGTGTTCTGGGGCCCGGCGATGATGCGCCGCCCGCAACGGGATTAAAAAGGCCCCCCTCCCGCCTCCGCTCTTCGAGCTACGGCGCGGCAAGCCGTTTCGCGGGGGAGGAAAGGGGCGGCGGCGTGACAGCCGATTCCTGATAGGCTCGCGCATCTTGCGAATCGCTTCTCCTTCGGGTTTCTGAACTCCCATGCTGCGCTGGTTCCAGGCACTGATGCCGCGGGAAGACCGTTTTTTTGCGCTGTACAACCGGCATGCAGCGATTCTGGTCAGGGGCGCCGAAGCGCTCTGCGAACTCCTGCAGGGTGGTCCCGGCATCACGGAAGCTGCGCGCAAGGTCGCGGGTTTTGAAGACGAAGCCGATTCGGTTGCGCGCAACGTGCTGCTGCTGGCGCGGCGGACCTTCATCACGCCCTTCGACCGGACCGATATCAAGGACCTGATCAATACGCTCGACGACACGATCGATGAGATGAAGAAGACGGCCAAAGCGGTGCTCCTGTTCGAAGTCGAGACGATGGAGCCGGAAATGGCCGAGATGGGCGAGCACATCCTGCGCGCCGCGCATCTCACCGTCGAGGCGGTCGCCATGCTGGGCTCGCTCAGGGACGACACTGCGAAGCTGAACGCGCTGACGGAAGAAATCATCCGTCTCGAGGATAATGCCGACACACTGAACGACAACGGCATCAAATCGCTGTTCAAACGCCATCGCGAAGGCAATGCGATGACCTATATCGTCGGCACCGAAATCTACGGCCATCTCGAGCGGGTGATGGACCGGTTTGAAACGGTGGCGCACCGGATCAGCAGTCTCGTCATCGAGCAGATGTAGACGGATATGCTCCTTGCACTGATCGTTGGTTTGATATTTATCGCGCTCGCCTTCGATTTCATGAACGGCCGCAACGATGCGGCAAACTCCATCGCGACCATTGTTTCGACGCGTGTGCTGTCGCCGCGCTACGCGGTGATATGGGCGGCATTTTTCAATTTCGTCGCATTCCTGGTGTTTGGCCTGAATGTCGCCAGCACCGTCGGCAAAGGGATCATCTCGCCTGACGCGATTTCCGATTCGGTGATTTTCGGCGCGCTGATGGGCGCCATCATCTGGCAGGTGATCACCGGCTATTTCGGCATTCCGTCCAGCAGTTCGCACGCATTGATCGGCGGGCTGGTCGGTGCCGGCGTCGCCCGCCTCGGCATGCGCGCCATCGTATGGAACGGGTTGACCAAGACCGCTGTCGCCATCGTGTTGTCGCCGGTGACCGGCCTCGCGCTCGCATTGTTCCTGGTGCTTGGAGTGTCATGGGCCTTCCTGCGCATGGCGCCATCACGCGCCGATGCGCTGTTCCGACGCGTCCAGTTTTTCTCTGCGTCGCTCTATTCGCTCGGCCATGGCGGCAATGACGCACAGAAAACCATGGGCATCATCGCAGCACTTCTGTTCGCCCATGGCGAGCTTTCTGGCGGGTTCCATGTGCCGCTCTGGGTGGTCATCCTCTGCAATGGCGCCATGGCGATGGGAACATTGCTTGGCGGCTGGCGTATTGTCCGGACCATGGGCTCGCGCATCACCCGCCTCACGCCGGTACAGGGAGTCTGTGCCGAGACGGCAGGTTCGATCACCCTGTTCCTGGCCACGGGATTTGGGATTCCGGTCTCGACGACCCACACCATCACCGGGGCGATCCTGGGTGTCGGTGCGGCGCGCCGCCCCTCGGCGGTGCGCTGGTCGGTCGCCCAGCAGATCGTCATCGCCTGGATCGTGACCATGCCCGCTGCCGCCACAATCGCGGCACTTTTCTATGGCTTCGTTAATCTCTTGATGTCAGCATACTGAGTTAAATGGGAGTGAGTCGCGTGTCCCGTACAGCGTCGCGTCTGCCGGTGAGTCAATATGGTGCGCTTCCCTGGCGCCGCACGCCGGATGGACTCGAGATTTTGCTGATCACCACCCGCAACACCCGCCGCTGGATTGTTCCCAAGGGGTGGCCCGAGGCCGGCCGCACCGCCCAGCAATGCGCGGCGCAGGAAGCATTTGAAGAAGCCGGTGTCACGGGCGCGGTCGCAGAACACCCGGTCGGCATGTTCAGCTATAAAAAGCAGCTGAAATCCGGACAGATCGTCACGTGCCGCATCCGTATCTACCCTCTGGAAGTGAACGAGATTGCCGGTGACTGGCCGGAGAAAAGCGCGCGCGAGACAAAATGGTGCGAGATCTCCGAAGCGCTGGTGCTGGTTGAGGATCCCGGGCTTAAGCGCATCATCGCCAAATTCTTCCGCGCCGCCGCCGCCCTCCACCACGCCGCGTAGTCCGCCGCGTGGGCTGCAGCTTCATTTCAGCCTCCCCCTTGAGGGGAGGCACGCGAATTCCACTTCGGAATTCGCGGGTGGGGGACATCGTCACGAATACCCCCCACCCGAAAAATGCCCTGCATTTTTCGACCTCCCCGCAAGGGGGAGGTGGAACATCTGACGCTGCACCAGTTTTAAAACTCTGTGTGCAGACGGAGGCTGAGGACGTGGACGGGGCCGCGGCCGCGGTTGTAGGCGGGGTTGGCGATGAACTGGTCATCGAACGTCACAGCGACCCGGCGCATCACAACCGCCTTGTAATATGATTCGAGAATGTTCTCTGTCCCGTAACGCAAGCCGCCATCGCCGATCAGGATGCCCAGTCCGCCCGCGGCGAAATATTCTCGCGCCGGACGCGAAATTTCATTCACCACGGCGGCAAGCCCGATCGCATCATCGGCGCGCGACCAGCCAGCCCCCTTCAGCACCAGACCGGCCGCGAGCGAGCGATTGATCTCGGTGAATTCGAATGCCTCTTCGCTGCCATCATTCCAGCTCAGGCGCGCGAAGGCTCCGAGATTCTCCACCACCTGCTGTTCGATATTGAGCGCGGCCCCAGGGCGGAATGCCGGGCGGCGCACCAGTGCGGTGTCGGGAGGGGCATTGGTCGCGGCGGCCAGCGCGATCGCATCCATATATGATCCCATGCGGCCGCGATTGACGAAGCCGAGCAATTTCACCTTGCCGGGCCGGCCTGCGATTTCGTGGCGCGCCTCGAATTCGCTGACGATTTCGTACTGGCCGAAACCTCTGACCAGCGCGGTCGTGTTGGGAAAGCGGGACAGGTCGAACAGTCCAGTCCGCAGCGTCCACCAGTCGCGCGTCCATTCCGCGGCGATGCCATAGGTGAATCCCCAGGCATCGGCGGCGTAGTCGAATGCGCCGGAGTCGATGATCGCCCAGTTGAGGAAGTCTCTGGCGGGATCATGCGCATAGGAATTGGTGTCGAAAATGTCGGTGACGGCGAATTTCCCGGCGGTGATGACCAGGCTGTCACCGCCAAAGGACTGCTGCAGATACAGACGCTGCAAACGGAAATAGGGCACCGAACTTCCCAGCCGGTAGGCCTCGCCGTTGGGAAAACCGGCCAGGCCGACTGTCCTGCTGAGACCAAAACCCTGGTCGATCTCGGGACTGGCATAGGCTGTCGCGCCGTCCCACAGATTCAGACCCGCAGTGAGCGACAATGCGAAAGTCTCATCGCCGCGGCTGCCCGGGTCCAGGCTGTTGGCGCCGCTATATCGGGCGTGAAACGCCGGATGATATTGCTCGACCAAATTGGCCTGGCCACTGAGTGACGCGGTGGCGTCGGAGCCTTCGTCCGCAACGGCACGATTTGCCAGCAGCAGAAACGCAGCCATGGCCGAAAGAGAAATGTGGTTGAACGCGTTCATCGCCATCGCTTCCCATTCGTCTTGCTTCCACCGACGGCGAGTTAAAATTCACGCGCAGGACAACCGGCTGGCGCAACCAAACGGCGTCGCATTATCCGCTGGCACGGCTTGATGAAGTTCGTTTGCACCAACAGGACTTGCTCCTATACTCCCCTATAGTATACTGTCAAGCAAAAGATCATCATCGACCGGAAGATTCGCGATGACCCACAACAGCCAGGAAAAAGAAAAGAGAAAGCTGCTACTCAGATTGCGGCGCATCCGCGGCCAGATCGACGCGGTGGAACGGCGCATCGAGGAAGATGCGAGCTGCGCCACCATCCTGCAGCAGGCGACGGCTTGCCGCGGTGCTTTGGACGGATTCATCGCGGAAGTCATCGAGGACCACATACTCGAACACGTCCTCGATCCGTCGAGTCCACGGGACAATCCGCGCGTGCTAGCCGCGGAGGAGCTGGTTGAGATTATTCATTCGTATTTGACGTAACCCATCCATCGCTGTTGCACGCTGCCACGGGACGAAATTTTTTCGCATGCCCTGCGCGAACAGCGCAGCGACTCTATGTTTTCACTTCCATCCGCGAAGCGGGGGGAAGGTGTCGCCAGCGCGCGGAAGCGCGCATTGGGCGACGGAAGGAGGGCTCGCTCGGCGACCACCCCCCTTTCGCCCGCCAATCATTCTGCGCCGCGTATTCGCGGCGCAGAATGCGGGCACTTTCCCCCCGCGTCGCGCTGAGGTGCTCGCGGGGGGAAAGGGAAACTTATTTTTGTGAGATTGACTTAATTCCTGACGCGCAGGCCGGCGAAGAGGCTGAACGGCGTGGCGGGGCTTTCGAAGCGGTAGTCCACCGGGACACGTACTCCGGGCGCGCCGATGCCGGTGGGATCGCCCAGCACACCGAATGTCGCGTATCTCGCATCTGTTGCATTGGCGATATTGGCGAAGACTGAAAGCCAATCCGTCAGCGCATAAGTGGTGTGCAAGCCGAGCACCGCAAATCCCGGCAGGGGCTTCATCTGGTTCGATTCATCGCCGCGGAAATATTGTGAACTTTCGAAAGTGACCGTCGCGCCGATGGCCCAATTCTCCGTCACGATGTAGTCGGCGCCGAGCTTGACGCGATGCGCGGGAATTCCCGGCAGCATATCGCCGCTGCGCACCTGGATGTCGCCATTCGCATCCGCGCCCGGATTGAGCGGCGACGGCAGCAGGAACGCGGCGCGGAATGTCGCCGCGACATAACTGTAATCGGCATAGGCATGCAGTCGATCGTTACGGTAATTCAGGCCGATCTCACCGCCTTCGCGCCGCGTGCCGCCGATATTCTGGAAGTAGCCGGTGCTCAGTGACGTGGCGACGCCATAAATATCGTCGTCGACATCGGTGCGGAACAGACTCGCATTCCACGTCACCACGCCGCCGGAAAAATCATCCGCGGCGAGTCGGCCGCGTAAGCCCGCTTCGTAAGTACGGGAAACAACCTGGCGCAGATTGGGCGGATCGCTCGACAGGCTCGACGGCAACAGGCAGGGCGCAGTGGGACTCGAACATTCGATCTCGGCCGGCGTCGGCGCGCGATTGCCTTCCGAATAACCGCCAAATGCGGTCAGCGCGCCGGTGACTTTCCACGCGAAGCCGATTGCCGGATTGAAGCGGCTGTAGCGGCTTTTGCCGGTCAGCGCAGAGCCACGCAAATCGGTCAGATCGATATCGGCGATATTGTACCGGCCGCTGGCGGTGACGGCGAAATCTTCGCTCACGTTGAATGTGTCGGTGACATACAGGCCATAATAATTGCTCGCCGCATTCAGGCCGACCGGCGTGGCGGTGAACGGAGTGCCTTCCGGAGTCGCAACGAAAATACCCGTGTGATCCACGACCAGCTCCGGATTGATGGTGCCGAGCTCGGCGCTCGATCCGAACCTGACCGCGTTGCTGTCCAACGACGCGCCGAAGGTGAGCTGGTTGTCATGCCCGATCAGCGCACCGGCATCGGCGAATTGAATCGTGCCGCCCAGTGATTTGGTTGTGACATTCTCGAAATCCACTTCACCGATCGGCACGGCGCCGGCTTGCGACAGATCCGGTATCGCTGCGCCGGATTGATCGGCCAAAGGCGTCGTGGCATCGCCCTGGCACAGCAACCCGGCAAATTGCGGCAGCGCGCAGGCGGTGTAGTTCGTCGTGTTGCCATTGGTGACCGACTGGTGGAACACGCGGTAATAGGCATTGCCCTGCACCGACCATGCCCCGCCAGCATCGTAATTGGCATTCAGCGCCACGAACTGAAGGCGGTTTATGGTGGACTGCGGGCTGGTGAATGTCAGCGAGCGGCCAACCGCCAGCTCCTGCACCGGCGTTGCCGACTCGCCCGACAGGTGGTTGTCCGCGGCCGTGAAGCTGAGATCGGCCACCAAACCGCCGGACCGGTAGGCGAGATCGGAATAAATCTGCCGCAGCGAATCCGGCGAAAACCGGCGCCAGCCATCCTCGTTCAATGCGCGGGCGGCTACGTAGATTCCGAACGTTCCGTCATTGGCGCCGAATTGCACGCTGCCCTGACGCTGGCCCCACGATCCGCCCGACGCATCCGCCTGGACACCGGCGAAGGAAAATCCGTTCTTCATGGTGACGATCACAGCGCCCCCGAGCGCATTCAGGCCGTAAACCGGATTGGCACTGACGAGATCGATGCGATCGACGGCCGGATCGGGGATCAGGTCCCAGTTCAGCGTGTCGCCGAAACCTTCATTGATGCGCACGCCGTTCTGGTAAACCGCGAGTCCGGCCGGCGTGCCCAGCACTGGCGATGCCTCGAAGCCGCGGAACAGGATGTCGGGCTGATAGGGATCGTCGAGATTGTCATTGATATTGATATCGCCGAGTTCTTCATTGAGCGTTCCGGCGGTATTGGCAATGCCCTCGCGTTGCAAATCGGCGCCGCTCACCGTCTCTGTGACATTCGGCAACCGGTCGACATCGATGCCGGTTCCCGGCAACGGCGAAGTGGCGATGACAGTGACGGTTTCCGGCGGCGGCGCGCCCGATTGCGCAGAAGCCTGCGCCGCAATCAGCGCGAGTGGTGCCGCCGCGCAAAATCGCGAGATTTTATTGCACATTTTACGTTGGCGAATTCTGTCCCCCGCCGATTCACAGCGATTCTGCGCGCAAAAAAATTTTGCGTTATGTCAAATCAAAATCCGTCGGCATCTTCGCGTTTCGATTCTGCTTCTGATCAATAGACAGGATTCGCGCGATGTGCGACTCTTGCATTGTTGGAGGTGGGCAATGCTGAAAACTCCGTCGGCCTCGACCCTGTGGAAGGCCGTCTTCATCGTCGGCGGCGGGGGATTATTGTTCATCCTCGTCGTGACACATGTTTAGCGCCCGTCGTCACCCGCGACGCGCTTAGCACCCCCCTATTGTCATGAGTGTCATTCCCGGCCGAGCGCCAAGCGCGAGGGGAAGGGAACCCATCAGCGGCGCGTCTGCGCCGCAAGAAATCTCTGCGTTCCCCGCACCAAATCGAACTGCGCGACGCGACATGCCTCAACCCGTCGCGAGGATTACCTGAATCTGCGCCAGGAGCTTCGGCACTGCCTCGGTCGCGGTCGTCCACAATATGGCATGATCAATGTCAGCATAGGCGTGGACGAGTCGATGCCGCATTCCAATGATGGCAGCCCACGGAACGTCCGGATGCGCCGCGCGTATCCCGGAATCAATTTTGAGGGCGGCTTCCCCCGCAATCTGGATCGCGTGCAGCAGTGCGAATCTCAGCATCGGGTCGGTTTGCAGATCCTCGGGCTCGTGCCCCTGCGTAAAGCTGATGGCACTTTCCAGCGCCTCCACCATGTGGGTCAGCCGAATTCGGTCATCCGGCGTCATATTGCGGCTCCGCGGTGCGTACGACTTCATCGCGGAAATATCGACTGAGGTCGCCAGCCGTGCGGAGATCGATTTTCCGGCCGCCCATGAGTGACGACAATTCAAGTTCGATGTGAGCCATGGTCAGCAGACTTGGAGTCGCGCCCGGCTCAAACTCCACGAGCAGATCGATGTCGCTGTCCGGCCGGTTTGTACCCTTCAGGGTCGAGCCAAACAGCGACAGCCGCCGAATGGCATATCTCCTGCACAGGGAGGCGAGAACATCGTGAGGGATCGGCAGCCTGGCGGTCATGCGCCCACTCTACAGGAATGTTGCGGCGGGAAAAGCCAAGGGCGCGCCAATCGTCATCGGCGATTTAGCGACGCCCTCCCCCGTAAACGGGTGAGGAAAACTCGCGCAGAGTACTACCGCACAAAACGGGGTGTTCGATATCGGTACAGTCAGCGCAACTCTGTATTTCGAGGCCTTCACGACCCGGGTTCCTCCCCCGCCTGCGGCACGATAAGCACGATGCAACTCAGCAGGCGAAGCGCATCTCCGACCCCGGTTTCCTCCCCCGCCTGCGGCACGATAAACAGTGTGCAACTCAGCAGGCGAAGCGCATCTCCGGCCCCGGTTTCCTCCCCCGCGCGCGGGGGAGGTGGATGGCGCCGCGCTCCCGCGCGGCGACAGACGGAGGGGGGCCGCGGCGCTACTTCGCTGAGCCCCGCCAGGGGCCCCATGCGGGAAAAACAAATCGCCAAAGGCGATTTGCCCGCATGGGAAGCGCCCTACAAGTTAAGGTACGGATCGTTCATCCGCGCGTCGTTGCGGCGTTTTTTCACCAGCTCTTCGCCGGTCTGCCAATATTCGCTCGCCGCTGCGCGAGCAGCCTCCACCGCAAATTCCTCCGGCCACTGACCAAGCGAATAGCCATACCAGGGCGTCTCGGGACGCAACGCCGGCAGGCCCAGCTCCTCCCAGATCACCCTCGCCTTTTCCATGAACTCCCGCCCCGGCAGCGACACCGGCGGATAGGGCCGCTTCAGCATGGCGTTGATCAGCATCGCCGAATCGGTGGCTTCGTAATGGGTGTCGTCGGCGCCGGTGCGCGGGCCGTGCCCCATATCCTTGTGGTCGAGAATGCGTAAGTCCTGGTGCGGGCGCATGCGATAGGCCATGGCCCAGAACACCGCGTCGAGATTCTCCGGCTCGATGTCCTCATTCACCGCGATGATCATCTTGCCGACCGCCGATGAATAGGCCGAAGCGCCATAGAGCGCGCGCCAGATTTCGGCATCCAGCGTGCCGGATTTCATCTGGATCACGACCAGCTTGCGCAGATTGGTCAGCGGCTCATGCATGAACACGCGAGTGACGCCGCTGATATTCAGGTGATGACGCAGGTGGTGCAGGAACGCCGGCTCATAGGCGACGCGCTTGATCAGGCTGGATTCGGATGGCGTCACCTGGCTGATGATCGAGACCAGCACGGCGTTCCTGCGCCGCGTGATCGCGGTGACGTCCATGAAGGCGTTGTACTCCTTCAGATTCATATAGCCGTGGGATTCGCCGAAACTGCCTTCGGGCTCCAGCCATTCAGTGTCGATCAGCCCTTCGACGACGATTTCGGCTTCCGCGGGAATGATCAGGTCGACGGTCTTGGCGCGGGTGACGCGGATCGGCGCGCCGACAAGCCCGCCCGCGACCGCCAATTCGTCGAGATGCTTGGGCAGCTTGTGGACCGAGGCGAAAGTCACGGCCGGCGGCGCGCCGAGCAGCAGCGCGACCGGCATTTTCTCGCCGCGCGCGCGATATTTCAGCCAGTGGTCATAGATGCCCTGGTTGAGTTCGACCTCGGGATTCATCCCCAGCCGGAGCGCAGCTTTAACCATGGCGCGGTAATTGCCGATATTCTGCTTGCCGGTATCGGGGTCTTTGGAGACGAACATCGAGCATGAGGCATAGGGCGCATTGTCGAAGCCGGGGGTCGAGATCGGGATCGGCAGCGCATCGACGCCATTGCCGGGGCGGCGGAGCGCATCGCCGGTGATCGCAATCTCCTGACACGGAGGATTGTCGATGAGCACGGGTTCGATCGGGTGCGCTTCCGCGTGATCCCATTTCTCGCGGATATGTTCGACATCGCAGCCAATGCCGGTGGAATAGATCGCGCGGTTGGAGGCGAGGATACCGACCGCGACCGGAATGTCGAAGCGCCGTCCCTTGCTGTCGGTGACATTTTCGAACAGGAAGGCGCGGCGCCGGGATTCCGGAATGCCGCCGCGGAATTGCCACCGCACCAGCGGATGCATTTCAGTGTCCTTGTTGATCGGGCGCGTGACCCGCATCAACAGGCCCTTGTCCTCCAGCGCCCGAATATGATCATGCAAATCGGGATATGCGCTCACGTCCCCCCCCGTCTCTTCGCTCCGCAACAAACACTATTAACATGGTCCGGGTTTTCTGCCCCCGCTTAGCCATCAACCCGATAGGAGACAAATGTCACAAGCGCCCGTTTCCTCCCCCGTTTACGGGGGAGGGGGACCGCGTAGCGGTGGAGGGGGCAAGTCCCGCGGCGTTATAAATTAATATCCATTCAATCCCGAGTGTCGTCACGACCGCTCCACCAAATTTCCATTGCGCCGCTTGCCCAATTTCGCCAACACTTGCATTGGAGGGGAGCATCGGAGGGGGACCTGACGCTCCCACGCTACTCTCGGGCGTGGGCTGGGCGGCATGGACAAGCGCGCATTAAGCGAACGCGATATTTGCACCAAGTTCATCACGCCCGCCCTGCGCCAGGCCGGCTGGGATGAACTGCTGCAAATCCGCGAGGAGTTCGGCTTCACCAAGGGACGGATCATCGTGCGCGGCAAGCTGGTCACCCGCGGCAAGGCCAAGCGCGCCGACTACATCCTCTATTACAAGCCTAACATTCCGCTGGCGCTGATCGAGGCCAAGGACAATTCCCACAGCGTCGGCGACGGCATGCAGCAGGCGCTCGACTATGCGACCACGCTCGACATCCCTTTCGTGTTCTCGTCGAATGGCGACGCCTTCGTCTTCCACGACCGCACCGGCGCCAGCAATCCACGGGAAATCAATCTCGCCCTCGATGCCTTTCCCTCGCCGGCTGATCTGTGGGCGCGCTATCGCGCCTGGAAAGGCCTTGACGTAAACGCCGAGCAGATCGTGCTACAGGACTATCATTCGGACGGCGGAGACAAGGCGCCGCGCTATTACCAGATCAACGCGGTCAATGCCGCGATCGAGGCCATCGCCAAGGGGCAAAACCGTGTGCTGCTGGTGATGGCGACAGGCACTGGCAAAACCTACACCGCTTTCCAGATCATCTGGCGACTGTGGAAAGCGGGCCGCGCCAAGCGTGTTCTCTATCTGGCTGATCGCAACGTCCTGATCGACCAGACCATGGTCAATGACTTCCGCCCATTCGGCGGCACGATGGCGAAGCTTTCGACCAGATCGAAGACCATCGAACGCGATGACGGCACGAAGATCGACATCACGACCGCGATGGACTCCCACCGGCGTATCGACACCGCCTACGAAATCTATCTCGGCCTCTATCAGGCCATCACCGGCCCGGAGGAGCGGCAAAAGCTTTTCCGCGAGTTCTCGCCCGGTTTTTTCGACCTGATTGTCATTGACGAGTGCCATCGCGGCAGCGCGGCCGAGGATTCGGCGTGGCGCGAAATCCTCGAATATTTTTCCTCCGCGACACAGATCGGCATGACCGCGACGCCGAAGGAAACCAGATATGTTTCCAACATCGCCTATTTCGGTGACCCCGTTTACTCCTATTCGCTAAAGCAAGGCATCCGCGACGGCTTCCTCGCGCCCTACAAGGTGGTCAAGGTCCATATCGACCGCGACGTAGAAGGCTACCGGCCAGAGAAGGGCCAACTCGACCGCGAGGGCGAGGAAGTCGAAGACCGCATCTACAACACCAAGGATTTTGATCGCACGCTGGTATTGGACGATCGCACAAAGCTGGTCGCCAAAAAGATCACCGAGTTCCTGAGGGAAAGCGGTGATCGCTTCCAGAAGACCATCGTCTTCTGCGTCGATCAGGAGCACGCCGCGCGGATGCGCCAGGCGCTCATCAACGAGAATCCCGATCTGGTCGCCGAGAACCACCGTTACGTCATGCGCATCACCGGCGGCGATGCCGAGGGTCAGGCCGAACTCGGCAATTTCATTGACCCCGAATCGAAATATCCTGTGCTGGTGACAACCTCGCGGCTGCTCTCGACGGGGGTGGACGTTCAGACCTGCCGGCTCATTGCGCTCGACCGGGAAGTCAACTCGATGACTGAATTCAAGCAAATCGTCGGGCGCGGCACCCGTGTGCATGAGGACACCCACAAATTCTATTTCACCCTGATCGATTTCCGCGGCGCGACCACGCATTTCGCCGATCCGGATTTCGACGGCGAGCCGGTGCAGATTTACGAGCCCGGCGACGGCGATCCGGTTGCCCCACCCGACGAGCAGCAACAACAGGGGCTTGGCGAGGCGCCCTATATAGGACCAGACGAAACCATCGTCGATCAGCCATCCTTCCCGCAGCCGCCCGCGACTCCGCAAAAGAAGATCTATGTTGACGGGGTCGGCGCCAGCATCATCGCCGAGCGTGTCGAATATCTCGACGAGCATGGCAAACTCGTCACCGAGTCATTGCGGGATTTCACCAGGAAGGCCCTGAAGAAGCGCTTCGCGAGCCTCGATGATTTCCTGAAGCGCTGGAAGGCCGCGGATCGCAAACAGGCGATCATTGAGGAACTGGAAGCCGAAGGACTGCCGCTCGATCCAATCGCCGAGGAATTGGGCAAGAATCTCGATCCCTTTGACCTCATTTGCCACATCGCGTTCGACAAGAAGCCGCTGACCCGGCGCGAGCGCGCCGAGAATGTCAAAAAGCGCGATGTGTTCACAAAATATGGCGGCCAGGCGCGCGCCGTGCTCGACGCGCTGCTCGCCAAATATGCCGACGAGGGCCTGCTTAATCTCGACGACACCAATGTGCTGCGCATCCCGCCCTTAAGCTCGCTCGGCACGCCGATGCAGCTCATCAAGGCTTTCGGCGGCAAGGACGAGTTCGTCGCCGCTGTCCACGAAATGCAATCCGCGCTTTATATGGGGGTGAGGTGAATGCCCGTTCTGATCGAAAACGGGGTGTGCCGCTTTGTCAGATTAGAGATCAATCCACAGGAAATACCAGTCCTATTAGCGGCTCACCACGACGTGTGGGAGCCTCCCGATCACTTGGAAGCGACAGCCCAGGAATTGTGCGCGCAAGATTTTCCCGATGATCGATCTGCCCGGTTTGCAGAAGAGGTCATTCGCTGGGGAGGCGGCCATCGTTTTGTCGGCCGATTCCGGGAAATGAATGCCAATGCGGATATTGCTGAGGCGTTGAGGCGTGCGGCAGCTCTTGCAGACCAAGGTGCGGTCTCTCAGGCTGTGGCGTGGGTGCAAACATTGAACTATTTGGGCCAATCGTTTGCATCAAAGCTCGTTCGCTTCATCCGCCCGGAGCGCGCTGTAATACTCGATGACGTGATCCGTAGTTCCCTTGGTTACTTGGACAATGAACAGGGCTACGACGAGTTCCTTTCCGATTGTAGGCAGGTATTGGACCTCGCACTCCAAGAGCAACCACAATTGCGGGTCTGCGATATCGAGGCGGCAGTATTCGCAAAACTTCAAGGCTATGGCGGATGAACGTTCGCACCACCGTCAAATCCATCCAGGATATCATGCGCCAGGACGTCGGCGTCGACGGCGATGCGCAGCGCATCAGTCAATTGTGCTGGATGTTCTTCCTCAAGATCATGGACGATCAGGATCAGGAACTGGAACTCACCTGCGACAACTATCGCTCGCCGATACCAAAGAAATACCAGTGGCGGACCTGGGCGGCGGACCCCGAAGGCATCACCGGCGAGGAATTGCTCACTTTCGTAAACGACGAATTGTTCCCGGCGTTCAAGAACCTGAGCGTCTCGAACAAGACCGGCGACCGTCGGCGCGTCGTGCGCGACGTGTTCGAGGACGCCTACAACTACATGAAATCTGGCCAGTTGATGCGGCAGGTCATCAACCGCATCAATGAAGTCGATTTCAACAATCTGGCAGAGCGCCAGCACTTCGGCGACATCTACGAACAGATTCTCAACGACCTGCAATCGGCCGGCAATGCCGGCGAATATTACACGCCGCGCGCCGTCACCGCATTCATGGCCGACCGCATCGATCCGCACCCCGGTGAAATCCTTCTCGATCCCGCCTGCGGCACCGGTGGTTTTCTCAGCTGCGCCATCGATCACATGCGCAAACGCTACGTGAAGCGGCCGGAGGACGAAGCGAAGATGCAAGGCGCCCTGCGCGCGGTCGAGAAAAAGCAACTCCCCCACATGCTCTGCGTCACCAACATGCTACTGCATGGCATCGAGGACCCGAGCTTCGTGCGTCACGACAATACGCTGGCGCGGCCCTATATCAGCTACACGCAAAGCGATCGGGTGGACATCGTTCTGACCAATCCGCCGTTCGGTGGACGCGAGGAAGATGGCATCGAGAGCAATTTTCCCCCGCATTTCCGCACCCGCGAAACCGCCGACCTGTTTCTCGCCCTCATCATCCGCCTGCTGAAACCGGGCGGGCGCGCTGCGGTAGTGCTGCCGGACGGCACGCTGTTCGGCGAAGGCGTCAAGACGCGGCTGAAGGAACACCTGATGGAGGAATGTAACCTCCACACCATCGTTCGCCTGCCCAATTCCGTATTCAAGCCCTATGCCTCAATCGGCACCAATCTGCTGTTCTTCGAGAAGGGCACGCCCACCAAGGACATCTGGTTCTGGGAGCACCGAGTGCCGGACGGCCAGAAAGCCTATTCCATGACGAAGCCCATCCGCTTGGAGCATTTGCAAAATTGCATTGAGTGGTGGGGTGGTCCGAAGCGCAAGGGCCGCAAAGAAGGCCCACTCGCCTGGAATGTGACAGCTGAAGCGATCAGAGCACGCGGCTACAATCTCGATATCAAGAACCCGCACACAGTGGCCGACGATCATGGCAACCCGGAAACGCTGCTGGCGGACCTAACTGCCGCCGAAGCCGAGACCGTCAAACTACGGGGCCAGTTGAAGGCGATCCTCGCCGAGGCGCTGACGCGGTGAACGCAGAACGATTGCTCGGACTGTACGACCGCATCGCCGACGCGGCCGACGCGATTGCGCGGTTGCGCCGCTTCGTGCTTGATCTCGCGGTGCGCGGCAAGCTGGTCCGACAGGACCTCAACGAGGAGCCCGCCGCGGAATTGCTGATGCGGATCGCGGCGGAGAAGTCACGGCTCGTGAAGTCGGGGGAATTCCGCGAGCCGTCGAACTTTGCGCGCATTAAGCGGAACGACCTGCCCTTTGTACCGGCGTCGCATTGGGTGTGGGTACGCCTTATTGACATAGCCCGGCCGAGCTACGGGTTTGCCTTTTCGTCTGAGCAGTTCAATTCGTTGAAGCGCGGAATGCCGCTGATCCGTATTCGCGATATCTCAAGCCCCGACACCGAAGCATATTTCGACGGAGACTACGATCCAGCATATGTAGTAAAGGCCGGTGACTACGTAGTTGGGATGGACGGTGATTTCAACCTGCGGCTCTGGAAGGGCAAGGACGGCTTGCTCAATCAGCGGGTGATGCGAATCAACGGATGGCGATGCGATATCGAACCCGAGTACGTGAAGCTGCCGTTGCAAATGATTCTTGATCATCTGCATGGCGAAACGTCACTCACGACTGTTAAGCATTTATCGGCCAAGCAGGTAAACGGAATTGAGATTCCCCTTCCACCGCTCTCCGAGCAGCGGCGCATCGTCGCCAAGGTCAATGAATTGATGACCCTGTGCGACGAATTGGAGGCAGCGCGCACTGAACGCGAGGTCACACGCGATCGACTGACGGCAGCAAGCCTCGCCCGCCTCAACGGGCCCGATCCCGAAACCTTCCGCGATGATGCCCGCTTCGCCCTCGGCGCGATGCCAGCGCTCACCGCGCGCGCCGATCAGATCAAGCAATTGCGCCAGACCATCCTCAACCTCGCCGTCCGCGGTAGCCTTGGAGGCGCACCTCAAGGCGAACTCAAGCAGGTGGGCGCATTTCGATCGCTACAGAACGGGTATGCCTTCAAGAGCGAGTGGTTCTCGAGGCAAGGCATCCGCCTGCTTCGCAACGCCAATATCGGACATGGTGAGATTCGCTGGGGCGACGTCGCATTTCTTCCACCCGAGCGTGCGAAAGAGTTTGAGCGTTTCTTGTTGAATGAAGGCGATATTGTACTGACGCTTGACCGGCCGTTCATCGTCACCGGGACCAAGGTCGCAAGAATAATGGCCGCCGACATTCCGTCACTGCTTCTTCAACGCGTTGGGAGGTTCGTCGAGACCCGTCCCGGTCTTTCCGACAAATACCTGTTTATCTGGATCAATTCGCCTCAATTTAACGAGCAAATCGATCCTGGTCGAAGCAACGGCGTGCCGCACATTTCCTCGAAACAGGTTGAAGCGGCAAAAATTATTGTTCCGTCTCTCGCTGAACAACACCGCATCGTCGCCAAGGTCGATGAACTGATGGCGCTGTGCGACCGGCTGGAAGCAAGCCTCACCACTGCCGATGACACTCGCCGCCGGCTGCTCGAAGCGTTGCTCGCCGAAGCGCTCGCTCCGAATAAGGACACCAAGCTGAAGGCAGCCGAGTGAGCGATATCAATATGTTTCCAGCCAGCTCGGGTCATGTCGGTAAACTTACTGGTACGAGCGACACACTATTGAGACTTCGGTCTGACCTGGCGACCCGCATCAACTGAGACGAGCCAAGTCTCATGGCGTGCCGCGTCGAGTGATCATTGACGAAGCTTCTCTTAAGCTGGTGAGCGGTAGGATAATCGCCTAAACTGGTCATTTCGAAGAAGCGTAATCTTAAGTTCTATGCGGGTATCGCAACACTACAATCTTGGAAAGCAGCAGCCGAGTCTGCAGTTTCTCGATGTGGATATCGAGAAAGACACGAAGTTATTTTTGAATGCGCGCGCCATTGGTATGCTCAATTCAGAATTCGGGGATCACTGTAAGGACCTGCTTCAAGATTTCTTCTCCGAGCTTTTAAGCGCAGTGCGGTCGGGTCGAGCGCAACGAGCGTTCGAATTACTTTCACACCTCCGGGAGCCAAACGAAACCCACCTAGGTCTATCCGTCGCGAAATCCGAAGGCCGAGGCCTCGGACCAGCCAAGGCAAGAGAAATTTGGCAAGCATTTTGTGCGAGCCGCGCTGTTAAAACAGGCCTACTCAGTGACCTCGAAGATACCGTGCTGCTCATAGACGGCATATCAGTAGACATTCTTTCCGATATTATCACTAACATTATAAGGGGGCCGCTTATCGGGTACACCCAAAATATTTGCAGGAAGTACAGCATCCCTCTCGCAGAAGAGGTTTCTTCTGGACCAGTGTGGAACATGAATACAAAGAGCTGGGATATTGATTACGTCTCCCTTCCAACACCGAATTACGGAAAGCTTCTTCTCGTACCAAAATCAATTGTGCGTATCGACGGCGACTACAATGTGGGCGAGTACTACAGGCATTACATTCTTGAACGGCTCAAGGAAGAAGAAGTGCAGAAGAACTCATCGCTTGTTCACGTCATAAAACATGGCCAAAACAAAGGAAAGAAGAAAGTCTATAAAACTGAATTGATGGCTAAGTATGGCAAACAAGAAAAGGCAGTATCCATCGAGCAGACCCAGAATTTCCCCGACCTCCTCAGGAAATATAAGGCAGACCATGCGGCCCCGACACCGGCCCTTTCCCACAGGCAAATCGCAGACGCTATTGGTTCAAAAGGTCCGGATTGGGATGCATTGCTAAAGAACGTCACCGCGCTCGAACCTGGAAAGAAGAATGCATATGACTATGAGGAAGCCATCCTCGATCTGACAAATGCATTGTTCTACCCTGTGCTGGTTGATCCCGACACTCAAACGTCAATCCACAATGGTCTAAAGCGAGTAGACATTACGTTTACTAACTACGCCAGAAGCGGATTTTTTGAGTGGGTGGGTCGAAATTATAATAGTCCTTACATATTTGTTGAGTGTAAGAACTTTGGCGACGAAATTGGGAACCCGGAGATCGACCAAATAGCGATGCGACTTTCTAAAGCGCGCGGGATGTTTGGAATGGTTATGTGTCGGAAGGTCGAAGACAGGAAGCGATTGCTTCAGAGATGCCAAGCAGTCGCGAGCGATGAGGGAAAATTTATAATCGTTTTGGAAGACGATGATCTCAAGGGCCTTGTTGAGGAGGCGCGAGTAGTCTTCCCGCAAAATTATGAGTTCCCGTTACTCAGGAAATATTTCAAGGAGCTTGTATTTTGAAGTGAGCCCTGCAGCGAGCGCTGCCGAACCTATCCAGATCGAGAGGCTTTTATGCAAGCGCGGAGGAAAGTGCGGTCGCGGCGTTCCGAGTTCTTTCCCCGGAATCGCGACCCGCGATTTCGACCAGCGGGTTGATTTATTCTTTGCTCCCGCAGACGCGCTGCGTAATTGGGTCAAGCCCTGCCATGACAAGCGGGGAAGCGCGCGTGTGTGGAAACGCCGAACCGTGAATCGAAGCTCTTCGCGCCGCAGACCCGCCTTCGCCGGAGGCTACGGCGGGCAGGCGCCGCGGGGACGGATCCCCTTCCCGCCCCCTCCACCACGCAGCTTCCGCCTTCGCTCTCCGGGCGATGGCGGACAAGTCGCAGCGCGGTCCTGCGCGCGGGAAATCGCCTCTGGCGATTTCTGGTCCGCGCTTACCCCCGCTTCGCAAGGGAGGAGAAATTCAGGCGCTCGCCGAGGATGACAATTGCTTTTCAGCCGGGCGGCACGGGGGAACGTCCCCCCTCCGTCGCGCATGCGCGCGACACCTCCCCCGTAAACGGGGGAGGAGAACGGGCGGCGCGATGTGGTGTATTGTTGTCTCGGCCGGTTGAATGAAGCAGGAGGGAAAGCATGGCTGTGATTGGGATGTCTCGCGCCCGGCTGGGTGCGGCGGCGGACATTGGCGAGGATGCCGCCAAGCTGATTTTGCGTGTGACCGTCAGCGTACTGATCCTGTTGCACACCTGGGCGGTCATCAACGGAGAGCAGGCGATCCGCGACACACTGATGCGGTGGGACCTTCCGGTTGGGCTGGCGTGGAGCGCGGTTGTTTTCGAAGGGATTGCTCCGATCATGGTCATACTCGGAATCTATGCGCGGATCGGCGCGTGGATGATGACATTCTGGATGGTCATGGCCTTCCTTCTTGCCCATGTCGATACCGGTCACATTTTCCAGCTGGCGCAAAATGGCGTCGGATGGCGTGTGGAGGGGCCGTTCTTCTTCCTGGCATGCAGTTTGTGCGTCGCACTGCTCGGCGCGGGGCGTTATGGGGCCGGGATTGGGGGAAAGTGGAACGAGTGAGGGGTAAGGGGGGTGGTGGGGTGGCTGCGCGACAAGCATATTTTGCGGCGCAGACCTGCCTTCGCCCGTTGGGCTTCGGCAAGGCACGCGCGCCGCTGATGGGTCCCCTTACTGCCCCCTCCACCACGCAGCTTCCGCCTTCGCTCTCCGAGCTACGGCGGACAAGTCGCTGCGCGGTCCACCCTCCCCTGCGTCTGTCGCCGCAAGGGAGGAGAAATTCGGCGGCGCCGGGGTGACAATGGTGTTTATGCCAGCGGTGCCGGTGCCTAGACGGCGTCCAGATGTATCGGCGCGAGACCACGCTTGCGGCCGCGCGGCTTCACCAGGATATCGACTTCACAGCCGAGCTTCGTCAGCATCCGCATGATGCGCTCGACAGATACGTCACGAAACCGGCCCTTGAGCATCCGCGACAAGTCGGGCTGGCTGACGCCGGTGATTCTCGCCGCTTCCGTTTGAGTCAATTGCTGCTCGTCAAGAATGTCCTGCACCCGGCTCATGAGCTCCGCCTTGAGCAGATGCGTCTCTGCACCGGGAAAACCCAGATCGGCGAAGACGTTCTTTGTGCCGCGGCGGATGGACGTCTTCTGCTTTCTCATGTTGAACCTTTGGTCCGTGCCTTGTGGTCTGCTTCAGCGAGTTTCAACCGGCGCTGTACGATGTCGATTTCTTCGCGAGGCGTTTTGATGCCCTTTCTGGACTTCTTCTGGAACGCGTGCAGGACGTACACTGCGCTATCGAATTTTACCGTGTAAACCGCACGGTAGGTGCCGTGCCGATCGTCCTCGACCAATTCGACAACGCCCGCGCCACCAAAGCCCTTCATTGGCTTCGCCGATACATGCCTCCGGCCGGTTTGAGCCAAATAGAGTGCGTATCCCATCTCCTGCTGGACCGCCTCCGGAAAGGAAATGAACTCTCTGTAGGTTGAACCAACCCACTCTACCGGTTTCAGGTCTTTGGTGATCATTTATTTATGGTACTTCCACCATAATATCAAGGCACAGCGGGGGGTGGAGGCTGATTCGAGACACCATAGCAGCAAAGGTGGCAGTGGCATCCGCGGCGACAGATGGTGTGCGTAGCGCGAAAAGCCGATCTTTTGCGGCCGCGGACCTGCCTTCGCTCAGCCGCCTTCGCTCCGTTCGGAGCTTCGGCGCGCCAAGTCGAGCTACGGCAAGGCACGTGCGGGCGCACTGGGTGGTCGGGTCAGGCGGGGTCAGGCGCGACCATGACAAGGGGGGATGGCGGGCGTGGCCGGCGACGACAATAGCGGGCGGGCTGTCAACGGAGCACAATTGCGGATATTTGTGCCGAAGGATGGCTGCCGAATCTCCCAATCGCCATGTGATCGTCGTTGCTGGTCCGAACGGTGCGGGGAAGTCCACGACTGCACCGGCGCTCCTCAAAGACGCTTTGGCCGTTAAGGAGTTTGTCAACGCCGATGCGATAGCGAGCGGCCTGTCGCCGTTCCGGCCCGAAACCGTTTCGATTGCGGCGGGCAGGATCATGCTTGATCGAATGCGGAGTCTGGCGTCTGCGGGCGACAATTTCGCATTCGAGACGACTCTCGCCAGTCGCAGCTTCGCGCCATGGCTGAAAAACTTGCGCAGCTCTGGTTATCGCGTACACGTGCTGTTCCTCTGGCTCCGAACGCCGGAACTGGCGATCCAGCGGGTGACCGAACGGGCGCGCCTGGGCGGGCACGTGGTTCCCGAAGCCAATCCGCCGGCGCTATTCGGCCGGACTGAAGAATTTCTTTGGGATATACATGCCGCTGACGGAACGATGGCAGTTGCTCGACAATTCCGAACCGTCCGGTCCGACGCGGATTGCGGCTGGGCAGGGCAAAAGGGTTCGCGTTGTCGGAGACCAGGAAATCTGGCGCATGTTGAGGCAAACATATGAGTGATCGCGAGCTATCACCGGGTGAAAGATTTGCCGATCTAACGCTGGTGGAAGAAACTCTCCAACGCGCCGTACGAGAAGCACTCCTGCGTCACAAAAAGCTGGGAAACCGAATTGCCGTGTGGCGCGACGGACAAGTGGTGGAATTGACGCCCGAACAGATTCCGGTAGACGAGGAATAGAAGTGCCGTGGATCGGCAAGCGCGATGTTTCAGAAGCGCTCGCTGCGGTTGCCCGGATCAGTCGGGGCTCACGATGCCGGCTGAATCCGGTGGGGAAGTTCGCCGGAATTCTGTTCCGGTCGAGGCCGGTTGTGCGTTAGCGTCTGAAGATGGCAGACACGATTCCAGACCGGTTGAGCATTGATTCGGAGAGTCCGTTTTACGATGCGGCTGCGCTGGACCGCGGTGTCGGGATTCGTTTCAACGGCAAAGAACGGAATGACGTTCTGGAATATTCGGTCAGTGAAGGCTGGATACTTGTGCAGCCGGGCAAGACGCTCGACCGGAATGGGAAACCGCTGACGATTAAGTTGAAGGGGGTTGTGGAGCCGTATTTTCGGGGGTGAGGGGGGGAGAGGAAGTGCGGTCGCTGCACTCCCTGTCCCCGCCCCGAAATTTGCCCCGCAAATTTCGACCCGCCCCCCCGCCTTCGTGGCGCGCCAGAGCGCCACTTCGGCGCGGCGGCGGCAAGGGGCGGGTTAATCATGTATCCGCGCGGCAGACGCCGGGCGGATGGGTCCCCTTCCCTCGCCCGCCTTCGCTCTCTGCGCTTCGGCGCGGCTCGCCGGGGATGACATGGGGATTTCAAGCGAAATTCGCTCAGGGCGCCGGGGGAGTGGTGAGGTTGTGGATGGTCCAGGGGAGGGTGCGGATGAATTTTTCGGCTTGCGCGGTGCCGTTGGCGTCGGCCGCGGTGATGCGGAATTTCACCATCCATTTTCCCGCCACCATGGGAAACAGATAGAGCTTTGAATCGACGCGCTGCCGTTTGCCGAAGGCGTTTTCGTCATAGCGGTAGGCGGCGTAATTGCCGGGAAATTGTTTGCCCTGTTCGGTGATGGTGGTGTCGCCTTCATCGAGAAGCTCGGCGCCGGGATGGAGCGCCTGGATCGCTTCTTCCTCATCGCCGAACAGCTGCTCGGCGATCATATACAGCGCATCAGCGACTTGATCGCGCGGCAAATTCGAGGCGAGCGCGCTGGCGATATCGGCCGGCGCGGGAAAGACATAGACGGTTACCGCGGCCTGCGCGTCCGGCTGATCGATTTCGTAGTCGGCGCTTTCTTCGCTGCCTTCGGAGTTGTAGCGCGTGATTGCGGTGCGGGCGAAACCGAGGACTTGTACTGGGAAGATCATGCCGGATGCGGCTTGCGTATAGGAGCCGGTGACGTCGAGGTCTTTCGGCGGGTCATATTCTTCGGCGTAGGCTGCGCTGGAGAGCGCGAGCAGGGCGAGGAATATGAGGCCGAGGGGGGCATGGGGGTCTCCGGTGGAGTCGCGGATTTTATCACTGGTCGAGAGGAGCGAGTAGCGAGAAGCGAGGAGTGAGATAGGCGAAGCGTCATCAGCGGCTCGCGCTGTCGCGTCCTGTGGCAGGTCCCCGCCCCGAAATTTGCAAAAGCAAATTTCGACCCGCCCCCAAGGGGCGGGTTGAAGTTACATCTCGTTTCTCGCTTCTCTCCTGGGGGGAAATCGGGGAGATTGGCGGCAGAGGTTTCGCGAATGAGGAGTGGCGGCATGGGTGCCTATGCAGGCAGGAACGCGCTGCGGGTGGCGGTGATTGCGGCAGGCATTGCGCTGGTGACTGGCGGGGCATTGCCGTCGCGGGCTGAGGACACGCATGCGGCGATTCCGGATTTGTCGAAGCCGTGGGTGCTGATGAACGGCACCGCCTATTTCCGCGCGCCCGGCGATACCGGACCGGGGCCGATCATGCAGCGCGGCGCCGAATACAAGCATGACGACGTGCCGCGCATTGCCGATACCAGCAATCCGATCCTGAAGCCGTGGGCGAAGAAGCTGATGGACATCAATAATGCGCGCGTGCAGTCGGGCGATCTGCCGTTCTACACCACGTCGCGCTGCTGGCCGGGCGGCGTTCCGGGACTGCTGCTGTTTCCCGGCGAGCCGGTGTTCTTCATCCAGACTCCGAAGGAGGTCTGGATCATGAACCAGCGCGACGAACAGGTGCGGCGCGTCTATCTCGGCCGGCCGCACAGCGCCGATCCCGGCCATTCCGTTTACGGAGAATCGGTGGGCCATTATGAGAACGGCGACACGCTGGTGGTGGATACCATCGGGCTGGACGATTCGACGCCGATCGACAGGTACCGCACGCCGCATACAAAACAGCTGCACGTGATCGAGCGCTATCGCCTGATGCCGGGCAGCAAGAAGATCCAGGTTGTGTTCTCGGTCGAGGATCCCGGCACGTTCAACATGCCGTGGAAAGGCATGGTGGAATTCGAACGCGGTCATGGCGCGCGGTCGGGCGGACCGTGGGTGGAATCGGTGTGTGCCGACAATCCGCGCGATTATTTCGCCGACAAGCTGCCGAGTGCGGTGCCGATTCCGGAGGCGGACGTGACGGATTTTTGAGGAGGGCCCCCCTTCGTCCACCGAAGCTGCGAAGCAGCTTCGGTGGCCACCTCCCCCGCAAGCGAGGGAGGAAACCTGGGCTTGCGCACGCATTCGACGGGTGAGGAAAGGTGCGGCGTGCGCGGCAATTCCCGTGACTAACCTGACGGCCGGTGGCTGGTCCCCGCCCCGAAATCTGCGCAGCAAATTTCGGCCCGCCCCCCCGCCTTCGTGGCGCGCCAGAGCGCCACTTCGGCGCGGCGGCGGCAAGGGGCGGGTTGACTGTTTCTCGCTTCTCAATACCCGTTATGGGACCACGCCGTCGTGAAGGTGAAGGGGACGAGGACGTTGGCCTGGTTGGAGTGATCGCCCCATTCCGGATTGGCGAGCGGGGCCGGATTTTTCACCGTAATATGCAGCTTGCCCGCCGGCGCCAGCAGGTTGGCCGGGACGGTCGCCTTCACTTCGGTGCCGCTGATCACTTCCGTCGGTACCGCGCTGTCATTGACATAGACCACCGAGCGCCTGACGAAATTGATGCCCTTGACGTCGAACACGGTGTCGGGCGCGCCCTGAATGACCGTGTGCGGATCAATCGCCTCGATCCCGGGCGTTGGCGAGTTGAAGGGATCGCTGATCCTGGGCTCCGGCGCCTGCGGCAGCAACCCGACAAACACCGGCTTGTTGAAAGTCGCCGCCTTCAACCCGCGTTCCCAGCCCAAACCTTCGACATTGGGCCCGAAGGACGCATGCTGCGGATCGTTGGCGAACATCCCGCCGCGATACCAGGGGTGATAGGAGCGGTCGACCAGTTTGCCGTCTTTGATCACCGTGTCGATTTTCCGCATGTTGAGGATGTCGACCGTCGGATCGGCATCGACAATATCGATATCGGCGAGCTTGCCGGATTCCACCGTTCCGATGTCCTTGATGCGGGAATGATCGGCCACCCATTTGGTCGCAGCCTGTAAGACTTTCATCGGCGGCACACGGGCGTCTTCCTGGAACACCGCCATTTCCTGCAACAACCCGAGGCCGGGCGGAGTCTGCGGGATGTCGGAAGCGACCACCGCCTGTCCACCGGCCGCGATCAGGTCGCCGATGAATTTGGCGTGGTTCTTGAAGCCGCACATGCGCACGTCATATTGCGCGGGCGTCAGGTAATTATGCGGGTCTTCGACATTCTGGTAGAGGTCGTTGATCGCGAATTCCGGATAATAGGCGCGCAAATTCGAATCTGCGAAGACTTCGCGGTCTTCGGCTTGCACGCGTCTCCAGCTTGACGGAAAGCCGCGGTCGGCGGCCATGAAATCCGGCTCGGGCGCGGTATTGTGCGCGACCAGGAAAGCGATCATCTCCTTTTCCTTCGCCGGGTCCATGTCGCAATAGACATCGGGCGGCAGGCCGATCCAGTCCTTCCACTTCTCCGGGTCCTTGTTCATGGGCACGCCGAGCTCGCCGGTGTGGATCATGACATCGGCGCCGGCATTGACGCATTCGCGCGCGCGGGTGAACGGACCGACGCAGCGCATGACGACGGCGTTGCCCACCTTGTGCGCTTCGTCGGCATAGGCGGCGAACATTTCCGGCGGCCCGTCGCCATCATTGGTGCCGAGGAAATCTGCCCCGCCTTCGAGATTGGATTTGGCGAGCGCGCGGGCTTCCTCGACATTATGCGCCATGCGGTTGCCGGCGCCGGGCTGGTAATTGGCGCGCTTCTCGCCTTTCAACCCGCCGCCCTGGAGGTTGAGCACGCCCTGATAGAGGCGCGGGCCTTCGAAGATGCCGTGATTGATCGCGTCGCGGTCCGCAATGCCCTCGTCATTGCGCGTGCCGGTGACCATCGCCGATGTCACACCCCAATGCAGATAGGCCTCACCATATTCCCAGTTCCAGTTGGCCTTGGCGTCGATCAGGCCGGGCGTGATCCATTTGCCGGTGGCGTTGATCACCTGCGCGCCGGCGGGAATCTGCACCTGTCCTGCGCGCCCGACTGCGGTGATGCGATTGCCCTGGATGACAATGACGGAATTGGCGATCGGCGCGCCGCCATTGCCGTCGACCAGCGTGCCGCCCTGGATGACGAGTGTCTGCTGTTGCGCGTCGGCGCCGAGACTGAGCGCGAGCGCAGCGGTGCCGGCGAGCAGCGCGGCGAGAATGGATTTACGCATGTCATTCCTCCCAAATGCTGGCGGCGTTTTGGCATAGGGGGAGAAGCGAGAAAAGAGGAGCGAGGAACGAGGAGCGAGAGAGATAAAACATTCGCTCCGGCGTTGCATTCTTCACGACCATATCGCCTCCCGCGCGAGTGCCCCGCCCGCTTTGGCGTCGCCGCCGCAGAGTTGGGTGCAATACGCGATGAGATCATCGATGCGGTCGTCTTCATTCCAGGACTGGCAGCGGCGCCAGAGCAGGTCGCGGCGCGCGGTGGCGGATTTCAGGTGCGGGTGTGGCGCGGGGTTGGGCATGGGGTGACTCCTATGGTGCGGACTGTGTATAGGACTGTTCCTATTTCGAGTCAATGGCGCAGCGGCCGGTGGAATGACCCCCCTCCACCGCTAAAGCGGTCCCCTCCTCCGCGCGCGGGGGAGGAAAACGGGCGCCTGTGTGCGACCCGGAGTGACAGGTTGGTTAGGTGGTGGCTGGCGGTGATTGCCGTCACACCGCGCTGCGACGTACCACATGACATCTTTTTTCGGCGCGTGGTAAAAGCACGGCCAACAGGTGAAACGCGGGAGGACGCGCCCCATGGCCCAATACAGACTCAAGGTGAACGGGACCGTTCACACCATCGAAGCGGATCCCGACATGCCGCTGCTCTATGCGCTGCGGGATGACCTGAAGATGGATAATCCGCATTTCGGCTGCGGGCTGTCGCAATGCGGCGCGTGCACGGTGCATCTCGACGGTGTTGCGACGCGGTCCTGCGTGACCGAAATGTCGAAAGTCGGCAACCGCGAAGTCACCACGCTGACGGGCCTCGGCACGCCGGAACATCCGCATCCGCTGCAGACCGCCTATGTCGACGAGGAAGTGCCGCAATGCGGTTACTGCATCAATGGCTGGGTGATGACCGCGGCGGCATTCCTGAAAACCAAAAAGCACCCGAGCGAAGATGAAATCCGCGAAGCCCTGGCCGGGATCAAATGCCGTTGCGGCACGCATACCGGAATTGTCCGCGCCGTGAAGCGCGCGGCTGAGAAGATGGCGTGAGGGAGATGAAAATGAACGCACCTACGAAGATTGAACTCTCCCGCCGCGAATTGATGGGCACGGCCGGCGCGCTGGTCTTTGCCTTTTCGGTGTCCGAACCCGGCGCTGCGATGGCGCAACAGGTGATGGCGGCGCCCGCGGGCGGCGCGAATAATGCGCTCGATCCGACGGAGCTGGATTCCTGGCTCGCGATTGCACCGGACGGCAAGGTCACGGTGTTTTTCGGCAAGATGGACGGCGGCCAGGGCACCGATCTCGCCATGGCGATGATCGTCGCCGAGGAAATGGATGTGCCGCTGAAAGATGTTGACGTGGTCGAGGGCGACACCGCGCGCACCGTCAATCAGGGTGGCGCATCGGGCAGCACGGGTGTGCGCTTTGCCGGTGCGGCATTGCGCCAGGCCGGGGCCGAAGCGCGGCGCGTGCTGGTGATGAAAGCCGCGGAAAAGCTCGGGGTCGATGCGTCGCAGCTGACCGTGAGCGATGGCGTCGTTTCGGTCGCCGGCAATCCGGCGCACAAAATTTCCTACGCCGAACTCATTGGCGGCGGCCATTTCCATTCGAAGATCGGCTGGAACAAGCAATATGGCAATCCGCTGGCGCTGACTTCGCCGGCCAAGCCGAAAACGCATGATCAGTACAAGGTTGTCGGCACGACGCAGCCGCGGCTCGACGTCAAAGGCAAAGTGTTCGGCACCGCACCCTGGACGCAGGACATCCGCGTCGAAGGCATGCTGCATGGCCGCATGGTGCGTCCGCCGATTGCCGGCGCGTCGGTGGCTTCGGTCGATGAATCCTCGATCGCGAAAATCCCGAATGTGCGGATCGTGCGCAAAGGCGATTTTCTGGGTGTGGTCGCGCCGCGCGAATGGGACGCGGTCAAGGCGGCCCGCATGCTGAAAGTGAACTGGGCACCGACAACCGATCCGTTCCCGGATCAGGCGAAGCTCTACGATCACATCCGCCAGTCGCCGGTGACCAAAAGCGACAAGACCGAAGACGGGCAGGTCGATGCCGCGTTTGCCGGCGCCGCGCGCGTGGTGCAGGCGGAATATGAATGGCCGTTCCAGTCGCATGCCAGCATGGGCCCGGGCTGTGCACTGGCCGATGTGCGCGCCGACGGCGTCACCGTGTGGACGGGAACGCAGAAGCCGCATTTCGCCGCGCAAGGTGTCGCGGGCGTGCTTGGCGTGCCGGTGGAGAAAGTTCGCGCGATCTGGGTCGCGGGTCCGGGCTCCTATGGCCGCAACGATGCCGGCGATGTGACCATGGATGCCGCGGTGCTGAGTCAGGCGGTGGGCAAGCCGGTGCGCGTGCAGTACATGCGCCATGAAGGCCATGGCTGGGATCCGAAAGCGCCGGCTTCGGTGCATCGCGGGCGCGCCGCGCTGGACAAGGACGGCAATGTTGTGGCGCTGGAATTCTGGTCGCGCGGATTCTCGCGGCTGGAAACCAATTCCACCGAAGCCGATCCCGGCGACACTCTGGCCGGGATGCTGCTCGGCCATAAGGGCAAGAGGACGCCCGCATTCAACCTGCCGGAAAATGCCTACACATTCTCCAACAAGCGGCTCGGCTGGGAAACCGTCGCGGCGCTGCTGCCGGGCGCTTCACCCTTGCGCACCTCGCATATGCGCGATCCGCTGGGACCGCAGATCACCTTCGCAAGCGAATCCTTCATGGATGAAGTGGCGTTTGCCGTCGGTGCCGATCCGGTGGAATTCCGGCTGAACTATCTGACCGAGCCGCGCGACCGGGCGGCGATTCAGGCCGCTGCGGAAAAGGCCGGGTGGAAGCCGGGCAAGGCCGGAACGCGGCGCACGCAGCGCGGCGACATCGTCACCGGGCGCGGCGTCGCCTATCAGCAGCGCGGCGGCACGATCGTCGCGATTGTCGCCGATGCCGAAGTCAACACCCGCACCGGCGAAGTTCGCGTGCCGCGCGTGGTGGTGGCGCATGATTGCGGCTTGATCGTCAACCCGGGCGCGCTGCGCCATGTGGTGGAATGCAATGTCGTGCAGGGACTGTCGCGCACGATTCACGAAGAGGTGAAGTTCGACCACCGCAATGTCACAAGTGTCGATTGGCTGACCTATCCGATCGTCGAAATGGCGGACGCCCCGCGGGTGATCGACGTGGTGTTGCTGAACCACCCGGAGGCGATTTCAACCGGCGCCGGCGAAGCAACCATGCGGCCGCTCGCCGCCGCGGTGAACAACGCGATTTTCGAGGCTACCGGCACAAGACTGCGCCGCGCGCCGCTGAACGCCGCACGCATCAAGGCATCCACGGTCTAAATCGTTCGGTTCGAGAGCACTGATCCCGGGGCGTCCTGCGCCCCGGGATTTTTTATTTCCTGTGCATTCTCATTAAAATGATCTGACCGTTCAGAAGGAATTCATCCCGACTCAGCGATAATGGGATTCGCATTAGGCTGAGGGCAACAGTCATGGATGCAGTGCTGTGAAAGCGGTTATTGATGGATCCGGACACGGAGTGGAAATCGTCCTGCGCGACGAAGCACATGAGTTCGAGCGCCTGACGATCCTCGAGTTCGAGCAGTGGGTGCAGGGCCTGAAGGACCTGGCACGCGAAGCACGCGCGGAGACGACGCGCCGCGCGAGGTTGTCGCAACTGCCGATGAGGCGCTGAACGAGCCGACTCACCCCTCACCCGGCGCGCCATTGCGCGCGTAATTTTTACGCGCGGGCGCGCCGCCCTCGCAGGCGGCGAGGCGCTGGGCGAGATAGCGCTGCTCGTCGGGATTGCGGGCGATGGAAAGCGCGTCATTGAAATGCCGGCGCGCGGCATCGCGCCGGCCGAGCCGCAATTCGAAATCGGCGCGTGCCGCGGCATAAAACGGATAATGCGTCAGGCGCTCGCTCTCGCCGATCGCGTCCAGGGCACGTAATCCGGCTTCCGGTCCGTCGCTCTGGCCGAGCGCAATGGCGCGGTTCAGCGCGACCACGGGCGATGGCCGAAGCTGCATCAGCACGTCATACAGCGATACAATTTGCCGCCAATCCGTAGCTTCGGTGTTCGGAGCATTGGCATGAGCGGCGGCGATCGCCGCCTCGATATGGTATTGCGACACATCCATGCCCGCAGCCGAATGCTCAAGCAGGGTGAGGCCTTCGGCGATGAGCTCACGATTCCATAGCGAACGGTCCTGATCCGAAAGCGGCAGCAGGTTGCCGAACCTGTCCTTGCGTGTCGGCATGCGCGCAGCGTTGAGGCACATCAGCGCGGCGAGTGCAAATGAGGCGGGCACCGCGCCGCGGCCATTCCCAAGAACTTCACGCAGCAGCCGGATCGCCTCACGGCAGAGTTCGGCCCGCATCGCGGTTTCGGCACAGGCGCCGTGATAGCCCTCATTGAACAGGAGATACAGCGCACGGTGCACCGCGGGCAGACGCGCGGCGAACTCGCCGGCGGAATTCACCTCGAACAGCGCCTGCGATGCGGCGAGGATTTTCTTCGCGCGCAGGATGCGCTTTTCCATGGCGGCATGGGCCGAGACAAAGGCGGCCGCGACCTCATCGACGCCAAAACCGCAAAGGATGTTGAGGATCAGGGCGACCTGCGATTCCTCGGAAATTGCGGGATCGCAGCAGGAAAACATCATGCGCAGGAGATCATCGCGAATCGCATTCACGCCAAAATGCTCGTCCACGGTGGATGCCAGCGTCCATTCGCTGCGCAGCAACCGGTCGAGCTCGGGCGCAAAATTTCGCGCCGTGCGCTCGCGCCGGATGACATCGAGTGCGCGATTCTTCGCCGCTGCCATCAACCAGGCGGGCGGATTCTCCGGCAGGCCCCTGACCTTCCAGACTTCCAACGCGCGGCAGAAGGCGTCCTGCACGACGTCTTCCGCCAGTTTCAGATTGTGCATGCCGAAGATGCGGGTCAGCGCCGCAACCATCTGCCCATGCTGGCGCCGGAACAGATGACCGATATTCGCCGCTGACCCGGCGCTGTTCTCCATCACATATTCATCTGCATGATGGGACGCACTTCGACGTCCCCGCCGCGTTCGAGGATCGGGCAGCCCCTGGCGAGTTCGGCCGCCTCGGCGATGTCTTTGGCGCGAACCAGCGTGAAGCCGCCGATGAGATCCTTGGTTTCGGCAAATGGACCGTCGGTGATCGAGCGGCTGCCGCCCTTGACCAGCTTTCCGCTGCGCTCGAGCGGCTGGCCGCGATCGATCATGTGGCCCTGCTCGGCCAATTCCTTCATCCAGGCGATCCACTTCTGCATGATCTGCTGTGATTGCTCCGGCGATGCCGGCCGTTCGCCACCGCGGTAGAGATAGGCAAATTCCGCCATGTCAGTAACTCCCTTGTTGCGGTCTATTGACGTTTGGGCGTGCGCGGACCGGACATGGATTATCGCAAATTTTTCACCCCAGCTGACTCGCGGCTGGCAGGTGAAGCGTGACCGTCGTCCCCTCGCCGGGGGCGCTGTCGATGGCGACATAGCCGCCCGCCTGGCGTGCCAGCGATTGCACCTGGGCGAGGCCAAGGCCGGTCCCCTTTTCGCCCTTGGTGGTGAAAAACGGCTCAAACGCGCGCAACACGACGTCGGGCGGCATGCCTCTGCCGGTGTCCCTGACCGAGATTGCGGCATGCGCGGCGCTGATTTGCCCGTCGGCTGAGCGTTTGGCGGTTGCGATGACGATGCGGCCGCCTTCGGGCATGGCGTCGCGGGCATTGACCACCAGATTGAGAATGGCATTTTCGAGCTGATTGGGATCGCAAAACACCGGCGGGCAATCCGCGGCGAGCACGGTCTCGAGCTCGACGCCGCGGCCGATGGCGTAACGCAGGATGTCGGCCATGGAGCCGATAAGCGTATTGGTATTGATCAGCTGCTCCGTAACCGGGCGGCGCCGCGAAAAGGCAAGCAGGCGCGAGGTCAGAGCAGTGGCGCGGCTCACCCCCTGATCGATTCCTTCCAGGACGCGCGCGATTTCGGGGCTCGTTTCAGCGAGGCGGCGGCGCAGCAGATGCGTGCCGCCGCTGACCACGGCCAGCATATTGTTGAAGTCGTGCGCAATCCCGCCCGCAAGCTGACCGAGCGTCTCCATCTTCTGCGCCTGCGCCAGGATGGAGCGGGTTTCCTCGAGGTCTACGCGCGCGCGTTCGCGGTCGCGGAGCGCAGACAGGATCAGCAGCGTACCCAGAACCATGATTGCGAATGTCAGTGCGACGCCGACTTCGGCGGCCAGGCGAATCTGGTCCTGATCGGCCGCCAATTGCTGAAGCCGGCTTTGCAGCAGACGGTTTTCCGAACTCACCACCGCATCGATCACCACCGAAAGGTCGCGCATGGTGTTCAATCCGACATCGGACAGAACGAGCCGGCGCGCAGCGTCGGAACCGCCATGCTGTCTCAGTTGCAGCGCCTCGCGCAGCAATGCTACCCGGCGATTCACTTCTGCCGCGAGCTGCGGCATCCGGCTCCGCTGCTCCGGATTGGTCACGCTCAGCTTTTCCAATTGCGCGAGATATTGCGGCGCGGCTTTAATCCCGCTGCTGTAAGCATCGTCGAGATAACGTGGCTCTCCGGTGACGATATATCCGCGTTCCGAACTCTCGGCCTCGCGCAACACGCGCTCGATGCCATGCGCCGCGGCAATGACGGAATAGGCATGGACGACGAGATCGCGCTCCTGGCCGAGGGCAGGCGCGACGTAAACCATTTGGTAACCATTTAGCGCGGCGAGGGCGAGACAGCCTGCGACAACCAGGATGATGCCGGCCCACAATGGTTTTGGAAGCAAATGCGACTTTCCCGCCAAGGAGGTGCCGCCCCGCCGGCAAGTTTAGCGCGCCTCTCAACGCGGAGATATCGTCAAATTCCGATGGAACCAATCGAGCTATTTTGCGTAATGGCAACTTGGCGCGCGCTTTGGGCTACAAGAGGGGGAAAGTGCGGCAAAAATTTACCATTTGTGCATGCCCACCGACTATCCGCACAATGTGCATGGCGATGTTTGGTGCGCTGGCGCTCCCTCCTGCCGCACGGGCGCAGGCCGTGGCGGCAGATTCGATTGAGAACCTGCAGCGCCTGTCGATCGAAGAACTCGCCAATCTCCAGGTCACCTCCGTCTCCAAGGTGCCGGAATCCTTAAGTGACGCCCCCGCGGCCCTCTATGTCATCACCCACCAGGACATCATACGGTCGGGCGCACGCCGTATTCCCGACATCCTCCGCCTCGCGCCCAATCTGGAGGTATTCCAGACCAGCCCCGACAATTATGTCATCACGGCGCGCGGGTTGAGCGGCAACAGCGCTGCGCAGAATTTCTCCAACAAAATCGAAGTCCTGATCGACGGCCGCACGGTCTACAACCCCCTGTTTTCCGGCGTTTACTGGGAAATGCAGAATGTGCTGCCCGAAAATATCGAGCGCATCGAGGTCATCAGTGGACCGAGCGCAACCTTGTGGGGCGCCAATGCCGTCAATGGCGTGGTCAATATCATCACGCGCAGAGCGGGCGACACGCAGGGTGGCTTTGTCGGCCTGGACGGCGGCAATTTCGAAAGTCGCGCTGCCGCACAATATGGCGGACGGGTGGGCGACGGCTTTGCCTGGCGCGCCTACGGTCAGGCGTTTTACGAACGCGGTTTCGAGATGCAGAGCCGCCAGGGTGCGCATGACGGCTGGTCCAATCCGCAGGGCGGGTTCCGGCTGGACTGGACGCATGCCAATGACGTGGTCAGTCTCGAAGGCGATGCGTCTTACGGCCATGAGGGGCAGACCGGCGGACCCGCCCAGGATTTCAGCGAGAAGAGTCTGACCGCTTCGTGGCAACACGAGGTTTCCCCGACATCGACATTGCAGCTCCTGAGCTATGCCGATCAGGTCCAGCGTTATGAGACCGGTCAGCATGACGGCTTTACAGTGACGAATTATGACCTCGAAGGTCAGTACACATTCGATGTGGCCGGCTGGAATCACTTCCTTGCCGGCGCGGGAGATCGGGTCACGCCCTATGGCCTCGTTCCGCGCATCGGCACCGCGAATTCCCTTGAGTGGCAGCCAACGCGGCGGACGATCAACCTCATCTATGGCATGATCCAGGACACGGTCAGCGTCACCGGCGAGCTGAACCTGATTTTCGGGTTAAAACTGGAGAATGATCCCTATTACGGCTTGAGCCCGTTGCCGAGCGTGCGGGTGGCGTGGAAACCGAACCCGGGCCTGCTCATCTGGGCGGCGGTGTCACACGCCATCCGGGCGCCGACGACATTCGACGAGGATGTGCGGGAATTTGCCGGGTCCACCCTGTTCCTGGAAGGCAATCCAAACTTCCAGCCGGAAAGACTGAATGCCTTTGAGCTTGGCGACAGGGCGCAATTCGGCAACGCATCGGTATCGGTATCCGGTTTTTACAATCTGTACACGGATCTACGCAGCATTGAAATCACGCCCGTCACGTTCACGCCGCTGTTCTGGGGCAACGGACTTGAGGGCCATGTGTATGGCGTCGAGTCGTGGGCCAGCTATCAGCCGCTGCCGTGGTGGCGGCTGGATGCCGGACTGACGGTGCAACACGAACATTTCGGTTTTGCGGCCGGCTCGAGTGGGCTTCTGGGCACGGCACAGGTGGGCGACGATCCCCACACGCAGGCGCGGCTGCGCTCATCGATGGATTTCGGTCCGCTCAGCTTCGATGCAAATTTTCGTTATGTCGGCAGTCTGCCCAACCCCGCCGTCCCGGCCTATATTGAACTCGATTCCCGGATTGCCTGGCGCATATCGCCGATGACCGAAATTGCCGTCTCAGGCATGAATCTGCTGCATGCCCATCATCAGGAATGGACGATACCGCCATCCGATGAAATCCCGCGGATGGTATTCATCGAACTGCGGCAGAACTTCTGAGGGCGGCGTGAGGCACGCAGCACAACTTGGCCTTGCCGTGCTGGCGCTGTGGCCGGCCTGGGTCAACGCCGCGGCGAGTGAATCGCTGGGTGACGCGGTGAAGGCGACATTCCTCTACAAATTTGCTGATTTTGTCGAATGGCCGGCCACTTCGGCGGCAAACGGACCCTTCGTGCTGTGCGCCGTTGGTGATGACGGGGTGACTGCACTCGCCGAGCGCGCGGCAGCGGGCCAGCGCGTGGGCGCTCGTGCAATTGTGGTCCGGCGGCTGCAGCAGGTCTCGCCGGCAGACGGCTGCAATGCGGCCTATCTTGCGGGGTCCTCCGCTCAATCGGCCGATGCAGCGGCCGCGGCGCTGGACGGCACACCGGTGCTGACAATCGCCGATGCTGAAAACCATCCGGGTGTCCCTGCAATTATCAAATTTGTGCTCGCGGACGGGCGCGTGCGGTTTGATGTCGATGATGCGGCAGCAGCCGCGAACCACCTGATGATCAGCTCGAGGCTGCTGGATCTGGCGCGCACAGTGAGGAAACGGTGATGGACGCGCTGCCCGTATTCCCGCGCGTCCGGTTGCTGCGCTGGTGGGTCCCGGCAGCGGCAGTGCTGCTGATTGCGGTTGGCGTGCTGGGCATTTTGTATGAGGAGAATCTCTACCGCTCCGAACAGGTCGGAGAAGCGACCGTTCAGGCCGATATCTTGAGTTCCAGCGTGGCGGCGGCGCTCGTCTTCAATGACGCTGGCGCGGCGCAGCAATATGCCGATGCGCTTGAGACGAATCCGGAAATCGAAGCGGTCGAAGTCTATGGAGCATCGGGTGTTCCGGTTGCCGGCTTCGTTCGCACGGGCGCAGGCCGGGCGCCCGCATCTGCGCCGGTTCCGGCGCTTGTCGCAGACGCGTCGCGCGTCACCGTGACCCAGCGGGTCACGCGCAACGGCATGGCACAGGGCACCGTCTATCTCCGTCTTATGATGGACCCATTCGGGCGCAGGCTCGTCCGTTTTGGCGGCATCCTGCTGCTGGTCACCATGGCATTGCTGGTCCTGGCGGTATCGACCGTGGCTCAGAGGGCGCTGCGCAGAGCCAATGAGCGGCTGTCCGCGCAGGGCGCCGAGCTGGCCGACATCAACCGCCGCCTCCAGCTCGAAATGGCCGAACGGGCGGTCGCAGAGGAGTCGCTGCGGCAGAGCCAGAAGATGGAGGCGATCGGTCAGCTTTCCGGCGGTATTGCCCATGACCTGAACAATCTCCTCGCTATCATGCAGGGCAATCTGCAGCTTGCCCGCAAGCGGCTGGCGCAGGGCAAAGCCGATATTCAGCGCTATCTCGACGGCGCGCTCGATGCGATCTCGCGTGCCGCATCGGTGACGCACCGGGTCCTCGCCTTTTCGCGGCGACAGCCACTGTCGCCGCGCTCGGTCAGTCTCAATGCGTTGCTGGCGGATATGGAGGATCTGCTGCGCCATTCGGTCGGCGAACGCGTCGCAATCGAATTGAATCCCGACGCGACATGGAACGTCTGGTGCGACGCCAATCAGATGGAGACGGTGGTCATCAACCTTGCGATCAATGCACGCGACGCCATGCCGGATGGCGGAACTCTGACAATTTCCACGTCGGACCGTCACGTGACGCCATCACAGGACGTGGCGGGTGGCGAATATGTCGAATTGCGCGTAGCTGACAACGGGGTCGGTATGAGCGAAGATGTGCGACAGCGCGCAGTCGATCCTTTCTTCACGACGAAGCCGCAGGGGCGCGGCACGGGTCTGGGGCTCAGCATGGTGTTCGGCTATGTCCGTCAGTCGAATGGAAGCATGCGAATTGACAGCGAACCCGGTAGCGGGACGGTGATCACCATCCTGATGCCGCGCTATGCGGCGCAGGCTTCGGCGGTGAACGCATGAGCGGCATGGCAGACAAGCAGGCCGACGGAGCTGCGATCCTCGTGGTTGAAGACGAGGTGATGCTGTTGATGGTGGTCGCCGAAACTCTGCGTGACGCGGGATTTACTGTTCTGGAAGCGAGCAATGGAACGATGGCGCTTCAGGCGCTGAAGGAGCATCCGGAAATCGGTCTCATGATTTCGGATATCAAGATGCCGGGTATGAGCGGCTATGAAGTGGCGCAGGAGGGACTGATGATGCGCCCCGAACTGAAAATTGTACTGATGACGGGATATGCGCAGGACCCGATGCCGGCGCGGTTTGCCGAAGCCAATGTCCAGCTGCTTTACAAGCCGTTCAATTTCGATCTGCTGCCCGGCCTGGCGAAAACGACATTGGGCAGCTGATTCAACAATAGTCGTGACACGAGTTCCCGCCGTTCTGCCGCCCAATTTGGCGGCGGCAAATTGTAGCGGCTGTGTTCCGGAGCTAAAAGAGCTTCTGCGTGCCGGAAAACACCGATCACCTTATACCGGCACGCTCAATTGAGGAGCTATGCCCGGCAAATTGGATGGCTTGTCCATCATCGTTCCTGAAAGCCGCGAACTCGATCTGTTCGCCGGTTTGCTCGAGGCCGAAGGCGCCACAGCAATCCCCTGCCCGTTGGTGCAGATCGCCGGTCTTGACGAAACTTCCGCACTCGACGCCTGGATCAGCCGCCTGGCCGCAGGTGAATTCGACGATCTCATCCTGCTGACCGGAGAAGGACTGCGCCGGATCGTTGCGCGGGCCGACGAGTTGGGCAGCAGGCCGGCGGTGATCGACGCCTTACACCGTGTGAGGACGATCATCCGGGGACCGAAGCCCACACGTGCATTGCGCGAATTGGGGGTTTCGCCGGGAATCTCCGCCGTGACACCGACATCGGAAGGCGTGACCGATGCGCTCGCCGGCGAGGACTTGCGGGGACGGAGAATCGGAGTGCAGCTGTACCCGGGAGACGGCGCCGGCCGGATCATTGCGGCGCTCAAAGCAAAAGGCGCAGTGGTATCCCAAGTCACGCCCTACCGTTACGCATCTGAAGCGGAAACCGGCGAGGTTGCGGATGTGATCCGCAAAATGGCCGCAGGCGAAATCGGAGCGATCGCCTTTACCAGCTCACCTCAGATTGAACGGCTGGTCGAGGTGGCGCGTCAGCTGACACTCGAGAAGGAGCTTGCCCAGGGTATGTCGCGTGCCCGCGTGGCGGCGATAGGCCCGATTGTAGAACAGACGCTGAAGAAGCACGGCTTCAGCATCGCGATCGTTCCGAAAACTCCTCACCTGAAACCCTTCGTGCGGGCCATCACCGCCGCATTGGAAAATTCCTGACACGCTCGCCCGATCGTGCCAATGTGCCAAACCCTTTGCGTCAGGAAAGCAGCCGGCAACTGGCTGTCATGACCCGGTCGTCCGAAATATCGCTACCGGAGTGACCACGACGTGATACCCCGGTAGCAATGACTTCAGATGCAGGCGCGGATCACTGCGGTGCAGCCAAACCCCTGCCCTGCGCCGGCACGACCTTGACGGCTTTGCGGGCCGGCTTCGTGGCCTTTGCCGTGATCACCGCGCATCGCTCCCATGTTGCATCGACTGTGGTCTCACGATTGGCCATGAAAGCGGCCAGGGTCGGTTTTGCCTGCGCTTCGTCAAACATCTGCTGTGCGCTTTCGCAATAACCGGCGAAATCGTGGATGCTGGCCATCGATGACTCATTGGCAAGCCGCGTTTTGAAGGCATGATATTCTTCGGTGCCGCTCTTCCCGTGCAGCCGCCGGAAGAAGTTCTCCAAATCGCGGTCGGACGCTTGCAGGTCCTTTTGATAGGACACCACAAACTTGTTGTAGTTTGGCGTTGCATGGCAGGTCAGGGCTGCAACCATCAGGCGCTGCTGAATAGCGGCGGTCCTGACTGCGGCCATCTCGCCGGGATGGGCGCAACTGGCCTGGGTCGCGGCCATGACGTTTCCGGTCATGCAGGTGAGCATCAGAGCCGCAGCACCTCTTTTCGTGAGCTTTCGCATTGTAACCCCCACTAGAAGGGCCTGACGGCCCGGTTGAAAGAAACCATTGGATAGCGCAGGACCATTTTACCGGCGGTTGGTTTTGGTCCGTGCATTTTAGTGATTACCGCCCGTCCGTAATTCTCGCGGCGCCCTGGCGCAGTCGTTCTATATGGGCGGTGTGATGATCACTGCGGTTAAACCACCGAGCGCAACCGCTATTGCGAAGATGAACACCAGCACATCCCGCGCGTTGGCGAAGGCACTCGACGCCTGCGGGTGAACGGGTATTGCCGCGGCCCGCCCCGGAAGGACATAACCGGAGGGACCAGATTTGCTGACTTCAGGAAGTGTCCGATGTTGGTGAAAGCTGTGGCCGGCCGGATAACGATCGCTGTTTGCACGCCGATGATCGCGACGGAAGTCTGCGTCGCGATCCGGCGACACTCGATCTTTGGCAAACCGCAGAATGAATGCAGCCATGGAAGCGTTCTCCTATTGCCGGTCATTGCTGTCGAAAACACGCCGCCGCGCCGGCAGGAAGTCACCGCGGATTGGGATGGCCTGCGGAAAGCAACTCGGTGCCGTAAACAAACTGTTCCAAAACTTCTGACTGCAACGCCATGTCTCGAAAGCGTTCGCCATGTTTATTCCTGTCACCGCTGCGCGATGCCCAATGCGACCGCTGTCACCGCACTGGCGAGTGCCAGAGTGGCCGCGACGAAAAACACCACCAGGTCCGGCGCAACGGCGGACCCTTCCGGCCGCCCGTAAACCGGCGGCCCGGCGGGCTCTCGTCGCCGAAATAGAGCCCATCGAGTCATGCCGGCTACTGCAACGCGGTCGCGATAGCCGCGAATTTGCCCGATAAATTGGTGCCAACCATTGTCACAGCACCAATGATGACGACCGAAATCAGGCCCGCGATCAGACCATATTCAATGGCGGTCGTACCTGCTTTGTCTTTCAGCAAACGAGATAGCAACATGAGCCTCTCCATGTTCGCGGCCGGCGGCCCTGGGCCGTCCGTCAACTGACGAAGACTTAGGCACAGGCTTGCTGACAGGGCGAGCGGATTTGGTCAGCAGGCTGAATCCGGCTTTGCGTTTAACAGCAACTGTTTAAAATGATGCGAGCCAAAATTGAGACAAATTTGCTACAAATCTGGGCGCAAGCCGGTACGCTCTCAGGAATGCCGTCCTGATGCAGTTTTGCAGAATCCGGGATATTCAGCCGGAGTTGCGACGCGGCACGCCATGGCGCCGATGGCCCTATGTGAAATTGAATTTGCGGCGCTGGCAGGCACTGCCATAAATGCCGCTACTCAAAACGGCGTTTGCTCATTCCGTGGGGGGCGGCAGCACGCCGAGGTATGCGACGGCAGCCAATATCAGAACTGCCAAAACCGTTTCCGCCGCTATTGTCCCTGTGAATGCCCTGAATGTCTGCTCCGTGCCGTCACTATCCGTCACCAGGGCGAGCCGCGGTGTCAGCCGGTACCTGTTCACCGCGGCAAGCGCGAACATTGTTGCAAACAATGCGAGCTTGATCAGCAGTGTTACTCCATAA
>DASUHP010000049.1:0-60961 GCA_036273455.1 Micropepsaceae bacterium | reverse complement strand
TCCGGTCAGGCAATGGACGTTTGGCCGCGTGACATTGGCGGGCGATGCGGCGCATGCCATGTACCAACGCGGATCGAATGGCTGCGCCCAGGCGCTGATCGACGCACGCGTGCTCGCGGATTTTCTGAAAAGCTCCGGCAGTATCGAGACCGCATTCCACGCCTATGAGAATGCCCGGTTGGCAACCACGACGACGATCGTATTCACCAATCGGACAACGCCGCCGGACTTCATCAATATCAAAGTCGAAGAGCTGACCGGAGATGCGCCCTTCGACAATCTCGACCGCTATATCAGCCAGAGCGAATTGAAGGCGTTGTCCGACGATTACAAACGCATCGCCGGTTTCGCCCACCCAGATGCCACTTGATCGGATCAAGCAACGCGGCTTCGGGGGGCTGTCTTTAGCTCCGATACATTGGGGCCAAACCCAGCACGCGGAGATCCGAATTTGGAAGACAGGTTATCGGGGAGGTCTCGTCGGGAAGATTTTCGGAGCTAACACCTAAAGCAACTGCGAGCTGCGGGAAAACAGCGGCGTATGCTGGGTCGAGATCGTGAAGCCACTTGGGCGTCGCACGAAGCCGCCTAAATTTGATAAGCTGGCCTGAAACGGAGAACGGATGATCAAAGAAATCCCCAAATATCGCCTCGGCAGAACCGCCGCCCGTCAGAACGCCGATCACACCGTCTTCTCTGTAGATATTCCCAACGCCAACTGACGCAAGTAGGTCTTCAAGCGCGCGCCTCAGCTCACTCCGGTAATTCTGAACCGCCTTGCCTTGAACAAAATCGTTTAACTTGAACTCTAAATCATCCAATCCCTCTACGCGAAGTCTACCGGCGGAGAAAAAACGCTGTTTGATATCGCGTATATCACGGCGGGTTCGGAATAATACTGCGTCACCTTCATTTAGCCGCGCGGCTCTTCTAATGAACTCCAGCAGCAGATCATCAAGACGGTCACCAGCGATTTTTTTTGCTATCGCGCCGCCCTTTAAGGCAGAAATTTTTGGTGGAATGCCGGACCGATTACTTGGGAACACAAAGTGATAGATCCCTATATCTGTGGTACCCGCACCGATGTCCATGACAACAGCCACGGGGCGACGATTTTCCAACTGGTCGCCGATGGCCGATGCTGCCGCGGCGGCTTCAAGAACATGCCGCTCGACCAATTTCGATTTTTTGCGTCTTTCGTCCGTATCTGTAACTTTGCTTCGCAACTGCTCCAACACGCCCTTGGCCGCATTCGCGTCGATACCAGAATTCCACGCATTTAAGGGCACTGAATCGGCTAAAATCTGCGCGTCGACCAGCATTTGAGTGAGTATTCTTGAAGTTTCCTCTACCTGCGAAGCGCTCCACACGGGCACGGCAAATCGCCTGGTCACGTGCCTGTTAATCCCAAGTCTTTGGAGCTGATCGCAGATCATGGCGGTAAGGTACGCTAAGTAGAGCGTTAGCAGATCGCGATTTGTGAACACTCCGGCAGGGTCAACCTGCGTTTCCGCGCGAGTCGAGAGTCCTTCTACGCCAGCGATGCTGAGGATTTGTTTCGGAGAATCAAACCGGCGCCGACTTAGATCGCTAGTACTGCGGCTTGCCTCAATGGCTTTTGGCCCAAACTGGATTATCTGATCCGCATCAATGTAAAGGGTCGATTCCAGAAGTACACCATGGCCGCCAGTAGCGGACCGTGAGAGATCAAGTGGCGTCGGATGTCTGTTGCCCTTTCTCCAGAGTGAGGCTTTTGAGAACGCAGTTCCAAAATCTATGCCCACTACCGGCTTGCGCTGAGGCTGCGACGAGAGACAACCGGGGTCCAGCTTCCAAACAGGCGCCGGCTTCCGTGGCACTCTTTTCTCAGACTTGGTCGCCGGTTGCTGAACCGGCGTCACCACCGCACTAGCCGACGGTTGGGGTCCGATCTTGCGCAAGATCGCCTCACGTTCGAGCTGAGAGAGAGACCCGACGAGCCGGAACCCGTCGCGTGCGATTCGTTGAAGTAAGCTATCGATCAGTGCATCTGCTACTTTACTGTCCATCCGCGATTTTTCACTCATTTGGCACGACCAAGGCCTTCAGCACGACGCGGAGAGCGCGTCCCTCAACCCGGCGAACAATCTGCGGACTAGCGACGCGAACTAGACGAGAGCCTAGGATCGGCTGGTCCGACTCATGCTCCTCCGGCGAATATTCGACGATATCGCCTGCGTGTAGATTGGATTCCATGTTCCGGATTGATGCGACAGCCTGGCAATGTTGGGCCAAATCGTCGATCCGATGAAAAAGCAGCTTTGTCGCAAGTGAAAGCATCTCGGACTGCCTCACGACGTCGAGTAAGTTATCTCCTATTCTATCACGCGCGAGTTTGATCTGCATTGTCTCCCGGAAAGCGCGAGCTATTTCCTTATCGGCCTGTTCGAGAATAGTTTCCTGAACTCCATCCGACGCGGAAAACTGCGCGGGAAGTTGGCCGGTTTCCAGCCAGTGCCGGACTTCATTACTGATCCCTCGCGCCTCATCCGCGAGCGTTCGAAGAACGGCCCTACTGGCGTGTGCATCGGTTGTCAAAGTTAGGAGTTCGACCAATCGGCTATCCGTCACCCCAGCCTGGGCAAGCAGAATGATGGCTTCTCGCAGCAGCTTCACGGCAGGTTGTCGAGCATCGTCCGTTTCTGCGGGCCAGCGGCTCGGAGCAAACAACCTGTGCAAAACACGGATTCCATCGAACGAATGAGCCTCCCGAACGAGCGAAAAGTTCGGCCGGATGAATGCAATCAGCGTCTCAAAGCCGCGACACGTGAGTTCGACTCTGGTACCGCGCTCCAACGCTTGCTCACCCCCGAGCGCAGTTTGCAAGAGTGCGGCGTAAGCAGGTCCGACTGCGTCGTCCACGTGCGGATCAGTTCGCCTCAGTGCCTCACCGATTGACTCCAGTATTCGGATTAGCTTCCTTGCTCTCGTTTCGCTGGGATTTTGCGTTTCTGAAGGACTGTTCCGCAGGGCGTCACGCAACAGCGCAAATGTTTCGGTCAATGACGGCGTTGCGCGAATTAGGGCAATCGTTGCCGGCAACCGAGCGTGCGTTTTTGCTTGCCCTTCCGCCACGACAAAGTCGGCGATGTACCTATCCCGTCCCGAAAAGTTCAGAAGCGTCAGAGCTTGAGCGAAATACAATCTGTCCGTCGGATCACTGAGCGTACCTGTTGCCGAGGCAAGAGAGTTCATCGGAGCTGAAAGGGCATCAGTAATTGTGCGATCCAGAGACTTCGCCTGTTGGCGCAGCCTCCAAAGGATAGGGATTGCCTTGATTCGCTGAGACGCCGCGCCTTTTTGAGCCTCATCGACTAACTGGAGTATTCGATTCCTGAACCTTGGAAGTGCGGCCGCTTTCGTTATCGCCCCGGGCTTCGAGAGGGCGATAGCAACCTCCTTCAACTGGTCGAGATCAGTCTCATTTGCGAACGTTTCTGCAAGGCCCGCGATGTTTTGGGATTGCAACCTATCCGGTTTGTTCATTTCCATTCTGGACTAGCTTCAGGTTTAGAGTTTGATCGCAAATCGTTGCGCACCTCGCGAGTCGACCAACTGACGTCCAGAGTACCCGAAACGCTCAGCCGTATGCATCGAGGCCTCCAATCATACTTGATTTTCCGGGGCATTATGCCGTTTTTGTGCTATGATGCTAACGCGGCGGGAATACTTGAAGTTAAGCGCCTTCGGGTGGTTTGCCTGCGCAGTACGTGCCGCGGCGGCATCCAAATTTCCCGCCCGCAATATCCAGTTCATCATCCCCTACGCGGCGGGCGGCGGATTCGACGCCTATGTCCGATTTGTCGCACCGGTGATGGAGCAGAACCTTCCCACCCGCGTCAGCATCGTGCCGGTGAACATCACCGCCGGAAGCGGCTCGCGCGCCATCAGTCAGCTGTATCGCGCCAAACCGGACGGCTACACCATTGGGATCTTCGACGTACCCGGAATGTTTATCGAGCAGGCGCTCCAAGGCAGCATTGCCTATGATCTCGCGAAATTCGCCTGGATCGGCACCATGGGGGAAGGCGAACGATATCTGCTTGCCGTCGGCGGCAATTCGCCGCTCAAAAGCTTTGCCGATGTCCGTGCCTTGTCGGCGAAGCGGCCAATCAAGTTTGCCGTCACCGGACTGGAAGGCACTGCAACAGCCGCCGCGATCATCGCGACCCAGGTTCTCGGGCTGCGGCGGCAATTGATCACCGGCTATCGCGGTTCGAGCGATTACATCGTGGCGGCCATCCGCGGCGATTCCGATGCCGTGATTTCTGCCACCTCGACGATGATGAAATTTGCCCGCGCCGGGCAGATCCGTATCCTCGCCTCTTTTGCGGCACACAGCAGCATTCCCGGCATTCCCGATGCAACGGCGCTTGGCAAACCCGAACTCGATCAGCTCACAGTGGAGCGCCCGGTGGGCGCGCCCCCCGGTACCCCGGCGGGAATCTGCAACATTCTTTCGGCGGCGCTGGCAAAGGCGCTCGCGGATCGCAAAGTCGTTACCTGGTCAGCCGAGAACGATGTCATAATGACGTCCCGGTCCCCTCAACAAACCGCGGCTCTGGTGGCGCAGCAAAAAGCCTTTTTCGAGCGATGGAAGTCCTATCTCCTGCACGTCTGACATTCCCGGCAAGGAGCATCACATGTCCCGGCTGACGCGGCGCGAGCTTCTCGTTTCCGCCGGAATCGCGGCTCCGTCACTGATCGTGCCGCGCGGCGCTTACAGCGCGGCGGCGTTTCCAACAAAGCCGATCAATTTCATCATTCCCTATGCGCCGGGCGGCGGCTTCGACGTCTATGTTCGTCTGGTCGGCCCGGTGATGGAAAGATACCTGCCCAACAAAGTCAGCATTGTGCCGGAGAACATTGCAGCCGGCGGTGGAAACCGTGGCGTGGCACAGCTCTATCGTTCGCGTCCCGACGGCTACACCATCGGGATCATCAACATCCCCGGCATGTTCATTCTGCAGCAGCAGCAGGGTTCCGGCGCCTATGACCTTGGCAAATTTTCCTGGATCGGGACCATGGGCGAAGGCGAACGCTATGCCATCAGCGTCGGCGCCAAATCACCGCTCAAGAGCTTTGCCGATCTGAAGGCGCTGTCGGCCAAACGGCCGGTGAAGCTGTCGGTTACCGGTCCCGAAGGGACCGCCTATGCCGCAACCATGATCGGCACGAAATTGCTCGGCATCCGGACGCAGCTCATCAGCGGCTACAAGGGATCGGTCGATTACGTCGTGGCTGCCATCCGCGGCGACTCGGATGCTGTGATCGCAGCCATCCCAACCACCATGCGGTTTGTGAAGGGCGGAGAAGTCCGCATCCTCGCCAGTTTTGAGGCGCATTCCAGCATTCCGGGGGTGCCCGACGCGACTGCGCTCGGCCAGCCCGAGCTTGACCAGATCAGTGTCGAGCGGCTCATCGGCGCGCCGCCGGGATTGCCGGCGCCTGTTCAGAATGTCCTCGCGGCAGCGCTGGCGAAATCGCTGGCGGATCCCGGCGTCACCAAATGGGCGAAAGAGAACGACATTCGCATGACCCCACACACGCCAGCTCAGACTGCGCAACTCATCGCGCAGCAGAAGGCTTTCTTCGATAAATGGCGCAAATATCTGGTCACCGGTTGACCGGCTGGCGTCAGACCACTATCGCTCATGTGTGTCATTCCCGGCCGGGCGCGAAGCGCGAGGGGATGGGAACCCATCCGCGCCGCGTCGGCCGCGCGAAAAGATCTCCTGGCCTGCTGACGCGCGCCTGAGATCCGAGGGGCGGATAGAGAGCGACGCGAGCGACAGGACGCGAACTCATGCTCGACATGTGGCTGCACGGCATTGAAGGGCTGCTCCAGTTCCGGGAACTGGCCTTTCTCGCGCTTGGAATGTTTATCGGCCTGTTCTTTGGCGCCATTCCGGGACTTGGTGGGGCGGCCGCGCTCGCACTCCTCATGCCGTTGACCTATGGCCTCGAACCATTCACCGCGCTCGCACTTTCCGGCGGCGTCATGGGCGGAGTGCCGATGGGCGGCTCGATCACCGCCATCCTGTTGAACACGCCCGGCTCCGCACCGAATGCCGCCACCGCAATCGATGGGTATCCGCTGGCGCAGCAGGGCAAGGCCGGTCTTGCCATCGGCGCGGCGGCAAGCTCGAACTCGATCGGCGGGATCCTTGGCACGGTCTCGGTGCTGGCCATCCTGCCGATCGCCAAAAACATCGTGCTGCTGTTCGGCCCGCCGGAATTCTTTCTTCTCGCGCTTCTCGGTCTCGTGATCGTTTCAACCACCTCGCGCGGTAAATTGCTCCGTGGCCTGATTACCGGCGGCTTCGGCCTCATGGTGGCATTCATCGGCTATAACGATGTCAGCGGCGGCGAACGCTTCACCTATGGCGTCGAATATCTCTGGGACGGTGTGCATCTTGTGCCGGCGCTGATCGGACTGTTCGCCGTAGCCGAGATGATAAACCTTTACGTCAAAGGCGGCTCGGTGGCGAACAATGCCGCTTCGGTCAAGATCACCAAAATGACCAGCGGCTTGATGCAGACATTCCGCCACTGGCCGACGGTGTTGCGCGGGTCGCTGATCGGCACCGTGGTCGGCGCAGTTCCCGGCGTCGGTGGCGTTGTCGCCTCTTTTCTCTCCTACAGCATGACCGTGCAGGCGGCGAAGGAAGAGGACCGCGACAGCTTCGGCAAGGGCAATATCAAGGGCGTCATCGCCCCCGAAGCCGCGATCAATGCCAAGGATTGCAGCTCGCTCATTCCCACACTCGCGTTCGGGATTCCCGGCGGCGTCGAGATGGCAGTGTTCATGGGGATCCTGATCGTCCATGGCATGCAGCCGGGTCCGCTGTTGTTGCGCGATCATCAGGTGGAAATTTATGGGTTGATCTGGGCGCTGACCGCGTCCTGCGTGCTGGCGTCATTCACCGGGCTGCTGCTGGTCAAGCCGCTGTCATATGTCACCCTGCTCGATGCGCAGATTCTCGCGCCCCTGGTGCTCTGCGTCGCCTTTGCCGGGTCCTACGCCATCGACATGACAATTGAAAATGTCGTGGTGACCGCCGTGTTCGGAGTCATCGGCTATCTTATGGTACGCTTCGATTATCCCCGTCTGACCATCGTCATCGCGCTGGTCCTGGGCGCCTCGGCCGAACGCAACTTCCATCAGTCGATGCTGATGAGCGACGGCAAGTGGAGCATTTATCTCAACCGCCCGATCTCCGCCGTGCTGCTCGCCGCCACGATTGCGCTCCTCGTCATTCCGGTCGTGCGTGCCATGCTGAGCAAGGCCTCGAACCGCAAAATCCTCGTCGAGAGAGAGGCAGCGTGAAACGCGTTCTTGGCACACCCGTCACCGACTATATGCCCGCATTGGGCCTTCTGACCCTCACCGCCATCTATCTCGCGACGGCCTATCAATATAGTCCGGATGCCCGCGCCGTACCGGCAGGTGTCGCCTGGGTGATGCTGATTCTGATCTCGCTGGATCTGGTGTCGCGTACGCGCACAAAATCCGGCGCGGCGCTGATGCATTGGCTCAATCCGGCCGGCGATGCGGACAAGCAGGACGCGGTCAAGCGCTATCCCGTGCTGAAGCAGCTTGTCGCGGTCGCCTGGATTGCGGGTTTCGCCGCTGCGATGCTTCTCATCGGCATCCTCTATGCCGTGCCTCTCTACGTTTTCCTGTCGCTGCTGATCCAGGGCCGGCGGCCTTTGCTCGTCTGCGTCGGTTTTGCCGCCGGCGCGACACTGATGATCTGGCTGCTGTTCGATATTGTGCTCAGCCTGGAGCTCTATCCGGGCATTCTGTTCGGAGGAGCTTAGCTCGAATCAGGACATTGAATCTTCTTCGCCTCTCCCTTTGAGGGAGAGGGTTGCAGCGCCCGCGCTTGGGAAGTAAGCGCGCACTGGCGCTGCTGGGTGAGGGGAGCCGTCTTGCCAAATTCTTTGAAAAGGAACTGAAAGCGTGAGTGAATCTGAAGGCGGCCGCATTTTCTTTTCCAGCAAAGGCCGCACGCTCGAGGGCGAGGATGAAATCGTCATTTTGTCGGTCGGTGTGGATATCGGCTCATCTACGTCGCATCTGGTCTTTTCGCGCATCGTGCTGGAACGGCTCGACAGCCGCTATGTGGTGACCACGCGTGAGACATTTTACGAATCCGACATTCTTCTGACGCCGTATACGGAAGAAGAAACCATCGATTCCGAAAAGCTCGGCGCCTTCATCAAAAAACAGTATGAGTTTGCCAAGGTCCAGCCCGACGAAATCGACACCGGCGCGCTGATCCTGACTGGTGTTGCGGTGCGGCGCAAAAATGCCCGCGCCATCGCCGATCTGTTCGCGAGTGAGGCCGGCAAGCTCGTCGCGGTCAGCGCCGGCGACAGTCTGGAGACCGTGATGGCCGCCTACGGCTCGGGCGCGGTGCAGCGCTCGATCCGTAATCGTCTGACGGTGATGAACATCGACGTCGGCGGCGGCACGTCAAAAATCGCCATCTGCCGCAACGGCAAGGTCGTGGACCTGACCGCCATCGACATCGGCGCGCGGCTGGTCGTCACCGGTCCCGATGACCGGATCGTCCGTTTGGAAGAAGCCGGCCGGCAATTCGGCGCCGAATTGGGCTGGACATTGTCGGTTGGCGCAAAATTCACGCCGGAACAGGGCAAGGCGCTGGCCGCGCGCATGGCCCAGCGACTGTTCGACGCCGCCAGCGGCAAATCGCCGAAGGTCGGGGCCTCTTCGTTGCTGCGGCTCGATGCCATCCAGCCCGGCGCGACAATCGACGAAGTGACGATTTCCGGCGGCGTGTCGGAATTCGTCTACGGCAAGCAAAAAGGCAGTTTTGGCGATCTCGGCCCGCAGCTTGCGGAAGAAATCCGCAACCGCGTGGAAGCTTGGGGGCCAAAGCTGGAAAGCCCCAGCGAAGGCATCCGCGCAACCGTGATCGGCGCTTCGCAATACACCACACAGGTCAGCGGCAGCACGATTCATGTCTGGCCGATGGAGCTACTGCCTTTGCGCAATGTACCGGTCATCGCGCCGGATGTGGAATTCGGCGAAGAGATCGATTCGACAGCGGTTGCGGGTGCGGTACGCCGCGTGCTGAAGCGGCTTGATCTCGCGAGTGGCGAGCGGCCGGTCGCCGTGTTTGTGCCATGGCGCGGATCGGCGACCTTTGCGCGGCTGGACGCATTCTGCCGCGGTGTAATCGACGGTCTGTCGGAGATTCTGGCCCATGGTCATCCCGTCATTCTGGTCGGCGACGGCGACGTCGGCGGCTTGGTCGGAATCCATCTCCGCGAGGAAATGAAGCTTGAATATCCGGTGGTGTCGATCGATGGACTCGAACTCAAGGAGTTCGATTACATCGACATCGGCGCCATGCTCGAAGCGTCCGGCGCCGTGCCGGTGGTGATCAAGTCCCTGATCTTCCCCTCCACCGCCGCACTCGGCAAACCCGCCACCGCCACTGTCGCAACGGTGTAACCACCCACTTGTCACACGGCCGGGCTCGACCCGGCCGCCCAGTGTGCGAGCGCTTGCCTTGCCGTAGCTCATAGAGCGAAGGCAGGTCGGCGAGCGCAAAAAATGCGAAACGATAACCACATGCGAGGAGCAAGCTCCTCGCGCTCCACAAACTTAAACCTGCACTACAACCCACCAACTTGTCATGTGCCGGTCGCGCAGCGAACCGCCACCCAGCGCGCGAACGCTTGCCTTGCCGTAGCTCATAGAGCGAAGGCAGGTCGGCGAGCGCAAAAGATGCTCTCGCAGGTTGACACTGCAGCTGTAAGAACATAACGTGAACACTCTTTGGCCCTGCCATATGTCAATGCACAGAACAATTTCACCTGCATCCGGCACGCCCCCCGGCAAATGGTGCAAGGATTTTCTACCCGAGTCGCCCTGAGCAGCCATGCCGACATTGGAATTCAAAGGCAAACCTTTCGTCTATTCGCACCATCTGTCGGTGCCGTTTCGCGAACTGATTCCGGTACCCGACAAAAGTGTCCCCGGCGGAAAGAAGGCGTCACTCGATGACAACCTCATCATCCACGGCGACAATCTCGAAGCGCTGAAAGCGTTGTTGCCACGTTATGCCGGCAAGGTGGACGTCATCTATATCGATCCGCCCTACAATACCGGCAACGAGAAGTGGGCGTACAACGACAACGTCAACTCACCGCTGATGAAGGAATGGTTGGGCAAGGTCGTGGACCGCGACGATCTCGAGCGGCACGACAAATGGCTCTGCATGATGTGGCCGCGGCTCGAGCTTCTCCGCGAGTTGCTTTCGGATACGGGATTTCTGTTCGCCTCGCTCGATGACAATGAAATCGCCAATTTCATTGGGATTGCAAACCAAATCTTCGGCGCGGACGCATTAGTCGCCAATATTATCGTCGAAAGTAACAGGCGTGGGCAAACATACGGAGAACTGGCCAAAACTCACGAATATCTCGCCGTGTACAGAAAATTTGTGGGCGAACTTCACGAATTGGAAGCTGCTGCCGACAAGCTGCCTTTCGAAGACTCTCGCGGTCCATACGACCTTTGGGAACTGCGGAATCGCAACCCCAAATTTAACCGCGGAAATCGCCCGAATTTGTTTTATCCGATTTACCTGAGCAAAGAGCCTGCGCCTGACGGGCAACACCGGATTTCGCTGTCTAAGGCAGCGGCGTTTCCGTTGAAAGCTCTTCCGCTAAATGCCCAGGGAGATGAAGGCTGCTGGCGCTGGAGTTCTGAAAGATTGGGAAAAAGCATTTTGACAGGGGACGCACCGGATGTAGTCGGCAAAATAAACCAAAACGGAAAGTACGTCGTACTCCAACGCTCACGACGGAATGTCACGAAAGTTAAAACGATTTGGTCTGGCCCCGAGTACCTCAACGAAACTGGAACAACGCAACTTGGCGCAATAGGGCTCGCCGACAAGTTTCAATTTCCGAAGCCGATTGGCCTCATACAGCAAATTCTGCGCGTGTCCTCGGATGAACATGCCCTTATTCTCGATTCTTTCGCGGGATCCGGCACAACAGCGCATGCCGTATTGGCACAGAACATGCAGGGGGGGGTAGGAAGTTCATACTTGTCGAGTCGGAGGAATACGCGGCCACAGTCACCGCAGAACGTGTTCGCCGGGTGATCAAAGGCGCCGCAAATTCCAAGAACCCGCAGTTCCGTGAAGGCCTCGGTGGCTCGTTTACTTATTGCGAACTCGGCGAGCCGATCGACCTTGAGCGATTCTTCAGCGGCAGCGGCGCGCCGAATTACGAACAGGTCGCGCGCTATGTCGTTTACACCGCGACCGGTGAGTCCACGGAGAAAATTCCCGCCGAGCCGCGCAAGGATTGGTTCGTGACCGAAGCCGGCGGCTATCGCATTCACCTGATCTATAAGCCCGACCTCGAATTTATGCGCAGCAACGAGGCGGCGCTTTCGCTCGAACGCGCAAAGGCGATCTCTGCCGCCGCAAAAGGCAAGCCGGCCTTGGTTTATGCTGCGGCCAAATTCATGTCGCACGATGAGCTGACGAAACTCGGCATCACCTTCTGCCAACTGCCTTACGCCGTGCACCGCATTTTGGGCAACGCACCCGATGCGCCTTAAGCAATATCAAATCGCGTCGCTCGACACGCTTTCGGGTTATCTGCGGCTTCTCGGCGAATGCACGGCCAAAGTTGAAGCGGCGCGCGCGGCGATCGCCCAATTGCCGCCGGAACTGCGCTCGAGTTTTCCCGTACCGCAGGCGCCGACGGTCGCTGCCTGGGACGAAGCACGCAAATCCGGCATCGTCGCGTCATGTGAACCGTGGCGTGAATTGACGGACGGGCTTGGACAATCGATTGCCCATGTCTGCCTGAAAATTCCAACCGGCGGCGGAAAGACCCTGCTCGCGGCCCATGGGCTCGACCGGATCATGGTCAGCCATTTTCGCCGCAACACGGGCCTTGTGCTCTGGATCGTCCCGTCCGAGGCAATCTACAATCAGACAAAGAAACAGCTTTCGGACCGGACCCATCCCGTCCGGCAGGCGCTCGACCGTGCCGGCGCCGGACGCGTGAAAATCATCGAGAAGCTCGACGGATTCTCCCGGCAGGACGTCGAACAGAAACTTTGCGTTCTGCTTCTCATGCTTCAGTCCACCGGCCGGGAGAACAAGGAGTCGCTGAAGGTGTTCCGCGACTCCGGCCAATACATCAGCTTTTTTCCCCAGGACGACTCGACCGCCCGCGCCGCACTTTTGAAAGTCATTCCAAATCTCGAAACCGTCGACCCTTCGGCGTCCATCCCCACGGCAGAAGCAGCATGGATCAAACAGAGTCTCGGAAACACGCTGCGCCTGATCGGTCCGGTCATCGTTCTCGATGAGGGCCACCGTGCCTATTCCAGCCTGGCGCGCGAAACCCTGGCCAATCTCAATCCACGTTTCATGCTGGAATTGTCGGCAACGCCCGATGCCGGACTGTCGAATATCCTCGTCAACGTCACCGGCCGCGAACTCAAAGACGAGGAAATGATCAAGCTGCCGATCCGGCTTGAAGTCGGCAGGAATCTGAGCTGGCAAACCCTGCTTCAGCACAGCCTGGACCGGCTGAATGACCTCCACAAACGGGCGCGACAGTTTCAGAATGAGTCGGGCCGCTATATCCGCCCGATCATGCTCGTTCGTGTTGACCGCACCGGAAAGGAGCAGCGCGGCAAAGGGGGCGTCCATTCAGAAGATGTCTTTGAATATCTGACGCAAAAGGCCGGTGTACCGCCCGATGCGGTCAGGCGGCAGACCGCTGAGGTGAAGGAGCTTCGCGACGATGATCTCTTGTCACCCTATTGTGGCGTGCGCGTCATCATCACAAAGGATGCGCTGCGCGAGGGTTGGGATTGTCCTTTCGCCTATGTGCTCGCGATACTGAGTAAAGGCACTGCCGGAACCGCTCTTACCCAGATGATCGGCCGTGTCCTCCGGCAACCACAGGCCGCGCTCACCGGCATCGCTGACCTCGATCAGACACATGTCTTCTGCGCCGATCTGGCCGTCGGCGATGCGGTGCAAAAGATCAAGACCGGACTGGAATCGGAAGGACTCGGCGACATCGCCGCGGAAATCCAAATCCACAGCGGCCAAAGAGAATTTGAGGAAGTGAACGTCCAGTTCCGGAAGGAATTCCGCCGCAGCCGTGTCATGGTGCCGCGTGTGCTGCATCGGACCGGAAGAAAGGCCTACCGGGAACTCGATTTCGAAGCCGACGTGCTGGCAGAAATCGATTTCGACAAACTGTCGTTCCGCGGCGCCGGCGAATTCCAGTTGGCGGACTATGACCGTGGAGTTGAAAGCACGATCTTGGTCGATCTCGCCACCCAGTCGAAATTCGGTCTCGATGCAAGTCTTTCCCAATCCGCGAATATCGACCAGCCGCTGAACTTTCCCGACCTTGTGCGTCGCATGCTCGACGTCGTTCCCAATCCATGGCAGGCGGCGCGAATACTGGAGGAAACCATCGCCGTGCTGCGAACCCGCGCACCCGTGGACAAAATTATTGCTTCACGCCTGACGCTGGTTGACGCGGTCAAACGCGATCTTCAGGAACAGATTGATGCCGCCGCCGAGCAGATTTTTCGCAGCAAGGTCAATTCGGGCCATATCATCTTCAAACTCCTCGCCACGCCGCTGGATGATTTGAACGTCGAATTCGCGGAGCAATACACGACACACATCGCTCTGTCCGATGCCAGAGCCCCCTTGCTGCACAGCGGCGGAAAACCGCTCGACCGGGCGCTCTATGACCGGGTCTTCCGGCGCGACTTCAACGCGTTTGAGGAGCAGGTCGCGCTCTATATCGATGGCCGTGACGCGGTGGAATGGTGGTGGCGAATTGCATCGCGCGGCAAATGGGGATTGCAGGGCTGGATGAAAAACAGGGTGTACCCTGACTTTCTGGTCCGCATCGATGCGGACGGCCACTCAGCCCGTTTGATGGTCCTGGAAACGAAAGGGAAGCACCTCGAAGGCAGTGGAGATACCGAATTCAAGTCGAGGTTGTTCAAGGTGCTCGAAGACGCCTACGCATCCGGAAAAATCGCGGGCGATGTCGAGCTATTTCCCGATGCTCCCAACGCAATGCATTTCCGGATTCTTCTGCAGGAACAGGCGTGGAAGAATGACCTCGAAACGGCCCTGACCGGAAAACCGGCCTAGCGGGCCTTGGGCTGCATCCATATAAACCGCACCCAGCCAGCGCAGCATTGACTCCCACCAGAAAAGAACGTATCATGAACAGTAATTCGTACCACGCCGCCTTGTCAGCAACAGACGAAAGGAGTTCTGAACCGATTCCCCTGCGGCCTGGACGGCCGGATTCCGATTCCCAGAGCGCGAAGCCGATGTTACTTTTACCGTTACGGTTACTTTTCGAATAAGCCTTTGGAATCCCTGAATTGTTACGGTGTGACGGTTGTGCTGGAGATGTTCGCCGCGGTGCCTATGTGGGCCGCGGTTCGTACAGCCCGAAGACCGCGCCGGTTGGGTCCTGAACGATCGAGAAGCTCCCGCCATTACCGGGAATCTCTTCAACATCGCGGATGATGCGGGCTCCGAGCGACGTTGCTTTTGCGGTCCGGTCGCGGATGTCATCAACCTGCACATACGGTACCCAAACCGAGGGCATGCCAAGCATCTGGTGTTGAATCATGCCGCCGCCTGTCCCCTCGCCGACCTTTATGATCGTGTAGTCCATGCCGTGGCTGGCCGGTGCCGGTTCGAGTTTCCAGTCGAACAGCGATCCGTAGAACCGCTTCGACTCTTCAAGATCGGCGCTGGTCAGTTCGATATGGACGAACGGGTTGGCCATGAATGCCTCCGTTATGGGCGTATGATTTTACACAAAACGCCCCGCAATCGGCACCGGAACTGGATTCAGCGCGGCAGGGTCGTACTGCCGGTGAGGGACTCGTCGACCGCGCGTGCGGCCTGCCGGCCTTCACGGATGGCCCAAACGACCAGCGATTGCCCGCGGCGCATGTCGCCACAGGAAAATATCTTCGGATTGGACGTCCGGTAGTCGACGGTATTCGCCTCGACATTGCCGCGGGCATCCAGCGCCACGCCCGCTTCCTCCAGCAAGCCGCGCCGGTTCGGACCGGTAAAGCCCATTGCCAGCAATACGAGATCGGCTTTGAGCTCGAACCGGCTGCCCTCGATTTCCTTCATCTGGAACCGGCCGGACGAATCCTTCGCCCAGTCGACGTGCACGCATTGCAGCGCCGCGAGTTTGCCATCGATCCCCCGCGCTTTTTTGGTCAGCACGGCCCAATCGCGATCGCAACCTTCTTCCTGCGACGACGAGGTGCGCAGTTTCAGCGGCCAGTCCGGCCAGGTCAGCCCCTTATCCTCTTTTTCCGGCGGCATCGGCAGGATTTCGAGCTGCGTGATTGACGCCGCGCCCTGGCGATTGGCGGTGCCGATGCAGTCCGATCCCGTGTCGCCGCCGCCGATCACGATCACATGCTTGTCTCTGGCAGTGATCGTGCCGCGCGGCGCCGCGCGCGTTTCGTCGTCCCCGGCCACGCGCTTGTTCTGCTGAGTCAGATAGTCCATGGCGAAATGGATGCCGCGCAATTCGCGCCCCGGCACGTCCAGGTCGCGCGGTGCTTCGGCGCCGCAGGACATTACGATGGCATCATAGGTTTCCATCAGCGACAGCAATGAGAGATTGACGCCGACTTCGATCCCGGCGCGGAATTCAACACCTTCGGCTTCCATCTGCCGCATACGGCGGTCGATCAACCGCTTTTCCATTTTGAAATCGGGAATGCCGTAACGCAGTAAACCACCGATGCGGTCATTCTTCTCGAACAGTGTGACGCCGTGCCCGGCGCGCGCGAGTTGCTGTGCGCAGGCAAGTCCTGCCGGACCCGAGCCGATCACCGCGACGCGTTTGCCGGATTTTTTCGGCGCCAGAAACGGATGGATCCAGCCCTCTTCCCAGCCCCGGTCGACAATCTCACATTCAATGGTTTTGATCGTGACCGGATTGTCTTCGATATTCAGCGTGCACGCCGCCTCGCACGGCGCAGGACAAATCCGGCCGGTGAATTCCGGGAAATTATTGGTCGAGTGCAACGCCTCGAGCGCCGCCTTCCACTGATCGCGGTAAACCAGATTATTCCAGTCCGGGATCAGGTTGTTGACCGGACAACCCTGATGGCAGAACGGAATGCCGCAATCCATGCAGCGCGCCGCCTGCCGCGTGACTTCGGGAAACGGCAGCGGCTTGACGAATTCTTTCCACGTCTGTTTGCGCGCTTCGGCCTTTTCATAGCTCCGGTCGCGGCGGGTGATTTCAAGAAATCCCGTGATTTTAGCCATGATCGATCATTCGGCGGCGGTACGGCGTTCGGTTTGCAGGTCGATCAATGCGCGACGGTAATCCAGCGGCATCACCTTGACGAAGCGCGACCTGGCTTCATCCCAGTTTTCCAGGATTTCCCGCGCGCGCGCACTTCCGGTGTAAAGCAAATGCCGTTCGACCAGAATCAGCAACCGTTCCGCATCAAAGCGCAGCATGTCGCCCATGCCCATATCGAAGGCGGAGATCGAACGCTGCCGCGGACGTTCGGGATCGTCGCTGGCACCAGTCGCCGGCAACACCGGTTCCAGCACCACCATCGACGTGTTGCACAGGTTCCGGAAGCGCTTTCCCGGATCATAAACATAGGCAATGCCGCCCGACATTCCGGCGGCAAAATTGCGCCCCGTCTCCCCCAACACGGCAACCACGCCACCTGTCATATATTCGCAGGCGTGATCGCCGGTGCCCTCGACGACGGCGACAGCGCCGGAATTGCGTACGGCAAAGCGCTCGCCCGCGACGCCTTCGAAATAGGCTTCACCGCAAATCGCACCATACAGAACCGTGTTGCCGACAATGATGTTGCGGGTTGGATCGCGGCGCGCCTCCTTCGGCTGCCGCACCACGACGCGCCCGCCGGACAGCCCCTTGGCGACATAGTCATTGGCATCCCCCGTGAGTTCGAGACTCACGCCGCGTGCCAGAAATGCACCAAAACTCTGGCCCGCCGTCCCGGTCAAATGCACGGCGATGGTGTCTTCCGGCAGGCCGGAATGGCCATGCCGTTTTGCCACTTCGCCGGACAGCATCGCACCAACTGTCCGGTTGACGTTGCGTATCGTGCGATGAATGCGAACAGGCTTGCCGCTTTCGAGTGCCGGTCCGGCTTCGCGGATCAGTTCGTGATCCAGTGCTTTTTCGAGACCGTGGTTCTGGTGCTCGCGGTGATAAATCGCGACGCCCTGTTTCGGCGTGACCTGATGCAGAACCCGGGACAGATCGATCCCATTCGCCTTCCAGTGCTTCAGCACACGTTGCGCATCGATGCGGTCGACGCGGCCGATCATCTCATCGAAGGTACGGAAGCCGAGTCTCGCCATGATCTCGCGCACTTCCCCGGCGACGAAGAAGAAATAGTTGATCACATGCTCCGGAGTGCCGGTGAATTTCGCGCGCAGCACCGGGTCCTGGGTCGCGACTCCGACCGGACAGGTGTTGAGATGGCATTTGCGCATCATGATGCAGCCGACGGCAATCAGCGGCGCAGTGGCAAAGCCGAACTCGTCCGCGCCCAGCAGCGCGCCGATGGCGACGTCACGGCCGGTACGCAACCCGCCGTCAACCTGCACGGCAATGCGCCCGCGCAATCCGTTCAGCACCAGCGTCTGCTGCGTCTCGGCGAGCCCGATTTCCCACGGGGCGCCGGCATGGGTAAGCGAGGTCAGCGGTGAAGCACCGGTGCCGCCTTCATAACCGGCAATCGTCACATGATCCGATCGCGCCTTCGACACACCGGCGGCGACCGTGCCGACACCGACTTCGGACACCAGCTTGACCGAGATGCGCGCGCGCGGATTGGCATTTTTCAGATCGTGGATCAGCTGCGCCAGATCCTCGATCGAATAGATGTCGTGGTGCGGCGGCGGCGAGATCAGTCCGACGCCGGGCGTCGAATGACGGACCTTGGCGATATCCTTGCTGACCTTATGTCCCGGCAACTGCCCGCCTTCGCCGGGCTTGGCGCCCTGCGCGATCTTGATCTGCAGATCGTCGGCATTGACCAGATATTCGATGGTCACGCCAAACCGCCCCGATGCCACCTGCTTGATCGCAGAACGCATGGAATCGCCGTTCGGAAGGGGTTTGTAGCGATCCGATTCCTCGCCCCCCTCGCCGGTATTCGAACGGCCGCCGATCCGGTTCATGGCAATTGCGAGCGTCGTGTGCGCCTCGCGCGAGATCGAGCCGAAGCTCATCGCGCCGGTCGAGAACCGTTTGACGATATCCGCCGCCGGTTCAACTTCGTCGAGCGGCAGCGGCTTGTCCGCCCATTTGAATTCCATCAGCCCACGAATAGTCAGCAGGCGTTCATTCTGCCGGTTGATGGCTTCGGCAAAGACCTGGTACTCCGATGGCAGTTTGCCGCGTACTGCATGCTGAAGTTTGGCGATCGTGTCCGGCGTCCAGGCATGGTCCTCGCCCCGGATGCGCCACGCGTAATCGCCGCCGGCATCCAGCATGTTGCGATAGACGAGCTTGTTGCCATAGGCGTCGGCATGCCGGCGGACGCACTCCTCGGCAATCTGGCGCAGGCCCGCGCCTTCAATCGGCGCCGCGGTGCCGGTGAAATATTTTTCCACGAATTCGGAGGCCAGCCCAACGGCGTCGAAAATCTGCGCACCGCAATAGGATTGATAGGTCGAGATGCCCATTTTGGACATCACCTTCAGAATGCCCTTCCCCACCGCCTTGATGTAATTCTTTTGCATTTCATAAGGCTTGACCGGCAGCTGATTCTGGATGCGAATCTGCTCCAGCGTCTCGAAGGCGAGATAGGGATTGAATGCCTCCGCGCCGTAACCGGCGAGGGCGCAGAAATGATGCACCTCGCGCGCCTCGCCGGTTTCAACCACGAGGCCGGTCTGCATACGCAAACCCTGGCGGATCAGGTGATGGTGAATCGCGGCCGTCGACAGCAGAGCCGGAATGGGAATCCGCTCCGCCGACACCGCGCGGTCCGAAAGGATCAGGATGTTGTTGTCGGCGAGCACGGCTTCCGTGGCGTCGCGGCAGATGCGGTCCATTGCCTTTTCCAGACCATCGGCGCCTTCGGCGGCCGGCCAGGTGCAGTCGATGGTCGCAGTGCGGAACGCCCCGTCCAGCAACTCGGAAATGGACCGGATTTTCTCCAGGTCGGCATTGGTCAGCACCGGCTGCGTGACTTCCAGCCGCTTATGGGTTCCGGCATCGCGGCCGAACAGGTTCGGACGCGGCCCAATGATCGACACGAGCGAAGTCACCAGCTCTTCGCGGATCGCATCGAGCGGCGGATTGGTGACCTGGGCAAAGTTCTGATGAAAATAATTGTAGAGCAGCTGCGGCCGTTGCGAGAGCACCGCAATCGGCTTGTCGGCGCCCATCGAGCCGACCGGATCATCTCCGTCGCGGGACATCGGCTCGAGGAAAAACTGCAAGTCTTCCTGCGTGTAGCCAAAGGCCTGCTGCCGGTCGAGCAAAGCCGATGGATCATTGGACGGCGCGAGCAGCGGCGAATCCGGAAGATCAGGCAATTCATGCAGCTTGAATTGCGTGTGCTTCAGCCATTCCTCATAAGGCTCGGCGTCGGCCAGCGTGCGCTTGATTTCCTCATCCTCGATAATCCGGCCCTGCTCGATGTCGATGAGCAGCATCTTGCCCGGCTGCAGACGCCATTTGCGCACGATTCTCTCTTCGGGAATCGGCAGCACACCGGCTTCGGACGCCATCACGACATGATCATCGTCGGTGACGAGAAAGCGCGCGGGGCGTAAGCCGTTGCGGTCGAGCGTCGCGCCGATCTGACGGCCATCGGTGAAGGCGATGTCGGCCGGGCCGTCCCACGGCTCCATCAGCGCAGCGTGATATTCGTAGAACGCCCGACGTTTGGCATCCATCAGCGGATTGCCCGCCCAGGCTTCCGGAATCAGCATCATCATCGCATGCGCCAGCGAGTAACCACCGGCCATCAGCATTTCCAGCGCATTGTCGACGCAAGCGGTATCCGACTGCCCATGTGGAATTAACGGCCACATCTTGTCGAGATCGGGCCCGAGCAAGTCGGACTCCATTGTGCGCCGGCGCGCATGCATCCAGTTGACATTGCCGCGCACGGTATTGATTTCGCCGTTATGCGCGATAAAGCGATAGGGGTGCGCCAGCCGCCACGACGGAAATGTGTTGGTCGAAAAGCGCTGATGCACCAGCGCGAGAGCGGACTCGGTCAGCGGATTGCGCAAATCGCAGTAAAAACCTTCGACCTGTGGCGCCAGCAGCAGACCCTTGTACACCACCGTGCGGGTCGAAAAGGACGGAATGTAGAACTGCGTCAGTTGCGGCAGCCGGTGCTTTTTCGCCAGCTCCGCCAGCGGATTCTGCACCTGCTTGCGAATCGCCAGCAGCTTGCGTTCGAAGGCGTCCTGATCCTTCGTGCGAGCGCCCCTGGCGATAATCGCCTGCCGGATGACCGGCATCTGACTCAGTACCGTTTGGCCAAGGCCGGTGATATCGGTCGGCACATCGCGCCAGCCGAGCAGAGTCTGGCCCTCAACTTTGACGAAATGGCCAAAACGACGGACGGCAAATTCGCACGCCTTCGGGTCCTGCGGCAGGAAACACATCGCCAGCGCATAGCCGCCCGGCGGCGGCAAATGGATCGCATTCTGCTCCGCCCAGTCCCGCAACAAGCGGTCCGGAATCTGGATCAGGCACCCGGCGCCATCGCCGACGAGCGGATCGGCGCCTACGGCTCCGCGATGGTCGAGATTCAGCAGAATCTGCAGCGCGTCACGGATCAGACGGTTCGACTTGCGGCCCTTGATATTGACCACAAAACCGACGCCGCAGGCGTCGTGCTCGTTCCGCGGGTCATACAGACCCTGTTTTTCCGGCGGCCCCATCGATTTGCCCTAAACTCGCGCTCAAAATAGCGCTTCTGCACATGCGAGTAGCAGCCCGTTCACATTCCCGCAATGCAACAATACGTCTACGCCCGGCCTTCGAGACCCGGCTGCCGGCCCATGGCGATATATGCCAAAGCTGCACAAATAGGCGGCACCGCCGCGATCAAAAACAGTGTGCGTATATCGATCTCGGCTTTCAACAGCACGCCTCCGGCAAGCCCACCAACAATCGACCCGACCCGGCCGACTGCCAAGGCCCAGCCCACCCCGGTGGCCCGCACCGGCGCGGGATAGTATTTCGCCGCAACCCCGTTATTGCAGTTCTGCGCCCCGACGGTGCCGATCCCAACCAACGTCGACATTACAAGCGTCACCGGCAGCGACGATCCCGCGGTACCGATCACCGCAACACAAAGGGCAGCCGTCGCAAATGCCGCGCCGAGCACAATTTGCGGACCGAACCGGTCGGCCAGAGAACCGAGCGCCAACCCTCCGGCGACGCCGCCGATCTGAAGCAGTGAGGTCGCAATCACCGCCCACTGGATCGGGATACCTTGTTCATTCAGCGTCGTCGGGAGCCAGCTTGTCAGGAAATACAGCTCCATCAGGTTCATGAAGAACACGAACCATAATACCAGTGTGACGACACTGCGCCCGGCGCGGAAAAGCTCGCCGACCGGCGGTGAGACGACTTTCTCCGGCCGATAGGTCTCGGGCATGGCGAAGAAAAGAACCGGCGCCAGCACCAGCGCCAGCCCGCCGCAAAACAGAAACAATGAACCCCAGCCGTAGACCGGCATCAGTTTGGCGGTAATCAATCCGCCGACCGCCGCACCGATCGAAAAACTCGCGAAATTGACTGTGACTGCCGTGGCCCGCTTGGCCGGCGGGCTAAATTCTGCCGTCAGCGCAATAGTGTTCGGCATCGCGCCGCCGAGGCCGAGACCGGTCAGAAAGCGCAATACGACAAGCTGCGGCAAAGTCGTTGCGGCTGCCGTCACGACCGTCAGCAATCCGAAGATCAGCACCGACCAGAAAATCACGCGCTTGCGTCCGGCCATGTCGGCGAGAGGTGCGATCAGGAACGCACCCAGCATCAGCCCAAACAGCGCCGCCCCAACCGCTGGGCCCAGCGCGCCAGGGGCGATGTGCCAGTCCGCCGCGATGCCCGGGACGACATAACCCATGAACTGCCCGTCATAGCCTTCGACGAACAGGCAGGCGCTGCACAGCGCCAGAGGGCCCCAGCGAAAACCGCTCGCCGCAACCGGCGCAGCCGCAACCGTGCCGTCCGATACAGCAATATTGGCCATCGGGGTGCGCCCTCCTCTACTCAGCCGGTGTGCGATAGCCGGAAACCTGCCAGCCATCTTCCGGCTTCAGCCGCTGAAAGCCAAGTGCCGAGGACGCCATCAGCAAGGCCACCGCGATAAACACGATGCGAAAATCCGTGACCGTCAGCGCTCCATTACCAGCCAATGCGGCAAGCAGGCTGGCGCTAATTCCCACGCCCAGGCTTTGCGCGAGCCGCTGCGCCAGCGCGAAGATGCTGGTCGCCTTGGACATGTCTTCGACCGGCACATCTGAATAGGCGAGCGCGCCCATTCCGATCATCTGGCCCGAACGCAATACACCGAAAGTGAACAGATAGGCCGCAATGAACACGTGCGGCGTCGTAATGGAAAATGTTGCAAAGCCCGCCATCAGCGACGAACTGAGCGCGATGCCAGTGAGGAAAACCGCCCTGAAGCCAAACCTCTTCACCAGATGCGAGACCCAGACGCGCATGCTCATGGCGCCCGCGGTATTCAGGAAGGTGAGCAGGCCGGAATGGAAAGGATCGAGGCCGAAGCCGACCTGCAGCAACAGGGGCAGCAGGAACGGCACCGTGGCAACTCCCGCGCGGATCATATTGCCGGCAAGCACCGCGATGGTGAATGTCTTGCCGCGAAACATCCTGAGATCGAGCACCGGATTCGCCTTGCCCTGCGCGTACCGGGCATACAGCAACAGGATCATAATCGCGGCGGCGAGCAGAATGGCCTCAGTCGGCACAGCCAAAGTATGGCGGCCGAGATTTTCGATGGCGAACTGCGCCGCACCGAGCCCGCAGGCAATAATCAAAAAGCCGCGCACATCGAACGCCGATGGCCGCGGAATCCGGATATCCGGCACGAAGCGCCACGCCAGCATTACTCCGATAAATCCGATCGGCACATTGATGAAAAAATTCCAGTGCCAGCTGAAATAGGTGGTGATGAAGCCGCCGACCAATGGCCCCATTGTCGGCCCCAGCATCCCCGGAAGCATGTAATAGCTCATGGCTTTCATGAGCTGGTTCTTGGGAAACGTGCGCGTGAGAATCAGCCGGCCGACCGGGGTCATCATGGCGCCGCCAAATCCCTGCACGATGCGGCTCAGCACCAGCACAGGCAGCGCCTGCGACAATCCGCAAAACACCGAGCCGAGGGTGAAGAAGCCGATCGCGGTACAGAACACCTGGCGCGCGCCGAAGCGGTCGGCGATCCAGCCGCTGATCGGAATGAAGATGGCAAGGCTGATCAGATAGGACGTGATCGCCGCGCTCATTTGCGGCGGCGAAACATGGAAACTCACCGCCATCTGGGGTAGCGAGGTCGAAAGGATGGAAGAGTCCAGCCCGTCCATGAAGAACGCGCCGGCGATGACCAACGGCACGATCCGGGACACCAGCTCTTCGGGTTTTTGCGGCCTTTCTTCTTCCAATTCCATGTCCGATACAGATAAAGGGTCTATGGGCGAGCCGCGACCTGCCGTCAAGGAGCGGCGCTTTAAAGCCTTGAACCCCAAGCGTGCGCGCCAGAAGCGGCGCGTTTTGCGAGTTTCAGAGGAGAAGAATTGTCCGCGACCCCGATTCCGCCCGGCGATGGAGGCACGATCGAAGTTCTGCTGACCTGCATCCGCATGATTGCGCGGGATACCAATCTCTACACGTTTCAGCGGCCCGACAAAGCCGCCCTGCCCGCTGCCGAACCGGGCGCCCATATCGGCGTCATTCTGCCGAACGGAATCGAACGGCAATATTCCCTGGTCCGTGCCGGCCCACAGCTGAAGGAATATACCGTCGGAGTGAAGCGCGACCTCAACAGCCGCGGCGGCTCCATCTTCATGCATGATCAACTGCGCGTCGGCTCACGCCTGCCAATCGTTCCCCCACGTAACAATTTTCCGCTCAAGGACGACGCCGGCCTGGTCGTGCTGGTCGCCGGCGGCATCGGGATCACTCCGATTTATTGCATGGTGAATCGCCTGATCGAACGCGGACGGAAATGGGAATTGTATTATTCGAGCCGCACGCGTCTCGACGCGGCATTCCTCGACGAGCTCGCGCAGCATCCGGCGACGCATTTGCATTTTGATGACGAAGAAGGCGGACATTTCCTGAATGTCCCCGGAATCGTTGACAGCCTGCCGCGTCATGCGCATCTCTATTGCTGCGGACCGGCTCCCATGCTGGCCGCGTTCGAAGCGGCCACGGCGCATTGGCCCGCCGAACAGATCCATGTCGAATATTTCACCCCGAAATTCGCCGCCGCCCAGGAGGGCGGCTATATCGTCGAGCTCGCACGCTCAAAGCGCGAATTGGTCATTCCAGCGGGCAAATCCATTTTGCAGGTCGTGCGCGAGGCGGGAATCGACGTGCCCCATTCCTGCGAGGAAGGTGTTTGCGGCGCCTGTGAGACCCGCGTGATTTCCGGAATCCCGGATCATCGCGACACGATTCTCACCGAATCGGAGCGCAAGGAAAACGCCACCATGATGATCTGCTGCTCCGGCTCCAAAACCCCGCGCCTGGTGCTGGACATCTGAGGAGCGAGACGCGAGCACCGAGAAACGACATTGCTTGCTATTTGGGCAATTGTTCTCGTCGAGACACCGCGCGTCGGAGGGGGGCATCGAATGTAAGCCGGCGCGCGCGGATTACGGGCGGGCTTTCCTGGGCCCTCCGGCGTCGCCTTTCAAAGTGACACTGTCGTGCGGGAACGGAACGATGACGGCGGAACGTGCCGGTTCCGGTTCGCCGGACTGATGAAATTCTATCGGGCAACCGGCCGCAATCCACGCCTTGATGCCTCCGCGAAGCGGCCGGACTTTTTTAAATCCGGCCTTCTCCAACACGCGCGCGGCGATCAACTCCAGGCGCAGGTCGGCCGGAGGAGCATAGATGACGATTTCGGTGTTGCGCGGGACCTGCTTCACCGCCGCCGTAATTCCTGACCTGTTGACCTGCAACGCGCCGGGTATTGATGACCCCGCCGAATAAGGTGCTTTGCCGGCGCGGATTTCGAGGATCACCGGGCCGGCCGGGTTGCCCGACATTTGCATCAGCTGTTCAGCCGAGACGCGGGCATCGGCGAGTTTTCGGACCAGGGCCCTGCGCATCAGCAATCGCACGATTGCGTAGGGCACGAGCAACGCAACGAGGACAATCGCTCCGGCCTGGCCGAATCGCGTGAAATAAATCAGCATCGCCGCGATGGCATCATGAAACACCTGCCCCAGCACCAGCGGCACGGCGAGATATATGGCTGAGCCAATGGCGTCGAACACAAGAAAGCGGGACAGCCGCAGACGGCTCACACCGGAAAACACGATGGTTGCGAGCGCGATGCCGGGAAGAAACTTCACCATCAGCAGCGCCCAGGGTCCGACGCGGCCAAACCATTTCTGCGTGCTGAGAACCGTATTGCCAGTCGAGAACGACATCCGGCTGACGATGCGCATGATGCGCGGCCCCAGCCGCCTCCCGGCGAAATACCATACGGTGTCCGCGCATATTGCTGCCGCAACGGCTGCGATCAACACCAGCGGGGCAGTAAGAGATGTCAAGGTGAAGGCGCTTGCCACCATCAATACCGGGTATGAGGGGATCGGTAATCCACTGTCCTCAAGCAGCACGCTCACGCAAACCGCAAGCACGCCATATTGACGGATCAGCTCGATTATGTGCTGCATGTTGCGCTGTGATCCGCTCGCACGCGGTCACGCTGCCGTGACATGCGTGGTGATGAGTTCCCAAGACGCTAACTCATAAGAGTGCCGCGGGTTTCCTGCGGGAACCCCAGTCGATCATCCCCGCCGCTCTGTCCGCCCCTGAAAATGGGTTTACATCATGGCTGGATTGGGATGGCCATGATCTCGACCGAAGCTTCCGGAATCTGCAAGTGCGGGTGAGTCGTGAAAATCCCGGCGGCAACCTCATGGGATTCGGCTTCGAGAATGAGATACCAGTTCAGATCGTTCCGGATATCGCCAACGCCTTTCGCGGTCACGCGCTTGGTCTTTCCCAGCGGCGCACCGCGATCGACGATGTATTTGCCGTTTTCGGCCATCCATTTTTGCCAAGCCCCCATCATTTCCTCAGACATGGCCTGACGTTTGTCTTCCGGCGTCGATTTCACCCATTCGTCAATCACCCGTGCCGGAATGGCGAACAGCGCAAAAAAGCGACTCATGGCGGCTATCCTTTTGGGTTAGAGGGCAAGACAAGCACAGGATTATGACAGCACACGGACGCGCCCGACAACGGCCCGGTTTGCGCTTCTTCGGGATCGCGGTCTTCCCGGCAACTGCGCTCGCTCAGCTGCCGTCTTAAGGCGTCCGAAACCGCTGTCATCGTATGAACTCGCGGTTTCTGCTAGTTTGATGCAATGGACACAGTGAGACAGATTCTGTTCCAACGGCCCGAGCTTATTGCGCTGGCAGTATTCATCTTCGCCTTCGGCGGGGTGCATTCGCTCACGAAACGCCACACGGTGCAGCGAATCGTGCTTGGTGCGCTATTTTTTCTCGGCTTCACCTGGATCATGTTCCAGGCCCGTCAGGTTCCTTATGCGGTGCCCCGGGTTCCACGTGATCCGCTGTCCGGGTTTCTCGGCGATGGGCTGAAGACCATCTGGTGGTTCTGGGCGGCGTCGCTGTGTTCGGACGCCCTGCGTTTGTTTGCTTCACGCGGGCACACGCCTCTCGCCCGCTATCGCCTGACACAGGATCTGAGTGTCGCCGGCATCTATCTGTGCGCGCTCATCGGGCTGACCACCTTCGTGCTCAACCTGCCCCTCCAGGGGTTGCTGGTAACGTCTGGTGCTGTTGCGGTGGTCCTTGGTCTGGCGCTCCAAAGCGCGCTCGGCGACGTGTTTTACGGCATCATGCTGACGCTCGGGAAACCCTATGAACTGGGCGATTGGATCACCATCGACAACGGAGCGGAAGGGACCGTAGTGGAGATGAACTGGCGCGCGACCCATCTCCTGACCGACCGCCAGGATGTGGCGATCGTGCCGAACAGCGTCATTGCAAAAGCCCGGATCGTCAATGCGAGCTATCCATCGCGGACGCATGGCACTGTCATCCGGCTGCCGCTGGCGCCGCAGACCTCGCCCGGCTCGGCAGTCCGTCTGCTGGCCGATTCAGCGCTGGCCTGCCGGCAGGTCCTGATGCAGCCGCCACCCTGCGCGGTGATCAAGAGCATGAGCGCGGAAGCCACCACATTCGCAGTGACATTCTACACGTCTGAAGTGGGATCGGCTGGCGCGGCGCAGACCGCGGTGTATGAGAATATCTACCGCGCGCTTCGCATCGCGGGAATTGCATTGGGCAATGCAAACGCCGTTTCTCCGCCGGCCGTCGTGGATCCACCTGCGACTGCGGCGCTACGTCTCGCGGCGAGCGCCCCGGTCTTCGCGAATCTCCGCCCCGAACAACGCGGCCAACTGGCGAGCGGATTGAAACTGGAGGAATATGAACCTGGGCAAATCGTGGTCGAGCAGGGCGCACAGCTTTCGGGACTCGTGCTGGTCGCCGAAGGTGTTGTTTCGGTGCGCCAGCGTTCGGGGGATCGCGTGGACGAACTGGATCGCATCGGAGCCGGCGGAGCTTTTGGCAGCCGGGAATTGCAGCAAGCTGCGCCCGCCGCGGCATCTGTGACTGCGCTGACCAAAGCGACGATATTCCGTCTGGAGAAGGCATGGTTTGCCAAATTGTTATCGGACGCAGCGGCTCCCGGTAGCCAGGCCGATGGCAGGGATACGGCGGCAGCTGGCGTGCGCGAATGGTTTGCACGACAGGTGGAGCGCGCTTGAATGCGCCTGACTTGCGCGAAGACGGGTATATTGCTCTGCATGTGTGTGATCCCGCTCCTGCTCACGGCGCAAACGGCAGGCGCTGAGGATGTGACGGCAGCAATCGCCCAATGCGCGGCCATCACCGATTCCGGCCAAAGGCTCGCCTGCTATGACGGGCTGGCGCACCATCCGGCACCGAAGCCCGGCTTTGGCCATGAACAATTGCCGGAAAACCCGTCGGCCATGGAACAGGACAATTCGCTGAGCGCCTCAGTCACAGAGTTGTCGTTGACGCGATCGGGGCAAATCGTGCTCGTACTCGACAACGGCCAGGTGTGGCAGCAGCTCGCAGGAGACAGCGCACGCTTTACGCTATTCGGCCAGCTCCAGAACGTGCAGGTGATGATCTCGCGCGGTTTCTTCGGCAGCTACAATCTGCAATTTGCCGGACACAACGCGCTTTACAAAGTCCGCCGCGTGAAGTGAGCGATCTGCAGCATGCGCCTCTCGTTGCCGGCCCGGCCACGCCGCCTGTCATAACCCCAGCCGCTCCGGCGCAAAGGCAGGAGAGCACGGACCGGGTATTCGCGACCTGTGCCTGGCGGCTGATTCCGTTTCTCGGACTTCTGTATCTCGCCAGCTATCTGGACAGGGTGAATGCCGGGTTTGCCGCCCTGACGATGAACCGCGATCTTGGATTCTCCGCAGCCGTTTTCGGATTGGGCGGCGGCATTTTCTTTGCCGGCTATCTGCTGTTCCAGATTCCGGCCAATGCCATTTTGCTGCGGCTTGGTGCGCGGCGCTGGATATTCCTTCTACTGACGATCTGGGGAACGATTTCTGGGGCAACCGGGTTCATTCGCGATGCCGGTGAGTTCTACGTCCTGCGTTTTCTGCTCGGCGTGGCCGAGGCAGGGTTGTTTCCCGGGGTGATGTTTTATCTCGGGCTGTGGTTCCCCCAGCGCTACCGCGTGCGATTCGCCGCGGTGTTCGTCTGCGCCATTCCGCTTTCCGGCCTGGTGGGCGCGCCGTTATCGGCGGCCATCCTGGGCATGAATGGAATTGCCGGGCTGCATGGCTGGCAATGGCTGTTCCTGCTGGAAGGCTTGCCGGCACCTCTGCTCGGCATTCTGGTGCTGAAGCTGCTGCCCGATCACCCGGCTGCGGCGGACTGGCTGCGCAGTGACGAAAAAGCGGTGATTGCATCGCAACTCGCAAGTGAAGCCGTGGTTGGAAAGCAGACGCTTGCCGACGCCCTCCGCGACAGCAGAATCATCGTGCTTTCGCTCGCCGGATTTGCCGCCGGTTCGGCGCTCTACGCCACCGGACTTTGGCTGCCCCAGATCGTCAGCGCGATGGGGTTTTCAAATCTCGGCACCGGAATGGTGGTGGCGCTGATTTATGCGGCCGCGATGGTGATGATCGTCACGTGGGGTTATTCAAGCGACCGTTATGGGGAGCGGTTTCGTCATGTAGCGATCGCATGGTTGATTGCGGCGGCGGGATTTGCACTGGCGAGTACGTCCACCAGCAGCACCTTGGTGCTTGCGGGACTGGCACTTGCCGCGGCCGGAATTCCGGCGGCAATTGCGCCCTATTACACCCTGCCGTCGACCTTTCTCCGGGGTGCAGCAGAGGCGGGCGGGATCGGCGCGATGAACACTATCGTGTCGCTCGGCGGCTTCGCGGGACCATATCTGATCGGGGTTTTGAAGGACCGCAGCGGGACTTACTCATCCGGGATGGCGATTCTGGCCGGCGAGTTGGCGATCGCTTCGGCCATGGTGCTGGTGCTGGCGCGCCGAATCGGGCGGAGTACCGACATTCGCCGGGCGCGCGATCCCGACGCTGGCGATCGGCCGCAAGAATTATCTCTTCACCGGTTCTGATCCCCTCGCCGAACGCCCATCCATTGATCGAAACCGCACTGCCCAACTGACTCAATCCCGATGCGTATTGCCGGTGCCCGGGGGCGGAATCGGCAATTCGGCTCACTCCATTGAAATATAACGGTTTTTTCTTGTAGGATTTTCGGTCCGTACCAACCAACATAGCATGCGCTCTCAGGTCGTGCGCGAACCCAGCGAACGCGTCGTTGGAAAGATGTCACCAAACTTGGTGCGGCCAGGAATGAAGCTCTAGCTCATCCGCGCAGGATCAGATCGTGATAGAGCTTCCCGTATGTTGTCAGCCGAGCAGGTTAATCGCGCGCGCTCGTGGCCGGCATGCCGGAGCCCGGAAATGCCAGATTTGTCCTTCGCATTCATGCTATTATCGAAATGTTCTGTTCCGGGGCCTCGTAAGTCGTTACTGAAGAACAGTGGGTATAGAAGCGACATCGCGACCCCTGGGGGGGGCCGAAGACGACGTGCGGGCATGGGCGGGTCTTGCGACCGCTCAACTCGCGTCTGATTTTTGCGCCTATTGGTTAACAATCCAGTGCCTGTCGATTCCCGGCGCTGTGGCCGGCCTTGTGCTGAGCGAGGAGACGCCAAACTCATTTTCCCGCCTTGCGGTTTGGCCGAATGGCGCCGGTGAGCTTTCCGGGCTGACCAGTGCCGCGGAGCGTGCGCTGCACGATGGCCGGAGCGTGGTCATTCGCTCTGCTTCGGGTGAAGCGCAAATTGCGCATCCAATCGTGGCGCGTGGCAGGATGTGGTGCGCCGTTGCGATCACGTTGACCACAGCAAGCGAAGCGGATCTTGGCCGGGCGGTACGGGCCCTGCACTGGGGCAGCGGCTGGCTGGAAGCGCTGTCGCACCGCCGTTCGCTTGAACTTGGATCCCAGGCGATTGAGCAACAAAACGAAATCATTGAACTCATTCGGGTTGCGGCGACCAATGAGGGCGTGACGGCCACCGCACTCGCGGTCACCAATCTGCTGGCAACGCGACTGCGTTGCCGCCGGGCCGCGGTCGGCATCAATGTCAATGGCCAAATCAGGGTGCTGGCTTTGTCGCATTCCGCGATACTGGATCGGCGCTCCAAGACGGCAACCGCTGTCGCCAACGCGATGGAAGAAGCGCTCGATCAGGCAGCCACCGTCTCCTATCCGGCACTCCCCCAGCACGGCCGCAGGATAGCCGTTGCACATCGCGATCTCGCACGGAGCGGCGATTTCAGCGCTGTGCTCTCCGTGGCCTTGATCTGGGAAAACAGGCCGATCGGCGTGCTGACGCTGGCACGTGACGGCAGCGAGTCATTTGACGATGCGACCGTTGGATTTTGTGAAAAGGCCGCCGATGTCCTCGGCCCGATCCTGGAGTTGCAGAGTTCAATCGATCGCCCGCTCTCCGGGCGCATTCCGGCAGCATTTTCAGAATATCAGCGCAAGCTCATTGCGCCACGAACTCACACGACCAGACTCGTCACGGCGCTCGCGCTCGCTGTGGCCGCGTTGCTGACGCAGGTAAATACCGATTATCGCGTCACCGGTAAGGCGACATTGGAGGGGATGGTTCAACAAGCTGCCGTGGCGCCTTTTGACGGTTTTGTCGTCACGGCGCCGCACCGTGCAGGGGATGTCATACCAGCGGGCGCTGTGCTTGCAACGCTTGACACACGCGAGCTCAGCCTCGAAGCGCTCCGATACCAGAGCCAACGAGACGAGGCGCAAGTGCGCGAGCAAGAGGCAACGGCCAAGGGAGATCGGGGCACGGCCGCCGTCGAGGAGGCGGATGCAAGAGCGGCTGAAGCACAGCGCAAGCTTGCCGCGGACAAAGTCCAGCGCGCAACGATCACAGCACCCTTTGCCGGCCTGGTCGTCTCCGGCGACCTCAGTCAGTCCCTTGGGTCGCCCGTGGAGCGCGGCAAGGTGCTGTTTGAGATTGCGCCGTTGGAGAGTTACCGCGTCAGCCTGGCGATTGATGAGCGCGACATCGCGCATATCGCCTCAGGGCAGAGAGGCCAACTTGTGCTGACCGGTTTCGCGGCCGAGCCGTTGGGCTTCACCGTCAAAAATATTGTGTCTGTGGCCACACCAGCGAATGGAAGCAATACATTCCGCGTGGAAGCAGCCCTGGATCGCGCGGACGCACGGTTGCGGCCGGGAATGGAAGGCGTGGGGAAGATACAGGCCGGCCGCCGATCGCTCGCCTGGATTTGGAGCCACGGCTTTTTCGACTGGCTGCGCCTCGTCGCATGGAGGTGGCTCCCTTAGAGCGCGCCAATGAGCGAGACGTTTCTCAGTCCCACCTGGCATCTGATCGCGCATCTCAAACCGCGGCTGCAGTCTCACGCCGAGATCACACGCCAGCGAAATCGCGGCCAAACGGCTTATGTCGTTCGTAATCCTGCAACGGGACGTACATATCGCTTCACGCATAAAGTCTTTTTGGTACTCACGCTGCTCGACGGGCAACGCACGATCGCGGAAGCATGGTCGATCGCCGTCCAGCGGTTGGATGCCGACGCACCGACCCAGGATGAAACAATTCGCCTGCTTTCGCAGCTTCACGATGCCGATCTCATTCAGAGTGACAGTGCGCCCGAGATCGCGGAATTGACGGACCGGCGCGCGCGCTTTGCGCGCAATCGCTGGCTTCAGGCGATCGGCAATCCGCTTTCGCTGCGTATTCCGTTATGGGATCCAGATCGTTTCCTTGAACGCACTCTGCCGCTCGTCCGGCCGTTATTCCACCGGTTTGGCATGCTGCTATGGCTGGCAGTTGTCCTGCCATCGATAGTGATTGCCGTCAGCCATTGGGCGGAGCTGACCGACAATTTGACCGACCGGCTGCTCGCGACGGAAAACCTGATGCTCGTGGCGCTGGTGTTTCCGGCGGTGAAGGCGTTGCACGAACTCGGGCACGCTTATTCAGTAAAGGCGGGCGGAGGCGAAGTGCACGAGATCGGAGTCATGTTTCTCGTGCTGCTCCCGATTCCCTATGTGGACGCGTCAGCCGCAAGCGCATTCCGTTCCAAATGGCGACGCGCAGGCGTGGGAGCGGCCGGAATGCTGGTCGAGACCTTCATCGCCGCGATCATGTTGCAGCTATGGCTGGTCACTGAGCCGGGACTTTTTCGCTCGATCGCATTCAACACAATGGCGATCGCCGGCATTTCGACCGTGCTCTTCAATGGTAATCCATTACTTCGGTTCGACGGCTATTACATCCTGTGCGATCTGACGGAGACACCGAATTTGGCCAACCGCGCCGCCTCATTCTGGGGGTGGATCGTCGAGCATTACGCGTTTGGCCGTTCCATCGAGCCGCCGCCGGCGACGCGGGGCGAGCGCAAATTCTTCCTGTTCTACGCGCCGATATCGATTGCATACCGGTTGATGATTACCACCACGATCGCGCTGCTGATGGCACAGCGGATTTTGTTTGTGGGCGTGCTGATCGCAGCCTGGGGCGTGGTAAGCACAATCTTTCTGCCCATCTACCGATGGAGCTGGCGCCTTGTCGCGAGCCCCTCTCTCGCGTCTGTGCGCGGGCGCGCGTTTGCAGTCACCTTTGCAACTATTGGTCTTGCGATTGCCGCCCTGGCACTGTTTCCGGTACCCCTCCACACAGTAGCCGAAGGTGTGGTGTGGATGCCGGAAGAAAGCATCGTTCGCGCAACAGGCGACGGGTTCGTAACCGGGCTTCTGGCAAAGCCCGACAGTTCGGTCGAACCAGGCACCCCCCTTTTGCGCAGCGATGACCGTGATCTGGCATCCGACATTGTTGTGGGACAAGCCCGCGTCGATGCCGCTGCTGCCCGTCTCGCGAAGGACGAGGGCAGCGATCCCATGCACACCGAAGTCGCGCGCAAGGAGCTCACCGTCGAAACTTCCGCTCTCGCGCGCATGACGGAACTCTCGCGCGAGCTTATCGTCGCCAGCAAGGCAAGTGGAACTTTTGTGGTCCCCCGTGCGGCGGATCTCATAGGCCGCTACCACCACCGTGGCGAGGTCCTGGGCTATATCGTTGCACCCGCAACGCGAATTGTGCGTGTGGTTGTGCGGCAGGACGATGTCGAGCTGGTGCGGCAAAAGCTGCATGGCGCCGAAATCCGGGTCGCAAGCGATCTCTCCAGCGTGTTTCCCGCACGTGTGGTGCGCGAGGTCCCTGCCGCGTCAGACGAATTCCCAAGCGCGGCGCTGACGCTCGAAGGCGGCGGATCGCTGGCCACAGACCGCCGCGATCCAAATCATCCTAAAGCGTTGAGCCGCCTGTTTCAGTTCGACGTCGAGTTGCCGCCCGAGGCGACACCTTTGGCCGCCATAGGCCAGCATGTTTGGGTCCGGTTCGATCACGGCGAAGAGCCGCTCGGGCTGCAGTGGTGGCGCCGCCTGCGCCAACTATTCCTGTCCCGCTTCGATGCCTGAACGTCGTCCCTGGCGAGGTATCGATATCGTATTTCGCCCGCAGCTCGAGCGGAGACATTCCGATTCCGGCGCAATAGACCGCACGCTTCATGGGTTGCACGCAACGACCACGGCACGAATATCGGCCGCTTGCTCGCAATATGCGAAACGCGCTCGCCGCCTGGAGAGTGAGATCGCGAAAGCCGGGCGTTTCAGCAACGAGGAACTGCAAAGCGAAGCGGCCAGACTTGCCTATGAAATTCGTGTGGAGGGGTTCGCACCGGAACTGGTTTCGCGCAGTTTTGCGCTGGTTCAGACAGCGGCGGGCCGGCATCTCGGCATACGCTATTTCCCGGTGCAACTGATCGGCGGGCTGGCTCTTCTCGACGGGTGTTTTGTCGAGATGGCAACCGGCGAGGGCAAAACCGTTACAGCGGCACTGGCCGCCGCAACCGCTGCGCTGGCCGGATTGCCCGTGCATGTCATTACGGTGAACGATTACCTGGCAGGAAGAGACGCTGCACAGCTTGCACCGCTGTACCGCGCACTTGGGCTTTCCATCGGCGTCATTCAGCACAAAGACGAACCGGCCGCGCGGCGTGCCGCCTATGCCGCCGATATCACCTATGTCGCGAACAAGGAGATCGGTTTCGATTACCTTCGCGACCATATTGCGCGCGCCCGCCGTGCCGGCAAGCGCGGCCCGCAATCCAACAGCGGTGAGACTGTATTAAGAGGTCTCGGATACGCGATTGTTGACGAGGCAGACAGCGCCCTGATCGACGAGGCGCGTACCCCGTTGATCATTGCCGAGCGATCGGACGAATCCAGATTTCCCTACGCCGCCGTGCTTGACATCGCGCGGTCGCTGGAGAATCGGACACATTACCGGATTGATCGTGCGCATCGTGCAGCTCAACTTACCGAAGCCGGCCGCGACGAAATCGGACGGCACGCCGGCGCATTGAGCGGGTTGTGGCGTCATTCGCGCGCCCGCGAAGAAATTACGGAACAGGCGCTCGCTGCGCTGCACCTGTTCGAGTGCGATCGCCATTACATACTTCGCGAAGGCAAGGTCGAAATCGTCGATGAGTACACGGGCCGCGTCGCGGAGGGCCGCAACTGGGAGCGCGGCCTGCATCAACTGATCGAAGCGAAGGAGGGAGCCAAAATCACCGCGCAGAACACGACTGTCGCGCGCATTACCTATCAGAGCTTCTTCCGGCGATATGTTCGGCTTGCCGGCATGAGCGGCACTGCGAAGGAACACTCGGCCGAATTCCTGGGTGTTTACGGGCTGAAAGTCGTCCGTATCCCAACCAACCGCCCCGTCAGGCGGCGGTGTATGGGGCGCACGCTCCACAGGCGTTCGGAAGCTCGATGGGCTGCCGTTGCGGATGCTGCTGCACGCGAAGTGGGTCGCGGACGTGCGGTTTTGATCGGGACGCGGTCGGTATCAGCCTCGGAGGCGGTCTCGGCAGTGCTGACAGCACGCGGGCTGCCGCATACCGTACTCAACGCACGTCAGGATCAGAACGAGGCCGATATCGTCGCCGTGGCTGGTGAGGCGGGCCGTATCACGGTGGCAACCAATATGGCGGGTCGCGGTACGGATATCCGGCTTACGCCTGAGGTCATGATGCGAGGCGGGCTGCATGTTATTCTAACAGAGTACCATGAAAGCTCACGCATTGACCGCCAGTTGGTCGGCCGCTGCGCCCGTCAGGGCGATCCGGGCAGCTGGGAAGCAATCGTGTCGCTCAATGATGAATTGTTCAGGGCACATGCCGGACGCTTAACGACAGCATTGCAAAACTGGCCAAACCGGATCGCACTGGAGGTGCTGCGGCGCGCGGCGCAGTTCAGGGCGGAATCGCGTCACGCCCGCGACCGCCGTACACTTCTTGCCGTCGAGCGGGCGGCACGGCGCATGTTTGCCTTTGCCGGCGAAGGCGCCTGGCTTTAAGCACAAGCGCAGCTGCAAATCGATCAGTTCCGCGCGAAAAATACGACCCAGTCGAAGCGCGCCGCAGCCAACCGCGCTCTGCGTATTTGAAGAGAAAGGCGGCCCGGATCGGGCCGCCTTGCCGTTTACTGAATTGTTGGAGCGGCTGGCTCGCCGATCCGTTTGTCCATGGGGCCGTCTACCGCTTCCGGCTCGCCTTTTGCCGCTGAGGCCGTTGAGGACAGCACCAGCTTATCCTTCACCACGACAAAATTGCGCATCGACTGCAGGTGCAAATAAATCAATTCAAGCGCATCGGTCCTGGCGAGATCCGCAAGAACTTCTCCGCTCAATGCTTTCAGCTTCGCCCGGCTTACCACCAGAAAACCGCTGAGCGCCATCTTTTGCCCGGTGCCGAGGGTGAACTGCGCCTGCATTGGTTCGAGCAGGTCATGCTGCCGCAATTTCCTGCAGAACGCCTGGGTGCGCAGGAATTCCCCGCGGTAACTTTCCACGAACTTCAGCACACTGTCCGTATATGGCGACGGCTTGCCCTCGGCGAACAAGGGTCGCCCGCGCCCCTGAAAATTCACTCCCGGAAACGCTTCATCGACACACAGTGTAAAGGTCTTGCCGTCATCGCTGCTGGAAAAAATGAAGGGGTACCGCCGCAGAAAGGCGGGAATGTACCTGGCCTGCCAGGAGTCTTCCGGACCGAGATACAAATTCTCGTTCTGACGCGCGCCAAGAATCACTGCCGGCATGGTCCGATCGTTTTCTCCAACAAATACGATGGCGTATTCAGCTTCGGCCTGCGGAAACTCCACCGCCATCAAGGGGACGGAGTTTATATTTCGCGCGAAGGCATAACCTTTTCCGGTTTCGACTGAGCATTTGCCATGGCGCCCGCTGGTGACAGGAACCGCTGTTTCATAGATCAGTAATTGGGTACTCATTTGGTACTACTCCTGTTACGGGCCTACTTCGAAAAACTCGGTAAATCTCCGGTGCTGTCCGGGAGCAAAGCTGCGTTTGAATTGGACGCGCTTTGGTTCAGATAACCACTGGAATTGTCTGTGTCCTGGGAGTTTCCATCGTCAGGGACAAGGGCCGGCCAGGCGGCAGTCGTGGCGGAGCCCGCGCTGCCGATCCCTGCGGGCACAAAGATCCCGGAGAAGATGTCGTAATGGAATACTGCCGGGGGTACTTCGCGCACCCCGGCCGTCAAATGCTCTGCCATCAGTCCGGTTTTGGTGTGCGGCAAACCTGCCCTGACCCCAAGCTCGTGCTCCACGGCCGTCAGCAGATCCACATGCCCGGCCGCTGGCTGGCCGCTGGCCACGAGCGAGTTTCCGCCGGAGAGGAATTCCGCATCATCGCCCGGTGTCGGGTCAACAAACCACCCGTTACCCGCAGCGCTGGAATCGAGCACGATCGCGCCATTGCTTTGTTCAGCGAGTTCGCCCCCGGAAAGGGTGTCGAAGCGGATCGAAACCGTGTCGAGTTGCGCAAATTGGGTCGCGTCGAGTCCGGCCTCGCCCAGGCGTGCCCTGGCTTCGACCGTGATGGTATCGAGAGCACTGGCGCCCGGAGCATCGAGAGTTACGACCGAATTGCCTGCATCCGGCACGGCGGCCGCGAGGAGCACATCCACGTTGGTGGCGATGGCTTGCAGATCCGCCGTCGGCAACCGCCGCACGCCCGTTGGCAGCACGAAATTTTGCACGTCATTGGCGCTGTTCTCGGCAAAGCCCATGGCGTTGCCCATCTCATGCAGCACCGTGCTGAGCAGATCCATGTGCCCATAGGCCGGACTGGACGAATTGGCAGTGAACACCGCGTTCGATTGTGTGCCGGTGAATTCGCCGTTGTCCGCAGGAGTGGAGTCAACGAACCAGCCCCAGCCCGCTGCACCGACATCAATATAGATCGTGTTGCCGATGGTCTCGCCCAGAGTGCCGTCGGGCAATTTGGCGATCACGACATTGACGTTGTCCAGCAGCGACAAACGCGGATCATTTGGCCCGAGCGCGGCCGTCCAGAGCTGCTTCGCCTCCGCGACGATACCGGCCAACTGATCCGGCGTTAGTGCCGCTATCTCGCCTGCCGGCGCGGCGTCATCTGCCACCTGCAGCACCGGCGTTCCCAAATAGCGCGGATCGTTCGCAGTCACCGTCACCGTGCCAAACCTGGACTGACCCGAGGTGGCGCCCTTCAGACTGATCACCCCATAGCCGCCATCGGTCACGGTGGCGTTGTAGTGGTACGTCAGCACCGTGGCGGTACCGAGCGTTACAGTGACCTGGCCACCCTTTACGCTGACGCTCAGCGAGTAGGTTGAGGTTGAAGATATCGGGGTGCTGTAGCCGGCGTCGGTGAAATATCCCGCCGGCGTGTGATGACCGATGACGACCTGGCCGGTGTCGGCGTTCAGGGTGACGTATTTGAAATAATCCGTGCCCTGATAATCGAACACGAAGCCGCCCTGCCCCTGCGTTTTCATATTGACGGAAAGGGTCAACGCATAACCCGGCGCCACCGGATCATTGATCAGATCGATGGCGACGCCGCCTGAATCCGGCGCGGCGTTCAGCAGCGAAGCCGTATCCACCGTGAACACGCCGCGCTTCGCGCCGCCCGTCAGTTTACTGGTCGTCACGGTGGTGTTCAGCGTATTGGCACTGGGCGGCGCCTGAACCGTGAGCGTGCCAAACTGCGCCGAACTGCCCGATGATCCCAGTCCAACAAGTCCATCGTTGATCATGTGCGTGACGCCCATGGAATCGACACGCAAATCGAACGATGGGAAGCTGAAAGTCAGACTGACATTATTTCCGGTACCGAATAGCATCGAGACTGCGCTGCCATTGATTTTCAGCAGCATGCTGTAATCCGTACCCGCCAGGAGCCTTTGGCTCGCCGACGCGTCAACGATCCAGCCGGTGGCGTTGCGGTGCCCGATTTCGAGCTTGCCTGTGGTCACATCGATGCCGGCAAATTTGAAGTCGATGTCGCTCTGATAATCGAAGATCACATAGGCGTTGGACTTGCCGCCAGCGGTAGCCGCGCCGGCGTTGAGCGTCGCCTGCAGTTCGAAGTAATTCGGAATCAGGATATCGGAGGTGTTCAGCAGGGTTATGGAATCGCCGGTACTCGTCGTGGGCGCGAGCTGATAGCGTGACGCGTTGGTGAGTGCGGTCGTCGCCGTTCCCGAAACCACCTGGAAGGGCTGCACCGGTCCCGGGCCGAAACTGGCCGAGCGCAACACGTCACGGGCGCCGCCGGGGACATTGCCGGCCTGCGGATCCGACGGAGCGCCGGTCTGGTCATGCCAGCCGGCATCGTGTTGCAGCACCACGCCGAGTTCGCCGAACGGCTCGCCATTGCGCGCGGCGCTGGCGCCGGTATCGGCGGCGCGGGTTGGATCGGCGCCGTCGCTGAATGACAACGCATAGAGGTATTCCGGCAATTGCGGTTGGAGCGTGCGGCTGACGGTCCCCATACCGAACGGTGCGAACGGCACGAGATAGCTGTTGAATTCGCCGGCCCAATCGATCAGACGGTCGCCACCGGTATTGGCGATCAGCACATCGCGGCCACCGCCGCCATAGGCGATGTCCTCATAATACGGGCTGGTGTCCGGAACATTATTGGCACCAGCTGCGGTATTAAGATTGTCATCGGCATTGATGAGGTCGTTGCCAAGGCCGCCATACATGTCGTCACGGCCGGTTCCGCCGACAAGCCAGTCATTGCCGAGGTCGCCGAAAATCTTGTCGGCGCCATCGTCGTTGGTCTGCGCGTAAGCGACGCTCTGCGATCCCGGGGTGTTGCCGCCGGGCCGCACGACGCCTTCGGTCTCGTTGAAGTTCAGCAGGAACTGGTATTGCGTGCCGGTGGCCGATCCCGCGACAACGATCTTCTGTAGCGGATTGAACTCATTATAGAGCGCGAACTGACCGCCGCGGGTCTGGTTCGCCCCGTGCTGCCCGGCCGGATCAACCGGATTGAAAAGGAGAATGTTGCCGGGGTTGTAGGGCCGCAGGAAGCCCGAGATCACGAGGTTATCGACAAGCTGAACATTCGGGACGGTCTGGCTGGCTGAGGGAAGGCCGGCGGCCGCGAGCGGCAGCGCCTCAGCGCCCGAGAGCGCGTCATCGCCGGAACCGCCGTGAATCCAGTCGCTACCCAGGCCACCGTAAATGATGTCGTCGTTGTAGTGTTGCGGCTGCACGCCAACGCCACCGCCGCCGGCAATCGGGAATTCGTCGGTGCTGCCGTTCCAGTTGGGATCGGAACTGAACGGCGTGATGTCGAACTGCTTCTTGATATTACCGGCAATGTTGATGTTGTTAACCTGCACATTACCGGGCGTGTAGATGAACTCGTTCGCCACGTTGCCGTTGGAGCTGCGCGAGTCGGGATCGCTGCCGAGCAGCGTCGTGACGCCGTATAGCGGCTCGGCGAGGGTGATACCGTTACCGGCCGTGTTGCGGCTGGTCATGATGCGTCCGTCGTCGCCGAGCAGGCCATCATCCCCGGTGCCGCCGTCGATCCAGTCATTGCCCCAGCCGCCGATGATGTCATCGTCCTGGCCATCGCCGAACAGGCGGTCGTTGCCGGTTTCGCCGTAGATGAAGTCATCGCCAGAGCCGCCGTGAATCTCATCGGCCCCGCCGCGGTCCTTGAGCGCCGCTGGCGAATAGTTCGGACCACCCGGCGTGTAGTCGAGCAGCCGCGCGATACGCGGAACGATCTTTAATGTGGCATCGGAATCGTAGTTGAAGGAGAGGAAGCCGTTGGAAGTTGCGACACCGCCGACCAGGCCCGAGCCGTTGCGCTGCGCGAGTTGGGTGTGATTCACGCCGACAAGGCGGATAATGTCGCCGTTGTCGCCAAGGATCATATCTGAGTCATTCGCGTGACCATTCGTGGTCGTCGTAATGACCTGGGTCGTCGGATCGATGGTTGCATCGCCGATGGCATTGCGCGCGATCTGCGTGCCCGAGCCGCCGAAGATGAGATCGCCGGCATCTGGCCGGTAAGCGGCTGGTCCACCCGTGCTCGGGGGAGCCGTACCGTCGGTCTTCGCGAACAGGTCGGAGCTGCCGCCGATGATATCGTCCTGCCCCTGATTGCCGAAGATCACATCGCTGCCACCGCCGCCTTCGATATAATCGTTGCCGTCGGCCGAGGGGCTGTCATAGGACGCATACCAGGTCAGCAGCCCGGTCGATGCGCCGCCATCGAATGTCCCGTCGGCTCCGCGAGAAGCGCCGACGCGGCCGCGCAAGTTGGAATTCACGACGACGTTGCCATTGGCATCATAGGTGTTCTGGTAAGCGACGAAGTCGATCGATCCGTCACCCTGAACCACATCGTTGCCGAGTTCGCCGAAAATCGAGTCGTCGCCCTGCCCGCCGGCAATGTAGTCGTTGCCGGTATAAGAGGTGAAATTCTGCGCGCTGTCGCTGTGGCCCACCAGCGTGATCTGATAATCGCCCCATGACGGGCCATAGGTGAAATGCAGACGCGGTTCGAGATTGCCGCGCGGATCGAGCTGCGGCGCGCCGTCGGCCAGGTCCTGTCCGTCGGTTGCGGTCGCAGTGCTGTAGATCTGGGTCCCTTGTAGCGTCTGGAAGCGCAGGCTGGTGAAATTATCGAGATGTGTGGTGCGGTCGAGCGAGACATTATCGCCGAAGATCAGATCGCTTCCCGCGCCGCCGTCGATCGCGTCATTGCCCGGGCCGCCAATCAGGACGTCCTGGCCGCCATTGCCGTAGATGAAATCATTGCCGCCATATTGTGGCGTGAGGGTCTGGACTTTCCGGATACGCAGCGTGGTCTGCAAATCCTGCGGCAGCTGGCCCGCAACAGATTTCGTCGTATCGCGCGCGCCGGCCACATTCTGAGTCGCCTGACCGAGATCGCCGATGATGGTGTCGTCGTAGTCGCCGTAAACGTCGGTCTTGGTTGAGCCCGGCGTGTCACCAATCAACAGATCGTTGCCCGCGACCAGCGGATCGAGATTCTTGGCACCAGAAGTGCCGGCGGTGCTGGCCACCGTCAGCACACGCGTAATCAGGTCCACATTGAAGCCGGCATCGCCGTAAATGATATCGGCCCCGCGCCCGCCAATGATGGTGTCATTGCCCGAGCCGCCGGCGAGCTGATCGCCGGCCTGGCTGCCATAGATCAGGTCGTCGCCCACCCCGCCATAGGCGGTGAAGCCGATGGCCGGCAACTGCCCGTCGGGGATATTGGCGTAGAGATTGCGCGCATCAATGACGTCATTGCCGGCATATTGGTACGGATCGGCCAACGGGAAGACGAAGAAGTCGGTGTTCTGGCCGAGCCGGTTGCGCTGCACGATATTGTGCGCGCCCGAGCCGGTCGCCACACCTGTGCCGGTCCACAGGTTCGACAAGTCGCCGCCGGTCGTCAGGTCCTGCTTGAACAGGACCAGCGTGCTGCTCGTTATGTTCCCCGATCCGTCGCGGGTATCAACCACACGCATGGTGGTGCCGACGAGAGTGCCATCAACCATGATCAGGCCTTCAGGAACGAATCCCGATTCCGACCACGAATGTCCGTCGTTGCGGGTGATGGTGCCGAAGTCGTGTTGGAGCGGGGTGCCCGAGAAGAACGTCTGTGTCCCAAATGTGACCGCGAGCGCGTCCTCATGCGGCATCGGCTTGTTGGAGAACTTGCCGGTCGATTGCGTGTCGGGCTTGCCGTTGTACCACACGCCGTCCTGCGACGTGTCGCCATAGACCACGAGTGGCGAATTGATCACCACCGTCCCGGCGACGTTCTGCACCGCCGGCAGCGTGCCGCCGGAAACCAGCAGCGTCATGCCGTCCGCGGAGAAGCCGGTGACAACAAACTGACCGCCAATCGTCTGGCTGATGATTTGCGGCGCGTCGGAGGGACCGCCGAGGTTCTGAACCGAGTTCGGATCGACGGTGCCGGAGGTCAGCGTGATCTGCTGGCCAATCGCGAAGTGCAAGTCCGTGTCCCAGCGCTTACCGTCGGTGCGCGTGATCTGGCCGGGCGCGACATTGTAGGTGCTGTTGAACACGGCACTCGCGCCGTCCACGACGATGTTGTCGCCGCCGACGCGCACCACGCCGATCAGCAGGGATTTGCCAGTGCCAGTGTTCGCGACCGTCGCGCCGGTCAGATTCAGAGTCTCGCCCTGGTTGGTGATGCTCTGGACAACGAACGGGTTCGGCTCGCCGGAAATGACGATGGTTTGGCCGGCGGCAAATCCGTTTGCCGTCCAGTAATTGGGCGTGCTGCTGGTAATCGTGTTCGAGGTTACGCTGAACGTCCCGCTGACGTTATTGCGGTTTGTCACCGCCACCGTTCCGGTCACCGGACCGCCGGCACCGAACAATGACAGCGGATTGCCGTTGACGAGGAGTGCGCTGCCCAACCCGCTCGGCGTGGTGCTATCCGTATTGTCGAAATCGGTGATGGTAAAGAGTTCTGTCTTGCCGCCGACCGTCAGCGCGATCTGCTGGCCAATGGCGAAGCCGAGATTCTGCCACGGCAGATTGTCGGTACGGATGATGCGATCGGATTGCAGCGTGAAGGAACCGCTGACCGACAGGGCGTCCACGACGGCGATCGAGCCGGTGAAGGCCGTGGACTGAGTCGGAACATTCGCGCTGGCGCCCGCGAGCAGCATGATGCTCTTTGTACCGCCGGTCTGATCGGCAAAGCCGGTAATGGTGAACGCCGCAGCGCCGCCAGGCGTGCTGAGCACGATGCGTTGGCCGGCGGTGAAGCCATATTGCGTCCAGTCGAGCAAATCGGTGCGCGCGAGTTGCGCGTTTCCGTCCCCGACGGCCGCCGTGAAGCTGAACAAGCCGCTGGCCTGCAACAACGCATTGCCGCCGCCATGCACGGCGGTGATGCCGCCATGCGTCGAGACCGTGGTCTCGGCGCCGGTGAGCGGATTGTGATCCGGACCGGGCACCAGTGTGCCCTGGATATCAAGATTGTCGTTGCCCTGGCCGAGCAGCACATTCAGGACTTCGATGGTGGAACGTCCGCCATCGGTGCTGAAGATCTGCTTACCCGGATGGTTCGGGTCGGGCTGAAGACCGATCGATCCGAAGCTGATGCCGCCGGGATAGACTCCGGGTTCGTTAAAGGTGCGGCCGTTGGGATCGAACACGCCCATGGTGATGAAATTCAGGTCGCCGCCCATACCGAGGCCGGTCAGAGCGGTCGAGGTCAGCGTGCCGGTCTGGTTCTGCCGGCTGCCATCGTCAAAAATGTTGAGTGTATCGATGCTCTGGGATTCCGGCGGCTGCGGTGGAACCTGGAACACCGCAGCATTGGCTTCGCCCGGCAGCAGGATCGCCGAGTTGAGCGAACGGTCGGCGCTGGTCGGGCCGCCTTCGATCAACAGCGGACCACGGATGCCATCAAGCCGGTGTTCGACTTTGGGGAAGCTCTTGAGGTTCTCGTGCCCGGGCTGAATGTCGAAAGCCGGATCGGCCACCACATTGATGGACTTCATCACGTTCCAGCCGTCGGACGCATCCGTTGTCGGCGTAAACGTCGCCACCGCGGCCCACTGCGTGACAGTCATGGTCGCCGTGCCGCTGGCCGTAAGCTTGGCGGCATTCGGCACTACGCTGCCGGTGCGCGCGGGATCGCTGACAACCATCATGTCGAGCTTGCTGGTGTCACCGGGGGTGCTGCTCGTGATCAGCTCGGCTTTGAAAGTCTGCCCCGTCAAACCGGCCGAAACAGCGCCTGGCCCTGAGAGCTGGAAGATCTGTCCTTCGAGGAAACCGCTGTCGAGCCAGCTCGAGCCGTCGGTGCGGGTCAGCGTGCCAAGCATCTTGTTGATCTTGACGGCGACCGTGCTGCCGTCAGCAAAGCCGGTGGCGCCGCTGAGCGTCATCGACTTTCCGTCGGACGAGATCGACAGGATCGTGAATTTGCTGCCGCTGCCGTCGCCGAAGGCGATCGTCTGGCCGGCAGCGAAACCGTCATCAATAAAGGTGGCGAAATTGGCGAGGCTCTGCAGCGTGGTGCCGCCGCCGCTGACGCTCACCTTGTCATCGTAGAGCAGGAAGGGCTGCGCCGCTGCCGTGTATGTGATCGATCCGGTGTAGAGGCCCTGCTCAACCAGCTGCGACCCGACCACGTCCGTAAGGGTCTCCACGAGACCCGTCGAGGCAGTCAACGTGATGGTTTGCCCATCAGGGGAAATCGAACTGATTGTCGCGCCATCCACGATCGTGGCGCCATTCTGCGCGATTCGGATATGCATGCCCGGGCTGAAACCGTCAGTGGTCCAGCTTCCCAGAGCGGCATTGCCGCTTCGGGTGATTGCGGCGCCATTGATGCTGACGTCACCTTCAAACAGTTTGACGGGATTAAGTCCGCCGATTGCGGCGTACTGGATTCCGTGCGTGAGGTCGGGAGTGATGTCGGTCTGACCATCGGTGATCAGTGAGACATTGACCGGCGCGGTCGGCTGGCTGGTGAGCCGCATGTCATAGCTGTCGCCGGTGCCCGCTCCGTTCTGGGCGCTTCCCGACGAGACCAGAGTCTGGCCGGCGGTATCGAGCGTGAACACACCGGCATTCTCATCGTCGATGACACGCGCATCGAGATTCTGCTGGGCGACATTCGCAATTTGGGTACCGACCCCGTTGACCGTGACGGTGTGCGTGGCCGCGTATTGCGAATCCGTCGTGTGGGCGGCATCGATCGTGTGCGAGATCGTCGTATCGTGCGGGTCCTCCGGCGCGCTGTCGTTGCGGGCCGCGACCTGGATCAGCACCGGCGTATTCCAGTTGGTGCTGTCGAAATCGACATAATAACTGCCCGCGGTGTCGCCGGTCGGATCGCTTATGACGCCGAAACGGGAGTCTCCGGTGAAGGACGAGAGCACGACCCGGTTGTCGCCCGGATTGATATCGACGCGAACCGTGCCGGTGGGCGCCTTGGCCAATTCGATCGCATACAGATCGTTAACCTGCAACGCCGGCGTCCCTTCGAGCACCGTCGTCGCGTTGTCCGACTGGAAATTGTCATATTTCGCGAGGCCGCCGGTGGGAGAGAGCGGATCAAGCTGGGTGACAAGGATGCCGGGCTGATCGTTGTCGTGCACCGTCACTTCGACATTGCGCACGATCGCATGATCGAAGATGGGATCATCGCTCAGCACCGAATGGCTGATGGTGACCGTGCGGTCGCCTTCGGCCAGCGTGTCATCAACCGCGGAAACACTGACGGTCTTCGCGTGGGCCTTGTCCCAGTTGGTGTCATCGAATTCGAGCACAATCGCCCGTTTCGGGATATGCACCAGGTTGCCGTCGAGCATGACATCCCGGTCGTAATCGACCGGCGTGCCGAGGTCCTCGGCGAGCAGAATGCTGTCGCCTGCGCCCTGATTGTCGTTGATGTCGCCGGACTGGAGCAGGCCGGTATTGCCGTGCTCTTCCTGCGGGTTCATCGCGGCCGAGACGGTGACATAGACATGCGTGCCGGCTGCCGGAGCCTGCGCCAGATAGACCTGATAGGTGTCGGCCGGGCCGCCTTCGCGGACATCGGTGAAGCCGCCGCTCTCCTCGATGATGACCTGACCCTGCGTCGGCCGCGCCACGCTCAGCGCTTCGCCATCGGCAATCAGCGACGCGTATCTGGGATCGCTGCTGGTGACGCGGTCGTTGATCACGCCGCTGGTGCCGTTGATATCGCGCGACACCACCTCGCCCGTAACATCGCCGGCAACGTTAATGGTATCATTGCCCAACCCGCCGATGACGCGGGTGACGACACCCGGCTGCGTGCTCAGCACATCGATGATGTCGTCGCCTTCCAGCGCGTCAATTTCGAGCACCTCGATGTTCTGATAGGAGACGGTGAGGCCGGCGCCGAAGATGCCCTTGTCGGTAACCACGATGTGGTCGGCAAATTCCGTCCCCAGGACAATGAGTTTGTCGAAACCCGGGCCGCCGTCCACTGACACCGGCGCGTTGATGTTGTATTCGACCTGGTTGTTGCCGGCGCCGGTGCGGATGTCGGTCGTGGCCGCGGTAGAGAAGCCGCGGGTCAGCTTCGGCTGCGCGATCTGCTGTTCGGGATCGATCCACTTGATGTCGCCGGTGGTGGGATCGGTTTCGGCGAGCGCGAAAGCCCGCACGGTGAACAGGTCGTTGCCGTCGTCGCCTTCGAGACGAACCGGCGCCTGATTGCTGTAAACGGTGAACGTATCATTGCCTTCTCCGCCCTGGGCAAGCAGCGGCGAGGTGGCGCCGGCGCTCAGCCAGCCGCGGGTCGTCGCGACGGTGCCGTAGATGCTCTGCGGCGTCAGCGAATTGGGCAGTTGCGGGAAGAAGTCGTTACTGACCAGCGAGCCGCCGAGGGTGCTGCCAAGATTGTTATTCGGCTGTGTGCCGTCTCGCTGCAGGCCATAGATCTGGCCGATCTGGAAGGTGTCGTCGCCGGTCCCGCCGTCGAGTGTTGTGGTGGCGGCGTTATCGTCAACCGCGAAATAATCATTGCCGCCCTGCCCGAACACCATCAGGCGGCCATTGATCCCGCTGTCGTAATTGACGCGTTCGAGGAACTGGTTGCGCACGCCCTGACTGGCGTTCGGATCGGACGTGGTTGCGTTTGTCAGCGAATCGTGGAGCACCGCGACGAAAGCTGTGTTGTCCGAATATAGCGTGGGCAGCGTCGCCCCGGCGATTCCAGTGGTGCGCCGCAGCAGGAAGATGTCATCGAAGGGCAATGGGTTGCCGTTTGAGTCCGAACCCTCTTCGGAGCTCGGCGCGTTGCGGCCATACACCAGCAGCATATTGACGCCGTCATCGGGCGCGCCGCTGTCGAGAGCATTGACGACATAGTTGCGGTCCGCGCCCTTCGATCCCGCGGTGTTGATGACATAGGTGTCACTGCCAGCCTGGCCATCGAGGGTCAGCGTATCGCTGCTATTGGTCGCGGCCACCGTCTGGATATAGTTCATCGACTGCAGCTGGTTGACGACGAAGAAGTCTTCGCCGTCGCCGGTCGGCGCGAAGCTGGTGCCCGGGGTCGGCGCGTTGCTGCCATAGGCAATGGTATTGCCGCCACTGTAATCCGACAGAACGGTGAAGCCGGTTCCCAACCGGTCCTGCGGAATGTGCTGCGAGAGACCGCCCGGCGGCGCATACCCGCTGAATCCGACGGCATCGATGGTGGCCTGCGGCACTACGCCGAGGAAGGTCTGGTCGAAATAGACCTGGTCAGAATCGGAGTTGCCGAAAATGCGCGTGAGGTAACCATTTGCCGTCGGGCCGTGCGCGATCACGCCCGACAAATGCATGACGGTGCCGTCACCCGCATCGCCGGTGTCCGAAACCGGTCCGCTGGTGCGCGCGAAGTCGCCATAGATATCGATGTTCTGGCCCGCGAGGATCTGCGCATTCGCATTTGTCGTGATGTCATCGCCGACACGCAGCAGGATCGAGCCGGTGGGCGTGTTGATCAGGCCGTGACTCACCGCCTCAGGTGCGTTTTCCAGGAACAGGGCGTTGCCATTTGGCAACAAATTCAGATCTTCTCCCTGCGCCGCGCTCTCGCGCACGGTGAAACGTGCGTTGCCGGTGAGCGCCTGCATCAGCGCCACTTCGGCGTCATTGTTGAACGAGCTGCCGCCGGTTGTCGGCAAGGTCTCGGTGAGGAAGATATTATTGCTGGCGCGCGCTGCGATCGTGCCGTAGCCGTAGGCTTGCGAATCGATCTCCAGATCGTTTGTCGTATTCGCCTGTGAATCCGAGACGCTGCCGTTCTGGCCGATATTGCCGCCATTGGCGTACAGATTGATGCTGTCGCCGATGACTCCGGCCGCGTCCCCGCCTGCGCCGCCGTTGCGTCCATCCACCAGAGAACCGCTCACGGTGGCAAGCGACACATCGCCTTTGGTCTGGACGGTGTCGATTTCCATGTCGCCCGAAGTCTGGGTCAGGAAAACGCCGTACGTGCCTGAACCCGCCGGGTCGAACGGTACCGAGCCATAGTTGAATGTGTGTGTTGCCGACGCGGTGTCGGTGACGTTCAGCACGCCGAGCGCGCCACCGTTGGCGTTGACGTTGATCTCAAGGAAGTTGCCGGGAGTGCCGACACCGCCGCGGCCCGACTGATCATTGGTATCGCCGATCAGATTATTGCCGGCCGTCATGGTGATGTTGCGGCCGCTGACGTCTGCGTCCGAACCGATGCCGTCGTTCAGCGCATCGATGATCGCTGCCGGCGAGCTCAGTGTCACATCGGATTGCGTGGACGTGATCTGCCCGACGCGCAGATCGCCGGTCTTCTCGGCCAGATTGATAAAGCCATTCGTCAACGCGTCGATATGGTGCTGGTCGGACGCATTGGCGGTGCCGCCGCCGATGATTTGGGTGATGCCGAGCACATTGACGGTATGGCCGGCAGCGGTCGTGTCCGGATCCGCCGCCGCGATGATGATGTTGCGGTCCGAAGTAATGCCGGGCCGATAGACATTGCCGTCCGTGTTCAGCGCGCGGATATCATAGGTGCTGTCGATGTGAGTGGCGCTGGCGCCCTCATTGGCGAACACGCCCGTGTCGAGTGCCGGTCCGGGCGGCGGATCTGAATCGAAGTGGGTGAAGTAAGTGCCCGGCTTGGTGGCATCCGATACCGAAACTCCGCCCGCCGTGCCCGCGGTTCCGCCGGGATAGGTTGTGCCGCTGACATTGGTTTCCTGCACACTGCCGCGCAGCAGCAGGTTGGCATCTCCACTGGTATTCACCGCATCGATGATGACGCCATAGGAGACACCGGTGATGCCGGTACGTTTGTGGTCCGCCGTGTCGCGCAGGCGTCCCTTGATATCGAGCCAGGCAAAGCCGTTGCCGGCAGTCGCATCGCCGGCGGCGATCACTGTGAAGCGCTGCGCCGGGGTCAGAGAGTGCGCATCGGTGGGACTGCCGGTCGGAGTGATGGCGACCGGCGTGGTCGGACTACCGACAGCGGCGAGTTGTACGCTGAGGCCGTCCGCGGATTCGATGACGTAATAATAGTCGTTGTTGGTCAGGCCCGGCAGCGCGGTGCCGCTGGCATGATATTGCACCAGCTCGCCGGTGAAGAACTGATTCTGACCAAGGAAGATGGAGTGATCGAGGCTGGTCACGCGCGCGGAGATGAAGTCCGTGGCTGCCGGGAGATTGGCGCTATCGACCACATCGACATTGACGCGATTCGATGATGTGCCGACGCTGCCATTGTCGGCTTCGATGTCCAGAATGTTTGTCCGGACCAGGGAAGTTGGATCTTGGTCGCTGCTGTTGCTGCGGTTACCAGTGGAGGTAATGTTGCCGTTCACGTTAACGATGCGGGTCGTGCCAATCGGATTTTCGATGACGCCGCTAATGGTGAGGGTTGGATCCGCAGTATCCTCGATGTCGACGAACGTGGGCGCGACCGTGCGCTTGATATCGAACGTCAACGACCGCGAATGCGTGCTGGACAGATCCACCGTCGGATCGACGGTGGTGTTGACCACATTGATGCCATTGATGGTCAGATTATGGTCGGAGTCGTTGATGATCCGCACCTGGCTGAAGCTGTCGCGGAAATCCCAGGTTCCTCCGGAACCGGTGATTGCGCCGGGATCATCGGTGCTCGTGCGCAGGTCAACCTGGCCCGGATCGTTATTGGTAATGTTATCAACTGAAATATCGCCGGTGATGTCGCCGGATGTCTGGTCGCCATTGACTGAAACATTGACGGCCTTCGCGATATGAGCACCGGTCGGACCGGTGTTGTCGATGATCAATTCCGGCGAACGGCCGGACAGGATGACAACATTCGAACTAAGGTCGATCTTGTTGTTTGGGATTGAGAGTCCCGAACCGCCGTTGTCGCTTGAACCGCCGGTCGCCAGCGAACGCTTGCTGTCGTCGGCATGCGCATCGACGCTGACCGATCCGTTCTCGGTGTCCGAGTACAAGGCGAGATGATCGAAGCCGCCCGGATGAGCCAGCGCTGCATCGCCCGGATCGCGCGGACCTGCGGTTATGAGCGCAGAGCCGGCGCCGACGACCTGCGAATCCAGGGTAGTGTTGTTGTTTGCATCGGAGCTGACATTTCCGAACAGACCGGTAGCCTGGGCAAAAGACGACCCATGGGTGTCCACGCCGTCATATTTGACGATGAAATCAACACCCTCATAGCCCGTAACGCTGGCATTCGGATCAATCGCCACCTTGTTCTGCGTGTTGAAGCTCACGGTGCCGGTGCCGGAGCCCAGCGCCACGAAGCCGCCGCCCTCGCCATCGCCATTGGCAAAGCCGGTCAGTTGCGACACGGTCGCCGAAACCGCGACACTGCGCGCATTTACCGACGAGGCGTTGCCGATTTCCGACTCCGTCAGACCGGTATTTGTCGTGACCGAACTCGAACCATCGCCGTCGCCGCCGAAACCGACGCCGGTCGCGCCGCCCTGGCCCTTCTGCACCATCCCCGTGTTCGCGGCGATGTGGATCGTATTTCCGGCCACAATATTCGCGTCGTCCTTGACGGTCGCGGTCGTGGAGTAATCAACGGTCGATGATGCATCTGTGGATGCACCACCAACGAAGCCGCCGGTAACGCCATCGGATGCAGCCTGGGACGTGCTCGAAGAATTCGCCAGGATCGAGACGCTGCCCGTTGCCGCAATCTGGGCGCCGGTATCGGCATAGGCGTTGCTGGTGTTGGTTTGTTCGCTGCTCGCAGTGGAATCACTCAGCCCCACAAGTCCGCCACTGGCGTTGGTATCGTGGCCGGTCGCATTGGTGGTGGATGTGGTCTCGATCGTGACATCGCCTCCCGCGTGCAAAGTCCCGCCGATATAGCTGGTGACCGTCGGGTCGTCCGTCATCTTCGCGTCGTTGAGATTGACGCTGACGACACCACCACCCGAGCCACTGGCTGCCGCCGACGAAACGCCGTCGCCGATCGGTGGCGAGATGACGTTGAGCGGCACGCCGCCCGGACCGAGCAGAGTGGCGCCGTTGAGGCTGGCCGTGAGGTCAATGTGCAGGAACTGCTTGCCCGATCCCTTGGTCAGATCGACGCTTTCCGGACCGATCAAATGATCGCTGGTGGCGCCGGACTGTCCCGTCAGGTTCAAAGCTGTGCCGCCCGGCGTCAGAGCGAGGCCGAAATCGCTTGCAGTCCGGTTGACGACATAGAATGTCCGGCCATCCATGTTGACGTTGCTGGCGCCGTCAAAATAGGTGAGGGGCAGGTCGCTGACCTTGATCAGGCTGTGCACGGTCCCCTTGTCCGAGACGGTTTTGTCAAGCGCGATCGCATCACTTTCAATCGTGCGGCTTCCGGCGTCGCCATCGGTCAGAACATTGTCGGCATCAAGCGTCAGCGTGGATGCGGTGACACCGGTCAGCTTGAACGATCCCGTAACGCCCGAAATCGTTATGTGTTGACCGCTGACGAACCCCTCGGCAGTGAAGTCGCCGCCATCGGTACGCTCAATGCTGTCCGGATTGTTTCCGGTGCCATCATTGTGGAATTTCACCGTCGCGGTTGCCACCGCGCCCAGCTGCACGGCGCTGTTGTTGTCCCCGCCGGTGCTGACGACCCTGTAGGTCTGCCCGTTTTTCAGGCCACCAATCGCGGTGCCGTTTGAGTTGTATTGGACAAGATCACCATTGCTGAATCCGGAGCCGATCGGACGCCCGAACGAATCAACAAACTCGATATTGTCGTTATTCTGATTGGCCAACGTGGCGACAGTAATGTCACCGAGATCCGGGTCATGGGCAGTCTTGGTATCGCCCGCGTCAACGTCCACCTGCAGGCTGCTGAAGGTGTTTGCCTGGGGTGCGTGATAGGTGACTGCTTCGTTGTTCGTGAAACCGTTGGCGAGAGAGATTGTCGTACCGCTGCCGGCCGTCGGGGTGAAGTTCTGGAGATTGTGACTCGTGACGACAGTTGGATCGTAAGTCGTCAGCTTGATGGTGTGGCCATCGACGACGAGGACGTAATATGTGTCGCCCGAGGTCAATCCGCCGATCGCCGTGGAACCGTCGCCGTTGATGTAAACCACTTTGTCGCCGGTGACGAAATTGTGTGGAGCGGCGAACACGATGGTGTCTCTGTCGTTGTTGACGACGCCGCCATCGAACGACATGCCAAACTGGAGATGATTTGGATCATCCGCCGCCGGAGAACCGGTCTGCGGAACAATGACGTTATATTCGCGGCCATTGGTGACGCCACCCGTCGTCGCTCCGCCATAAACCACGGTGTCGCCGGTGCTCAGCCCATGGTTATCCACCTCAATGATGTCATTTGTCGTATCGGTGGAAATCACCTGGTAACTCGGCTCGGCGCCGGAAATCGGCTCCGCTGTCGCGACGACAGAAACGCTGCCGCCGGCATTCGCGGTACCGGCAACGAGGTACGCGGTCGCATTGGGCGTCAGCGTCGTCTGGGACTCCGTGCCGCCGAGCTGAACGCCGCCAATGCCGATGCCCTTGACGATTGCATCGCCTTCCGGATTGCCGGTGGCGGTGATGTCGATATTGCCGCTGAGCTGGATGGTACCGCTGGTTGAGACGTAACCGGATATCGTCGGTTTGACGGTTACCGTGCCTGAATTGCTCCCGACCGCGACCAGGCCGCCTGTGACAGCCATGACCGATGCGCTCGCCGCGTCCGCCGATGTGCTGTGAATATTCAGATTGACCGCGCCGGCCGTGCCATCATCCTGCTTGATCTGGCCGTCCAGATGCGCGGAAGCGCTGCCTTCCGCATGCGCGTCTGCGTCGGTCTCGCCGATGCCGACAACGCCGCCGCCGACACCGGCGGATTTGGAAAGCGCCTTGTTATTGCCGTCCGCCGTGATCGTGACGTCGCCGCTGTCGGCAATGGTCGCGCCGGACCCGACGACCGATTCGATAGTCGGGCTCATTGTGGCTGAAGCCAGCGCACCCTCGATCGCTGCGCCACCGACAGCCGCGGTGAACGACTGCGCGTTGGCGCCGAAATCGCTTCCGTCACCCTGATTGACGCTCGACGATACGGTCAGGTTGCGTGCCCGCAATTTGCCCTTCACGACTTTGCTGCGCACTTCGGGCTCGATATCGACCGAGGTCTTGGACAGGCCGCCGGCAAGCGCGCCGACCGAGGCGCCAATCACCTGGGCGTCGCCTTTGTCGTGGGACTCCGCATTGACATCGATGTCGCCGGTCTTCGTCAGCTTGATGTTCGCGCCGGTAGAACCATCGCCAATCGAGGCGATCACCTGTGGCTTCACATCGACAAAGGCAAAATTCGCGCTGGCTGCGACAACTCCGCCCGCGAGCCCAAACGCGGTGCCATTCGCCGTGATGTTGGATTTCGCTTCGACGGTCAGACCGCCGACGCTGTCGCCGTCATCCTGCCCGATATTGACGTTGTCGCCGACATAGGCCCACACCTCCTTGGCCGAGCCGTTCTCGACGTCGAGTTTGGTGAAGGACGCGCCGCCGCCGATCGCGCCGATCGCGACGCCGATGGTTTGTTCACTGAAGTTTTGCCGCGCATGCGCGGTGATGTCGATGTTGCCGGCATTGTGCACGATCGCGTCATCGATCAGGCCCGCAGTCGTCGTGCTGCTGTCATTGACCACCGCGACCGCCGCACCGAGGCCGACAAATCCTGCTGCGCCCGCGAACGCCAGATCGTCCACATGTTCGAACAGATCGGCGTGGATGCCGAGGGTGCCGCCCGCTGACAGCGTGCCACCGGCCGTCGCCGACACATTCGAGGCGACATTCATCACACCGATGCCGGCGCCGATACCCGCGAAACCCGCAGCGACGCCGCCTTCGGTCATGTTCATCTGCAGGTTCTCGTGCGCAGCGACATCAATGTCGCCGGTGATGGTGGTGACTTTCGCGCCGCCGCCAATCGCCGCGTTGGTGCCAACCTTCGGTCCTGTCAGCGTACCGCCGAGGCCCGCCTTGTCGGGCTTTACGGTCGCGAATCCGCCGGTGCCGTTGAGTGCACCATAGGTAATGGCCGATGTCCGATCCTGCGACGTGTTCGCCGTGCTCGTGTCATGGGCGCCCGTATCGAGGCCCTTCCCGTCAGAGCTAGGCGATTTACTGGAGCTGCCCAACAGACTGGTAAATCGGCCGCCGGCATCCGAGCCCTGCTGTTCTGCGCTATCGTCCGCTGTGCCGCCGCTGCTCTGCAGAGCGTTGTTTGATGAGCCGCCGTCGCCGGTATAATTGGTCGACAGCTCCCGGCCGACCGACCATACCGATACGGAGCCGGCCAATCCAACGACGCCCCCAGCACCGCTGGCCGCGATGCTGTTGATGTCCTTGATGCCGAGCGCGTTAACGTGCACCGCATCCTGCGCCGTCACTTTGGCGCCGGTTTGGATCTCGGCATTGACGTTGTTGCGCAGAACGCCAATGTCCACGGCGCCGGCAAGCGCACCCGCCCCACCGGCAATTCCGCCGGCAAAGGTAACCACGCGAGCCTCGTTCGCGGCATTGACATAAACATCCTGCGCCGCGTTACCGGCCGAGTCGGAATCAACCTGGTTGATCTCTGCGGCGCCGATATAGGCGTGCGTGGACGAGTTCAGTGTCGTCACCGTGATGCCGCCTGCGACGCCAACGGCGCCGCCGCCCGCCGCAACATTCAGATGAAAGACATTCTCGCTCGACGTCGCTTCGACGACGAGACCGTGTACGGTCGTGGTATCGAAACCGGTCGCATCATCGCCGCCGGTCAGCGTGCCCGCCAGCGCGGTCACACCCGCGCCATTGCCGTCGGCTTCCACGACTGCGCCGTCGCCAACATAGGCTTCGGTCGTTTTGCCCAGGCTCAGGACGCCAACGGAGGCGCCTGCGCCGCCGAGACCAAAACCGCCCGCGCCGTCAACGATCACAACATTGGTGTCGTCATTCGCGCGCAGCACGACATTGTCATGAGCGGTGACACCGGCGATGACATTGCCGTCGCCGTCGAGATCGCCGCCGGCGATATAGGCTTTGGTGGTGTCGTTCACCACAAGCACGCTCACCGAGCCGCCGATACCGACCGTGCCGCCGGCGATCCCGAATCCGACAAGCAGCATGTCTTCCGACGCGCCCGCGGTTACGGTCACATCTCCGGCGGTCGCTGCGACGGTGGCGCCCGTGTCAATATAGGCAGTGGTGTTGTTGGTAATCACGGAAACGTCGATCGCGGGGGCTACCGAGCCTCCGCCCGAAACCGCAAGCGCCGCTGCCACCGCAAGATGATGGAAATCATTTCCTGCGTTGACGGAGACATTTGGCCCGCTGACATTGGCATTGGCACCGACATAGGCGGTCGTAGTGTCATTGATGGCATTGACGACGGCGGTCAGAGCCACGGCGGCGCTGCCGGCACCGGCCAAACCAGCCGCGAAGCCGTTGACCTGATCGTAATTGGTCGCGCTGACAGCAATGCCGCTCACCGACGCGGTCGACGGACTCAGAGTCACGGAACCGCTGAGCATGTCGCTGCTGGTGTTCGGATTCGAGCGTTGATTGCCGTGGCTGTCGCTGCCATCATCGATATTGGGCGAATTGGCGTTGCTGACGCCCGGCGATTTGACGGCTCCCTGCGCGGCCAGCGAATCGGCATCCTGCGAGCCATTGATGCTGCTCGTGTGAATGCCGTCCTGTGAACCGGGACCGGACCCGGACGGTTGCGAACTGAATTTGCCGGTGGCAGCGGTGATGGAGTTGCCGCCATCGGCAGTGACCAATGCGCCTGCCCCGATGAACGCTTCGGTGTGCTTGTTGGTGACGGTAACGACTCCGCCGGCGGTGACTGCGGCAGAACCGGAAACCGACAACATGCCGACGATCGCATTTACCACCGTGTGTTCATCGGCCTGGACGCCGACCGAACCATCGGCGTGGACATTGCCCGCGCCCGCCGAAGCGAGCAGATCGTCGGGATCGTCGCCGATGAAAGCGCGGGTGGTGATGTTGAGCACATGCACGCCGGCATCGACGGTGACAGCAGCGCTGCCGGAAATAGAGATGCCCGCCGCGACTCCGGTGAGCGCCTCGGTCGATTTGGCGCTGATATCAATATTGCCCTCGACATCCGAGGTGACATTGGACTCGATATAGGCCTCGGTGGTCTTGGTCAGTGTGCCGACATCGGCGCCGACGCCCACGCCGACACTCTCGGACACCGCCAATGAACCGGCCACCGAGACGATGGTGGTGTCGTCATTGGCATGAATGCTGAGATTGCCACCCGAATTGACGGTCGCGTTCCGGTCAACGAAAGCCTTGGTGGTTTCGTCGAGAATGTTGATGGCGCCGGAGCCCGCGATGCTCACATCGGCGGACGCGCCACCGGCAGCAGCGATGGTGATCGCTTTTTCGTAGGAATGAGCATTCAGTTTAATATCGTTCGAGTCGGTGCTGGTGACCGTTGCGCCGCTGCCAATCCAGGCCTCGACATCATCGGTGTGCACCAATGTCGTGATCGAAGCTCCGATGCCCACATCGCTGCCGACGCCGATCGAACCGGCAACCATGGTGAGATCGAAATTGCCTTCGGCATCGATGTTCACGCCGCCGGTATGGACCGTCGCATTGCTGTCGATATAGGCGTAGCTGGTGGTGTTCAGGATTTCGACCGAGCCTGACCCGGCGATGCCGACGTCAGTTGTACCAACGGCAATATTCGCCGAGATCGACAGGATATTTTCTGTTGATACCGTGGTGACGGAGGTCAGTCCGGTCGTGGTGACCTGCGCGTCCGATTCGATATAGGCTTTGGTATTCTTCGTGATGTCGGCGAAGTCGAGTCCGACGCCGATACCCGAGCCGCCAATCCCAACGCCGACTGAACCTGCCCCCGAATTGATGGCGGTGGTGTCGGTCGCCGAGACGGTGAGCGCGCTGATGTGGTCGGAGCCGTTCGGATCGCCGACGGTCGCGTTGTGATCGACAAAGGCATGGGTGGTGGTGTCGAAGATATTGAGGTCCACCGACCCGCCGATCCCCGGTGTGCTGCTGCCCATGCTCCCACCCGCGGACACCGCGAGCGAAGTCAGTTCGATATCGACATTGCCGATGACGTCCGTGACGTCTTTCGGCAATTCCACTTTCATCGGATTGATGGTGTGCTCTGCCGTGACCTTCACGGCGCCCGTGCCATCGACGGTCGCGGGTGACAAACCGTTGGTATCGTCACCGATGCTGGCGGTGGTAATGGACCCGCCGGTGCCGGTGCCCACGACATTGACCGCGACTGCCACACCGACGGCCGTACCGCTTTTGGACACAGCCGCCGACGCGGCCAGCGCCTGGATGTCAAGGTCGTGGCGAGCGGTGATGTCGATCTCACCGGCGCCGCCATGCAAATGAGACCCGTCGGCGGTTGTCGCCTCAGTGTCGGTATCGACGACATTGATCGCGAAGACGCCGGCAATCGCGAGATCGCCGCTTTTATTTCCGGCGGCTGCGAGGGCGCGCGCCGAAACATTGTTCTGATCGCCCTGGGGCGTCACGGCTTCGACGGTGATGCCATTGCCAGTGACGTCGGCGCCGGTATTCACCGTCGCCTTATTGGTGATGGAAATATCGTTGAGCGAAAACGCCGCGGCGATATCAACGCTGCCGTCCTGATTGATGGCCGTGCTGTCGGTGCGCGCCTGGGCATCCACTTTCGCCGTGGCGCTCACCTTGACCGCGCCTGACGTGGCATGAAGCATAACGCTGTCGCCGACATCCGCGGTATTGCTGACCGACGCATAATTGACCGCGATGCTGGCCGCGATACCAACACTGCTGCCGCCGCCGCCCGATTTGCTGGTCGAGGTGCTGTTGGCGTCGCTGCCATTGGTCGTGCTGCTATCGGTAGTCGGCGCGCTGGTGCTGCTGGTATTGGAGTTATTGCTGACCTGATCGTCAGTTTTTTTGTTCGCGTTGTCGTCTTTCGTGTCGCCGCCTTTGGCGCTGGCGCTGGCTTCGGGCGCGCTGACAAGGCTCGATGTCGCAAGAATCTGCACAGATCCCGCGGTCGCGCTGCGGCTGACCTCGGCATCGGTGGACCACTTGTCGACAAAGCTGATGCCAAGCCCCGCGCCGATGGCGGCATTGTCGCCGCCCGCGGCAGCATCTGCCTTGGTGCCGGAGAAATCCGCCGCGTGGGTTGCTGAGACATTCAGCACGCCGCTGCCCGCGAGAGTGCCGGTCCCCGTGCCGGTGCCGATCCGCGCCGTCGAACTGTCATTCTGGTCGAATGCCATTGCGACTGCCGGGGTGACCGACACGTTGCCCTGGGAGCCTGCCTCGACTTTGGTGACGACAGTACGCATGGCGGTGGATGTGACATTGACATTGCCGAGCCCGGTGCCGGTGAACGCCGTTCCGTCCATCATTTCGGCGTCGGTATCACTCAGGGTCAGAATATTCAGTCCGACCGATACGCCGATGCCGACCGAACCACCCTTCGCTTTGGAGGTCGCGTTGGCCAGGTCGCTTTCGTTGTTGACCGCATTGATGGTGACATCGCCGCCGGAGACTGTGACGCTGCCGCCTTCGACCAGCGCCTGCGTGTGGTTCTTCACGAGGTTCAGCGCCAAAGCGCCCGCGATCCCGACCTTGTCGGAGCCCGCGCCCGAATCCGCTTCCGAGCGTACCGCGTGATTGGTCTCGATTACTTTTTGACTGGCGTCGCCAACGCTCCCAAGAGCGATGGCCTTGCCGTCGAGCCCATCCTGGCGTGACGCCGCGAGCTGATAATGGCCGTTGGTCAGATCGATGGCGTAATAGGTGGTGCCGTCGGTCAGGCCGGAAATCGGAGTGTTGTTGGCAGCTTTGTACTTGACGGCATCGCCGCTGATGAGGCCCGCATCGTCCCCGAGATTGAGCACATCCACCGTGGAGGACGGATCAAATGTGACTGAGGCGTTGTTAAGCAGTCCGAACTTGAACGCGTGTTTCGTACCCGAGCCCGTGCTGGTGATATCGACGAGCCCCTTACCGGTGCCGCCGTTCTCTTCGGCGTGCTGCTTGGTGTCGTAGAGTTTGACGGTCCCGTCATCACCGACATAGACGAAGTAACTGCTACCGTCGCTGAGGCCGCCGATGGCGGTGTTGCCGCTGTCGCCTTTGTCGTATTTGACCTCGTCGCCGGTCTCGAGGCCGGAATTCTTGCCGACAAAAACCGTATCCTTGGTGACATCGATGATGGTGAGCGGAGTGACCGGCGCCGTGATCGCACGCTCGGTGACCGTTGCCTCAACATCGAGTCCCAGCGACGAGATCGTGGCAGTGCCGGTGGACGCTTTATTGGTGATATCGATGTCGTTGATGGCGACCGCGGCGCCGATTCCGACAGACGAGGCGTCCACGGCCGTACCATCGGCCTTGGTCTTGCGCGCATCCGTGTTGGCCGAACTGCGCACCTTCACCTTGCCGCCGGTCGAGGTGATGGTGGGCGCGCCGATCAGCAGCGCCTGCGACGTGGTGGTAAGCATGTCCCACGCCACCGCGGCCGCGACTTGAACTTTCGAGCTTCCACTACCGTCCTT
>DASUHP010000048.1:0-50833 GCA_036273455.1 Micropepsaceae bacterium | reverse complement strand
CGGACGGAACGTCGAGCGCGAAGATCAGCCGCTCACGCGCTGGCACGGGATTTTTCGAGAGCATGGTGCAGTCCAAAGTTGCCGGCTTGTAGTGTCGGGAGCCGCTTCGGATTGCAAGAGTCTTGTGATGGGGCGGCGCGTGCCGGAGCACGAACCCAATGATCTCATCGCGCCGCAGACGCGGCGCGGCTGGTTCGCCGGTCAAGCGGGGCCATGACAAAAGGCAAAACGGCCGCAGCGGAGCTTCGTTACTTTGACGGGCCGAGAGTGGCGATAATGCTGATCGCGGCGTCGTCCAGTCTTGCATCCTTGATACTGACATGTGCCGAACACACCACCGGATTCCCCGGCACGAATATGTCCCAGTGGGTCCAGCCGGCGCGGCTGTAAGTGAGCCAGACCCGCTGCGGGGTGTCCTCCTTCGGCCTGGCGGTGCCATTAAACATCATTGCGACGTCCTTGGCCCTGGTGAGGCTTTCGCCCGGCGGATGCTCCTGAACCGAAACAGTGAGATTGCCGTCCGGGGTTTTCATATGTCCGGTCTGGCCAAGGGTTCGATCCGCTTCTGTGTCCTCGACCATGGCCAACGGCACCGCGATTGTGCACTGCGCCCCGCCGTTCCGCTCGATCGCCGAAGCGGTCCTGGTCAGCCGTTTTGGCGAAGCGACGGTCTTCCAGCCCGGAGGCGCAGCAGCTGCGATCAGGGAGAAACCGGTCATCGTCCAGCCAATGCACCAGACGATTTTGGAAATCCGACAGTGAGGCATATCTGACCCGCAAAAAAGAATCACGACGGCATTGCGCGCGATGATACCGCGTCAGCACCAATGCAGAGTTACTGTTCGGTTACTGCTGGACGAGGAATGCTCGCCCCATCTGATCGCGAAAGACCAGAAAACCAGGCTGAAGATAGAGTTTTTCGCCGGCAATCATTGCGGCGACGACGCCGCGAGTGTCGCCACACAGCGTCTGGGTCGCAAAAGCCGGCTGATCGACACGCATGCCGCTGCGCACCCGTTTCGAGATCGTGGCGAGTTTTCCCGCTTCGTAATCCGTGCAATCGGCGCCCCTGCCCGCGAGGTCCTCAGGCGTCGTTGCCCAGACGGGATCGCGCCGCGTTTCGACGCTGAGCGCACCCTGCTGCGCAAGCATCACGGCATGCCGCAGCGTATAAACCGGCAGCAGGCTGAAACTGATGCGCCGACCTTCGCCCAGCGTGAATCTTTCCTCGATGTTGCAGCGGTCAAAACCACCGTCAAATCGGCATTGCGCAGTGTGATCGCCGGAATCGAGCGCAATCGTTGCGGTCGCGCGCGGGGCGATGGTCTGCGTGGCTTCGCCATCGAATCCGATCTGCACCGGCGTATTGCCGGCGTTCTTGATCGATAGTGAATTGGCCGCGAGCACGGGTTGGGCAAGGCTGAGCGCCAGAATGGCCGCCGCGGCATGAGTCATCGCAATTTTCAGCATGGCGACGCCTCCCTTGGGCCGTCACCTTGCCATTTGCACAACTCCAGATAAAGTGACTGGCGGTGATTCTGCGTGTGGGGGCTAGCGGAGTCGCTTTTCAGTACGCGCGATGAAGGAAGTTCAACACGGCTTGAGGGCCGAGGGGGGAAACATGCATTCGACCGATTTGCGCGCGACGCGCGCAGTGCTCCGCGTTTTGCTTGGTACCGCGTCGTTTTTGACCATGGCCGCGAGCGCGGCCGCGCAATCCGCTCCGGCACAGACCGCACTGGCAGCTTCGCAGGAATTGCCCGAACAGGTGTTGGTCACCGGTTCTCTCATTCATGGCGCCGCAGCTGTTGGCGTGCCGGTGACGGCTCTTTCGGCCCAGGATTTCCACGAAGCCGGAGCGCTGACAATTTCCGATGCCCTGAAGGATGTCCCTTCGCTCAACGTGCAGGTTTCGGGTGCGGGCACGCCGAACAGCGGTGGCTTTATTACGCGGCCGCAAAATCTGCTGATTCACGGTATCCAGACCGGCAACGGGTCAGAAACCTTGCTGCTCATCGACGGGGTCCGCTATCCCGGTCAGGGCTTGCAGGGTTGCGAGATCGATCCGTCGATCATCCCGCAGCTTGCCGTTGAACGTGTCGATGTGCTGGCCGATGGCGCGTCCGCGACCTATGGCTCGGATGCCGTCGCCGGTGTGGTGAATGTTATACTGAAGCGTGGTTTCGACGGCGCGATTACACAGCTTTACTACGGCCAATCGACCGATCTTGGCGACCCGCACATTCAGGCGTCCCAGCTTTTCGGGCGGAAATGGGATACGGGCGACATCACGCTCACTTACGAATTTGACCACACGGACAGGGTGAATGGCGGCGCGCGATCCTATCTGACGTTCGACTTTACGCCGTGGGGTTTGGACAACACGACGCCGATCAGCCTTTCGATTCCGGGCGTTGTATCCACCGGGGCCCTGGTCACAAATCCGCAATTGAAGGCGCTCGGATTTTCTGCGGCCAACGGAAATCTTGCCTGCGCGAACTGCTTTTCCGTGCCCCGCGGCCAAAATGGAGTTGGACTCACCTGGGCAACGCTGCTCGCCAATCCGGGCGTGAACAACATCGAAAATCCGTATACGCGTGGTGATCTGCTGGGCGCCCAGGACCGCAATGCGGTGGCAGTCACGTTTGATCAGAATCTGTTCGACGGCATCTCATTGTTTGCGGATGGATTTTATTCAAACCGCCTCCAGACCCAGAGGGTGGTTCCGGGAGCGAGTCCCGCGCTGCAGCAGGCGCTCAACGCGATTCCGGTATCGACGAGCAATCCCTATTATCCGGTGGGCGCGCCGTCGGGGCTTCGCGTCAGTTACGATCTGGCGTTGGAATCTCCCTCGGTGACGCATATCGGCGAATTGTCCGAACGCTATCATTTCGGCTTCAGCGACAATCTTCCGTTCAATTGGGTCGGCCGCATCCAGTACGCCATGAGCGAGGAAAAAGATGCGGCGAATACGACCGGAATGGTGAACGTCAATATGGTGAGCGCCGCGTTGGGCAACACTGTCGCCGGCATTGCCGCCAACGGCAATACGCCGCCGCAATCGTCGTTCACAAAACCAACCAGTGTTCCTTATTTGAATCTGTTCTGCGATCCGACCGCTTTTGCCTGCAATTCGCCGGCGACGCTCGGTTACGTCGGCGCCTTCCGCAATGAAGGCTCAAGCTGGCAGCAGCACAATGCCGGCTTTGATTTTGACGGTCCATTATTCGACCTTCCCGGCGGCACGCTGCGCGCCGCGCTCGGTGGCAGCTATATCTCCGACCATTATTTCTTTGAAGAATTCTCCGACTATAACACCTTCAGTACGTCGGTGCCGCTGGTCGCGCCATCTCCGGCATCGAGGAATGTCTATTCGCTCTACGCGCAATTGAATGTTCCCGTCGTTGGCCAGGCGAACGGGATTCCACTGGTTCAATCGCTGAATCTCGAAGTGTCGGGCCGGTATGACCACTACAGCGATGTCGGCAACGTCACCACGCCGAAACTCGCCGCGACCTGGGACGTCGCTTATGGGTTTTCGATTCGCGGCACCTGGGGTAAGTCGTTCCGCGCACCGTCCTTCACCGAAGAAACGGCGGTTGCCGGCACGATGATCAACCCGGCCACGATCGTCTCAGGCGCAGTCAGCAACCTTCTGTCGCTCAATTGCGCGCAGGTTCCGGGCCAGCCGAATGTCGCCGGTGCGGCAAACCCCGGATCGTTGAATGCTGCGCTCAATCCGACCTGCTCCACCAACGCGGCTCTGTTAAGTCCGGGCGGCATCCGGGTGAGTGGCGGCGCGGGTATTGCCGCAGGTATCCGAAACGGGCCGGCCATCAAGCCGGAAACCGCGGACAACTGGGATGCCGGTTTCAATTTCGCGCCGACCGGTTTGCTGGGCGGGCTGGTTCTTGATGCTACTTATTATCACATCAAGATATCGAACCTGCTGGCGGCAAACACCGGCGGTATCAATCCCAATGATCCGGCCGCAACGATCTGCACGTCACCGACACCCGGTTGCGTCTACATTGTGCGGGCCAATCCAAATCTGCCGATCACCGATGCGGCAAACGCCACCTTCCTGAATCTTGTCAATACGCTGATGTCAAATCCCAGATCGCTCGTCGATCCAACCGCGTTGACGACGATTCAGTTCGTCAATGACGCGGCGATCAGCAATCTCGGATGGCAGCTTTTCAGCGGGATAGATTTCGACGCCCGCTACGACATCGATCTCGGCGATTGGGGTGCGTGGAATACGGGTATCACCGGCAATTACGGTCTGGAAAACAAAACCGAGGCCGTGCTTGGATCGCCCGTGATCGACAATTACGGTGACAGTCTGTACGGCGGGACAATGAAGTACCGCGCGCGGCTTGGCTGGGCGGGAACGACGGGCGCCGTTCAGGGCCTGAGCATTACGGGATTCATGAATTTTGAGCCGCATAGCGGCGTGCTCGCACTGACCGACGGCGGCTTCATCGCCCCGTCATGTTTCTGGTCGGCCACGACCAGCGCCGGTTCATGTTATCCCGGTTCCAGTCATTTTGGTCCGTACCCGTCGTCGCCCTCTACCATTCCGGGGATGTACACATTCGATCTGTCGACCGGCTATCAGACAGGGGACAGACCCGCCAATCCGTATCTTCAGAACATCAATTTCCAGGTGACGGTGCTGGATTTGTTCAACAAGGCACCAGCCTTTGTCTATTCCACCTTCGGCGCCAAAGGCTATCCGCAATGGGGTGTTTATCGGGGCGGGAAACCTGGACTGCAGGGGATTTCGCCCGAACAGCGATTCATAGCCCTGTCCATCACCAAAGCCTGGTAGGGATTTTCGGCGGAACGCAATCCCGAATCACCTTGGAACAGATCGAAACGGGCTGTAGCCTCAGGCCGCAATTATTTTGGCGCGGCCTGGCTGCCCTCAGGAGGAGTTACGATGGTGTTCACCAATTGGCTCAAAAGCGGAATCGCAATCTGTGCTCTGGCTGTGGCGCTGCCTGCCGCGGCAGCGGTCCCGGATGCCGGTGCAATCAAAGGCATGGTGAAGGATGCGGCCGGCAAGCCGGTTGCCGGCGCATTCGTGAAGCTGCGCAATAATGAGCGCCGTCTGACATTCATGGTCATCAGCAAGGATGGCGGCCGCTTTGAAGCCAAAGATCTGCCGGCCGGGCATTACACCGCGGAAGGTGTCGGTGCCGAAGGCGAAAGCAAAATCTCGACTCCGGTTGCGGTGAAGTCCGGAGCCCTTGCCGATGTGACTGTGGCGCTGGTGGAAAAGCGCGGACCCTCACTGCCGGCGGCATGGCCGGACCGCTTGCCCGAGGCACAGATACCGAAACCCGCAGACATCAAACTGCCCGACGGTCCGGGCAAAGAGTTGGTCCAGGCGAAATGCAATGTCTGTCATGACTCGGCGCGCATCGTGTCGACCCGGACGACTGCGAAGAATTGGGAGCACACGGTTTGGTCGATGCGCCAGAACATGGCCGCCGCGAATATCCCTGACCTCAGCGATGGCGAGGCTGCGACGATCCAGGCATATCTGGTCAAGAATTTCCCGAGCGTGGTTCCCTATAATGAGAACAACCGGTTGCCGCGCACCGCAATCGAAGGCAAGGCGCGCGATTATCGCGTGGTCACCTTCCGGCTCGAACCGGAATTCGCCGAACCGCACGACATCGCAGTCGATCCGACGGGTATTGCCTGGGCTGCCAAACGCGGCGGACAGAATCTGGCGGGCGGAAAGCTCATCCGCTTTGATCCGCATACACTCGAAATCACCGAGGTGAATGCGCCAACGGGATCTGCCCCGCCGTCTCGCCGCCGTCTCGGCAATCCGCAGATTGGTCCTGACGGCGTATTGTGGACGGCAGATGCGCCCAACAAGCGCTGGCTGAGCTTCGATACCACGACCCGCAAATTCATCAACTATTTTGTCCCCGATGGACATCTTGCCGGAGGGAACAGCATGGCGCTCGATCATGCCACTGGAATGGTGTGGTCGTCGGATCAACGCAACGGCATCTATTCGTTGAATCCGAAAACCGGCGAGTGGAAATTCTACCGTGCCCCGACGAAAAATTCCGGCGCTTACGGGATCGCATTGTCGGGCGACGGTTCGCCGTGGTTTGCCGAAGACAATATCGACCGCATCGGCCATCTCGATCTTAAAACCGGCAAAGTCGAAGAACTGCCGATCAAGGACCAGGGCGAAAAGATCCTGCCGCGCCGGATGAATTCCGATGCCGACGGGAATATCTGGGTCGGATTGTGGGACGCCGGCAAGCTCATGAAGATCGATTACAAAACCAAAAAAATGTCGATCTTCACGCCACCGACCAGGGATGCCGGATGCTACTCCGTCACCGTGGACAAGAAGAACAACATTGTCTGGGTGAGCGAGCAGGAGGTTGACAAGATCGGCCGGTTCGATCCGAAGACGAACACCTGGATGGAATTCGCTCTGCCGGATTCACAGAGTGATCCGCGCCGCATCGAGCTCGATCCCACCGATCCCAACCGCGTTTTCTTCAGCGGCAACTCGGCAAACCTGATCGGCTTCATCGAATATACGCCGGAAAACGACGTACACAGCTGACCGCAATGATCCGGTACGGGTTGTGGGAGGCAGACTTCCAGGACCCGTACTCTCCTGCTTCGACGGAGTCTCCCAATGAAGAAAATTCCTGCCGTTGCATGTGCCGTTACGCTGCTCATGACCGGTTTTGCGCAGGCCGATTCCGGCTATCACCTGATCAAGACCATTCCGATCCCGGGGGACTGGACCTGGGACTATATCGGCATGGACAGCACCAACCGGCACGTATTGGTCTCACACGGACCGGAGCTGGAAATCCTGAATGCCGATACGTACAAGGTCGATGGCAAGATCGTGGCGCCCGACGTGGATTTTTCCAAACCGGAAACCCTCTCGGTCATGGATGTGCGCGGCGGAGCAGCCGCCGAAGACATTGGCCGGGGTTTTGTTCCCAATGCGCATGACGGCTCAGTTTCGATTTTCGACCTGAAGACGTTGAAGGTCCTCGCCACCGTGAAGGTCGGAGCAAATCCCGACGGCTATCTCTACGATCCGGCCACCAAGCGGGGCTTTACCTTCAGCAACCGTATCAAGGGCGCGGTGGCCATCGACCTCCGCAATGCCAAGATGGACGGCGAGGTCATGCTCGGCAGCAAGCCGGAGGCCGGCGCAGCGGATGGCAAGGGCCATATCTTCGTAAACCTGCAGGAAAAGGATCAGGTCGCCAGAATCGATTCGCGAACGCTGGCGCTCGAAGACACCTGGTCGACGGGGCCCTGTAAGCAACCAACCAGCATGGCCATTGACGCCGCGAACAACCGTTTGTTCGTCGGCTGCCGTGGTGATTCCCCAATACTCGTGGTGATGGATACGACAAACGGCAAAATCGTCACGTCCCTGCCGATTGGAATGGGTACCGACGCAGCCGCTTTCGACGCCGGGAAACACCTGGTGTTTACGTCGAACGGGGAAGGCACCATTACCGTGATCCAGGAGCAATCGCCGGACAGATTCGCCGTCATCGATACCGTGAAGACGCAACCCGGAGCGCGGACCATGACGCTCGATACCAGGTCGCACAAGCTGTTCCTGATCACCGCCGATCGGACTGAGGCTCCCGCGGCGACGGCCGGCGGCCGCGCCGAAAGACGGCAGGTGCCGGGGTCATACCGTGTGTTGGTGGTGGGCCCGCAATAAAGCGGTCCAACATCTGATCAGAATTAGAAGTCTGGAGCAGGCGCGGACGGAATCGGGACGACGTCGCGATTGAAGTAGTTCGCGTTGTTCTCTGCGCAAACCATTTCGACGAGCGGTCCCTCGTCAGAGCGGCGATAAAGCTGCCGCGCCGACCAGGACGCGGTAAACGCCCCCGGATCGTCGACGACGACAGTGACGTCAATGGTCTTGGCCTCAGTCATGTGCCAGCGCTCAGTCACATGCAGCTGGGTGGTGTGCGGTGTCCGGTAATTGTCGACAAAACTGCGATCATTCAGGCCAATGGTGTCGACCACAAGGGTATCACCGTTTTCGTAATGGCCGACCGATTCGCCGTACCATGACGGCGTCAAGTGCGATGAATGCGGCACATCGAGATAGATATGGCGGACCTGCTGATCGCCATTGTTGATCATCAGAACTTCACCGGGCCTTTGCACGAAATAGACGGTCCGCGCGCCGCATCCGAACACCAGAAATCCCGGTACGCCGGCGGGCCAGCAGCTCGAACGTGCCGTAAAGGCGAATTTGCCGGCGAGCACTTCGCGATTGTCGTTGTTCATGCGGTCGACGACCCAGGGCTGCAGGATGGGATTTGTCGTGTCGGCAATCCGGAAGGTCGGCTGTCCCGATGTATTGTTGCGCACGTAAGGATGTGCGCGGTCGAAAGTGACCGGACCGGGCCCCCTTGCCGGTGGCAGGAATTCCGTATCGGCGAGCCAGCCGAATTGCGCGGAAGCGAGTTGTGGGATGGTTGAGCGGGGCTGCGCATCGGCGGCAGCGACAAACGCTAAAGCCGCGCCCGTCAGTGCGAAGTGAAGCACCTGTGGCACGGCTCAAAAATCGGCTTTGATGGTTTGCGGGATCGGCAACACGCCGGGGCCGAAAAACGACAGATCGTTGTTTTCGGCACAGCTCGATTCCAGCATCGGACCTGCAGCATCTGAAGACGACACCGGATTGAACGCCTCGCGGTTTTCTGCCCGTCCTGGTTCGCTGCGGTGATAGCGCTGAATCGCGTTCCACGGTGTGGTGAACGCGCCCGGATCTTCGACCCGCACATCCACTTCGAGAACATCGCCATTCTGGACCATGTGAAAACGTTCGATCACATGAAGCTGCGGCGAATGCGGGGTCTCGAAATTGTCGACTGACGTCCTGGTGTCGAGCCCGATCGTGTCGACGACCAAAGTGTCGCCTTCGTAGTGGCCGACCGAGTCTCCGTACCATGACGGTTTGACATGATCGGAATGTTGCGCGCCGATGTAGACGTGGCGGACCTGATGATCCGCCTGCCAGATGATGAGCACCTCGTTGGGAGACTGCACGAAATAGATCGGCTGTACCGGATAGAGGTCGAATTGGGGGACCCCGGCCGGGTAACAGCTCGCACGGTTGGGGAAGGCCGGTTTGCCGGAGAGGATCAGGTCTCGCCGCTTGCGCAGCTGCTCGCGCACCCAGGGCTGCAGGATCGGGCTGGAGAGGTCGGGAGTCGGGAAGCTCGGCTGCGCGCCCTGCGCCCGGAATTCGTCATTGCCGATCCGCGGATGCGCCGGATCGTCCGCGACCGGTCCCGGGCCTTTGCCGGGTGCAATCCAGGCCGGAGCGAAAGCCACCCAACCGACAGCCGGATTGGGGGCAAATTGCGGAATGGCGCGGTCAGGGCTCGCGGCAAATGACCCGGTGACCAGGACAAATGATAGCAATCCTACTGCCAGGTAACGGTACGGCAGGAAACCTGTCATCTCATCCCCCTGATCGGACGGAATTCTAGCGGGCGCTCCGGCCGATGAACATGCGTCTCTAACCTTCAATTAACCATGTTTGTAGACACAATCGGGAGCGATTCTTATTTTGCCTCAAAGTGCTTTGGAAAGCGTCCTTATGAATGATGTAACACCCGCCGGTTCAGGAAATCCGCGTCCGCGGCCGGCGGTGCTTTGCGTGCTCGACGGCTGGGGCTGGCGCGATGATGGCCCCGATAATGCCATCGCGGCCGCCCGCCATCCGAATTTTCAGCGCATGATCGGCGAATGCCCCCATGCGTTGCTGTCAACTTCGGGCCGGGCGGTCGGGCTGCCGGACGGGCAAATGGGCAATTCCGAAGTTGGCCACGCCAATATTGGCGCCGGGCGGCTGGTGATGCAGGATCTGCCGCGCATCGACGATGCGGTCCGGGATGGCAGTCTCGCGTCGCGCCCCGCGCTGAAGGAACTCCTCGCCGCGGTGAAAAAAACCAGTGGTGCGGTCCATCTCATGGGCCTGATGTCGCCGGGCGGTGTCCATTCGCATCAGACGCACATCGCGGCGCTGGCCAAAATTCTGGCCGACGCCGGCCTGCGGGTCGAAGTGCATGCATTCCTCGACGGCCGTGATACGCCGCCACAAAGCGGCCAGCAATTTGTTGCCGATTTTGTGCGCTCCATTGCGGGATATCAGCAGGTGCGCATCGCCACTGTCAGCGGCCGCTATTACGCGATGGATCGCGACAGCCGCTGGGAGCGCGTGGCCAAGGCCTATGGGGCCGTGATTGAGGCCAAAGGCGAGCATGCCGCTTCAGCGGGGGAGGCGATCGCGCAATCCTATCGCCTGAATGTCACGGACGAGTTCGTCATACCTTGCGTGATTGGCGATTACGCCGGAGCACGGGACGGCGATGCGATGCTGTTCGCCAATTTCCGCCCCGACCGCGCGCGCGAAATCTCAACCGCACTGCTCGATCCCAATTTCGACGGCTTTGCGCGCGGCAAAATCGTGAAATTCTGTGCCGCGGCCGGTTTGACGCAATATTCCAAACCGTTGGCGCAATTCATGACCGCGCTCTTCCCGCCGCAGGATGTCCGCGAGACCATCGGCGAAGTGTTTGCCGAACTGGGCCTGAAGCAGCTTCGCATCGCTGAAACCGAGAAATATGCGCATGTCACCTTTTTCATGAATGGCGGGCGCGAAGTGCAGTTTCGCGGTGAAGAGCGCATCCTGGTGCCGAGCCCGAAAATTGCGACTTACGATCTCAAACCGGAAATGTCGGCCTTTGAAGTGACCGACAAACTCGAGCAGGCGATCAAGTCGGGTGGGTTCGATCTGATCATCTGCAATTACGCCAATCCGGACATGGTGGGACATACCGGGGTGATGGATGCCGCGGTGAAAGCGGTGGAAGCGGTCGATAGCTGTCTCGGGCGGCTGCGCGCTGCCGTGGAGCAGGCCGGCGGAGTGCTGATCGTGACGGCCGATCATGGCAATGTCGAGCAGATGAAGGATCCTGTGACCGGCGAACCCCATACTGCGCATACGCTGCTGGATGTGCCGATTGTTGTGGTTAATGCGAAAATCGGACCATTCCGGCTGCACAATGGACGGCTTGCCGATGTTGCGCCGACATTGCTGGAATTGGTCGGACTGGATCGGCCTAAGCAGATGACCGGCGACTCGCTGATCGAGCGGGCAAAGGCGCCGGTGGCCCGATGATCGAAAAACCGCCGAAGCTGATACTCGCGCTCGGAATGATTTGCGGGCTTACGGGTTCGATTTCTGCCCAGCCCCGGACCACCCCGCCCGGAGAATCGCTGGCAGAACGGTACAAGCGTGCCGAAGCGGCGTTAACCGAAGCCCAGAACAAGGCTGCGGCGGCGGCGGCCGAACGGGATCGCTTATCGACCGAAGAATTGACGTTACAGCAGAACCTCGTCGCCAACGCGGCGAAGGTGCAACGGTTGGAACAGACTTCGACGGCAAGCGCGGAGGAACTGGATCGGTTAAATGATCAGATCTCCAGCGCAAGAAGCGGCCTCTTGCGGGATCGCAGCCAGCTCGTGCGGGCCATCGCGCTCCTGCAACGGATAGGCGCTGATCAGAAGGATGGGGTGCGTGCAACGGCCGGCGAGGCTGTACGGGCGATGCGGGCGCGGCTGCAGATAGGTGCGGCGCTGAAAACTTTGTCGAACGAGTCGAGCGGGTTAGCCAACCAATTGACAATATTGGTGGATTTACAAAACGCTGCGGCCGGGAAGCAGACCGAAACCGTCCACGATCAGACGGCGCTGAACGACACCAGGGAGAACCTCGGCCGGCTGATCGCGGAGAAACATGCGGAGCAGGAGAGCCTCGCTGCCAAATCCCGGGAATTACAAAAAGTTATTGAAGACATTGGCCGGGAAGCTGGCAGCCTGAAGGCGCTGATGGATCGAATCGCCACTCTGCGCCAAGCGCCGAACGCAAACGTCCCGCGGGTCAAAGCGGTGGGACCTGGAAGCAATTCCGCAACCGTGCTGGTGCGCGGCGGCCTGCGTCCGCCGGTCGCGGGCAGGTCCGTTCCCGGTGACCCTGCGGGACCCGGGTTAACACCAGGCGCAAATGGAACAACCGGATTGTGGTATCAGGGGACCGGACGCGGTGAAGCGGTAGCGCCGGGGGATAGCGAGGTTGTGTATGCAGGTCCATATCAAAAGCTTGGCCAAGTCTTGATCTTGGAATTGGCTGGCGGCTACCATTTGGCGCTGGCCGGTCTGGGCCGCATTGACGTACATGTCGGTGATCTTGTTCTGGCAGGTGAACCGGTAGGAATTCTTCCGGAAGGAAAATCAGCTCCGCTCTATATGGAGCTGAGGCGCAATGGTAAGGTGGTCGATCTGGCGCCATGGGTGAGCGCCGACATTGGAAAGGCAAAGGGAACATGAAGAAGTACGCGTTCGCCGGAATTGGCGTTGCGGTTGGATTTGTCAGCGCTCTCGCTCTGTTCCCGGCCGCGCAAGGCGCGACCAATGTCTTGTCGGCCTATCGCGAACTCGACCTCTTCGGCGATGCGTTCGAGCGCGTGCGCGCCAATTATGTTCGCGAGGTGGATGATTCCGAACTGATCAATGCCGCAATCAACGGCATGGTCAGCTCGCTCGATCCGCATTCGAGCTACATGGATCCGAAGGAATTCGCCGATATGCAGGTGCAAACCCGCGGCGAGTTCGGCGGCCTTGGACTCGAAGTCACCCAGGAAGATGGTCTGGTGAAGGTCGTCACGTCGATCGACGACACGCCGGCGGCACATGCCGGCATCAAAACCGGCGACTATATTTCGGCGATTGACGGCACCAGCATCCAGGGCATGCCGCTGAACGATGCCGTGGAGCGGATGCGCGGACCCGAAAATTCCAAGGTGACGCTCACAATTCTGCGCACCGGCGAGAAGAAGCCGCTGGAACTGACGCTGACGCGCGCGGTCATCCGTGTAGAGAGCGTCAAATACGAAAAGAAGGGCGATGTCGGTTATATCCGCATCACATCATTCAGCGAAAAGACCGATGCCGGCGTGAAGAAGGCGGTCGCCGACCTGAAGAAACAACTCGGTCCGAATCTGCGCGGCTATGTTCTCGACCTGCGCAACGATCCGGGTGGATTGCTCGACCAGGCAATCGCCGTGTCGGATGACTTCCTGACCGGCGGCGAAATCGTTTCGACCCGCGGCCGCAAGCCGGAGGACACCCAGCGCTACAATGCGCGTGCGGGCGATATCGCCGATGGCAAGCCGATCGTTGTACTTGTCAATGAGGGCACGGCTTCGGCGTCGGAAATCGTTGCCGGCGCTTTGCAGGACCACAAGCGCGCGACCGTGATCGGCGTCACGTCCTTCGGCAAGGGATCGGTGCAAACCATCATTCCGCTGGGCGGACAGCATGGTGGCGCACTGCGCCTGACGACGGCGCGCTATTACACCCCGTCCGGCCGCTCGATCCAGGCGACCGGCATTGCGCCGGATATCGCAGTGTCGAACCTGACGGAAAAAGAGCAGGGCGAGTCCGATCAGTTCGCGCAACGGACCGAAGCCTCTCTCGCAGGACACCTCGATGCCGAAGGTGCGCAACGCAACACGAAGATGCCGACAATCCGGCCCGAGGAAGGCAAGAAGATCGACGACTTCCAGCTTTCCTACGCGCTCGACCGCATCGACGGCAAAGTGGTGGCGTTGCCTGTCGCCCAGAAGCAGGCCTCGACCGCGCGCTGAAATTTTCGCGCAATCACGTGACGAAAGGGCCGGGTTTATCCCGGCCTTTTTGTTTGTCTTCCGGTTCCTGGATTTAGAACCTTGTCCGCTCCGTCTCCCCGCTTGCGCGGCTCACCGCCTCGCCCGTAAACGGGGGAGGAAAACATGCGGATCGCCCATGAGCAAAGCCACAGCAGAAAGCCTGCCCTACCGTCCGTCGGTTGGGATGATGCTGCTCAACCGTGATGGGCGCATCTTCGTGGGCAAGCGCATCGATCAGACGCAGGAAGCCTGGCAGATGCCGCAGGGCGGAATCGACGACGGCGAAGATGCGAAAACCGCGGGATTGCGCGAGCTCGAAGAAGAAATTGGTACACGGAATGCCGAGCTGTTGCGCGAGCACCCGGACTGGCTGCTGTACGAACTGCCACCACATCTGCTCGGCGTGGCGTGGGAGGGGAAATATCGCGGCCAGCGGCTGAAATGGCTGGCCCTGCGGTTTCTCGGCCGCGACGATGAAATCAATGTCGCGACTTCGCATGCGGAATTTTCTGAATGGAAATGGCTGAAGAGCGCCGATGTGCTTCGCCTGGTGGTGCCGTTCAAGCGCGAGGTTTATGCCGCGGCGCTGGCGGCCTTTGATGATCTGACGGCGAAATAGTCGCAGGCGTCTGCGGCGCGCAACCGCACCGCGATTTGCGCGTTTAGGCCCCGATGCGAAAGCGTGTCCGTTTATTCTTCCGATTCCTGACGCTTGGTGCTGCGGTTTTTGCAGGCGGTTGCACGACGGTTACGGTGACTGAGCCGCCGGAAACCGCCACCGAGCAATTGCTGGTGACAACCGCGATCGACAATGCGGTTTCAAACATAAATATCGCAATCCCTGCCGGAACGCGGATTTTTGTCGATACCAGCTATTTTGACGGCGTCGGCCGGGACCAGAAGGTTCTGTTTCCAAAATATGCGATGGCTGCCATTCGCGAAAAGCTGCTGCGCAGTGGCGCCTTGCTCGCATCCGATCGTCAGACTGCCGACATGATCGTGGAAGCCCGAACCGGCGGCCAATCAGTCGATCATAATTCGCTGTTTGTCGGCATCCCGTCGATTTCCATTCCCATTCCTCCGTACTTCGTCAGCCCGGTCACCACACCCGAACTCGCGCTGTTCAAACGCGATCGTCAAACCGGTATTGCGAAACTCGCAATCGTCGCGTATCGCCGGGATGATGGCGCCTATGCGGCCTCGTCGGGGCCGAGCTTTGGTTCATCGAACCATACCGAGACGACGATTCTGCTCCTGTTCGACAACATCACCAGCGATATCGAACCCAAAGAACTGCAGAGCCGCACTCACTGAAGAGAGCGAGAAAATAGAGCACGAGCCGCGCGGCTCAGGTGGAGCTCTCGTTCCTCGCTTGTCTTTTCTCGCTTCCCTTCAGCTTTTCGCGGGCGGAGCGGAGATGGCTTTCATCCATGCGATGGAAGCGGGATCGGCCCAATGCTGACCGCCGACGGCGCGGGCGATTTCGCGGCCATCGGGACCGATCAACACTGTGAGCGGCAATTCATTGGCGACGAAGCCCTGCTGCGTCTGTCGTTCGCTGTCGATATAGACCGGCAGGCTGCCGGCCGAGTGCATTGCAAGGAAATCGTGCAGGTGCCCGGCATCCTGCCTCTCCAGCACGTCCACCGGCACGACGGCAAAGCGGTCCATCGGCAAGGCTTGCTGCAGCCGCGCCAGCTCGGGCAATTCGTTGATGCAGGGGCCGCACCAGGTGGCCCACAGATTGACCAGCACATAACGGCCCTTGAAATCGGCGAGAGTGATTTTCTTCCCGGCGGTGTCGATGAAGCCGATCGCGGGCGCTGCGGGTGCCGATGCCGTCAAGTGGAAACGGTTCAGCACGGCGGGCGGCCGCGGTCCCGCGTGGACATCGAAGACGCCAATCCCGTATAGGACTGCGACAATGGCGACGGCGCCGGCAGCGCCAATCGCCAACAGACGTACAGGAGACTTCATTCCGGGACTCCCATATTCGGACCCGGCAGGATCGGGCTGATGACGGCAAACAAAATGTGGGGCGGACGTTTCAGTCGCGGCCCCTCCGCCATCATGGCGGAGATCAACAATTCCATAGATTTCGATAAGCGTCTCGCACGCGAAGACATTGCCGGTTCCGAAGCACACGCGGCCATGCTGGCCGCCTGCCGGATTATCGACAAAGCGGACGGGGATTCAATCGCCGCGGGCCTCGCCGCCATTCGCAAAGAAGTTGAATCCGGCACATTTCCATTTCGCAACGAATTCGAAGATATTCATATGAATGTCGAGGCGCGGCTTGCCGAGCTGATCGGCGCCGCCGCCGGACGTCTGCACACCGCGCGGTCACGTAACGATCAGGTGGCGACGGATTTGCGCCTGTGGGTGCGCGATGCCTGCGCGCGCGCGCAGGAAGGCGCGATTGACTTTCAACGGGCGCTGCTGGCGCAGGCCGAGCATCACGTTGATACGATTATGCCAGGGTTCACGCATATGCAGCCGGCACAGCCGGTGACATTCGGTCATCACTGTCTCGCCTATGTTGAGATGGCCGAACGCGACCGCGGGCGCCTTGCCGATACGGCGAAACGGCTCAATGAATCGCCGCTCGGCGCTGCGGCGCTGGCGGGAACAACCCATGCCATTGACCGTGAAGCCACCGCGAAGCGGCTGGGTTTTGACCGGCCGATGCGCAATTCGATGGATGCCGTTTCGGCGCGTGATTTTGCGCTGGAATTTCTTGCCGCGTCGGCGATCGCGGCCTCCAATCTGTCGCGGCTGGCGGAAGAAATCTTTCTTTGGGCGTCACCTGCATTCGGATTCATTCGTCTGCCCGATACATTCTCGACCGGCTCCTCGATCATGCCGCAAAAACGCAATCCGGATGCCGCGGAACTGGTGCGCGCGAAGACCGGACGGATCCTTGGCTCGTTTGTCACTTTACTGACGGTGATGAAGGGCCTGCCGCTGGCCTATTGCAAAGACCTGCAGGAAGACAAGGAGCCGGTATTCGCGGCGTCCGACGCGCTCGATCTGGCATATGCTGCGATGACGGGCATGGTTTCGGAACTGACGGTCAATGCAGCCGCGATGAAGCAGGCGGCGGAGACGGGCTATCCCACGGCAACCGATCTCGCCGATTGGCTGGTGGCTGAAGCCGGCACGCCATTCCGCGACGCCCATGCGATTGCCGCGAAAGCGGTTGCCAGGGCGGAAGGGCTCGGCGTGACGCTCGATCACTTGCCCGTCACCGAATTGAAAAAACTCGCGGCCGAGATCACCCCCGACGTCTATAAAGTGCTCTCCGTCGAGGCATCGGTCGCGGCGCGGAGAAGCTATGGCGGCACGTCACCCGAGCGCGTGCGCGAGCAGATCGCATTCTGGAAAGACCGGCTGAAATGAGGACTGGGCTGATTTTGGCAGGTGTCGTGCCCCTGATGTTGTCCGCATGCGGCGTGAAGTCCAATCTTGAGAAGCCGCCCGGGACCGTGCTGCAGATGGGCGAGAAGGATCCATCCCGGCCGCCGGTTGTTCTCGGCGAGCCCACGCGGGTGATTCCACCTTATCCCACCGGTCCATAGACTTTGAGCAGACAGCGTTACTTCGCGTACAAAGACGGGCAGCTGCACGTTGAGGGCGTGGCGGTCGAATTGCTCGCAAAAGAAGTCGGCACGCCGTTTTACTGTTATTCGACGGCGGCGCTGACGCATAATTATCGCGCGCTCGCTGAGGCGCTGCCGAAATCCGCCCTGATTGCTTTTTCGGTTAAGGCCAATGGCAATCTCGCGGTGCTGAAGACGCTCGGACGTCTGGGAGCCGGCGCAGATGTTGTCTCCGGCGGAGAATTGCTGAAAGCGATTGCCGCCGGGATTCCGGCCGAACGCATCGTATTCTCCGGAGTGGGTAAGACCCGCGAGGAAATGCGGCTGGCGCTGTCCGCGGGGATTCACCAGTTCAATGTCGAAAGCGAGCCCGAGTTGGAGGCGCTCAGCGCAGTCGCCGCCGCGATGGGCGCCACGGCGCCGGTCACGATCCGGGTCAATCCGGATGTCGACGCTAAAACCCATGCCAAAATTACGACGGGAACGTCCGAAACCAAATTCGGCGTGCCCTGGACCCGCGCGCGGGAGGTCTATCGCCACGCGGCGCGACTGCCCGGGATCGAAGTGGTTGGAGTCGACGTCCATATCGGCAGCCAGATCACCGATCTTGAGCCTTTCCGTGCCGCCTTCGCCCGGGTTGCGGGATTGATCCGGGAGTTGCGAAGCGACGGGCACCGGATCGCCGTTGCCGATCTGGGCGGTGGTCTGGGTGTTTCGTACCAGCACGACTCAGACCCCCCCGACGCCGAGGCCTATGGTCAAATGATTGCGCAGGCCACGGGCGGACTCGATGTGGAACTTATCTTCGAGCCGGGGCGGCTGATTGCCGCCAACGCCGGCGCCCTCGTCACACGCGTGATCTATGTCAAAGACGGCGAGGCGCGAAAATTTCTGATTCTGGATGCCGGCATGAACGATTTGATGAGGCCTGCCCTTTACGATGCGCACCACGACATCATCCCTGTGGCTCAGCCACAGCCGAATATGCCCACACTGCGTTATGATGTGGTTGGCCCCGTGTGCGAAACAACCGACATCTTTGCCCGCGATAGAGACTTGCCGGAAAGCAAAGGTGATGATCTGATGGCGATTCTAACGGCGGGCGCCTATGGCGCAGTGATGGCATCCGCCTATAATGCCCGGCCGCCTGCCCCCGAGATACTCATTAACGGGCGGCAATGGGATGTAGTGAGGCCGCGTTTCACTCTAGAAGCGCTGATTGCGCTGGATAAGGTCCCGGGCTGGCTTGAGCACTGAACAGACGCAACAGAACCGCGAAGCACGGCGCCAACGCGCCGAGCGTTTCATCGCCGTTGCCAGGCTGATCCTGCTGTGGGAGCGCGTCTGGCCTGCAATGTGGCCCGGCCTGGGCATTGTCGGGCTCGGCATGGTTCTGGCGCTTGTCGGCCTGTTCGGCGCCATTCCCGGGTCGATTCATGCAACCATTCTGGTCGCGCTGATCGGCGCGACGCTGTTCATGTTCTGGCGTTCATTTTCTCACTTCCGCGCGCCGCGCTGGGAAGACGGTGCGCGCCGGGTCGAGCGCGACAGCGAACTACCCAATCGCCCGATCACCGAAGGCACAGACAAGGTCGCTGCCGGAAAGGGCGATCCTCTGGCCGAACGGCTGTGGCGGGCGCATATCGTCCGCCTGCTTGCCGCGGCAAAAAGCCTGAAACTCGGCCTGCCTGCCCCCGGCATGTGGAAGCGCGACCCCTATGGCGTTCGCTTTGCGGTGCTTCTGGGACTGATTGTCGGCTTTGTGATCGCCGGTCCGCAATCGGGCCAGCGCCTGCTGTCGGGTCTCTTGCCCGCATTCAGCAACGGCCAGGACAATTCGGTGTTCGTGGCCTGGGTGTCGCCGCCCGGCTATACCGGCCTTCCGCCGCGGTCGCTCACGGACACCACCGTGATGACGGCCGGAGGCGACATTCAGGCGCCGATCAACAGCACGCTGGTCATGCGGCTGCGCGGCACCGACAGCCGGCCTTCGATCGACGTGCGCCCGGTGCCGAAGGGCGGACAGCCGAAATTCGCCAAAGGCGATGCCGGCTACGAAGCCAAAGTGAATATTGCCAGCAATTCGCATATCTCGGTGCGGCTTGGATCGCACAGCTATGGCGATTACCGATTCATCACCATTCCGGATCAGCCGCCGACGATTTCTTTCGCCGAGGCCCCGGCGGCGCAGCAGAACGCGTCGTTGAAGCTGTCCTACAAGGCGACGGATGACTACGGGGTTGTCAAAGCGGCCGTGATCATTCGGCCGCTGGATGACAAGGGCACCGAACTCAAAAGCGCAACTCCGCTCACCGTGGAGTTGCCGGTGCCCGGAGCAGGCAAGTCTATCAGCGACGTGGTTTACCGCGATCTGACGGCGCATGCCTTCGCCGGCTCGAATGTCCATATTTCGCTGGAAGCGACCGACGCCGCCGGACAAACCGGGCGCAGCACGGTTCTGACCATCAAGCTGCCGCAGCGCGTATTCACCGAACCACTGGCGCAGGCCCTGATCGAACAGCGCAAGAATCTGGCGGTTGGCGGCGAAACCGCGCGTCCCAGGGTCCAGACCGCAGTCGATGCACTTAGCCTGGGCGCCGATCAGTTCTACAAGAACGATTACGGCAATTATCTCGCGCTGCGGGCTCTCGAACACCGGCTCGACAGCCCAAAGAACGATCCCGGCTTCCAGGGTTCGCAGAATATGATGTGGGACATGGCGTTGGCGATCGAAGAAGGCGATCTCGCCAATGCCGCGGAAGAGCTGCGCAAGTTGCAGGACCAGTTGATGGATGCGCTCGAACGTGGCGCGCCGGACGAGGAAATCCGCGCCCTGATGGACAAGCTGCGCCAGGCCATGAACCGTTACATGCAGCAGCTCGCGAAAAATGCCCAGAAGGGCGGTCAACAAATGGGACAGATGCCGCCGAATGCGCGGATGATGTCGCAGAAGGACCTGCAGGACCTGCTGAAGGCGATTGAGGATCTCGCCCGTACCGGCAATCGCGATCAGGCCCGGCAGATGCTGTCCGCGCTGATGCAGATGATGGAAAACATGCGGATGGTCGCGGGCAACCAACGCGGTGGCCAGCAGGGCCAGCAGGGGCAGAACGGTCAGGCGCAGCAGGGTACGCCGCAGCAGAACGCCATGAACGATGCACTGCAGGGTTTGGGCGATATCATGGGCGGCCAGCGCCAGCTACTGGATCAAACCTTTCGCGCCCAGCGCGGCCAGCAGGGTCAGCAAGGTCAGGGTCAGCAAGGACAACAGGGCCAGGGTCAGATGGGCCAGGGCCAACAAGGCCAACAGGGTGGCCAGCCGGGGCAGGGCGGCGGGTATGGGGGGCGGTTCGGGCAACAATTCCCGTTCGGCCAGTTTGGCCAGCAATATGGCTACGGCCAACAGTTCGGGCGGCAGGGGCAGCCTTATCCGGGCCAACCGAACGGCCAACCCGTTGATCCCAAGCTGGCCCAGGGGCTCGCCCAGGACCAGCAGGGGCTGCGTGATAAGCTCGACAAGGTCATCCAGGGCTTGGGCAAAAACGGCGTGCAAATGCCCAACGGTCTCGATCAGGCGGGCCGCGAAATGGGAACGGCACGCGACAATCTCAATGGCAGCCAACTTGGAACCGCCGAGCAGGCCCAACAACGCGCGCTGGATCAGTTGCGGAGCAGTGCCCAGCAGCTAGCGAAGAATCTGATGGCGGCCAATGCCCAGCAACAGGGCGCCGGCAATGACCAGAATGGCCAGCGCACGGATCCGTTGGGCCGGCCGCTCGATCAGGCCGGATCCATGGCCGGTGGCGCGGTCAAGCTGCCCGACCAGTCCGAACTGGACCGTGCCCGGGAGATTCTGGAAGAGCTGCAGCGCCGTTCCGGCGAAGCCACGCGCGGGCAGGAAGAACTCGACTATATTGACCGGCTGCTGAAGTCGTTCAACTGATCCGCCGATCAGGTTCGGACGCGGATATCAGGAAGACCGCGTCCGTGTCCGGACCAATCCATGCCGTAGCCGTAGAGAAATTCCGATCCGGCGTGAAACAGCGCGTAGTCCGCTCTGAACAGCGGATCGGGTGCGGCCTTGACCACCGCGACCGCCGAAATGATCGAGGTGGCACCGGCCGCATCGAGGAGCTTCCTTGCTGCAGCCAAAGTCGCCCCGCGGTCGAGCACACCGTCGATCAGAAGGACGGAGCGTCCGCGAACGGTTTCGCCCGGCGCACGCAGAATCTGCAACTCACCCGGGTTTTGTGATCGTCCATAGGACCGCAGCCAGATGAAGTCGGTTTCGAGTTCGAGCCCGAGACTCGCCAAGGTGCGCATGAGGTCTGCCGCAAATACAAAAGCGCCGGCCAATACCGGAACGGCAACTTCGGGTAACACGGATCGTGCCGCAATTTCGCGCGCCACAATATCGATGCGTTGTGCGATCTGATCCGGGCTGAAGAGCGTGCGTTCCGTGTAGTGCTCTTGCATCCGTTACTGCTGGTCCTCTCCCGCAAAACTGATATTGACCGCGCGCGCATCGGGTGGCGGGTTTTGCAGAGGTACGCGGAAGTCCTTCGACGCGCCGGGCGACAGGGGGGGGATGCCGGCATCGAAAGTCCAGCGGTACAACTCGCGTCTGCTATCGTCGAAGAGAATGGCGCGAAGCTGGGGGACGGGCTGGTCGCGATTGCTGATATTCACCACGGTCCCGGAGACGAAGAGGACCGGCATTCCTTGTTCGACCTGCTGCCGCAGATTGACATTGCGAATGGCAATACCCGTCAGGTTTACCGGCAGGCCAATGGCGCCATATACGCGTTCGGATGCCGGCCAGAGCCGGACGACGGTTTGGCGATATTGGACAGCGGTCCAGCCGAGACCCGCCAGCAGCAGCAGAACCAGAATGACGCCGAGTACTGGTAGCAGGCGTGAGCTCCGGGGCTCCTCTTCGGCGAGGATCCGGCGCCGGTCCAGCTCGGCCGCTTTTCGCTCAGTGACGACTGCGCCCATCGACTGGGAGCGCCCCGGCTCGGGAGCGACGGGGCTTATAGGCGCGGCCGTGGCGGCGGGCTCCGGCTCTGCGACAGCGTGAAACCAGACCTGACCGCACTTGGCGCACCTCACATTCCGGCCGGGAGGGGCAAAACTGGCGGATTCAGCCCGGTAGCGGGTGCCGCAGGAGGGGCAAGTCAGAATCATGCTTGAACTTATGGGTGCAGATTTGGCGCAAATTAGGCGGAAGCTTTGGCCGGACACAAGTGCTGGCGGCGGATCATGATCTGGTCAAAAAACCGGCATATGGATTCTTGGGTCTGTGAGAATACCGCAATCCTGTGGTCACATGTCGCAGGAATCAGGTGAGTCGGCATGAGTTTGGGACAGAGTGTACTTCACCTCCGGAATGTCGGCTTCGGCTATTTACGGAGCGCGGATTTGCTGCGCGACGTGAGTTTTTCGCTCTCACCGGGGACACTCAACTTGGTCACCGGACCAGCCGGTGCCGGCAAAAGCACTTTGCTGCGCCTCTGTGATGGACGCGAGAAGTCCTCGCGCGGGGCGGTTTATCTGTTCGGAACCGACGTCGGCACTGTAAGAGCCGGCGAGCTCGCAGCCATGCGGCGGCGGTTGGGGCTGGTGTTTCAGACCCCGCGATTCCTGGATCACATGTCTGCATTCGATAATGTGGCGCTTCCACTGCGCCTCGCGCGCAAGCGTCGCGCGGATTATAGCAAAGACGTGCAGGAGTTGCTGGCTTGGGCGGGTCTCGCCGGGCGGGAGCAGCAACCGGCCGGTTCGCTTTCGGCGAGCGAGCGGCAACGGGTCGCCATTGCCCGTGCTCTGGTCGGAAAGCCGGATCTGCTGTTGGCCGATGAGCCGTTCGCCAATCTCGACGACGAAGCCGGTCAACGCATGATCCGTATACTGCTGAACATACATCGCTTCGGCACCACGGTCCTGATTGCGACGGGAAACAGCGCGGCGATTACAGGCAGCGGGGGGCGCGAGCTGCGTCTTGCGGCCGGCCGTATCGGCGAAATGGATATTGCGGCGTGAGTGATCAGAGCAGCGCAATGCGCATTGGCCCGATCGAGCGCGGCAGCGCTGCACTCGGGGCGGAATCAAAAAACAGCGAGCAGAGCGCGCCGGGATCGATCCTCCCGCGGCCGCCCGGCCTCATCGTCTTCGCTGCGTGCATGGTTGTGATTGCATTCATAGCCAGTATCGCCGCGGGCCTCATGCTCGCGGTGCGGCACGACAACGCGCTGTGGACCGATCATGTATTCAGCCGCCTGACGGTGCAGATCATGCCCGAGGGGACTACGCCGCCGCTGGCCGAGGTCGCGGCGGCAGTCGCGCTTCTGCGGGTTACGCCCGGTGTAGCCTCCGCCGATGTGATGAGCGCATCGGAAAACGCTGCCCTCGTAGGGCCGTGGGTGAGGAGCGGTGAATCGGCCGATGGGCTGCCATTTCCGGCGCTGATCGACGTCAAGCTGGACGGTGGACGGGCGCTGGATCTGCCGGCGCTGAAACAGAAGCTGCTGGAATCGGCACCGCATGCGGTATTCGACGATCCCCGCCAGGCGATTGGCGCGGCAGCTCCGTTGACGGTGCAGATATTCTGGATGGCAGCAGTGGTTCTTGCCGTCTCGGCGGTCAGCTTTGTGCTTGCACTGACTGGGTTCCTGCGCGGCTGGATTGGAGCGCAGCAGCACAATGTCGAATTGCTGCGGCTGCTCGGCGTCAGCGACGGGCGTATCGCAGGTCTGATCGGCAGGATTCCAACGGCGGGTGTCGTTCTGACGGCTGCAACCGGTTGCGGACTGACGGGCTGCCTGTTCGTCTTGCGCGGAACCGGCGGGCGATTCGCATCTGCCATTCCGGCCCTGGTTCCAGCGCTGTCACGTGCAGATCTGCCGTGGCTTGCCTTTATTCCTGTCGGCGCGGCAATAATTGCATGGGTGACTTGCCGTCTGCTGGTGTGGGCCGCGCTGCGGCGCAGCACCGTCTAAATAATGGAGCGAGTATTTGCGCCGATGGGTGTGGCCCATTGCAGCCGCCGCGGTGGCCGTTCTGGCCGGATTTGTGGCGTTTGTCGCATCGCTTCCTGAACCGGGCAGCGCCAGGGTTGAACCCGCCGACGGCATTGTTGCACTGACGGGCGAAGGCGGCCGTCTGGTTCCGGCGATGAATTTGCTGGAAGACGGGTTGGGCCAAAGACTGCTGATTTCCGGAGTGAACCCGACCACGACCAAAAGCGGCCTGAAGAACCTGCTTCATGGCGGCAAGTTCTTCGACTGTTGCGTCGACCTCGGCTTCAGCGCGCTGGATACGCGCGGCAATGCCGAAGAAACGGCAAATTGGGCCCGCGACCACCATTATAAAAGCCTGATCATCGTGACCGCCGATTATCACATGCCGCGCAGCCTGGTGGAGTTTGGATCGGAATTGCCCGGCATCAAACTCATCCCCTATCCCGTGGCGGACGCGATTGATGCACCCAACTGGCAGACGGTTCGCCGGCTGGGCGGCGAATATTTCAAATATCTCGCCAGTTCGGTGCGCGCCTTCGTTGTCGAATCGGCGAATCAGACGCGGTCATGATCGTGTACATCCGCTCCGCATTGTTTCTGGTCTGGTTCGCCATGATTTCGGTGCTGATTCACCTGGTCTGCCTACCCTTGCTGCTATTGCCTGGGCGCTACACATGCGTGGCGGCGCGGATCTGGGCCCGCATGGTCCTGCTCGGCTTGCGCTGGTTTGCGGGATTGGGAGTCGAAATCCGCGGCGATGTACCCAAAGGAGGATTCATTGTCGCTTCCAAGCATTTCAGCGCCTGGGAAACCATCGCGCTGATGGCGATCCTCCGCCACCCCAGCATGGTGATGAAGCAGTCTTTGCTGCGCCTTCCGGTGAACGGATGGTACAGCCGCAAAATGCACATGCTGGCCATCGACCGCGCAGCCGGCGGCAGTGCCATACGCAGCATGGCATCCGGAGCCGCCGAAATCCTGGCCGAAGGGCGTCCGGTCGTCATATTTCCGGAAGGGACGCGGAAAACCCTGCATGACGCGCCCGATTACAAGCCGGGTGTTGCCGCGCTTTACGCGCAACTCCGCCGAAGCTGTGTCCCGGTGGCGCATAATTCCGGACTGTTCTGGACGGGCGCGTTTCTGCGGCGGCCGGGGACAATCACTGTTGAATTTCTCGAAGCGATTCCACCCGGATTGAGGCGCAGCGAATTCATGGCTGTGCTAGAGGAACGGATTGAGCGGGCGACCGCAAACCTTCTCGCCAAAGGCGAAAGGGAAATCGCAGTCCGGCAAGCGGCCTGAACAAATTGCAATGAACTGAAACGGTCATGGGCACATTCGCGCAACAGGTATGGGACATGAAATACCGGCTGAAAGACGCCGGAGGGACTCCGATCGATCTATCGGTCGACGATACCTGGGCGCGCGTCGCAGTGGCCGCGGCTGAGGCTGAAGCATCCGGGAAACGGAAATTCTGGACGGCTCAATTCCGCGACGCGCTGGCCGATTTCCGGTTTCTGCCGGCCGGCCGGATTTTGGCCGGCGCGGGTACGGGGCGCGCCGTGACACTGTTCAACTGCTTCGTCATGGGGGAAATCCCGGACGATCTGTCCGGCATTTTCGCCCATTTGCGCGAAGCGGCGCTGACGATGCAGCAGGGTGGCGGCATCGGATATGATTTCTCGACGCTGCGCCCGAAGGGCGCCGTCGTTCATGGCGTTGCAGCGGATTCCTCGGGCCCGATCTCATTCATGGATGTGTGGGATGCCATGTGCCGCACCATCATGTCGGCGGGTGCGCGGCGCGGCGCAATGATGGGAACGCTGCGCTGCGATCATCCCGACATCGAGGACTTCATCAACGCCAAAAGCGCCGGCGACAGGCTGCGCAACTTCAATCTGTCGGTGCTCGTCACCGATAGTTTCATGCAGGCGGTCGAGGACGACGCCGCGTGGGATCTCGTTTTCGGCGGCAAGATCTACCGCACATTATCGGCGCGCGCGCTGTGGGATCGCATCATGCGGGCCACCTATAATTCTGCGGAACCCGGCGTCATCTTCATCGACCGGATAAACGCGCTGAACAATCTCTCTTATTGCGAAACGATCCACGCCACGAATCCCTGCGGCGAACAACCGTTGCCGCCCTATGGCGCCTGCCTTCTCGGTTCGATCAATCTTGCGCGGCTTGTGCGCGCGCCATTCACCGGAGAGGCCGAACTCGACGAAGCGGAACTTGTCCGTTTGACGCGCATCGCCGTGCGTTTTCTCGACAACATCATCGATGTTTCGCGTTTCCCCTTGCCCGCGCAAAAACAGGAGGCGATGCAAAAGCGCCGCATCGGTTTGGGCGTCACGGGGCTCGCCAATGCGCTGATTTTCTGCCGCACGCGCTATGGCTCACCTGACAGTATCGCTTTGACAGAGCGCTGGCTCGGGATGTGCCGCGACGCGGCCTACGACGAATCGGCGCAATTGGCGGCGGAAAAAGGCCCGTTCCCGCTGTATCAGCGCGAAGCATATCTCAGCAGGGCCAACATCATCGCGCTCCCGCCGGGCATTCGCGATCGCATCGCGCAATCCGGCATCCGCAACGGCTTGCTGACGTCGATTGCGCCGACCGGGACGATTTCGCTGCTGGCCGGGAATATCTCAAGCGGGATCGAGCCGGTATTCGCCAACTCCTTCCGGCGCAATGTGCTGTCGGGCGATGGTTCCCGCCGCGAAGAGCGCGTCAGCGATTTTGCCTATCGCGCATTCCGTGCTGCGTTCGGAGAGGAGACTGAACTCCCGGATTATTTTGTCTCCGCACATCAGCTTTCACCGGCGGAACATCTCCTGGTGCAGGCGGCAGCACAGAAATTCGTCGACAGTTCGATTTCCAAGACGATCAATTGTCCGCCGGATATTTCCTTCGGCGATTTCAAGCAGGTTTACCGCACGGCCTACCGCGAAGGATGCAAGGGCTGCACGACCTACCGGCCCAACCCTGTCACAGGCGCAGTTTTGGAAACAGAGCCGGATGCTGCAGTCGAAAGCGTAAAACCGGCGGTCCCAGCCGCGCGCGCGCAGCTGCCCGAATCTGGATCGGTCGTGTATATGACCAAGCCGCTGGACCGCCCCGGCGATCTCTCGGGCCATACCTATAAAGTCCGCTGGCCCGATCTCGACCACGCATTTTACATCACCATCAACGATATCGAACAGGACGGCCGCAGACGGCCATTTGAAATCTTCATCAACTCCAAGAACATGGAGCACTACGCCTGGACGGTGGCATTGACGCGCATGATCAGTGCCGTGTTCCGCCGCGGCGGCGACATTACATTTGTGGTCGAAGAACTGAAGGCCGTGTTCGACCCGCGGGGCGGGCAATGGATGAGCGGCAGATATGTGCCATCGCTGCTGGCCGCCATCGGAGAAATCATCGAACGCCATCTGATGGCGATCGGCTTCATCCCGGATCGTGAGGCATCAACCGAAGCCGCGCGCCAAATCGCCGTCGCCGGCGGAGAAGGCAGGTTCCGTACCTGTCCGCGCTGCAGCAGCACGTCGCTGGTCAAAGTTGAAGGCTGCGATACCTGCCTCTCCTGCGGTTACTCCAAATGCGCCTGATCTTCTGAAATCTGAACCGCGCGGATGTCTTACTCCAACCGCATTTACATGTACGGCCCTGTGGGTCTGTTGCTGCTGCTCGCCATTCTGTATTCGGTATTCTGGCGCGTCGAGGCGGACACCATGTCAGCACGGCTGGACCGCGCGAATGGCGGAGAAATCGCGCCTGGAATCAGTTTCAGCTTCGCGCAAAAAACTGTCGGTGGATTCCCGTTTCGTCTCGACGTCTTGCTGACCGGCGTCAGGCTTGGCTATCGCAACGGCAGTACCGCAGTCGATTGGCGAACCGATCGCTTTGCCCTGCACCGGATGGCCTATGGACGCAATCAGTTCATATTCGAATCCGATGGTACACAGACGATCAGTTGGACGACGCAGCCCAATGCCATGCCAGTCACGATAATGCTGTCTCCGGAGACGGCGCGCGCCAGCGCGATTCTCAATCAGGGCCGGCTGTTGCGGTTTGATCTTGATCTCTGGCGCCCGCGTGGGACCGGGGCCGGGTCCTCCCTCTCGCCCACGGCGTTTGCCGCCGACCGCGCGCAATTCCATGCGCTTGCGCGGCGCAACAACACTCTCGACGTGGCGCTTCAGGTGGATAATGGCAAAGCCGGGTCGCCGCCGGCACAGGCATCACTTCCGCTGATCGACTGCCGGATCACCCTCAACCAAGCCGATGTGCTGACGCGCCTGGAGCAGGGCAATGACGACATGACGCGTGCTTTCGAATTGTGGCGCGCCCGAATGGGCGTGGCGGATGTCACGTCTTTAGCGCTGAACTGGCCCGATGCCCATGCGGTGCTGCGCGGGCAACTCAAGCTCGATGACAATGATCAGATTTCCGGGACCTTGCGCGGCGATCGAACTGCCGATCACGGCGGCACGCAGCCGGTTCAACTGGATTTCCGCAACGGCTCTGTCGCGTTCGAACTCGCATCAGCGACGGCCCCGGCCGGAGCGCGATAGCCGTCCGAAATTCGGTTCGGCTGTATCCTGACCGGCTTCGATGATGGACCTGCGTATGGCGCGCGTGCGTGTGAACAGCTTGAACAGCGCGTCCCCATCGCCCCATCTGACCGCGCGTTGAAGGGCCGCGAGGTCCTCGTTGAACCGGCCAAGCATTTCGAGAACCGCATCACGATTGTTGAGAAAGATGTCGCGCCACATCGTCGGATCGGACGCGGCAATGCGGGTGAAATCGCGAAATCCGCTGGCGGAGTATTTGATCACTTCGCTTCGGGTCACGGTCTCCAGGTCGGCGGCGGTGCCGACGATATTATAGGCAATCAGATGCGGCACGTGGCTGGTGATCGCCAGCACCAGATCATGGTGATGCACATCCATGATCTCGACGTCGCTGCCGCAACGGCGCCAGAAATCCTTCAATTTCTCAACCGCCGCGGGATCCGTTCCCGGCAGCGGCGTGAGAATGCACCAGCGGCCGTCAAACAACTCGGCAAAGCCGGCATCGGGGCCGGACTCTTCCGTTCCGGCAACCGGATGGGCGGGAATGAAGTGCACACCTGCCGGGACATGAGGCGATACATCCCGAACCACTGCGGTTTTGACCGATCCGACATCGGTCAGAATTGCACCCGCCATCAAATGCGGCGCCGCTTGTTTGGTAAGTTCGCCAAATGTGCCGATTGGGGTGGCGAGGATTACAAGGTCGGCCCCCGCAACTGCGGCGGCGATATCGGCGTGCAGCGAATCGGCAAAGCCGGCTTTAGCCGCGCGGGCGCGGGTCTCCTCGCGCGGAATATAAGCCGAAATATGTTTTGCCAACCCGGCACGCCGGGATGCATGGGCAATCGACGACCCGATCAACCCGGCGCCGATCAGCGCGATTTTGTTGAAGATGGCAGTATCGCTCATTTGGCCGCCGCGAAGTCGCGCAATGCGGCGATCGCCGCCAGATTGGCCTCTTCCGTGCCCACCGTCAGGCGCAGGCATTGCGGCAAGCCATAGGAGCCGCAGCCACGCATGATAATACCGCGGCTCATCAGGAAGCGGTCCGCATCGAGCGATGTCCGCCCCGGTTGATCCGGAAAATGGATCAGGACGAAATTGGCCACACTGTCATCAACCCGGTAACCCAGGGCGCGGATTTCCTCGATCAGCCTTGCACGCCACGTCTCATTGTGACGTACCGACATTTCAAAATGCGCGCGGTCCGACAGGGCCGCCACGGCGGCATGCTGCGCCGCAATGTTCACGTTGAAGGGCGCGCGCACGCGATTGAGCGCTTCGGCAATCGGCTTTGGACAATAGGCCCAGCCCACACGAATGCCGGCAAGACCATAAATTTTGGAAAAGGTCCGGGTCATTACAACATTCTGCGAACCGCTGACCAGCTCAACGCCCGCTTCAAAATCGTTGCGCCGGACATATTCGGCATAGGCCGCATCGATCACGAGAATGCATCCTTGCGGAAGCGACTGATGCAGACGGCGCAATTCGGCGGCGGAGACATAGTTTGCCGTCGGATTGTTCGGATTGGCGATGTAGACCAGCCGGGTCTTCGGGGTGAGTCTCGCGATTGCAAGATCGACATCAAAGCGCAGTTCCGGTGCGGCAATCTCGACCGGATTGCCGCTATTGGCGAGCGTCGCGATTCTGTACAGCGAAAAAGAGTGAGCCGAGAACAATACCTCTTCGCCCTCTCTGAGATAACAGTTCGCCAGTAATGTGAGGATTTCGTCGGAACCGTTGCCGCAAACAATGCGATCGGCGGCGAGGCCGAAATGACCTGCGATTGCTTCGCGCAGAATTCGCGCCGTGCCTTCGGGATAAATCCCCAGCTGTCCTTCGGTGTCACGATAGGCCTTGAGCGCATTTGCGCTCGGACCGAAGGGCGATTCATTCGATGACAGTTTGAAGGTTTTCGCCGCACCTGCGGCCTGGGAACGGCCCGGCACGTAAGCATCGATGTCGAGAACACCGGGTTTCGGCATGAGTGTCATGGCGATCATCACGCCGATTCCGGCAGCACAATCGGATTGGCAAAACCGCCAAGCTGGGCGATCCGTGCGATAATCGGGCCGGCCGCTTCGCTCAATGCAGCCAGGCGCGGGTCCGAACGGGCGACAAAACCGGTCACTTCGAGCAACAGCTGGTCAGGGACTTTTTTGTCCGTCAGCCGTCCGGCTGCGACGACCCCCGCATCCAGCCCGGCGCGCTTCAGCAGCGAATTCAGCCTGTTCCTGGAAACGGATGGCGCAATTTCAAGCAGCAGCAGTGTCGTGTCGTCACCCGAAGCTTCCTGTTCGATGGCGCCAATGGCATAGGCGGCGACATCGTCTGCGCGGGCGGCAAACGGAAGTTTGGCCACCACTCGCGCGCCTCTTTCGCCGGAGGGAGCGAGCTGCGACCACCATGCCGGGCCGCCTTCCTCGAAATTCGGCAGAGGAATGACGCCAATGGAGTTCGGCTCTTCGGCACAGGCGTGGACAACAAGCGACGGGCGGGTGTGGGTTTTCACCGGCGTAAACGATCCAAAATGGCCACGCGCCAGATCGACGAATTGCGACTGGTTACCCGTCGCGAAGACATGTAGGGCAAAGCCGCTTTGCGCATTCAGACTTGCCGCGATGATCTCGCGCCAAATCCGCGCCAGCACCCGTTCGGGAACGGCGCCCTGATTGCGCGAAACAAGCCGGCGAAGAATTTCCGCTTCCCGCGAGGGACGGAATGATGTGGCCAGTCCGGGGCGCCCGGTCTCGCGCGCCAGTTTCACTTTGGCGATGGCGCGCGTGACCTCTGACCTCCGCATCAGAAGATCGTGCAGCGCGTCATCGATTCCGTCGATCTCCCTGCGGAGATCCTCTAAACTTTCGTCCGGTTTTCGCATTCGCCGTCTGTGGGTGGGGAAAACCGCCTGCGGTCAGAAAAATCTGTCGCGGCGCCCAGGCCCCAATCCATTGATAAGGCCCACGTCGGAAAAATCAAAGCGTTGCGGCGAGTTTACCTTTGCCGCACTGTGCGGCCGAGTCCGGGAACCTGTCCATGTTCGAAGCCGAGGCAATCTGGCTGGGAAACCTGCTTCGGCTGCAGGACGGCGAGGTGCTGTCACCGCTGATCAATATCGGAAGCAGCACGCGCCATTTCCGCGAAAAGGAGCAGCCCTGGACGGAACGGGCCCTGTTCAGCCCCCTGAAGGCCCGGGGCGTCCGCGTGCTTCATCTGGACAACCGCGATGGCGATGGTATCGACATCCGGGCGGACATCCTGGCCGACAATGCCTTGCCTCAGATCAGGGGCTTCGCGCCCAAAGCCGTGCTTTGCTGCAATATCCTTGAGCATGTGCCCGACCCAGCCAGACTGGCACGGCGCTGCATGGAGATTGTCGGCCCGGGCGGGCTGATCTTCGTCACGGTGCCCTATAGCTATCCTCACCATCGCGATCCGATCGACACCATGTTCCGTCCGGCGCCGGCGGAACTGGCGGCGCTGTTTCGCCCGGCGGTGATGCTGAAGGGCGAAGTGATCGATACCGGGCAATCCTGGTGGACCGATGTCGGACGACGCCCGTGGATACTGCTGCGGCCGCTGCTGCGGCTGCCCTTTCCGTTTATCGATCATCCGGGCTGGAAGCGCTCCGTCGCCCGGTTATACTGGCTGCGGCATCGTTATCGCGTGACCGGCGCCCTGTTTCAGGTCCCTCCGGCAGGCAGCGCCCCGATTTGACACTTGAGGACTTGCGGATTAGGCACCGCAGCCCCGGAGGAAACGAGGATTGGCCGAAGCGCAACCCATATTTCTAAGGCCGCTCAAGGCGCCGGCTGAGAATACCGGCTCGTCGACAGAGTTCGGCACCGACCAGCCGCTGGTGCTCGATTCCGGCAAGCGTCTGGCGCCATTGACCATCGCCTATATGACTTATGGGCAGCTGAACGCCGCGCGATCCAACGCGGTCCTCATCTGTCACGCGCTGTCCGGCGACCAGTTTGTCGCCAGCCGGCATCCGGTGACCGGTAAGCCAGGGTGGTGGGATCATGCCGTCGGTCCCGGCAAGCCGATCGACACCAACCGGTTTTTCGTGATCTGCGCCAATGTTGTTGGCGGCTGCATGGGGACGACCGGCCCGGCGTCGATCGATCCGAGGACCGGCCAAACCTACGGACTTGGATTCCCCCTGGTGACGGTGCGGGACATGGTGCGCGCCCAGGCCATGCTGATCGACTCATTGGGTATCGATCAGCTGCTCGCGGTATGCGGCGGGTCAATGGGCGGGATGCAAACGCTGCAATGGGCCGCGGCTTACCCCGAACGCGTGTTTTCGGCGATGCCGATTGCAACCGCCGCCCGGCATTCGGCGCAGAACATTGCTTTCCATGAAGTTGGGCGTCAGGCGATCATGGCCGATCCGAGCTGGCGCGGCGGTGACTACGCGCGCGGTGGTGTCCATCCGTCCAAGGGTTTGGCGGTCGCGCGGATGGCGGCGCACATCACCTACCTTTCCGAAGCGGCGCTGCAACGAAAATTCGGCCGCCAATTGACCGACCGCAACGCGCTGTCATTCGGGTTCGATGCCGATTTCCAGATCGAATCCTATTTGCGCCATCAGGGCATGACTTTCGTCGATCGCTTCGACGCCAACTCCTATCTCTACATCACACGCGCGATGGACTATTTCGATCTTGCGGCGGATTACGGAGGCGTGCTGGCAGAGGCGTTTCGCGGCACCAGGACCCGGTTCTGCATCGTATCTTTCACCAGCGATTGGCTGTTCCCGACGGTGGAAAACAAACGCGTCGCCCATGCGTTGAATGCCGCCGGTGCCAATGTCAGTTTCGTCGAAATCGAGAGCGACCGCGGGCATGACGCGTTCCTGCTGGACGAGCCCGAGCTGTTCGACACCATGCGCGGCTTTCTCGGCGCTGCGGCCGCCGCGAAAGGCATCTGATGAATCTCGTCGTCAAGCCGCCCGTGCAAGCCATCCTCCGGCCTGATCTCGCGGCCATCGCCGATATGGTCCAGGAAGGCTCCAAGGTCCTCGACATCGGCTGCGGCGACGGCACGCTGCTGGAATATCTGGTGCACACCAAACACGTGGACGGACGCGGGCTGGAGCTGTCCCAGCAAAACGTCAATCAGTGCGTGGCGCGCGGGCTGTCGGTGGTGCAGGGCGATGCCGATACCGATCTCGGCGAATATCCGTCAGGGATTTTTGACGTTGTGATCTTATCCCAGACGATCCAGGCAACACGTCATCCGCGGCTGGTGCTGAACGAGCTGCTGCGGATCGGCAAGCATGTCATTGTATCGTTTCCGAATTTCGGCCATTGGCGTGTCAGGCTGTCGCTGTTGTTTCGCGGCCGCATGCCGATCACCCGGACGCTTGGCCATTTCTGGTACGACACGCCCAACATCCATCTCTGCACGATTGCTGATTTCCTGGTGCTCGTGCGGCAGGTGGGCGGCCGGATCGAACGTGCGGTGGCGCTGGTCGGAACCGATAGAACGCGGAAAATCCCCGGCAACAATCTCGGCGCAAATCTGCTTGCCGAAGGCGCAATTTTCCGCCTCACAAAGAAGTAGACCGCCAGCCAAATTATCTCACGCGGAGCCGCGGAGATCGCAGAGATACTCGTGACGCGCTCCAGAGGCGAGCTACTTCGCCGTCGCACACTCGATGGCTCGGCGATCTCCGCGGCTCCGCGTGAAACTTTTGCGCTAAACTAAGCGCCGCCGAGGAATTCCTTCATTTTGGCGAAGAAGGATTCCGAGTCCGGCTGCGATCCCTGCGCCGATTCCGCTTCGAATGTCCGCAGCAAATCCTTCTGCTTGCGGGTCAGCTTGACCGGCGTTTCAATTCTGACTTCGACAAACATGTCGCCGCGCTGGCCGCCGGCGCGTAGCACCGGCATTCCCCGGCCGCGCAATCTGAACTGATGGGCGGTCTGCGTCCCTTCTGGAATGTTGATCCGTGCACGTTCGCCGGAAATCGTTGGGACCTCGATTTCCGCGCCCAATGCCGCAGTCGTGAAACTGATCGGCACGCGGCAATACAGATCCTGTCCGTCGCGCTGGAAGAATGGATGCGGTGTCACTGAAAGGAAAATGTACAGATCGCCGGGCGGACCGCCGTTGAGCCCGGCCTGTCCTTCGCCCGACAGCCTCACTCTTGTGCCTTCCTCGACGCCCGGTGGGATGTCCACAGACAATGTGCGCTCTTTCTGCACATGGCCGGAGCCGCTGCATGACTTGCAGGGATGGCGCACCACGCGGCCATGGCCACGGCATTTGGGGCAGGTCCGCTCGACGGTGAAAAATCCCTGCGTGGCGCGCACTTTGCCATGGCCGGAACAGGTGCCGCAGGTCTCAGGCTTGGTGCCCGCCGCGGCGCCGAGACCATGGCAATCGTCGCAAACCACCAGCGTCGGTACGCGAATCTCCGCGGACTTGCCGCGATACGCATCTTCCAGCGAGATTTCGAGATTGTACCTGAGATCGCCGCCGCGGTTCTGGCGCTGCGTGCGCCGGCCACCCATGAACTCGCCGAACAGATCGTCGAAAACATCGGTAAACGAAGCCGCGAAATCGAAGCCGTTCGCCGCACGGCCCATTCCGTTTTCAAACGCCGCATGGCCAAAACGATCATAAGCGGCGCGTTTGTCATTATCCTTCAGGATGTCATAGGCCTCGTTGACTTCCTTGAATTTGTGTTCGGCGGTGTTGTCGCCGGGATTACGGTCGGGATGGAGCACCTTTGCCAGCTTGCGGTAAGCGGCTTTGACATCTTCGATCGAGCAGGATCGCTGAACCCCGAGAACCTCGTAGTAATCCCGTTTGCTCATTCATCCGTACCCATGAACCAATCTGCGAACACATTTAGCCCGATCTGACCCGGTGCCGCAGTCACAAGCCTGTAGGCGATTGTCGAATAACAATCAGCCCGGGTGGAACCCGCCCGGGCCGATCATCTTTAAGCCGCGCCCTGCTTTTTGTTGTCATCGACTTCCGAGAATTCGGCGTCAACGACATTCTCGTCCTTCGGCTGTCCGCCGGGTTGTGCGCCGCCTCCGCCTTCACCACCGCCGCCGCCACTGCCTTGCGCTTTGTACATGGCCTCCCCAAGCTTCATGGAAGCCTGTGCCAGCGTGTTGGTCTTGGCTTTGATGTCCTCGACATCCTCGGTCTTGGTCGCCGCCTTGAGGGCGGCAATCGCGTTTTCGATCGCGGTGCGCTCGGCGTCCGACACTTTCGAGCCATGCTCGCTGACCGCCTTTTCGGTCGAGTGGATCAGCGCGTCGCCCTGATTTTTGGCTTCGGCCAGTTCGCGCGAACGCTTGTCCTCCGCCGCATGGGCTTCGGCTTCCTTGACCATCTTGTCGATATCGGCGTCAGACAAACCACCGGAGGCCTGGATTCGGATGTTTTGTTCTTTACCCGTCGCCTTGTCCTTGGCGCCGACCGAGACAATGCCGTTGGCGTCGATATCGAAGGTGACTTCGATCTGCGGTACGCCGCGTGGCGCCGGCGGTATGCCGACCAGATCAAACTGGCCGAGCAGTTTGTTGTTGGCCGCCATTTCGCGCTCGCCCTGGAACACCCGGATCGTCACCGCCGTCTGATTGTCGTCGGCAGTCGAGAACACCTGGCTCTTCTTCGTCGGAATGGTCGTATTGCGGTCGATCAGGCGGGTGAAAACGCCACCCAGTGTTTCGATGCCGAGCGACAGCGGCGTCACATCGAGCAGCAGAACATCCTTCACTTCGCCTTTCAGCACGCCCGCCTGAATGGCGGCGCCGACAGCAACCACTTCGTCGGGATTGACGCCCTTGTGCGGCTCTTTGCCGAAGAGTTGCTTCACCGCATCCTGCACTTTGGGCATGCGGGTCATACCGCCGACCAGGATCACTTCATCGATCTGATTGGCGGAAACGCCGGCATCCTTCAGCGCCTGACGCACCGGCGCGATCGTCTTCTGGATCAGATCATCGACCAGCGCTTCCAGTTTGGCGCGGGTGATCTTCATGGTCAGATGCTTCGGACCCGAGGCATCTGCAGTGATGAACGGCAGATTGACTTCGGTTTGCATCGCCGACGAGAGTTCGATTTTGGCTTTCTCAGCAGCTTCTTTCAGGCGCTGCAGAGCGAGCCGGTCGGTACGCAGATCAATCCCCGACTCCTTCTTGAACTCGTCGGCGAGATAATTGACCAGCCGCTGGTCGAAATCCTCGCCACCGAGGAACGTGTCGCCATTGGTCGATTTGACCTCGAACACGCCGTCGCCGATTTCGAGAACCGAGATATCGAAAGTACCGCCACCGAGGTCGTAAACGGCAATCGTCCCGGCATGCTTCTTGTCCATGCCATAGGCGAGCGCGGCCGCGGTCGGCTCGTTGATGATGCGCAGGACCTCGAGTCCGGCGATCTTGCCCGCGTCCTTGGTTGCCTGACGCTGGGCGTCGTTGAAATAGGCAGGCACGGTGATGACAGCCTGCGAAACCTTTTCGCCAAGATAGGATTCGGCGGTCTCCTTCATCTTCTGGAGGATGAAGGCGGAAATTTCGGACGGTGCAAAACGCTTGTTTTCCCGGCCATGCACCCATGCGTCGCCATTGTCGGCGCGAACGATCTTGTACGGCACCATGCCGATGTCCTTCTGGGTCATCGGATCGTCGAACCGCCGCCCGATCAGGCGCTTGATGGCGAAGAATGTGTATTCGGGATTGGTGACGGCCTGCCGCTTCGCCGGCTGGCCGATCAGACGTTCGCCATCGCCGGTGAACGCCACAATCGAGGGCGTGGTGCGCGCCCCTTCTGAATTTTCAATGACCTTGGGCGCCGACCCTTCCATGACAGCCACGCAGGAATTAGTGGTGCCGAGATCGATGCCGATAACCTTAGCCATATGGCTCCTCCTGGGCAGACCCGCTGAAGCCCTTGCAGTGAAGCGGCCCCGTCGGTCCCCGTTGTTGTATTAACCTGAACAAAATGACATCCGGGGGGTATATAGGAACGGCTCTCCGGCCCCGCAACCGCACAAACCACCCAAATACGGCCTGTTTTTGAGCCCGGACCAACCTTGGGCCAAAGCCCTTTGCGGGCCCGTCCGCACAGCCAAGTCATTGGCCCCTGCAGGCTATTTCGCGGGTATGGCGAGACTTGCCCCGGCCAGCCTGCCAACCGCCGCAAGCGTGGTCTGGGCTGCATTCAGACCGAGAAGGAAGTCTTTATCATTATACGTGGCATAGATGTCCGTCGGCTGATGCCATTGCGGGTCCCAGCCATTGCCGATTTGCGTGCCGCGCTCATTCTCCCGCACGCTGACGGCCGCGACAAAATCCTGAAATGGCTCGGAATCCGTATTCGTCATGTGGGGGCCGACGACAGCGGGGTATCGCGCCGCGTAATCCTCATTGGCCTTTTGCAAGACCCAGGCCAGCGCCTGGGACTGGGCAGCCGATTTTGAGGCGGATTGAAATTCCACATTGATGTCTGCTTCGGGCCGCTGCTCGCGGCTCACGCTGCCGTCAGCGCGCGGCATTCCGTGATCGAACATCACCATATCGTGCTGGATGACCCCCAGCCATCTGGGCTCGGGAAACCGGCCCGAATGCGCCGGGACTTCCTTGCCTTGGAGCGCCCGCCGCGCCGCCACATAGGCGCGCGAGCCATCCAGGCCGGTCTCTTCATTATTCCACAGGATGAAGCGCACCGAGCGGTCTGTCCGCACCCCCGGACCGTTCAGCACGCGTGCCAATTCCATCACGAGCGCTGTGCCGGAACCGTCGTCATTGGCCGCCTCACCATAGCCGATACCGTCCATATGTGCGCTGACGATAAACATTTCGCCCGGGTGGGCAGCGCCGGTCTTGGTGCAATAGACTTCCTCACGCGGGCCCGGCGGCGCCACATCCGAATCCAGTTGGCGCAGCTTCGGATCGGGCTGGGCCTTCGGGTCGGTATTCGGCGCAGTTGGCCGGCGAAATCCGCGTGGCCGGCCACCGCCGACGGCAAATTCTCCGCTGGCAGGTACAGCTGGCCGGAAGCGCTTGCCCGGGTCATAGACGTAAGACATGCGCGCGGTCGGGCAGCCATAGCTTTTAAGTTGGCTTTCGATCCAGTCGATCGCATCGCGGTTGCGCTTTGTCCCCTGCCGGCGATCGCCGAATTGGGTCAGTGCCTTGATGTCGGCTTTGTAGCGGGTGATGCTGAGCTGGCTGACCAGCGTCGAGATCGCGTCAGGCCGGGCAGGGGCAGCCGGGGCAATTTGCGCGGCCATTGCATGTCGGCCCACGGCCGATACCAGGATCACAAACCAAATCGCGCGGCGGCTCATTTTTGCGCTTCGATGTCGTAAGCAGCGAGGACCGCCATGTTGTAGATTTCGCTCATCTTCGCGCCGAGCGGTGCGATCTGCACCGGTTTTTCCAGTCCGACCAGCAAAGGACCGATCATGGTGACGCCACCCACCTCCTGCAACAGCCGGGTGGAAATCGACGCCGAATGAATGGCCGGCATGATCAGCACATTGGCGGTATCCGATAGACGGCAGAACGGGTACAGCGCCATGCGTTCGCGGTTCAGCGCCACATCGGCTGCCATCTCACCGTCATATTCGAAATCGACTTTGCGGCGCGCGAGAATCCCGACCGCTTCGATGATGCGCTCCGAGCGTTCTCCCCGCGGATAGCCGAAGGTCGAAAAGGCCAGCAGCGCAACGCGCGGCTCGACGCCCAGCCGGCGCGAAACACCCGCCATCTGAATCGCGATGTCGGCAAGCTCTTCGGCGCTGGGCAATTCATGCACCGTCGTATCCGCAGCCAATACGAATCTTCCCTGGCTGAGGATCATGGTGACTCCGACCGGCAATTCTCCGGGTTTGGCATCGAGCACCTGCCGGACGTCGTTGAGCGCGGTCGTGTAATTCCGCGTCACGCCGGTAACCATGGCATCGGCGTCGCCGGCCGCCAGAAGCGACGCGGCATAGATATTCCGGTCATTGGTCACCATGCGCACGCAGTCGCGGTAGAGCGCGCCCTCGCGTTGCAGCCGCCGGTACAGCATTTCAGTGTAGGGCGCCGCCTCGGCCGCCGAATGGGGGACGCGGACCGCGAGCGGCGGGTCGATGTCGATCCCGAGCTTATTTATCCGCTCACGGATGACCTCTTCGCGGCCGACCAGAATCGGGCGCCCGAGGCCGGCGCTCTGAAACGATGCCGCTGCACGAATGACGGCTTCTTCTTCGCCTTCCGCGAACACCACCCGTTTCGGATTGGCCCGCACGCTGGCGGTGACGGTCTGAAACAGGATGGCGGACGGATCGAGCCGCGCGGAAAGCTGGTTGCGATAGGCATCCATGTCGGGAATCGGACGGCGCGCCACACCGCTCTTGATCGCCGCTTCGGCAACGGCCGAAGACACGCGCGAAATGAGCCGCGGATCGAACGGCACCGGGATGATGTAATTGGGCCCATATGACGGACGCGCGCCGCGGTAGGCGGCGGCAACCTCATCGGGCACATCTTCGCGCGCGAGCGCTGCCAGTGCCTGGGCGGCGGCGATCTTCATGTCCTCATTGATGGTGCGGGCGGCGACATCCAGCGCGCCACGGAAAATATAGGGAAAACCCAGGACATTATTGATCTGGTTGGGATAGTCGGAGCGGCCAGTGGCGATGATCGCGTCGTCGCGCACCTCACGAACTTCTTCCGGCGTGATTTCCGGATCGGGATTGGCCATGGCGAAGATCAGTGGTTTTTTCGCCATGCTGCGAACCATTTCCCGGGTCACGGCGCCGCGCACGGAAAGCCCGACAAACACATCGGCACCCTCCATCGCCTGCTCCAGCGTCCGCGCCGAAGTTTCCGCGGCGTAAGCGGCCTTCCACTGGTTCATGCCCTGGGTGCGGCCGCGATAGATGATGCCCTTGGTGTCGCAAAGAATGACATTGGCCCGTGGCAGCCCGAGAGCCACCATCAGGTCGAGACAGGCGATGCCCGCGGCCCCGGCACCATTCACCACCACCTTGATGTCGCGAATATCGCGCCCCGTCAGGTCGAGCGCATTGATCAAGCCAGCCGCCGTGATGATTGCCGTGCCGTGCTGGTCGTCGTGGAATACCGGAATGTCCATCAATTCGCGTAAGCGTTCTTCGATGATGAAGCAGTCCGGCGCCTTGATGTCTTCCAGATTGATGCCGCCGCAGGTGGGACCGAGATAGCGGACGCAATTGATGAAGGCGTCAACATCGGCGGTGTCGACTTCCAGATCGATGCCGTCGATGTCGGCGAAACGCTTGAACAGAACCGCCTTGCCTTCCATCACCGGTTTGGAGGCGAGTGCGCCGAGATCGCCAAGACCGAGAATGGCAGTGCCGTTCGAGATCACCGCGACCCGGTTGCGGCGCGTGGTGTAATCATAGGCGAGGTCGGGATTGGCGGCGATGGCGCGCACCGGGACCGCAACTCCCGGCGAATAGGCGAGCGACAGATCGCGCTGTGTCGCCATCGGCTTGGTGGCGCGGATTTCGAGCTTTCCGGGCTTGTCTCCGGCGTGAAATGCCAGGGCCTCTTCATCGGTGAAAGACGGGCGTTCGGACGCAACGGCCATATCGGGCAGTTCTCCCTTGGATTTATTGCCCGGCCCGTCGCAGGCCTGGGGAAAAGTGACGACGCGACGAGCCTTCGGATCGACCTGTGTTCGTGGTCTGGTAAATTCCCTTAATGACGGAGATTTTGCACCCCCTCAATGGCGAAGTCAGCGTCCCGGCCAATTCCGCGCCGGACAGCTTCGACTTCGCTACGCCGATGATGTCCCAATACCTGGAGATCAAGGCGGCCCACGGCGAATATCTGCTGTTCTACCGGATGGGGGATTTCTACGAGCTGTTCTTCGCCGATGCGGTCAAGGCGGCCGCCGCGCTCGACATCGCATTGACCAAACGCGGTAAACACCTCGGCGAAGACATCCCGATGTGCGGCGTGCCGGTGCACACCGCGGAAAGCTATCTGGAGAAACTGATCCGCAAGGGTTTTCGGGTGGCGGTCTGCGAGCAGATGGAAGACCCGGCGGTGGCGAAGAAGCGCGGCTCCAAGTCGCCGGTCAAACGCGAAGTCATCAGGCTGGTGACGCCGGGCACCTTGACTGAAGATTCGCTGCTGGATGCCCGCAGCCCGTCGCTGCTCGCGGCTTTAGGCCGGGCCGGTGGCGAGCTGGCCATCGCGTCTGCCGATATCTCGACCGGCGATTTCGCCGTCGAAAGCCTTGCGCCGGAGGAATTGCCCCAGGTGCTTGGCCGCATCGCGCCGCGCGAACTTCTGGTTCCCGAGGTTTTACTGGCCGATGACGTTATCGGACCGCCGCTCAGGGAATTGGGCCCGCGATTGACGCCGCGGCCCGCGGTCAGTTTCGATTCCCGGAGCGGCGAGAGGCTGCTCAAAAGTTTTTTCGGTGTCGCCGCACTGGACGGATTTGGCGTCCTGAGCCGCGCCGAATTGTCGGCCGCGGGCGCGCTCGCCGGTTATCTCGACCTCACCCAAAAGGGCAAACGGCCGGCGCTGAAGCCGCTGAAGCAAAGCGCCGATTCCGGCGTTATGGCGATCGATCCCGCGACCCGGCGCAATCTTGAGCTGACAGAGACGCTGTCCGGCGAGCGGCGCGGCAGCTTGCTCGCCTGTATCGATCTGACGGTCACCGCAGCCGGCGCACGGCTTCTCAACCGGCGCCTGGCCGCCCCGCTGATCGATCCCAATGCGATCACCAGCCGGCTGGATGCGGTCGGTTTTTTCCTGGCTCGGGAAGAGCTGCGGGGACAGGTGCGCAGCGCGTTGCGCGCAGCCCCCGATCTCGCACGCGCCGGCGGACGGATCGTGCTCGGACGCGGCGGCCCACGCGATCTTGCCGCCATTCGGGCCGGGCTCGCGGCGGCTCGCAACCTGCGCCGCTTACTGGGACAGCTCGACGAGGTGCTTCAGCCTGCGCCGGGAGAACTCGCCGATGCCGCACGCGAGATCGGCCATTGCGCGCTCGCGGCCGGTGCGTTGCAGGACAAGCTCGAACGCCTGCTGACCGCCGAGCCGCCGTTTTTTGCCCGCGACGGGGGCTTCATTGTTGCGGGTGCACATGCTGCGCTCGATGAAGCGCGTGCGCTGAAGGACGAGTCACGGCGGGTGATCGCCGAACTGGAAAGCCGCTATCGCAGCGAAACCGGCATTGCGTCATTGAAGATCAAGCACAATGCAGTGCTCGGCTATTTCATTGAGGTCACGGCCGCGCAATCCGACCGGCTGCTGAAGCTCGGCGGTGATCGCTTCCGTCATCGCCAGACGGTCGCATCGGCGGTCAGGTTTTCGACCGAAGAACTGAATGCACTCGCGGTGAAAATCGCGCAGGCGGGCGAACAGGCCTTGGCGATCGAACTCGATCTGTTCGACGTGATGGTCGCCGATGTCCGCGCCGCAGCCGCAGCACTTTCCGCCATCGCCGACGCGGTTGCGGTCGTCGACACCGCGGCGGCGCTGGCGGAATTGGCCAGTCTTCGCCGCTATTGCCGCCCAATCGTCGACGATACGCCCGGTTTTTCGATCATGCGCGGGCGCCATCCCGTGGTCGAGCAGGCGCTTGCAGCGGAAAACAGGGGATCATTCGTTCCGAACAATTGCGACCTGTCGCCCGGCGACCGTGAACATGGCGGCGGACGGTTGTGGCTGATCACGGGCCCGAATATGGCGGGCAAATCCACATTCTTACGGCAAAACGCGATCGTCGCGATTCTTGCGCAGATGGGATCCTATGTCCCTGCCGAAAGCGCGCATATCGGTGCGATCGACCGTCTGTTCAGCCGCGTCGGCGCCGCCGACGATCTCGCGCGTGGACGTTCGACATTCATGGTCGAAATGCTGGAGACGGCTGCGATCCTCAATCTCGCCGGCGAAAAGTCGCTGGTGATATTGGACGAGATCGGCCGCGGTACGGCGACCTTCGACGGGTTGGCCATCGCCTGGGCGGTGGTCGAGCACCTGAACGCCGTCAACAAGTCACGCGCGCTGTTCGCGACCCATTATCACGAACTGGTTGCGCTATCCGGGCGGTTAGAGGATGTCGCCTGCGCCACCATGCGGGTGCGCGAATGGAAGGACAATGTTGTCTTTCTGCACGAGATCGCGCCGGGTGCTGCCGACCGGTCGTATGGAATTCAGGTCGCCAAGCTGGCCGGATTGCCGAAAGCTGTGGTGGCGCGAGCATCCGAAGTGCTGCGTGCGCTGGAAGATGGGCGAGAAGGACATAAGCCACTTGCCCGCATAGATGATCTGCCGCTGTTTGCCGCCGAACTGAAATCGCAAAAACCGGCGGTGCCGGCCAGGTCCGCAGTCGAAGACATGCTGCGCGATATCGACCCCGATGCCCTGACACCCAAAGCGGCGCTGGAGCTTCTTTATCAGCTCAAGCGAAAGGTGAGTGAAGCCGAGCCGTGACCATCTTGCGGGAGCGGGTCCAAGGGGGCACATAATCACGGATGGACGACACCGAGCGCCCGTTTATCCCGCCACACCGGCGCAAATTTCTGGTGGTTGTCGACCAGACGCCGGAATGCCGGGTGGCATTGCGTTTTGCCGCAAGGCGGGCACAGCACACCGGCGGAATCGTGACGCTGCTCTATGTCGTGCCGCCGGCGGATTTTCAGCAATGGGCTGGCGTCGAGCGATTGATGCGCGAAGAGGCGCATCAGGAAGGCGAGCGCGCGCTGCACGACGCCGCCAAAACGGTGAATGAAATCGTCGGCACGATGCCGGAGCTGGTGACCAGAGAGGGGCGCCCGGCCGAGCAGATACGGGAAATCCTCAAGGATGATCGCGCGATTTCAATTCTGGTGCTTGCGGCGGGCACGTCGAAGGAAGGGCCGGGACCATTGGTGGCGCTGATCGCGAGCCCATCGGCCACCGCCTATCCGATTCCCGTGACCGTGGTGCCGGGCAATCTCACCGACGAACAGGTCGACGCGCTGGCGTGAGCGGTGTGCCGCCGGCATTGCAGGACGCGATTTTCGAATTTTGCAGCACAGCGCGCGGGCGGGAAATCGCGGCACGCGCTGCTGTGCAATCAGCCTGCTATCGCAGCGGCGGCGGATCGTTGCGCGCGGTTTCAGATGACAAAGATATCGCCGCCTATCTGACAGCGCGGCTTCCCGCAACTTACGCGGCAACTCGTGCCGCACTCGGTGCTGTGCAGATGCGCGCGCCGGAATTCGATCCCAAATCTTTGCTCGATTTTGGCGCCGGACCGGGAACGGCAAGCTGGGCCGCGATGGATGTCTGGCCCGGCATCGAACGTGTTGCGATGCATGATTACAATGCGCGTTTCGCCGCGGCGGCAGGGGTTCTCGCTGCAGTGAGCCCGCACCCGGCGCTGCGCGAGACACAAATTGCCAGCGAATTGCCTGGAGATCGAAACTTCGATCTCGTGATTGCCGGCTATGCTGTTTCGGAGAATGCAGAATCGCGCATCGCGGAATTGGTCTCGCGGTTGTGGAGCATTTGCCGCGGCATTCTGGTGATCGTCGAACCGGGAACGCCCGCCGGGTTTCGGCGCGTGCTGCATGCCCGGCAAATCTTGCTGCAGGATCGGGCGATGATCGCCGCCCCGTGTCCCGGCGAAGTGCCATGTCCGATGACGGGTGACCATTGGTGCCATTTCACGGTGCGGCTGCCGCGGACGCGCGATCACATGCGTGCCAAAAATGCCAATGTCCCATTTGAGGACGAGAAATTTTCCTATGTTGCCGCGGCGCGCGAAGGTGTCGTGTTGACAGCCGCGGCGCCGCGCATCGTCGCCCCGGTTGCGAATACCAAAGCCGGGTCTCGCTTCCGGCTGTGCACGGAAAATGGCATATCAGAGCTGGACCTTGCGCGGCGCAATGCTGCCGAATTCCGGCGGCACCGCCGCAAAACCTGGGGCGACGTATTTTAACGAACGGTGAGATTGGAAAGTCAGGTTAGCCTCCCCCTTGCGGGGAGGCACGCGAATTTTCACTTCAGAAAATTCGCGGGCGGGGGGGAAATGTCGGCACGCACACCCCCAACCGAAATTTGCTCGCAAATTTCGACCTCCCCGCAAGGTGGAGGTAAAGTTATGCGTCCGACTTAAACGCATTCTGCTCGAATGGGAGCACCGCATGAGACTCGACCAACCTGAAGGCGCGCCCGACACCGGCATCCGCTGGGGCAGCGATATTGCCGCCGAAATGCTGCGCCGTCTCGGTTGCGAATATGTCAGCCTCAATCCCGGCGCGTCCTATCGCGGATTGCACGATTCGATCGTCAACCATCTGGGAAATGAACGCCCGGGCATTCTGTTGTGCCTGCATGAAGACCATTCTGTCGCGATTGCGCATGGTTATGCGCGAGTCACCGGGCACCCGATGGCCTGCGTGCTGCATGCCAATGTCGGGCTGTTGCACGGCATGATGGCGGTGTTCAATGCCTGGTGCGACCGCGCGCCGTTGCTGGTGCTGGGTGCGACCGGACCGTTGGCGTCCGAAAAACGCCGGCCGTGGATCGACTGGATTCACACCATGCGCGATCAGGGCGGCCTCGTGCGCAATTTCGTCAAATGGGACGATCAGCCGTCGTCGCCGGAATCGCTGGTGGAATCGATGACCCGCGCCTGGCTGCTGACGCGCTCTCAGCCGGCCGGTCCGGTTTATGTCTGTCTCGATGCGGGCTTGCAGGAAGCAAAGCTGGAGCGCGAACCCGATTGGCCCGATCTGGCGCGGTTTCAGCCGCCATCGCCGCCGCGCCCCGCACCATCCGATATTGCGCGCGCGGCCGATATGCTCGCGCGTGCCGAACGACCGCTGATTTTGTTCGGCAGGGGATCACGCGATACGCCCGCATGGCAGGCGCGGATCAGGCTTGCCGAGAAGCTTGGCGCCTGCGTGATGACCGATCTCAAAACCGGGGCGATGTTTCCGACCAGTCATCCCGCGCATGTCGTGCCGCCGTTCAACGCACTAACCCGCTCCGCACGTGAGGTTGTGGCAGAAGCCGATTGTCTGCTGTCGCTCGACTGGGCCGATCTCGGCGGCGCGTTGAAGCAGGCAGGAAACTTGCGAAGTGGCCCGAAGATCATTGCCGCATCGCTGGACCGGCATCTGCATCGCGGCGCCGGCATGGAATATCAGGCACTCGCTCCGGCGGACATTTACTTCGATAGCGGCTCCGATGCGGTCGTGGACGAGCTGCTGCGTGCGCCGGGCGCTGGATCAAAGCCGCCATGGAAGCAGCGCATCGCGGGTGCAGCGGCAAAATCGGACGGGCGCTCGATCACGCTGCATCAAATCGCGGCGGCTCTGCGCGGGAATTTCGACAATCCCGAGCAGGTCACATTCTCACTGCTCAACCGCGGCTGGCCGATCGAGGTGTGGCCCTTCACGCAAGCTTTGTCCTATCTCGGCAAGGACGGCGGCGGCGGGCTTGGCTCAGGACCGGGACTGTCGGTTGGTGCGGCACTCGCGCTGCAAAAACTCGGACGTTATGCGGTTTCGGTGCTGGGTGATGGCGATTTCTGCATGGGCGCAACGGCGCTGTGGACCGCCGTCCATCATCGTATTCCGCTGTTGATCCTGATCGACAACAACCGTTCCTATTTCAATGACGAGCTGCATCAGGAAACTGTCGCACGGGCGCGCGGGCGGAACGAGAACAATCGTTGGATCGGCCTGCGTCTCGAAGACCCACCGCCGGATATTGCGATGCTGGCGCGGGCACAGGGCGCAGTCGGAATCGGCCCGGTGACGACTTCAAACGAAGTGCCCAAGGCAATTTCCGAAGGTGTTGGCGTGCTGAAATCAGGCGGCGTGTGCATCATCGATTTCCATGTCGATCCCGGCGCAGACCGCCGCTCCGCCGCGTCCGTAGGCCAGCGGAAGACAGGCTAATTCGTACGTCCACTCCTGGGACATTTCGTTCACTCTGACGTGTCGGCGTCCTGCGCTCGAAACGGCCAACTGGCGCGCTGAATTTCATTGGTCACAGTCCCAAGGCCGTTAGCGGAGCACGTTCTTATGCAGATCAAAGTGCTTGTATGAGATCGGTAGACCGAACCTCTTCTTCAGAAACCGCAGGTACCGCTCCCCGTCTGGTGAAAGCGGTAGATGCGACACTATGATGAGTTCCTCAGCTCGCTCTTCCTCGGGCCAAAAGGCGTACTCCAGAAGCTGTGGAAGGGCCTGACGGATGCACGACCTGACCGAGGCACCTGTCTTGATTTCATAGAACGTGGTCTTGCCATTGTGTTGCGTAGCCAAATCTATGGCCGTCCCACTGCCCGTGTCCTGCTCTGTACCGACGCTGTCGGGGCCCAGCTTTCCTTTCAAGAAGTTGTACAGCTTGTTTTGAATTTCATTGTGCAGGCGATTAGCTCTGGATTTTGGTGACGGGGATTTCTCGATCGCGTCTACAGCTCGCTCGGTGTGCCCGGGTTTAAATTTGAACTTTTTACTGGCGCTACCCTCGCTCGGATCTTGGAAGAACTCTTGATCCTTTGCTGTCAGGTTTGATCCCGCTGCCGATGGTTGCGCTCCAAGGCCAAGCCACGCCCTTAATTCGTCGGCAGTAATTCCAAAAACGTCCTGGAATTTTAAGCGAACGACCTCATCGAGGAGAGTATTCGAACGATCCCAACTCGCCTCTGCCAGCTTGAGTTCGAGCAGTTCCGCGACACAAGGTCCCAGCCCTGGTATTTGAAACATTCCCTTTAGGTCAAATGAGACGGCTATTCCGCGCTCGACTTTCGTTGCGTACCCAAGCTGGTCGATGACTCGTGCAAAGTTCGAGTAGACCTTCTGCGCCGTGCCGCGTCGTATTACACCAGCGAAGCCACGCCGGTTACTCGCCTGCGCCATGGCGCTGATCAACTGGTGGTGGCTGAAAATGATTGCCACCAACACGAGCGCGTCAATTGCATCGGGCCCAAGCTCGCGCACCTTTTCCCACACTGGCGGTAGAGCGTCGTTGGGCAAAGCCGAGAGATTTTTGCGAGCCTGAGCTGCTTCGGCGTGAACCTCATCAAGTCGTTCGAACACTTCGACCGCTTTGTAGTCTTTCAGCAGGCGAGCGACTTTGTGAGCATTGTGCTTTGTGAGAGAGACCTTCAGACGGGTTAAATCGGTCATTAGAATCAGCGCCCCGGAGCGCCAATCCTATCAGCCGAGAGCGCTTCTGGAATGGGTCCAAGCCGCGCCTCGACTTACTCAGAAGCATCCACTGTAAAGGGATTGCTCTGCAAACGCTGTTCGTTCGCGGGACAAGACCGGGATGGCCTGCGTCGGAATACTAAGCCCCGTTCATTCCGCTGCTATGAGGACCCCGCTGTTATTCTTATACGTCGGCCAGTCGGGCCGGTAATCCGCCGTCGCCTGATTTCCCCACCCGTGCCAACCTTTTCGAGCGCCGCGGGCAAACAGCTCCAGGTACGGTCCCGGCGAGCACTGTTCGATTATCGAATACAGCTCGTCTGGTTTTCGCGAATGTTCACGCTTTCTCGTGGCAATGAAATTCACCTGCCGCCTGCCGGGCGCGAGCGTGCGAGCGTTTTTGCCGCGAACGCCGAACAGAACCAATTCCGTGACATTGCGGAAATAGAATCCAACGCCGCGGCCATCTGGGCCACCATCTTTCCGGATCTTGTGCCAGACAATGTTCGATTTGTACGTGAATCCCCAAGCTGCCATCACGGCCAATCCTTCAGCCAGCAATGCGTTCGGAACCCAGAGATACAGATGAGCCGGTGCGGCAGTAATTGCGGGCACGGGCAGCGATCGGATCTCATCGAGTGATAATGTGCCGTAACGGCTCAGCCGCCGGTGCTCCGGTGCGACTTTGCCGGTCTTATTCTGGAAGCGCCAAGGTGGATCAGCGAGAACCGTTGTAAACCGGCGCGAGCCAGAAAATGCAGTCAGATCAGCTGCAATATCGCTCACGCCAACGGCCGCTCTAGTCATTCTCGATGATGGAGTTGAGCGCTTGCGCGGTCTGGTCCAAACGGAAGCGTTCGTCCACGTTGAGCTCGGTGTTCTCCGACACTTCCGCCATAAGCGTCGATACGATCGTGTATAAGACCGGGTAAAATCCCCGTCGCTGAATCATCCGGTCGAGTGAGCCGGCCTCTTGGTCACTGAGATCGGAATTGTCCCAAAGCATCATCGAAGGCCTCCTTGCGCAATGAATCTGATTCGCGGGTTTGAGGGAAACTACATTCCAAATGAGTCCCAGCTCGATTTTTATGTTCCTGTTTTGTTCACTCTGGCATAATGGGGTTGCGCGCGCAATATCAAGGCCATGTTTATCCAGACCGAGACGACTCCCAATCCGGCGACGCTGAAGTTTATCCCCGGCCGCCAAGTGATGCCGGAAGGCACCGCCGATTTCCCCAATGCCGAAGCGGGACAGCGCTCGCCGCTGGCAGCGCGACTGTTCAGCATCCCCGAGGTGGATCGCGTGTTCTTCGGCTCGGACTTCATCAGTGTGACCAAGCGCGAAGGCGACTGGCGCCACGTCAAGCCGGCAGTGCTGGGCGCCATCATGGAGCACTTCACCCGCGGCTTGCCGCTGTTCGAGAGTGAAGCTCCTGGCGAAGACGAGCCGGTCTATGAAGGCGAAGAGGCGGAGGTCGTTGCCCAGATCAAGGAGCTGCTCGAAACGCGCGTGCGTCCGGCGGTGGCCTCCGATGGCGGCGACATCATCTTTAAGGGTTTCGACAGCGGTTCGGGCACCGTGTTCCTGCATTTGCAGGGAAGCTGCTCGGGCTGTCCGTCGTCGACCATCACGCTGCGCAATGGCATTGAGAATATGCTGCGGCACTACATCCCCGAA